>JBOGFT010000018.1:0-13940 GCA_050701895.1 Acidimicrobiales bacterium
AGTGGGCTCGTCGTCATCCCTTAATCGTAACGGGCGCTAACGCCGTCGAAGAAGGACGAGATCGTCGCGGTGCACCACCACGTCGTCGCCGTCGGCGAACGACTCGGCCGACACCCGCACGAGACCCTTGGCGATCGTCGCTCCCTGGACGTCCTTCACGTCAACCGCATCGCCTTCGACGAAGGAGCCCGAGTGGGACTGGACCCCGACGCGCAGCAGGCTGCGACCATGATGTTCGAGCGCGTCGAGCGCCCCGTCGTTGATGACCAGAGATCCCTGACTCGCCACGGCGAAGGCGATCCATGACTTTCGCGCGGAGAGCCGCCCCGGTCGCGGCCGAAAGGTCGTGCCAAAACCGACGGTGTCCTGCACGGCGAGGCGCAACGCGTGAACGGCTCGCGCCGGCGCGATCACTGTCGTCACGCCCGACCACGCCGCCATGTGAGCGGCGGCCAGCTTGGAGGCCATGCCGCCACTGCCCACGCCCGAGCGACTGGTGCCCGCCGCGTCGAGGAGGTCGGCGTCAAAGGCCGTGACCTCTTCAATCAGCGTCGCGCTCTCGTCGATGCGCGGATCAGCCGTCAGCAGTCCTTGGGTGTCGGTCAAGAGCACCAGGTGCGAGGCGCCAACGAGGTTCGCGACCAGTGCCGCGAGTCGATCGTTGTCGCCGAAGCGAATCTCCTCATCCGCCACGGCGTCGTTTTCGTTCACGACCGCCACCACGTTGAGGGCCGCAAGCGCCTCGATCGTTCCCCGGGCGTGCAGGTACTGGCCCCGGTGCGAGAAATCGAGCGGTGCGAGTAGTACCTGGCCCACGCGGGTCGTTTGCTTGGCGAAGGCCTCGCGCCAGGCGTGCATGAGCAGCGGCTGACCCACCGCGGAGACTGCCTGCAGAGTCGCGGCGTCACGAGGTCGTGGTCGCCCGTCGCCGACGTCCGCCCATCCCGCCGTGATCGCACCCGAGGTCACCACCACGACGGACCAACCCTCCTCGCGTAACGACACCACATCGGCGGCGACGTCCGACAGGACTGTGGCGTCCACCCCGCCGTGGTCGTCGGTGACCGACGAGGTGCCGACCTTGACGACGACGCTACGACTCGTCATCGTCGTCACCGTCCAGTCGCCCGTGTCGGGCCAGTCGCTCGCGACGCGTCGCGCGGTGACGCTCGCCGCGATCGAGGCCGACGCTGACCTCGTCGCGCCACCACTCGAAAGACAGTGACCCGACGCACACGAGATCACCGTCGCGCACGCCCGCTCGGGTAAGCAATCGGTCTACTCCGAGGTCTCTCAGTCGGTGAACGATCTCGGCGAGCGCTTGATCGTCGGTGAGATCCTGGAATCGCACGGCGCGCCGTGCCGCGCGACCTTCGACGCGCCAGTGATCCGCGCTCTCGCGCACGACCGAGATCTCCTCAGGTACCGGCCGATGAATAACCACCTCGTGTTCCAGCGCTTCGACCTCATCTCGACGCGCTTGGCTCACCAGACCCGCCAGTTGGCCCACGAGCGCGTCAAGGCCCTCCCCGGTCACCGCGGAGATCGTCTCCACGCCTGGCATCTCGTATAGCGCGACGTCGCCTTTTGATCCGACGATGACTCGGGGACGATCGAGCAAGTCCTTTCGATAGTCACCCAGCTCTCGCAGCAGAATCTCCAACTGCTCCTCGGGCGCATGCGGTGCGAACTCCGAGAGATCAAGCAGCACGCACAACACCCGGGCACGCTCCACGTGACGCAGAAAATCGTGCCCGAGGCCCCGACCCTCGGCGGCCCCCTCGATGAGACCAGGAATGTCCGCGACCACGAACTCGGTGGCGTCACCCGGGCGCGCCGCGCGCGTTCCGACGCGCACCACGCCGAGATTGGGAACCAGGGTGGTGAAGGGATAGTCGGCGATCTTGGGACGAGCCGCGGAGATTCGCGAGATCAGCGTCGATTTGCCGACGTTGGGAAAGCCGATCAGGGCCACGTCGGCCTGGAGTTTCAGCTCGAGGTCGTACCAGCGTTCCTCGCCGATCTCGCCTTGCTCGGCGAAACCCGGTGCCCGGCGCTGATTCGAGAGAAATCGGGCGTTTCCTTGGCCGCCGAGACCACCTTCGGCGGCCAGCCAGCGATCACCGGGCCCTTTGAGGTCAACCAGGAGTTCGCGCGCGGCGTTGTAGACCATGGTGCCCACGGGCACCGTCACGACAATGTCCTTGCCACGCGCGCCGTGCTGGCGCTTGGAGGTGCCGTGTTGGCCGTCGGTGGCCCGGCGGAAGGGATGGTCCTTGAACCCCAGCAGGGAGGCTTGATTATGGTCGGCTACCAGCCAGACATCGCCACCTTTTCCCCCATCTCCGCCGTCAGGACCGCCTTTGGCGACGTGGGCCTCCCGGCGAAAACTGACGCATCCGGCCCCGCCGTCGCCGGCTTTGGCGTGCAGTTGAGCGCTGTCGACGAAGGAGGACACGTATTCATCCTACGGGGCCACATTCCCGGGGTTTTTGGCTAAATTCAGCCCATTTTGACGGTACATTGCGACGAAATTAATTCCGGAGCGGCGGCCCTCTGGAAATATTCCCGTTGAATAGGTACTTTGTGAATGGCTCCAGCGGATCTGGGCCAATTCTTAGGGCGATATCCGCAGAATTTCCCTTTTTTACGGTAAAACTGACGGTGGCTGCTGGGAACGCCCAGTTCCGTTTCAATAAGAGTAAGGAGTCGACCGGTGAACAAGGCCGAGTTGGTAGAAGCAATTGTCGCCGAAAGTGGCGCCAGTAAGAACACCGTAGCGGAGGTTCTAAAGGCCTTTGAGGACGTCGTTGTCGGCAACGTGTCCAAGGGTGAGAAGATTGTGTTGTCCGGATTCTTGTCTTTCGAGCGTGTTGAGCGCAAGGCCCGCACCGCGCGCAACCCTCAGACCGGCGAGGCCATTCAGGTCAAAGCCTCGAGGGCTCCGAAGGTGTCAATTGGCTCGACCTTTAAGAAGGTCGTCAAGGGCGCGTAGTTTCTCGTTGCAAACGAAGAATCCCTCGGGCAAGGCCCGAGGGATTCTTCGTTTTAGGAGGAAAACTCAGTCGCCGAGAACGTCAACGAGTTTTCTGCCGCCCCGGAAGCCAAACTTCACGGTTCCCTCAGTGAGCGCAAACAGCGTGTCGTCCTTGCCAATGCCGACATTGCGGCCCGGGTGGAACTGAGTACCGCGCTGGCGAACAATGATGCTTCCCGACTTGACCAGCGTGCCATCAAAGGTCTTTACGCCCAGGCGCTGAGCGTTGGAGTCGCGTCCGTTGCGCGTGGAGCCGCCACCTTTGGTCTTGGACATCGCGTCTCCTTAAGCCTTGGCCGAGATCTTGGTGATCTCGACGGTCGAATAGTGCTGACGGTGGCCCCAGCGGCGGCGCTGAATGGCCTTCGCCTTGTAGGTGAGAGCGCGAATCTTCGGGCCCTTCTCTTCGCCAATTATCTTCGCGGTCACCGTGGCGCCCTTTAGTGCCGGACCGGCGACCACCTGGTCACCGTCGACCAGCAAAACAGGCTGAAATTCAACATCGGCACCGATTTCCTCGGGGCGCAGGTCAACGCGGACCACTTGGCCCTCGGTGACGCGCTCTTGGGATGTGCCTACACGGATAACGGCGTACATAAGGGTTCCATACTAGCCGACCGGCCCTAAGCGTCGCGACCCCTCGCACCCGCGAACGAATGGCGTCACGAGCTCAAAGTCCCGTCTTGACGATGAAGCCTCGACCGTCACAGACGCTGCACACGACCGACAGAGACTCCAGCAGTCCTTCGTTCACCCGCTTTCTCGTCATCTCCACGAGACCCAGTTCTGAGATGTCAAACACCTGGCTGCGGGTCTTATCGCGCGAGAGCGCTTGGCGCAGGGCCGAGGCGACCGCGTCACGATTGGGCTTTGATTCCATGTCGATGAAGTCAATCACGATAATGCCGCCGATGTCACGCAGGCGCAACTGTCGCGCGACCTCCTCAGCGGCTTCGAGGTTGTTGCGAAAGACGGTCTCTTCGAGGTTGTTGGTGCCGACGTTCTTGCCGGTGTTCACGTCGATCACCGTCAAGGCCTCGGTGCGCTCAATGATCAGCGAACCCCCCGAGGGCAAGAACACCTTGCGATCGAGAGAACGGTGCAGTTGCTCGTGCACGAAGTAGCGCTCGAAGAGCGGAAGCTCCTCCACCTGGCGGTCGTAGTACTCGATGCGGTCCGCCAACTCAGGATTGACGGCCATGACGTACTCACGAACCTTCTCATAGAGCGTGCGGTCGTCGATCAAGACCGCGCGGTACTCGTCGTTCAACTCTTCGCGCAGCACCCGCACCGCGAGGTCGAGGTCGCGATAGACGAGTCGCGGCTGATTGGATTTGGCGACCTCACCCTCGATGGCCGACCACTTCTCCACGAGTGACGTCACGTCACGAGCGAGATCGTCTGCGGTCACACCCTCGGCGGCGGTGCGGATGATGATGCCATGATGGGCGGGCTTCACCTCTTCGATGATCTTGCGCAGGCGTCGGCGCTCTCCGTCGGGCAGGCGCTTGGAGATACCGATCGTCGACGAGTTGGGCACCAGAACCGCAAACCGTCCCGGCAACGACACCTCCTGGGTGAGGCGCGCACCCTTGGCGCCGATAGCGTTCTTCGTGACCTGACAGACGACGGTCTGTCCGGCGCGAATCATCTCTTCGATGCGCTTGTTGTTTTGAGGGACGCCGTCTACGTCGTCGGCGTCAAAGGAGACGTCGCCCTTATAGAGGACCGCGTTCTTGGGAATACCGATGTCCACGAAGGCCAACTCCATTCCGGGTAGAACGTTCTGGATTCGTCCGACATAGATGTTGCCGTCGATCTGATTGGTCTCATCGGCATTCTTCGCGACCGTGTACTCAACCATCGAACGGCCTTCGAGTGTCGCTATGTGAGTGCCATCGGGCGTAGTGTGCACCGCCATGAGGTAACGACCCTGGGCGCGCGTGCGACGCTCTCCCCCGCGACGGCGGCGGGGCTTGCCACGACCGCTGCCGTCGCCAGCCTCGGGAGCCGACGCTTCAACGGGCGCGTCGACGTTGCGACGCGCGGGACCCTGCAACGACGCGACGGCAGCGTCCGTCGCGCGGTTCTCGCGGCTGCCCTGCCCGGACCGGCCCCGACCGCCGCGCCGGCGCCGGCCCTGGCCCGGAGCCGATGGTGTGCCCGGAGCGCTAGGAGCCGGCATTCGAGCTCCGGGTCGAGTGTCGCCTATCTGTGGGGCTGGTCGGGTATCGCCAATTCTCGGATTAGACGATGAGGGTAGGGGTTGGGTGGATTCGTCGCTCACGACGGGTACTCCTTGCGTTCTTAGGGATAAAGACGTGGCGATGCACGCCACGCAGAGTCGGGCGCGGCGAGATACCGGCGCCGACCAGGTGAAAAAAGCGAAAGACTTGTTGAGCCGAGACGAGGAGGACTACGACGATTCCAAGTAGTTGTAACGCACTGGCGGTTGCCACGTCATGTCCTCAATACTGTGCGTAACGGAGAAACACCCTGCGTTACGACGAAGTTCTTTGCGTCTGACACCTTGTGTGTCAATACGCCCAACCCCTTCAGGCTACAGCACCCCAGCCTGAACTTGACTCTTTAGGGGTTCCCGACCGCGGTAACGGTGGTCGTGGTGGTGGTCGTGCCGCGCTTCTTCGGCTTCCCCGGCGCCGTCAGTGCCGGCTTGAGCGAAACGAGCGGAACCGGGTGCGCGACAAGGTAGTTAAAGGTCTTGGCCACGACCGGAGCGGACGCGTCGGCGCCGTAGCCTCCCTCGTCAATCACGCAGAGCACCACGTACTCAGGGTGCGCCACCGGTCCAAAGCCCACGAACCACGAGTTCGGCTCGATCTTGGGGTTCGGCGAGTTGCTTGCCGTCCCGGTCTTGCCGGCGATCTCGAAGGTCGACAGATTGAAGTGGGCGTATTGGTGAAACGCGGGGTACCCGGTGCCCGACGGATCGTTGACGACGCCCTCCAGCCCCTGAAGGATTGGGTCGCGCACGCTCGGGGGCAAGCTGACGCGACCAAGGATGCGAGGGGTGTAGCGAACAAGGACGTTCCCGTGCGGATTCAAGATCGCGGCCGCCACCTCGGGAGCGTACCGAGTGCCACCGTTGGCGAAGGTGGCGTAGGCGTTGGCGAGGGCGATGGGCGTCAACGCCGTCTCGCCCTGACCGAACGCCATTTCGATGTTGTCGCCCGCGTACCAGGTCTCGCGCGGAAACGCCTCGGGCGCCTCGGCGTGAAGCTGCGCGCGAACTGCCGGCGAGTCAACTCGGCTCGACACCTCGTTGGGAAGGTCGATGTTGGTCGCTTGGTCCAAGCCGTACTCCGTCGCGACGTTTTGTATGGGCGTGGCCCCGAACTTTGCCGCCTGAGTCCAAAAGAGGTATCCGAGGTTGTAGAAGTAGTAGTCCGACGAGACCGTGAGGGCCGTTGGCAGATCGACTTCTCCCGCCGCCGAGTTGTCGTCGTCGTGAAAGGCGCAGATGCTGCCTAGGGCGATCTTGCAGTCGGGTACTTTGAAGACGCCCGTGTCGTCGACATCCTGACCGGCCGAGAGGATTCCCGTTTGCAGCTGGGTAGTAGCCGTAATCAGCTTGAACGTGCTGCCCGGGGTGTAGAGGCCCTGGATGGCGAAGTTGTTGAAGGCGCCTTCGTTGATGAGCTTCGCGTATTGAGCGTCCGATAGTCCGCTCACAAAGGAGTTGAGGTTGTAAGACGGGTAGCTCGCCATAGCGAGAACTTGTCCATTGGTGGGATCGAGGACCACCGCCGCTCCGTTGATCGCCTCGGGCACTTGGTGTGAGACGGGGTCGATGGAGTGACGGTCGGTCAAGATCTCGTTGGAGAGGTAGGTGCCGAGCGCCTTTTGCAAGCCGGTGTCAATGTTCAAGACGACAGAGTCGCCCACCGTTGGCTCCGTGGTCCTAACCGTCGAGAGCACGTTGCCGGTCGCGCTCACTTCCAAGGTCGAGGTTCCCTGCTTTCCGCGCAGGTACTGCTCGTAGTACGACTCGATGCCGGTCTTGCCGATGGTGGAGTCGGTTTGGTATCCCGCACCGGGGTTGGCCTTGATCTCCGCGCCCGTGATCGGTCCGACGTAGCCGAGCACTTGGGCGGCCACGCTGCCCCCATTTGGGTAGTGACGTTGGGAAGCGTCGAGCACCGACACGCCGGGAAACTCACCGGGGTGAAGCTTGATGAACTCGACATCCCTCGCCGGGGCGTTGGCCATGATGGGCGCCGGCTGATACGGGCTGTACTGCTTGTCACCTAGGTCGGCGTCGATCTGGGTGACGCTGAGACCGGTCAGGGAGGAGAGTGATCCCTTGACGGTTGGATAAAGCGCGGCGTCCTCGCGTGACAAACGGATCTCCGTGGTGGTGATGTTGCTGACGAGAGGATGACCTTGGCGGTCCAAGATCTCGCCACGAGTCGCCGGGATCGTCGTGTATCGCAGCGAGTTCGACGCCACCGTCGCCACCGACACCTTGTAGTCGACGACCTGGAGGAAGAAGAGCCGCACGATGAGCCCAATCAAGAGAATGACGAAGAATCCTCCGATAACCAACCAGCGGCGTGCGGGGCGCGACCGCACCTCTTCGGGCGAGGCCATGAGATCTCGGATGCCCACGGTCTTGGGTTCGTTGATAGTGAGCCCGCGCCCTCGAAAGGGGTGCAACGAAACCCACGGGCGCCATAGTCGTGAGAACCACGAGCCCGTGGGACGGTCGCGCCACGAACTCTTCATCGACGTGTTCCAAAGTTCCCCGCCCAGTGCGCCAGACGCGTCATCGGTCGGGCCAGCACGAAGAACGCCACGGCGTTTACCATCATGGCCGTGAGGAGACTGTCGCGCCAGAGCGAGAAGTCCAGCGTGAAGAAGCTGGCTCCCACGAAAAGAGCGGGAGCGAAAAATCCGGCTGCGGCCGCGATGAGCGGCGTCACCCACCAGGCCGCGGAATCAAGATCGCCCACCCCTTCCTTGCCCAGACGCGACGAGCCGTACGCCAAGACCAGGGCGACGGCCGCCGTCAGTCCAAAGGGGGTCACAGTGTGCGTATCGAAGAAGACGCCCGCCACGACCGCAGACCAGAGCGCGAGCGTGGTCATCCCCGCCAGGCCCACCGCCAGTGGCCAGAGCCACACGATCATCACCACGACACCCTCCACCCGCAGGCTGGAGAAGATCGACAACTGGACGGCCACGATGAGCAGAGTGACCAGAGTGACCGGCACGAGGACGCGTCTCACGCAGACGGCTCCCAGAGAATGACGTCCAGGTACGACAGGTGTCGAAGGTTGGCCGCGGGCTGAAGGGTCAGGTTGTAGGTCGCGGCGCCCGGAGTCAGTGACACCGTCTTGACCGTCGCCACCGGCAGGTCTGCGGGATAGAGGGCGCCGTTCAGTCCGTCGGTCGACAACTTGGTTCCCTGCTGGATCCCTGAGTTCAGTGGAACCGAGGTGGCCCCGAGTCCGTTGTTCACGCCACGACCGGACACCACGAGGTCGGTCACTCCGGACTTGAAAGTCACCCCCACCAGTGATTTCGTATCGGTAATGAGGCGCACTGTGGCGCCGCCGGCGGAAGTGGAGATGACCTGTCCGACCAGGCCACCGTTGGCGACGACGGGCATTCCCACGAGGATCCCGCTGTCGCGGCCCTTGGAGATGCTCACGGTGGCCGCGAAGTTCGTCGGGGAGTCAGTGTTGACTTGAACCGTCACCGCCGGCAGCGAGCCCACGAAGGGCAAATTGAGCTCGGTGGTCAGTTGCTGGAGCTGACGGGCAAACGCCCATCCCTCGTTCGCACGCTCGTCGGCCTTCGCGAGTTCGTAGCGGAGTTTCTGATTCTGAGCGACGACATCGCTGTAGTCGATCGTGCCCGACAGCATGTGCCCGAGGGGATGAGCAATGGTGTTCACCGCCCAGCTGAAAGGCGTGATGACGATGTTCGCGCCGCTGCGCAGTCCCGACGCGACTCCGGTAGTGAGATACAAGATCAAGAAGGTGACGATGATGGCGACACTGAATGTCCACGTGCGTCGCCGCGAACGGTCTGTCGCCACGGGTTACCGCGAAGGACTGGTCTTCAACATGCGCGCGAAGACGTCAAGCTCCTCCAGACACATGCCACTGCCGAGCGCCACGCAGTTCAATGGGTCATTCGCCACAATGATCGGCATGTTGGTCTCGTACTCCAGGCGGGCGGCAATACCCGCCAGCAATGCGCCGCCCCCGGTAAGCACGATCCCTTGCTCCATGAGGTCTGAGGACAATTCGGGCGGCGTGCGGTCCAGGGTCACCTTGACGGCGTCGACAATGGCCTGCACGGGCTCCGAGATCGCCTCGCGAATCTGCTCGGTCGAGATGACGACGGTCTTGGGCAGGCCGGTGACCAAGTCGCGTCCGCGAATCTCGGCGCGGAGCTCTTCCTCCAACGGGAAGGCCGATCCGAGTTGCATCTTGATCTCTTCGGCCGTTCGCTCACCGAGCGCGAGTTGGAACTCCTTCTTCACGTACGCCACGAGTGCCTCATCCAGCTCATCGCCACCGACGCGAATCGATTGGCTCGTGACGATTCCGCCCAGGGAGATCACTGCGACCTCTGACGTGCCCCCGCCAATGTCGACGACCATGTTGCCGGTCGGCTCGTGAATCGGCAATCCCGCTCCGATGGCTGCGGCCATCGGCTCTTCGATGATGTACGCCTTGCGGGCGCCGGCGAACTCGGCGGCCTCCATGACGGCGCGCTGCTCCACTCCGGTGATGCCCGACGGCACGCAGATCACCATGCGAGGCTTCGCGAAGCGACGTTGGTGGACGCGATGAATGAAGTACCGCAACATTTTCTCGCAGATCTCGAAGTCGGCGATGACGCCGTCCTTCAGTGGACGAATGGCTTGGATGTTGCTCGGGGTACGGCCGATCATCCGCTTGGCCTCCGCACCGACCGCGAGCGGCTTGCCGTCTTTCACGTCGACGGCAACCACTGAAGGCTCGTTCAAGACGATGCCGCGACCACGCACGTAGACCAGCGTGTTCGCGGTACCAAGGTCGACAGCCATGTCACGACCCAAAAGTGAGAACCGACCATCAACCATAGATTTCCTTTTTGCGGCGTGACCGCGCGAGCTTGGCTACAAGGCTATGCCAATTCGGGTGCATCGCACCACTGTGACCCGTTATTTCAAGTCTGGAAAGAAAATCGCAATTTCACGAAGTGCCGACTCAATCGAATCGGAGCCATGTATCAGGTTCTCACTCATCTCCGTCGCCAAATCACCACGAATGGTGCCCGGTGCCGCATCGGCGGGGTTCGTGGCTCCCATCATCGTTCGAACGATGCGCCATGTGTCGGGCGGGCCTTCGATCACCATGACCAGTGACGGCGATCGGGTGATGAACGCGATAGTGGGCTCGAAGAAGGACTTGCCCTCGTGCTCGGCGTAGTGGCGCCGGGCCGTCGCGACGTCGATTGTGCGCAGTTCTGCGGCGGCGATCCGCAGTTGCTTGGCCTCTATGCGCGCGACGATCTCTCCGGCCAGCCCGCGCTCGACTCCGTCGGGCTTGACAATCACAAGGGTTCTATTCACGCCAGGCAATCTAACAGCGTCACGACTGGTGCCGCGAGGCGATGTGCAGCACTTCGCCTCGCACCTCGGCGACCAGATACAAACTGCCCAGGACGACGATGAGATCGTCATCGGTCGAGCGCTCGCGCGCGTGGGCCAGCGCGGCGCGTGCGCTCGGAATCTCATACGCCGTCGCGCCGAGCTTCTCGAGCGCGTTGACGACCTCACGTGCTGGCACCGCGCGCGGAGAGTTCGGTGCGCAGCAGTAGAACTCACTAAAGCCCGCGCCGGCGAGTGGCGACACCATGTCGTTGATGTCGCGTCCTTTGAGCATGCCGAGCACGCAACGACGTTGCCCGCGCACATCGAACGCTCCATCGAGAGTCGCCACGAGCGCGCGCACTCCCGCGGGGTTGTGCGCGCCATCGACGACGATGAGAGGGTTGCGCGAGATTATCTCCATCCGACCGGGCATATGCGCACTGCGAAGAGTCTGGGCCACCACGTCCTCTCCGAGAGCGCGTCCAAGAAACGCCTCGGCAGCCACGATGGCGGTGGCGGCATTGACTCCTTGATGAATTCCGTGCAGCGCGACGAAGACTTCGTCGTAGTGGGCGTAGGGCGTTCGCAGTGAGATCGCTCGGCCCCCGATCGCCAGTTCGTTCTCCTCGAGGACAAAGTCGCGTTCGTACAGCCAAAGGGTCGCCCCGAGCTCGTCGGCTTTTCGTTGGGCGATCTCCACGACTATGGCGTTGGAGGTGGCGACGACGGCGATCGCGTCAGAGCGAAAGATTCCGACTTTGTCTGTCGCAATGGCACTCACGGTCGGTCCCAGCACCGCGGTGTGGTCGAGGTCGACGTTCGTCAACACCGTTACGTCGGCGTCGATCACGTTCGTAGAGTCCCAGGTGCCACCGAGGCCCACTTCGATGACGCCCAGGTCCACGCCCTCGTCGGAGAAGTGCAGGAACGCCGCGACCGTCAGTAGCTCAAAGCGCGTCAGTCTGATACCGGTCACGCTCTCCACGTCGGACAGACGCTCGAGCAATCCGATGAACGCATCATCATCGATGGGCTCTGAATTGATCGCGATTCTCTCGTTCACCGCGTGCAGGTCAGGACTGGTGAAGGTTCCTACGCGCAGTCCTGTCGCTTGCAACAGCGAACTGATAATTGTGGTCGTCGTACCCTTGCCGTTGGTGCCAGTGACGTGAATGGTCGGATAGTCGCGTTGAGGATCGGCGAACTGGGCCAGCGTGTCGCGAATGGTCTCCAGACTCGGAACCAATTGATGATTGGGCGCTAGTCGCTCGAAGTCGACATGCGATTCGAGCCAAGCCAACGCTTCCGCGTATGAGCCAAAGCGCACGGCTTAGCTCGCGCGACGGGTTCGCGTCGCCTTTCGCATTTCGTAGCTGGGTGCCTCGTGTTGGCGTACCGACGCGGCGGTGACCACACACTTCACCACATCGCTGCGACCAGGAACGTCGTACATCGGTTCGAGCAGCACGTGCTCGAGAATGGACCGCAGTCCGCGCGCGCCCGTGCCGCGTTCGAGGGCGAGATCAGCAATCGCTTCGAGCGCATCTTCTTCTATGACGAGTTCGACTCCATCGATCGCGAGCACCTGCTGAAACTGCTTTACCAGTGAGTTCTTCGGTTCGGTGAGGACGCGAATCAGCATGTCGCGATCGAGCTGCTGCACCGCGCCAATGATGGGCAGTCGACCAATGAACTCAGGGATCAATCCAAACTTGACCATGTCCTCAGGAAGCACGTAGCGGAAGAGCTCGATGTCTCCGCCGCGCTTGGACTGGATCGGCTGATTGAAGCCCATCGACTTCTTTCCAAGGCGGCGCTCGATGATCTCTTCCAGTCCGGCGAACGCACCGCCACAGATGAACAAGATGTTCGCGGTGTCGATGTTGATGAACTCTTGGTGAGGATGCTTGCGCCCCCCTTGCGGCGGCACGCTCGCGATCGTACCTTCAAGGATCTTGAGAAGCGCCTGTTGCACTCCCTCACCGGAAACGTCGCGCGTGATGGAAGGGTTCTCGGCCTTGCGGGCGATCTTGTCGATCTCGTCGATGTAGATGATGCCCCTCTCGGCTCGCTTCACATCGAAGTCGGCGGCCGACAGTAGCTTCAGGAGAATGTTCTCGACGTCCTCACCGACGTAGCCCGCTTCGGTGAGCGCTGTGGCGTCGGCTATGGCGAACGGAACATTGAGCATCCGCGCCAGCGTCTGAGCGAGGAATGTCTTCCCGCAACCCGTGGGGCCAAGAAGCAGCACGTTGGACTTCGCGACTTCGACGTCCTCGTCGTGCAACGGTCCGGTCTGAATTCTCTTGTAGTGGTTGTAGACTGCGACGGCCAGAATCTTTTTCGCGTCGACTTGGCCGATCACGAACTCATCCAGAAACGCGGAGATCTCACGTGGCGTGGGTAATTCGTCGAGAATGAACTCGGGACGGTCACCAAACTCGTCCGCGATGATGTCATTGCAGAGGTCGATGCACTCGTCGCAGATGTAGACGCTGGGTCCCGCGATGAGCTTCTTTACTTGCTTTTGACCCTTCGAGCAGAAACTGCACTTGATGAGGTCGCTGCCTTCACCGAACTTAGCCACGATCACCCTCCGATAGATCAGCGAACTCGATAGTGAGAATGTCGTTGCAGAGGCCGACGTACTCGTCGCAGATGAATACGTCGGGTCCCGCGATGATCTTTCTCACCTGCTCTGCGCCCTTCGCGCAGAAACTGCACCGAGTGACGTCGCTGCCTGCACCGAAATTTGTCACGACACCCTCCGACAGACCGACCTACCGTCGCCCTATCCTACGATCCCCGATCCCTGAAACGAGGTACCTACAGCCGAGCCGAGATTACTTCGTCAATCAGGCCATATTCCACGGCCTCGTCAGCGCTGATAATGAAGTCCCGATCCGTGTCCTTATTGACCCGCTCAACGGACTGTCCGGTGTCGGCGGCGAGCATGGTGTTGAGCATGTCCTTCATCCGAAGGATCTCGCGGGCCTGGATCTCGATGTCCGAAGCCTGTCCCCCGACGCCACCCCAGGGCTGGTGGAGCAGGACTCGAGCGTGGGGCAAGGCGTAGCGCTTGCCCTTGGTTCCCGCGCCGAGGAGAACCGCCGCCGCCGACGCCGCTTGTCCGAAGCAGAATGTCGAGACGTCGGGCTTGATGTACTTCATCGTGTCGTAGATCGCGAGCAGCCCCGTGATGTCACCGCCCGGTGAGTTGATGTAGAGGTTGATGTCCTTGTCGGGGTCCTCGGACTCCAAAAAGAGCATCTGCGCGCAGATGAGGTTGGC
>JBOGFT010000019.1:0-25567 GCA_050701895.1 Acidimicrobiales bacterium
CGTCTGATGGGTCACGAGGAAGTCGGCTGCGGCACCACCACTCGTCGTGGTGATCTGCTCCACGGGCGCGGTGCCGCCAGAGAGTAAATCACCGTATATATAGGGTTCTCCTCGGGTTTGTGTGGGCGATTATTGCGGCTCACGCAAAGCTCGTCGTCGGCAGTTGAATGGTCAGCCCGCCGCAGCAGAGATAGATCATCGCGATCACCGCCGCGGCGGAGTGATGACCGTAACCACGGTGGTTGATGAGTCGGATCTTGGAGTTGAGTCCCTCCAGTTTGGAGTTCGAGAGATTCAGTTCGACCGCGTTCAAGATGCGTGTCCGGTTCTTTCGCACCGTTCTGGCTAACTTGACGAAGGCGGGGATGCGACTGCGGCTGGCCCAGGCCAACCACCACGACAGATGTTCAGGCGCGTCCTCGGGATCCTCGAGTCGGTAGAGGTCGCGAAGTCCCTCTTTCAGTTGCCAGCTGCGATAGAGCACCGAGTTGTTCTTCCTCAATTCGTGTAACACGTCGAGCTGGTCGTCACTGAGTTTGTCGCGGTCCTTTAACAGGGCCCAACGAGTGTGTTTCACCCATCGCGGTTCGTTGCGCGCACGCACTTCGTCACTCTTCGGTCGACCTCGCGGATGGGGAGCGGGTGCGCGGCGCCGCTCCTCGTTCCAGGACCACCGGCGAGCCTGGTCGATGGCCTCGTTGGCCAGCTTCACCAGATGAAACGGGTCCACGCACTGGCGAACGTGCGGGGCCTTCTCGTCGGTCGCCTTCTTGAACGCGCCACCCATATCCAGGCTGATGGCTTCGAGTTTCTCTATCCGCTCAACTCCGAGTTCGTCGTAGAAAGCGTTGAGGGTCGAGGCGCCCTTGCCCTCACCCGCCCAGATCGCCCGGCCCTGCTGGTCGTGGTCGGCCACGACCGTCAAGTAACGGTGGCCCTTGCGATAGGCCACCTCGTCAACCCCGAGGCGGCGCAATCCTTCGAAGCGCACCACGTCGAGTTCGTCGGCCACCACGCCGACCACGATCTTGGCCACCGCCTCCCACGAGACCCGCAGCAACGTCGTAATCGTGGTCTTGTCGGTGCGTTGGGCGAGCCACGCGACGACCGAGCAGAAGGCCTTCGTGTGACGAGCTGCCGGTCTCGCCCAGGGGACGTCTTCGGTGCGCACTCGCCCACAGCGTTGACAGTAGATCCGAACGATCTCGGCTTCTAAGAAACACCGGGCCGCCCCGAGATCGAGGTGCCGCCAGCGACGCGTGGAGCGGTCGTAGTGAGCTTTCGTCGCCCAACCGCACGGGCAGCGGTGATACTTCTTTCGACGGTGAATCTTGAGCACCACCCCCTCGGGGGCGAAAGTAATCCCCTCGACTGACACGTCGGGCATGGCGAGAATGCGATTGAATACAGTGGTGGCGCGCACGTAGTTCCTCCGGCTTTGGTTGGTTAGCGCTACCGAAACTACGAGCACTACGTGCGCGCCATTCGAATGGGGTGGGCAAGGTCGAAAGACCAAACGAGGACTGGTCTATTGCCGTCAATCAGGTGATGAAGTTACCCACGGTAACCCGAGGAGTCCCGTAATTATGCCGACAATTTCTGGGCGCTCACCACCGATGACGAGGCGGTTCTCCAAAAGGTCGGCATAACGAAAATGTCGGCATAATCATGGAAACGCACGCCCTTGTAGCCCAACGAATCCCTTATAGCCGCGAACGCCTTCGTGACGTGGTCTGGCCGCCAAGGAACGCTGCCCTCCGGATCACGAGAAAAGACGAAAGCGTCCTCGCCAAGAAGACCCCCGGCAATCGAGGCTCGCTCAGTAAACAAGCGCCGCTGAGCTCCAATCACCTCAATGGACCCTTCGTCGAGTGCAATACGACGAGATGAGTGAGTCTTAGTGTCCTTTTCGAATACCCCTCCGGCGACCTCAATGATCGATCGCGAAATACTTAGGGAACTTCGCTCAATGTCGATATCGCTCCAGCGGAGTGCGCAGAGTTCACCGCGTCGCGCGCCCGTGGTCGCAGCCAGGTGAAGGAGGTGCCCAAGCTCAGCATCGCTTTCATTGGCCGCTCGAAGAATCTCTCCCACCTGGCCTACGTCGGGTGGCGATATGTCAGGTTTCGCCAGCCGCGGTTGACTCGCATTGGCAGCGGGATTCGTCGCCACCCAACCCCAGAGAATGGCTTGCCGAAAGGCCCGGCGAATGACCGAGTGAATGTGACGGACGGTGCTCGCGGTCGCTCCACGCTGATCTTGGAGCGCGTGGTACAGGCGATCCAAATCAATCGTTCGAATATTCTTCAGCGGAATATCGCCCAGCGCCGGCGTGATGTGATTCTTCAAGAGGTCTCGATAATTGCGTATCGTGACCGGGCTCAAGTCGCCCGTCGCCAACTCGATCCAACGATCGCAGAGTTCGCCGAAGGTAGCGGCAGTTCCGGTAAATTCACCTCGATCAGCCTCGACGGCCATCTCGTTGAGCACCTTCTGTGCTTCCCTTTTGGTGCCGTAGACGGTGCGACTGACCTGGCGACGCTTCCCCGTGACGGGGTCCCGCCCAGCGTCAATTCGGGCTTCCCAGACGCCATTTCGAAGAGGTCGCAGGTTCCCACTCATAGTCGCGCCATACCAACGGTCGGGGACTTGGTGAGATTTTGGTGAGATGACTCATGATTCTGGGGTACGACCGACCACCAAAAACGTCTAAAATACCTGATAAACCCAAGTGGGCGCTGAGGGACTCGAACCCCCGACCTGCTGAGTGTAAATCAGCTGCTCTAACCAACTGAGCTAAGCGCCCGAAGTAATACATCCTAATGTCCGTGTGCTTCGTGACTCAGATCGGCGCGGCGACTCGCAGAAACGTGAGGAGTTCTTGCGTCGAGGCGAAGTAAGGACGTCGACGGACTCGCTCACTCGTGACCAGCGATTCGCCGTCGTACTCCCCCGACATCGCCCCAGCTTCGTCAATCACCAATAGGCCGCCCAGATAGTCCCAGGGATGCAAACGCGATCGGGCAGCCACACTGAACATGTCGAGCGAACCATCCGCTACGAGGCAGATCTCCAGGCTCGCGGCGCCAAGCGATCGATACTGCGCCCAGCCGAGGTGCCGAGACGGCAGTCCGGAGAAACTCACAATCGACTTTGCGATATCTACCTGACCACTCGGCGATATCTTCTCGCCGTCGCGACGCGCGCCGGCACCCTTCTCTGCTTCGTACACGGCGCCCGTGGCCTGATTGACAACGAGTGCCGCCACGAGTTCATCGTCGCGTAAAACTGCGAGGCTCGTTGCGTAGAACGGTATGCCGTGATCACAGTTCGTCGACCCGTCAATCGGATCGAGAACAACCGTATACTCGCCGCTTCCAGTGACACCAGACTCTTCGCTGACAACGCGAAACCCCGCTCCGTGCAGAACGCGCAATGCAACGTCGTCGGCCGCTATATCGAGGTGATATTGCGTAGAGCGAAGACCGGAATAACCATCATGATCGCCCGATGTGACAACCAACGCAATCTCTTGTGCACACTCGCGAAGCGGCTCAAAAAGTGAACTCTTCACGGGGCAACGCTAGTAGGGTTCGCGACTAAACTGAGTAGTGATGGCCGCCATAGACGTCGCAGGTTTCGTAGCAGACCTCAAAGATCACGCGGTGACCCACGGCTTTCACGTGCACGACGAGCGCCACTTCGTCGAGACCTACTCGCTTCGCCAAGCGTGGGAGGTCGACCTACATCCCGAGGACGGTTGCGGTGGACCCGTCGATCTTCATATTGAACTGGACGTTGACCCAAGGACGCTACTGGCCTTCGAAGACGCGGTCTTGGGTCTGCCCGATGAGGTTGATCCGCCCGACGAGTTTCATTTTCCTCTTGTGCTGACCTGGAGCCTGCCCCCGATGCCTCACGGCCCCGACCTGCTGCGCCTGGCCATCGATCTTGCGCCGATCGGGGGAATGGAGATGCCCCTCGAGGTCACTGCGACGGACGTGTTCGCCTCACCGACTGAAAGTAGCGAGCGACGTATCTCCATCGTCGCGCGCCGGGCAATCTCACTGAGTCAAGTGGCCAAGGGCGAAGACCCGCTGTGCGACATCTTTGAGCGCGGACGCAGTGTGAGCGATTTCTTGCTGCAGTCCGCGGACTCGTGGCTCGGTTAGCTCGACTCGCGGGCGTACTAGTCGCACTCACGGTATCCAGCGCGTTACTCGCGTCCTGTGGGACGGGCAACGCCACCACCGACGCGCGCCACAGCTGCGTCTTCGTCAAGCGCGCGCTCGTCCTTGAGAGGGAGAGCCAGCAGCCGGGAGCCACCTCAGCACACCGCAACAAGCTCGAGGCCAGCGCCATGAGCGAACTGTTGAAGGGGACCCCGTCGGCCGCCGCGGCAACCTCGATCGACGGAAGTTGGAACCCACTCATGACGACGATCAACGAGGCGGAACGAGTCCCGATGCCCGATCTCGAAGCGTCGCTGACGCGGCTGTGCCGTATCGCAGACTCACAGACTCCCTACATCTGAGACTTTTCGGGAAGTCGCTCTCGTAGCCACGCCAGGGAGTTCTCCTCCAACATGGCCTCTTCCCAACCCTCTAGGAGGTCTTCCAGTGCGGCGAGGGTTGCCACGTTGCCGATGATGACCACGGTCAAGTCGTTCACCGGTTCACCCGATACCAAGAAATCGCCAAAGAGGTCCTCAGTCACGACGGCGTCGGGTTCCACCATGAGATACAGCTCACCCGTTGCCTCGACCCACGAAAGCTCGTATTCGTTGTCAGCAGCGTCGGTCCACTCGCTGCCGAACTCGAACTCCGCGCTTTCGCGCCGGGACTCGTTCTGCTCGTAGAAGGATTCGATGTCCATCGCCATACCTTACGCCGCACGTATGTGCGCTGCCGAGTGCGCGGGCTTGTCCACGATTTGGGTGTGAGAAATGTCGTCGTCGGATGCGCGAACCGAGGAGTCGCGCGATGTGTGAAGAGCCCTCTACTGGTTCGCATGACGACCAAACTTGACCTTTTAAATAACCTGCGCGACGAGTGGCGTTGGATCGGACGACGTTCGAGCGCTCGCGAAGCGGTGCGACGCCTCGACGAACGCCACCCCACCCTTCGCCTCGCTGACGCACACGATCTGTGCGACGTCGTGGATCTTCTCGAGTCGCGAAGCGGGCGCAGCGTCCTTGATCGGGCGAGAATCGTTCGCGCAATGCTGGAAGAGTCGAGCGATCCCGATATTCATCGGGCGTTGCTACAGACCCTTTTGCCCGGAGTGGTCAGCGTGTGTCGACAGCTTCGCTTCGGCGACGGCGTCATCGAGGAACCGAGCGAGACCCTCTCGATGGCGATCTCTCTACTGAGCGAGTTGCTGGTCGACTGGGCGGGTCAGTCGCGCGCTTACGCCGCTCCGGATCTCTTGTCGGCGCTGCGGGGGCGACTGCGGCGATGGATGCTCAAGGAAAAGGATGCTCTGCGAAACGTGTCAAGTTTTGAGATCGTCGAGTGCGCGGCCGAAGAAGCGTCACCGTTGCTCACGCGACTCGAGAGTCTTCGCCGTGACCACGATCGACTCGTGCGTCTGACCTACGCGCGAGTCTTCGAGGGCCGATCCCTTCGCGAACTGGCCGCTTGCGACCACAGTGCACCCATCGCGCTTCAGTCCGAACTCCAACACTTCGCTGTTCGTTATTTGCTCTAGTCATTATCAAAGGTTGTGAATGTCCCACGAATATCAATCCCCCCAGCCGTTACCCTGCAAGGACCCGTATGAGACCGCCGCATTCACTAAAGAGCACACACTGGGTGATGTGGTCGAGCCCCGTTCTTCTCTTGGTCCTCGTTTTCACCTTGACCGCCTCGTCGAGTTCGACGCCACCGCGCCGACTCGACTCCTCAACGGTTCCCCCTCCGAGCACGAAGGCCCGCACCGTTACCTCGACACCTCCCACGACTATCCCGGTCACCACGACCACAAGAACCTCGAACGTGAAGAAGCCGACGAAAGTACGCACGTCCGTGACGGACTCACGCAAGATGATCCGATCGCAGAGCCCAACGGTGGACGTCGTGTCGACGAGCGCCGTTCGCGTCAAGAGCTCCTCCGGCGTGACCGCTTCGAGCGCCAAGTCCAACGTGAACGCGTTCGCCGCGAGCGCCTCGAGCGGCGTCGTCAGCGGGCAACTGAGCTCGACCTTCGACGTGGCCGACGTTCCGTTACGGGGTCCGGGGACCTGGGACGTCGCTACGAGCGCCCCAGCCACGGTAACCCTGACGTGCGCCAGCCCTCCGATCGCGGTCAACACCCAGGTCGTGATCGCGGCCCATACGACGTGCCAAGTGACTCTCTCACCCAGCGTCCCGAACCAGTCCGTCACGTGGGAACTGACCCCAGCGAACTGAGTCGTCCATTTGGCGCGCGCGTTCACGGGGGCGCGCTGGTGCTCTACTTCGCCCTCCTACCCTATGTAGTCCTCTCAAAGTGGCAGCGCACCGCGAACGAGACGAGTGGATCTCTGATCCGTCTCCTGCTGGTGATCTTGGCACTGTTTTGGGTTGGCTTCCTCTGCCAAGTCGTGCGAAACGTATGTCGGCTGCGACGTGGTCGGCGGGTGAAGTCAAGTGGCAGCGCGTGGCTCGCGGGCCTCGTCGTGGCGATGCTGGCCCTCGCTCTGCCCACGCACGCAGCCACGCACGAGCCTACGGCAATCTCCATTACCTACCAGACGACTTCGCGAACTGATCGGCACAAGACACCTACTCCCCTCGTGAGTCTCTCGGCGATGCCTCTCGCACTCATGGCCAAACGTCGAAACGACCTCTTGCGTCAGCCCGACGGCGAGGATCTGTTTGACGTCGATGAGTCGATCGAGTTGCTTCGGGCAACGGATCCCGAGCTGATTGGCCATCTCGTGGCGTTGATTGGCGACGCGACCGACGGTGTCGTGGACGTTCCCGACTGTCCGGCCGTCGGCGCAAGCGAAGTTGCGCACTCCGCGATTCTCGCGTGCTCCCTTGGTCCAAGTGCGACGGGATCACTGGTCGGATTCGCGCGCGAGGGTGGGCGCTTGCCAATACGAGCCTCGTGGAACGCGCAGGACATTCAACGCCACGTCGTGGCCCTGCACGAGGGTGCCCTCGCCTTCGTAAGGACCGAGTCGGAGCTTTTGCGAGCTCTCGCGACGCGCACGCTGCGACAAAGCGTGGTTCTCTACCTCGGCCCCGCAGGCGAGCTTGACGACGAGCTTCGCGCGTGCGCGATCACGCTCACGCCCTTCCTTGAGTGCCAGGACCGCACACCTCAGCGAGCGGTCGTCGAGGCGCCTCGTTCGAGCGATCTTCGCGTCGAGATCCTGCGCGCGGACCCGAGCGTCGTGGGCCTCGTCGAGCCTTTCACCGCGACGTTGCGCCGACGTTGCGTCGAGATGGTCACCTATCTCGCATTGCATCGCCACGAACCCGTCACCGGCGAGCGATTGAGAACTCGCGTTCTGGTCCACGCGGACGTGGAAGCGTCCACGCGAACCCTCGCCAACACGGCGAGCGCGGTGCGCAGGAGCCTCGGCATCGACGCGCTCGGCCCCCGATTGCACCCCGTGACGTCGTCAGGGCTTTACGCCACGCATGGACTCACCAGCGACGTCGAGATCTTCTCCACTCTTGTCGCACGGGCCCGTCAACTGCCGGTCGCCGACGCGGCCCCCCTAGCCCACGAGGCACTGTTGTTGATCAAGGGCGAGCCGCTGGCCAGCACACTTCGAGGGTTCGAGTGGTTTCTCGCCGAAGGGCACGCGGCGCGTCTCGCCCGCGACGGAGAGTGGGCGGCGCTGGCGCTGCACCACATCTCCACGCAGCGCGGAAACTACGAGCTTGCCTTCTGGTCGCTGCAACAAGGTCTCCTCATCGATCCCTACAGTGACGCGTTGAGCGACGCGCTCTTTCGCGTGCCGCGGCTACGCGAGTTTGGCGGCAATGGAGCCGGCCGTGCGAAGCACCAGGCCGTCGGCGCCCGCGGCGCTGTAGCGATGAGCTGGTCGCTCTCGGGCCTCAGCCAGCAAGTCTCTCAGTAGCGCGGCGAACGCCAATGGCGGATCGACGAACAGGTACTTGGCGAGTGAGCCGGGAATCGTGTTGATCTCGTTCACATAGAGCTCGTCATCGTTGGCGAGAAAGTCCAGACGCGCCACCCCTCGCACCATGCAGAGTTCGGCGACCTCCCCGCTGAGCCGCAGGATCTCCTCGCGTTGGACGCCATTGAGTGCTGCAGGAAGCTCTCTCGGGGCGGCGACCATTCCCTCTCCCCCTACGTACTTGTCACGATAGTTGAGGATCTCGGCACCGGTCGTTCGTCGCAGGGGACGTTCGATGGCGGAAAGCTCCAGTCTCGGAAAGGTCCTTATGGCGATCTGGACGTCGGTGAGGTCTTCGCGGTAGGGCTCCACCACGCAGCCGAGAGCCAAATGCGGATTAGTGCCGAGCCGAGCTCGTGCCGTCGCAAAGTCGGCGACGACCTCGATGCCGATCGATGACCCACCAAAGCGCGGCTTCAAAATGTGGGGGCCTTCGAAGGATAGCGACGGTGAATCTGGCGTCAGCAGCTCGCGTGCGAGGGTGGGCAAGCCCGCCTGGGCGATGATCGTGGAGAACGCCCACTTGTCCATCCCTAACGCCGCGCCCGCAAGCGTCGGCCCCGAGTAGGCGAGCCCCGCGAGATCGAGCGCTCCCTGCAACGTCCCGTCTTCGCCCGGCCCGCCATGAGTAGCGAGAATGAGGGCATCGAGGTCGAGTCGCCTCTCGCGCGAGAGACGTGATCCGCTCGCGTAGAAGCCGCCCCCTTCGCCAAGTCGCAGGGTCAGCTCGCTTGATCCACGCGGGACACCGTCGAGAAAGGCCTCGGCTTCGACGTCGTTCAGCACCGAGTAGAACGAGCCCGACTTGGTCCAGTAGATGCCCTGGACATCGCTCTCGGCGCGAGCAAGTTCGCGCAACACCTGGAGGCCAGTGAGAATCGAGATGTCGTGTTCAGGAGTAGGACCCCCGAAGAGAACCCCGCTGGTCACCGATTCACCTCGCCACAACTCATCAAGACATCAAGGGTAGTGGTCAGGTAGGTCATTCAAGAACAAGACCCCGTCGCCCGGGACAAGAACGCTGCGAATCCACTTCACGGCGTCGTGACGAGTGTCAAAGCGCCGTGGCGGTCCCGAATACCCAGCCGAAAGAGCAAGGATGTTCGTTCGGCCAATAGCTACCAGTTCGGCCGGTACGGCCTCGATCAACTGAGCCAGGCGTAAATTCTCTGAGTACTGCTCCGCGCCCAGCTCGACCAGGCCCGGGGTGACCACGACGCGGCGTCCGGTGACGTCGAGCGACGCGAGCGTTTTGAGAGCGACCATCGCGCTGGCGGGATTGGCGTTGAACGTATCGTCGACCACCAAGATCCCACTGGACGATGTGGCCACGTTCAACCGATTAGCCGCGGGCTGGACGTCAGACACGCGTGCCGCGATGCTCTGATCGTCGACGCCGAGCTCTCGGGCAACCGCAATCGCACAGGCCAGATTGGTGGGTTGAACGCCGACGATCTCGTCTAACTCGGCGGCAACCGCGCCCGCGATAGTGACGGTCCATCGGTGCACGTCGCTGGCCACCCGGACGTCGGCGTCAACCACCTTCGAGCCCGCAGTCACAACCCGCTTGCCCTGCGTACGCAGATCACTCACCCATCCCCCGAGGCGCGGGTCGTCGACGTTCAGCACCACCGTCGACGCTCGTTCGGTGATCTCTCTCTTCGCCGCCTCAATGACGTCGACACTCTTCATGCGCTCCAGGTGCACCGGACCGATAGCGGTCACCACGGCGATCTCGGGCGCGCACCACGCCGTCAATTCGCGGATCTCGCCAGGACCATACGTGCCCATCTCAGCGATGAAGACCTGCGTGCCGTCGGCCAGGTTTTCGTTGATGGCCCTGGAGAGTCCCGCTCGATTGTTGAAGCTGCGTGGTGACGCAACCGCGCCGACATTGGATCCGAGCAGAGTGCTCAAGTAGTTCTTCGTCGAGGTCTTGCCGTACGATCCCGTGATCGCCACGATTCGCGGTTCAATCTGCGAGAGTCGACGAGTTGCTTGATCCACGAAACGTTGCGCTCGACGATTCTCCATCGGCCGAAGGGCGCGCGTCACGAGATTCAGCACCGGGTTGACCGCGAGCACCATCACGACACCACCCAAGAACGGGTGAGCCGAGAACGCGGCGGCGACGGCTATCACCACTGAGATGACCGTGGCGACGATCGCGATGGTGCGCAGACGACGGGTCCACTCAAGTTTGCTGGTTCGACCTCGAATGGACAGCCCCACGGGACAGAAAATCCCGTAGCCAGCTGTGACGACTACGAGAAGGTCCCACTGACGGAAGAGAATCGTGACGATCATGGCGAGGATGAGGACCTGGCTGAGAGTGACGGGGCGTCGTGGTCGTGCTCCCACGTGAGCCTTTGCACTCGGGCGCTGGGGCGAGGACCACCGCGCGAGAAAACGCATCAGCGACGTCGAGTCGTAGTGCTCGCGCTGCAGTACGCGAAGCCACCGGGCCATCTGGGCGCCGTAAGCGACCACGAGCAGGACGCCCAGCGCGATGGCGACGGCGATCTTCACTGGCGAAGCAGCTCTTCTGTCACATCGACGAGGACGTCAGTGGCTTCGAAGGGCACGAAATGTCCTACGCCTTCCAAGACCTGTACCTTTGTCGATCGCTTCACCATGGCCGCTGATCTCGTCGCGACTTCCACGGGAGCTTCGAGGTCGGATTCGCCCCAGAGGAATGTGATGGGCACGTCGAGCGCACTGAGTTCGCTCTCATAGGTTTCGCGTACTGTCGCAACGAGCACGTCACGAATGATCCCTTGGGCGTTGCGGTAGTCTCTCGAGCCGTATTTCTGACGAGCCGCCTCGAGTCGAGAGCCGCTGACGAGATGTCGCCGCGCGAGCGAACGAAGCACTCGGTACCCAAGGGGTGACCGCGCAGGTGGGCGAAGGCGCACCAAGGGCGCTCCTGTGACGACGAGCCCATCGAACAGTTCGGGATGCTGGCTCGCGACGACCACCGCGATACGCCCGCCAAGGGAGTGACCGACGAGGACCAGTCGCCCCCCGCCGAGGTCTCGCAACGCCGGCAGGATCAGTTCGGCGTAGTGTCGCGCGCCGCCCGCCAATTCCGGAGTGGGAGATGCGCCAAAACCGGGCAGATCGAGAGCCACCGACGCAATACCTCGTTCAGCGAGCGAGCGAGCGGCGGTACTGAAGTCGCCGGAATCGCGCGCCCAGCCGTGGAGCCACACCACCCTTGTTGGTCCCGTGCCGTAGGACTCTCCAAAAATGCGCGAATCATCGAAGCTACGTAGCACGTACAGAGGTTAGTGAGGAGAAACGCCGGGTCTGAACCACGTCACGACCTCCCGATAGCGTCGTACTGACTATGGACGAGGCGAACTTCTCTCACGACCTCCTGATCGGACTTACTCCCGAGCAGCGCGAGGCTGTCATGTCGCCCGCGCGGCGCCATCTCGTCCGAGCGACCGCCGGGTCGGGTAAGACGCACGTCTTGACACTGCGAATTCAACGGCGCGTCGCGGATCAAGAGATCGCGCCCGACCAGATCCTGGCCATGACCTTCACTCGCAAAGCCGGCGACGAACTGCGCAAACGCCTCTTCCGTGCCGGGGTGCGCGACGTCCGGGCGGGTACCTTTCACCGAGCCGCGCTCAATCTCGTCACGCAGTATCGAGAAGATCACCGCCTTCGCCCCCTCACGCTCGAACCGAACCGTCGAAAGCTCGTCAGCGCGCTCGCCACGCAATTACGCGACAGCGGTGAACCCAAGCTCGAGGACTGGCAGCTTCCCCGCCTCGAGCAAGAGATCGGTTGGGCACTCAGCCAGGGCTACAACGGCACGACCTACGCGAAGCACGCGCGGCGCCTGCGGCGAGAGGCCCCTCTACCTCCCGCACAACTCGCCGACGTGCTCGATCGCTACGTCGGGCTCTGTCGCAGTCGCGGGCTGTTGGACTTCGACCTCCTCTTGAGCGAAGCGATCGCCCTGCTACGCGATGAGCCCGACGTGCTCGCCTCATTCCGCTATCGCAATCGCTCGCTCTACGTGGACGAGACCCAGGACATGAACCCTCTGCAGTTCATGCTGCTGCGCCAGATGGCGGGCGACGATCCGGACCTCTTTTGCGTCGGCGACCCCAATCAGTCGATCTATGGCTTCAACGGTGCAACCCCGACTCTCATCAACGAGATCCTTGCGACGTGGCCCGACACCGTGGTCCTGGACCTCACGCGCAACCACCGCTCGACCTCCCACATCATCGCGGCCGCCAACACCCTGCTCGAACCGGGCGCGCGCGGAATTGAACCGGCGAAGGACGAGGGTGACGTGCCGCTGATTCGCAGCTACGACACCGATGAGCAAGAGGCCGCGCATGTGGCCACCTGGTTGGCCGCTAAACACCAACCGGGGAGTCCTTGGCGCGCCATGGCCGTCCTAGCGCGCACCAACGCCCAGTTGGAACTCATCTCCAGTTATCTCGACGCCGCGAACATCCCCAATGAGCGGCGCGGACCAGAGCACTCGCCCGCTTCGGATCTCGTGGCCCCCGAGGCGACGCAGCGGCGCTTGGAGGAACTCGACCGAGACGCCATCGCCCTCTCGACGATCCACCGAGCAAAGGGCCTTGAGTTTCAGCACGTCGCCGCGATCGGTTGGGCCGAAGGACAGTTGCCCAACTACAACGCCACCTCAGGTGAACAACTCGCCGAAGAGCAGCGACTCGCCTACGTCGCGCTATCTCGCGCCGAGCAGTCGCTGCTTATCACGTGGAGTCGCGGGCGCAACGATCCTCGCTATCCCGACCGCCTGCCATCGCGATTTCTCGCGCCCATTGAACTTGTCGTCGCCGAGATCGATCGACGCAACGCACCGTTGCGCGGCGACGCGAGGAAAGCTCGCCTCGACGCGATCAAGGCCTCGCTCAGCGAAAGCCTCGCGCGAATCGAAGAGGGCTCTCGCCCGACGAAGTGAGCTCTGGTGTCCGGGTATAGTTCGCACGAGTGACGTACCCAACCCCGTTACAAGCCCGACCATGAACGGAGCGCGGGCGCTTCTCGCGACGCTGACCTCCAACGACGTCGACGTCTGCTTCGCCAATCCGGGAACGTCCGAGATGCACTTCGTGGCCGCACTCGACGACTCACCAGAGATGCGCGGCGTGCTGTGCCTCTTCGAAGGGGTCGCCACCGGCGCCGCTGACGGATACGCGCGCGTGAGCGGTCGGCCTGCGGCGACGCTTCTGCACTTAGGTCCAGGTCTCGCCAACGGCTGGGCGAACCTTCACAACGCGCGACGGGCGCACGTGCCCCTGGTCAATATCGTAGGAGATCACGCCACCTTCCACGCGATCTATGACGCCCCTCTTCAGAGCAACATCGAGTTGCTCGCGGCGCCACTCGAAGGGTGGTATCGGCGCTGCACCCAGAGCGAACATCTCGCGCGAGACGCCGCCGACGCTATCGCCGCGAGCTACGGTCCGCCGGGACGGGTCGCCACACTAGTCGTACCCGCGGACGTGAGCTGGAACGCTGTCGAGGTCCCGAGCGCCTGGCCGCAGGCGAGCGGCAACTCTCGCGCGGGGGTCGACGACGGGGATCTGGCCTTCTCGGTTCGCGTCCTGCACTCCCGACGGACGGCTCTCTTGCTCGGTGGATCGTTGAGCCGACGGCACCTCGCACTCGCCGATCGCGTCGCTCGGGCCACGTCCTCACGCGTCGTCATGGAAACCTTTCCGACCATCGTCGATCGCGGGGCGGGGGTTGTGGAACCTGAACGTCTGAACTACCTCAGCGAGTTCGCCCTCGATCAACTGAAGGGTGTCGAAACGGTGATCTTGATCGGCGCGCGAGAACCCGTGGGGTTTTTCGCCTACCCCAACGTTCCGAGCCGTCTCGTGCCGGACACCGCGGAGGTCATCGACCTTGTCGCCCCCGGGGACGACGTGGGCGAGGCGCTCGAAGCTCTCGTCGACGCACTCGCCGCGCCGCCTTGTGACGTCGAGCGTGGAGAACCGCCCGTCGAACCGTCGGGCGACCTCACGACGCAGTCCTTCGCGCGAGCCATCGCCGCGACGCTACCCGAGGACGTGATCATCGCCGACGAGTCCCACACGAGCGGAGTGCACCTCGGCGTCGCCCTGCGCTTCGCTCCCGCACACCGCGTGATGACACTCACCGGCGGAGCAATCGGTTACGGGCTCCCGGTGGCGTTGGGAGCCGCCGTCGCATCCAAGGGCCGCGTCCTGGCTCTAGAGTCCGACGGCTCGATGATGTACACACTCCAAGCACTGTGGACGATGGCCCGCGAGGGACTCGACGTGACGGTGGTGGGACTGTCCAATCGTAGTTACGCCATACTCAACTTCGAGTTGTCACGCGTGGGAGCGGGCGTGGCGGGAACTCGAAGTGCGGCCATGCTCGATATCGACGATCCCACTCTCGACCTGGCCGGGCTAGCCGCCGCGCAAGGAGTGCCGAGCGCGCGCGCCGCGAGTGCTGATGAACTCGTCGGCGCTCTTCGGCGCTCCTACGCGACGCCAGGGCCAATGTTCATCGAAGTGACTTTGCCCAAGCGCTTCGGTTAGTCGGCTACGCCGGATTGGCGAGGACGAAGAATATCTCAGACGCTGCGGCGAGTTCACCGCCCACCAGTGCGCGTCCGGCCCCTTTTCCGCCCCGCGACGACAACTTGGTCATCTCGCACTCCACCGTGACCGTGTCACCGGGCACAACTTGACGACGAAAGCGGGCTCGCTCGACGCCGCCAAATAGTGGCAACCTTCCCTCATAGCGCTCGTCAGAGAGCACCACGACCGCTCCGCACTGGGCAATGGACTCAAGGAGCAGCACCCCCGGGGTCGTCGGCCGGCCGGGGAAATGGCCCGAGAAGAACCACTCGTCGCCGCGCAATGTCCACTCGCCACTGGCGCGCACGCCCGGTTCGAGTGTGAGGAGTGTGTCGAGGAAGAGAAACGGCGCGCGGTGAGGCAACCAGTCCGCGGGATTGAGCGACGGATCGCTCATATCAGGGCTAGTTCCGCGATGCGTCGCTCACTGTCGACCGTCGCCAGGCGAAACGTACGCTGATCGCCCCGCTTCAATACGTCCCTCGCGCGGGCCGGAGCGGGCGAACCCAGCGACGTCGTGGGGGCATAACACTCGACTTGCTTTCCACCCTTGAGCTCAACCTTGATGACCGCGCCGTGCGAGGTGAACGCCGTCACTTCGCCCTGGACGCGTGATCCGATGCGAAACGTGCTCTTAAATAGCGTGAAGTCGGCTTCGGGATTGACGGGCTGACGCCCGCGCTTGAGGGCGACGGCCGGTGCCGGTGCCACAGGCGCCTCTTTCTTGGCCACCTTCTTGACGGGCTTCGCGGTAGCCTTCACGATCTTCTTCGCGGGTCTCTTCTTCGCCGCTTCCGAAGCTTTGAGCGCCTTCTTCGTCACTTTCACCGGCGCCTTAGCCGCCTTCTCCGCCTTTTCTGCGACTTTCTCTAACTTCGTCGCTGGTTTCTTCGCGGCGACTACCTTCTTCGCCTTCACCGGGGTCAAGGTGGTGCCGATCGTCGGTTTCGCCCCGCTGGGCAGGGTCACCGCCAACTTCTTGGCGCTGCGAGTGGCCTTGACGTTGCGCACGGGCACGCGCGCGGTGAACACCCAACCGACTCCACGCACCGGCTTTCCCCCGATGAGGCGGCCCACGTCAAAGAGCCAGGGATACTCGTCTTGAAACTCTTGAAACGAGTCGTTGCTCAACACCACGGCGCCGATGCGGTCGGCGATCTTCAAGATAAACGCGTCGCCGCGACCCACAGCGCCCGCAGGCGGCGTCACGATCTCACCGGCGAGAGCGGCGTCGGTGAAGCGGCTCCGTTCACCGGTTGGCACGCGGTGCTCGAAGGACGCGTCGGCCACCACGATGATCTCAGCCGCAGGGTTCTCTTCGCTAAAGGCCGTGACGGCTTCATCAAGCTGGGTCAAACTCGGTAGGACACGACCCTCGGTCGCCAGGTTGGACCCGTCCACCACAACGCGAAGTCGTGGACTCTTAGAGGGACTCACCGCACCGCTCGTTCGAGGAGGTCCGCCTGCTCCGCCGCGTGAATGAGACCGCTGCCCGTCGCCGGACTGGCCGACTCTGCGCGCGCTACGTGCGACACCTTCAAACCCCGCAACTGGTGATGCATCTGCAGGTGCACAAAAGGCCACGCGCCCATGTTCTCGGGCTCTTCCTGAAGCCAGATGACCTCACCCACGTTCTCGTAGCTCTCAAGAGCCTCATCAATGTCGAGAGCGGGCCAGGGGTAGAGCTGTTCGACTCGAACGATCGCCACGTCCGACGCTGAGGTCACGTCACGTCGCGCCAGCGCCTCGTGGGCGATCTTGCCTGACGCCATGACCACCCGAGTAATGAGCCTTGGGTCGGCCACGTGGTCGTTCAACACCGCCTGGAACGACCCGTGCTCGAACTCGCTGAGCCGCGAGCGCGTCCGGGCCGCTCGCAGCATCGACTTGGGCGTGAACACAATGAGCGGAACTGGGTGCTCGCGCAGTACCTGGCTGCGCAGCAGATGGAAGTACTGGGCCGACGTCGTGGGTTGCGCGACGCGAATGTTGTTGCGGGCGCTTAGAGAGAGGAAGCGCTCGATTCGCCCGCTGGAGTGTTCGGGCCCCTGGCCCTCGTAGCCGTGGGGAAGAAGCATCACGAGCGTGGCGTGCTGACCCCACTTGTCCTCTGCGGCAACGAGAAAGTTGTCCACGATGATCTCAGCGCCATTAGCGAAGTCGCCAAACTGAGCTTCCCACGCCACGAGTGAGTTCTTCGCCTCCACTGAGTACCCGTACTCAAATCCGAGCGCAGCGTACTCACTCAAGAACGAGTCACGCACGGTGAAGAAACCCGGCGCGCCCATGCTGGCGAGTGGCACGTACTGATTGCCGTTCTCGTAGTCGATGAGCGCGGCGTGGCGATGCGAGAACGTTCCGCGACGGGTGTCTTGGCCAGTCAGGCGAACGTTCGAGCCGGACTTCACCAATGAACCAATCGCCAGCGCCTCGCCAAAGGCCCAGTCCACCTCGCCCGATTCGAGCAGCGCCAAGCGCTGGGCGAACTGGCGCTCGAGCTTGGGATGAATGGTGAATCCTTCGGGTGCACTGACAGATACCCTCGCGATATCGAGCAGCGTCGCCAGGTCAACCCCCGTCTCGGGGGCCGGCAGGTCGACGGGCGCCTCAAGCGAAGGAACGCCACTGAGCGTGGGTACTGGGACCGTGCGAACTTCATCGAGGACACTCTGGAGACGAGCGTTGTACTCATTCAATGCCGCTTCGGCTTCTTCGATGGAGATATCACCGCGACGTACCAGCGTCTCGGTGTAGATCTTGCGTACTGACCTGAGTTGATCGATGATCTTGTACATCTGTGGTTGGGTGTAGCTCGGGTCGTCGCCTTCGTTGTGGCCGTGTCGGCGATAGCAGACGATGTCCACGACTACATCACGTTGGAACGTCTCGCGATACTCAAAAGCCAGTCGAGCCGCACGCGCGCACGCTTCGGGGTCGTCACCGTTGACGTGAAAAATAGGCGCCTGGATCATCTTGGCGACGTCGGTCGAATAGAAACTCGTACGCGCCGACTCGGGCGCCGTCGTGAATCCCACTTGATTGTTCACGACGATGTGAATCGTTCCGCCCACGCGGTAACCCGATAGCTGCGAGAGATTCAGGGTCTCGCCCACGACGCCTTGGCCCGAGAATGCGGCATCACCGTGGATCAAGACGGCCAAGTAGGGGTGGTCGAGCAAGGGCAGATCTTGCTCGGTGCCGTCGCTCGGGCGAATCACCAGGTCTTGCTTCGCGCGCACGATGCCCTCCACCACGGGAGAGACCGCCTCGAGGTGCGAAGGATTTGAGGCCATCGACACGTCAATCGTCGCGCCGCTCCTACTCTTGAAGACGCCTCGCGCACCCTTGTGGTATTTGACGTCGCCACTGCCCTGGACGCTGTCGGCGTCGAGGTTTCCCTCGAACTCCGAAAAGATGTCGCTGTAGGACTTGCCCACGATGTTCGCGAGCACGTTGAGTCGTCCGCGGTGGGCCATGCCGATGACGGCCTCTTTCACCCCGCGGTCGGCAGCCTCATCGAGAACCGTCTGCAGCGCGACGATTGTCGACTCGGCCCCCTCAAGCCCGAAGCGCTTTTGTCCTACGTAGCGCGTGTGCAAGAACTTCTCGAAGACTTCGGCTTCGCTCAAGGCGCTGAGGATTCGACGCTGCTCCTCGGTGCTCGCCGACACCTTCACGCCCTCAACTCGTTCTTGGATCCAGCGCTTCTGCATCGGGTCCATCATGTGGCCGTATTCGATACCGGTCGTGCGACAGTACGCGTCGCGCAGGATGGCGAGGATCCTCTCGAGAGTCGCTTCGCGCAACCCCGCGAGCCCGTCCACCACGAAGGAACGCTGGAGGTCCCAAATGGTCAGGCCGTAAAAAGCGAGATCCAACTCGGCGTGCAGGGCCGGCGGCTCGCCACTGAGGGGGTCGAGGTGCGCGTTCAGGTGACCGCGGACTCGATACATGTTGATGAGAGCCTGAACACGAATCTGCTTCAGGATCCGTTCGGCTTCGCCCTCATTCGCCGAGGGATTGGAGTCCTTGGCCCAGCGCGCCGGCTCATAGGGCACGCCCAGTGACCCAAACACGTCGTCGTAGAAGTCGTGGCCCCCGGTCAAGCACTCCGCCACGTATTTCAAGAACAGTCCCGACTCCGCACCTTGGATGATGCGGTGGTCGTAGGTTGACGTCAACGTCATCACCTTGCCGACGCCCAGCTCGGCGAGGGCACGCGGATCGGCCTGTTCAAATCCGGCGGGCCACGTGAGTGCTCCCACGCCAAAGATGGCCCCTTGACCCGGCATCAGGCGCGGGACCGACTGCACCGTGCCGAGCGTCCCGGGATTGGTGATGGACACGGTCGCACCCACAAGATCGTCCGCGCCGTACGATCCGCCGTGCACCTTACGCACCAGGTCTTCGTAGGCCAGCAAGAATGTCCGAAAGTCCATGGTGTCGGCATTCTGAATAACCGGAACGAGCAGATTTCGCGTCCCATCTTTCTTTTGCACGTCGACCGCGAGTCCCAGACCAACGTGTTCGTGGCGGCGAACGCCGGGTGTCCCCTTCGCGTCGACCGCCTCAACGAAGGTGGAGTTCATGGTCGGAATCTCGCGAAGTCCTCCCACAATGGCGAATGCGATGAGGTGGGTAAAGGAGACCTTGGCGCCGCTCGAGCGCGCCAGAGACTCATTCAGCGCGGTGCGGTTGATTTCGAGGAGTCGGGCGGCAACGGTACGAACGCTCGTGGCGGTCGGGACGGACAAACTGGCAGTCATGTTGGTCACGATGCGCGCGGCCGCCCCGCGCAACGGCGTGGCCTCGGCGTCAATGGTCACGCCCTTTTCCCGCGCTACGGGTGGCGCCGCTGCGCTGATCGCCGAGGCCACGTTCGGAAGCGTCGAGCGGTGATAGTCAGCGAAGAATTCCCGCCAACTCTCCGCGACCGACAACGGGTCGGCCAGAAAGCGGTCGTACATATCGTCGACCAGCCAAGCGTTTGGCCCAAATGAGCCCTGCGCGCGCCGGGCCGACGATGAATCAGGGGGCGTAGTCACCCAACCAGCCTAGACACCCCTTGTTTGCAGGTTGTCAAGGCGAATCTTTCACGCAGCCGATGTGGAGGGGTGTTTCCATGCGAGAGTCTCGTCGTATTCCACCCGTTGTGCGAGGCACGCGTGGAGGATTCCCACCAGTCGGTTCGCGAGTTGTCGGGTCGCTTGACGGTGAGTTTTGCCCCTCGCTCTTAACTCGTCGTAGTAGGCCCGTGCCCCCGCGGAGCACGTGAGAGAGCAAAAGGCCCATTGATCGGCGCTGCTGGCCAAGTGTCGATTGCGCGAGTGACGAGCGAGCACCACGCGACTTTTGCCCGACGCCTTGGTCACCGGTGACGTGCCGGCGTAGTTCCTGCGAGACTTGGCGTCGGCGTAGCGGTTCGGGTCGTCCCCGAACTCGCCCAGCACCCGGGCGCCGAGAGTCATCCCGATGCCTGGCAGCGAGAGGATGATTTTCGCGTCCGGGTGCTGTTCAAAATCCTCGCTGAGCGCTCGCTCAAGCTCGGCGATCTCGTCGCCCCAGGCACGAATCATGACCACGTGGGCCCGGGTGATCGTGCCGTAAGCGGCTTCGACCTGAGCGCGCTCGGCCAACTGCTCTTCGCGAAGAGCGAGCTGAATCTCATTAGCGCGTCGCTCGAGGTTGCGTTCGCGTCCACCTTTTTTGAGGGCGGAGGTGATCGTGGACAACGACAGCTGACGTCCACGCGCCGGCGTGGGCGCGAGGGCCAAGATGGCCAGTGCATCGCCGTGATCAAGCGCGGTGCCAAAGGCGACCAGGGCGCCCGGGTAAAAGTCCTTCAGGGCGTTTCGCAGGGCGTTCTTCTCGCGCTGACGGGCCCAGATGGCACTCTGGTGGGCCCGGGCAATCACTTTGATCGCGTCCGCGCTCTCACTGTCGCCCGCGGCCTCGCGGTGATTATGACGGTCGGTGCGCACGAGGTCGGCCAGCACCTTGGCGTCTCCCGCATCAGACTTCGAACCCGAGGTCACCGAGCGCTCGCGATAGCGAGCGGCGGACATCGGATTGATGGCATAGACGTGGTAGTTCGCGCCGAGCATCGCGGTCACGAGAAGACCTCGGTCCTTTTCGATGCCGACCACGACCTCCTCTGGTTCTTGCACGTAGGGCGCCAACGACTCGTGCAGTAGTCGCACGCCCTCCAATGTGTCCGGGATCCTCCTTCGAGCGAGAACGGCTCCCGCATCATCGAGGACGCATATGTCGTGGTGGGTCTCAGCCCAGTCCACTCCAACGAATATCACGCAACCACCTCCAATATGTAAAGGAACGAGCCCCGAGGCAACGGTGGCGACCTAATGAATTAGTGCTCATGGCACGACACCCCTCCAGCCATTTCCGTCGACCTCACCGATCTTTCGGGGCACGTTCTAGGCTTAGAACTCAAGGCTCAGGGACTTCAAGTGCTCACCGATTGACGGCTCGGTGGAAAGCATCGCGCATCAGGGCCGCGCCTTCCACTCCCATTAGGGCCCGCCCCGAGCAATTTGATGAGTGGTGGAGACCACACTGCCCCTTAAGGTTCTCTTCGTGTCAACTCCAACAAGCGCGTCACGCCAGCTCCACTTCGTCGCGGACTCGCCAGTGAGCGGGCTGGCCGTCGCTGAGCACCGAGTACCCAAGCCCGAAGCGGCTCTCATTTGCGTGCATGGTGCGCTCGATCGAGCGGGCTCCTTCGCCCGGCTGTCTCGACGCGTGACCCGATTTGACGTCATCGCCTACGACCGTCGGGGCTACCAGAGCTCGCGCGACCTGAGCCCGGTCGACTTGGCCCACCACGTTTCAGATCTGCGCGCTCTGGTAGAACGAGAGGCACGCCGTCAACCGGTCATTCTCTTCGGTCATAGTTTCGGCGGAATCGTCACGTTCGCGACGGCGATCGACATGCCCCAATCCCTCCGCCTCGTGGTGAACTACGAGTCGCCCTTGCCCTGGCTCTTGCGTCGCTCGAACGTGCACGCGGTTCTAAGTGATAACCCCGGCGCCGAGGCCGAGCGATTCTTCCGACGAGTTGTCTCTGATCGCGCCTGGGAGCGACTGGGGGAACCTCAGCGTGAGTCACGACGACGTGACGGAGCGACGTTGTTGAACGATCTGAGAACCGTGCGCAGCGACGACGCTCCTTTTGACCTCTCGACCCTGAAGGTTCCCGCGATGTACGTTCACGGCGACGGGCTAGGTGCCGACTACTACCGCGCACTCAGTGAGACTCTCGTGGATCTCAACCCGCTCATTACAGCCGTCGAGATTCAACACGACTCGCACGACGCGCATCTGAGAAGCCCCGCGCAAGTGGCGGCCGTGATCCAGCAAAGTTGGATTCGGACGTGCGCGTAGGCGTCACCGGCGCGTCGGGCCTCATCGGAAGTGACCTCGTCGCCTCGTTGCGCGAACGTGGCGACTCCGTGGTGCCGTTTGTTCGCCCGACGACGGTTCAGCCCACGGAGTCCTGCGTTCGTTGGGATCCCTCGAGCGCCTACGTCGACGAAACCGGCCTGCGCAATGTCGGGCGTCTCGACGCCGTGGTTCATTTGGCGGGCGCCGGAATCGGAGACCGACGTTGGTCAGCAAATCGAAAGGCCCACATACTCTCTTCGCGCATCGAGTCCACGCTGCTCCTCGATCACGTCGCAAGCTCCCTGCCCGAGGGCGTTGGTTTCGTGGCGAGCGCCTCGGCGATCGGGTGGTACGGCAACCGTGGTGACGAAGAACTTGACGAGACGGCGGCGCGTGGTGACGGTTTCCTCGCCGACGTCTGCCATCAGTGGGAGGGAGCGACTGAGCTACTCGAGACTCGCGGTACGCCCGTCGCGCACTTTCGAAGCGGCGTCGTGATGTCAACTCGGGGAGGCGCGTTAAAGAAGCAGCTTCCGCTCTTTCGCTACGGTCTCGGCGGAGTTCTTGGTTCAGGAGACCAGTGGACGAGTCCCATCTCACTCGTCGACGAGATCAGGGCGATTCTCTGGATCATCGACCACCAGTTGACGGGCTCGATCAATCTCGTCTCCCCGACGCCCGTGACCAATCGCGATTTCACGCGGGCGTTAGCATCGACGCTCCATCGTCCGGCCCTTCTCACCATCCCATCGTTCGCACTGCGCGCAGGGCTAGGTCGCGAGATGGCGATTGAACTTCTCCTGTGGAGCCAGCGCGTCACGCCACGGCGACTTCTTGAGTCGGATTTCGTCTTCGATCACCCCGATGTGCGACATGCGATGCGCGACATGGTGTTGGGCGACTGAGGCGAGGCCGCTCGATACTCTGATCTACGTCGTGTGACGGGTCTGGTTGGGTAGGCTCCAGTACAGTGGGTTTGACATTCTGAGGTGGCTCAGCGCATCCCTCTCTATCCATTTCGGTGGTCACTGGCAGGCAATTAAGTATGAAGTTTCACCTTAAATTGAGGTTTGCCGTGGCCGCCGTGGCCGCCGCGGGGACTCTTGGGCTCGGACTCCTGGAGGCGCCCGGCGGGGGTACGACACCCGGCGGTGGTCCAGTGAGCGGCACTATCACCTATGCTGAGCAGCCCGGCGCGGCACCGAACTGGATCTTCCCCTACACCGGCTACCTCAATTTCTCGGCGTCGAATATAAATGACTTTCAACAACTCATGTTCCGACCCCTCTACTTCTTTGGCGAGGGCTCGACCGCCGCGTACGATCCCTCTCTCTCGTTGGCCAACTCGCCCATTCTGAGCGACGGGGATCGCGTCGTCACCATCAATCTGAAGGGTTGGCGCTTCGCTGACGGTCAAATTATCGATGCGACCTCGGTCATGTTCTTCTTGAACCTGTACCACGCCGATCCCACCAGCTACGGGGGCTATACCCCCGGCGCTGGCATCCCCGACGACGTCGCCGGTGCCAGCGGGTCGGGATTGACGGTCGTTCTTCACATGAAGTCGGCCGTCAATCCGAACTGGATTCTCTACAACTATTTGTCAGAGATCACTCCCATGCCCGATCGATGGGACATGATCTCAGCCCACGTCGCGGGACGATGCGCCTTGGGCCCTTACGGTGCGGCCTCGACCGATGCGTCGTGCAAAGCGGTTGAGGCGTACCTCGACAAACTGTCCGCAACGACCAGCACGTTCACCTCGGCACTCTGGCAGGGCGGTGACGACGGGCCCTGGAAATTGACCAGTTTCGACAGCGTAGGCAACGCCACGTTTCAGCCAAACCCCGCCTACTCGGGGCCCCAAAGCGCAGAAGTCCGCTACGTCAAGGAAGTCGCGTACACATCGGAGTCGGCGGAACTCAGTGATCTCGAAGCCGGAAAACTCGACCTTGGCTACGTCGACTCGACCGACCTCACGTCACCCGCCCCGAAATCTGCGGAGCCCGGCCCGAATCTCCCCGCCCTCAACGCCAAGTATCGGATGTCGGTGAATGTCCCCTACGCCTTCAACTTTGCCGAAATGAATTTCTCCTCGTCCAACCCCCTGCAAGCGGAGTTCGAACAGCTATATGTACGCCAGGCCCTGCAAGAGTCCCTCGACGAAGCGGGAATCGTCCACAACGTTGACTCCAACTACGCCGTTACGACCTACAGTCCCTTGCCATCAACCGTGGCGCCCGCTCTCAGCCGGACACCCACGAGCCCCTACTCCTACAACCCAACCTCAGCGAAGGCCTTGCTTACCAGTCACGGGTGGACCGAAGTCGGCACCGTCATGACCTGTACGAATCCCGGGACGACCACGGGCCACTGCGGCGCCAACATCGCACAAGGGGCGACCCTCAGCTTCTCCTTGATGTACGTGACGGGCAACCCCGCCGTGGACGGGACCGTCACCACCATGGTCTCGGACTGGCAGGCCATCGGCGTGTCGGTGACCGCCACGGCGACCACGTTCAACCTGCTTGCAGCCGCGTGCACCACCGGTAGCGGCACCCAGTGGTCGATGTGCTGGTCAGGCCAAAGTTGGACCTACGAGCCGAACTTCTACCCATCTGGTGAGCAGACCTTCCTGTCGGGTGCCGACTCGAACTGGGGCGGGTATGACAATCCCGAGATGAATGCCCTCATCGAGGCCGATACCACCGGCAAGGCGTCGCTGAGCCCCTTCGAGCAGTACGCTGCTGACCAACTGCCCGTGCTCTATCTTCCTACTGAAGAGAGCATCAGCGAAACGGCCCGGGGTATCACCAGCTCCATTGGCTGGGCGTCCAACACCCTGTCAAATTTCCTACCTGAGTACTTGCACTAGCGGCGCGGCCGCTTTCTCGGGCAACCGCTACGGCTCGGTGCTCATCTCTGAGGTGGCCCGAACCGTCAGTCGTTAAATGGCGGGCAGCACGCGAAGACCAGGAAAACACCGTAAATTTGATCCTCGCGCCCTGGTGGCGACGACACCTCTAATGCCAGACACCCAGCAATTGGCGGCGGGCTAACTTGTATCACTTGTGGCCCCCCGGTACAGTTGCCTGCAGTCAACGTTGACGGATGTGAAAACGGGACGTGTCCACGTCAGTGGAACGGGGAGGCAATAACTACATGCAATTTAAGAACAAGCTTCGGCTTCTAGTGGTCCGTCAGGTAAATAACTAAGGAGCCTAGACTGAGGGTATGCCCCTCACCCATACCGCTCCCGCGTTGTCCTTGAGTGCCCACGATGAAGCGTCGCTGCGCCGCGTCGCGAGGAGTCACACCACCACGCACCGCAGCGTGCTGCGCGCTCGTGCCCTGTTGCTCGCGCACGACGGCGTCGCCAATAACGAGATTGCTCGGCGCGTGGGCGTGAACCCCAACT
>JBOGFT010000020.1:0-30605 GCA_050701895.1 Acidimicrobiales bacterium
GAGTCAAGCGCGTGGCCTTTGGATTTACGAACTTTCGGAACTACCGATTGAGGTCTCTGCTTTACGCCGGCAAGCCAGACTGGTCACTACTTCCCGGACTCATACCCCGTTGATCTGCGAAGTGCCCAAAAAGTGCGCCGAAAGTTGCACCGTAAAAAATTGCTGCAGTAATTGCTGCAGTCGTTCAATTTTGGGGTCACTCGAAGCGAGAGACACCTCGAAAAGCCTTTGCCTTTCCGAAAAATTTGGTGGGCCGTAGAGGACTTGAACCTCTGACCCCTTGCGTGTCATGCAAGTGCGCTACCAGACTGCGCCAACGGCCCCTAGGGGTTCAACTCTAACACTCACAGAAAACTGGATCGAGCGCGATGCGTCACTTGTCGGGGTCGATTAGATCGCTTATGTCACCCTTCGAAGTGCTGCGCGAGAGAGTGTCAGACGCCAGGAAGGCCCAGCACCTCGCCAAACGGATATAGGTCAGCGAGTTGATCGGGAGGTCCGGGCCGTCCGAAATACCAGCCCTGTCCGTAATCAACCCCCGCGTCGCGTAAGGCAAGCGCGTCGTCTCTGGTTTCGACGCCTTCGGCGACGACCGAAGCACCGATCTCATGCCCGAATTCGGCGAGAGCGCGCGCCAGGGTCCGCAGTACGTGATCGGTTGCAACACCGGTAACGATGCTTAGGTCGAGCTTGATCACGTCTGGGGCGCTCAGCACGATGTGACGTAGGGATGAAAATCCAACACCGACGTCGTCAATCGCGAGTTGCATTCCTTTATCGCGCAAGGGGGCAAGGACAGCGGACAGGGCCTCATAGTCGCGGACCGGATCGTGCTCAGAGAGCTCAACGACGATGCGTTCAAGAGGGAGTGGTTCAAGGAGTCTGAGACAGCGTTCGTCGAGCAGTGTTTCGGGCGAAAAGTTGATAGACAGGTATCCCGAGATGTCCGGGAGGTAATCGACCGCACGTCGGACCGCCAAGAGCTCAAGCTCGACGCCCATATGAATTGACGTGGCTTCATCGAACACCACATCCGGTGCCTTGCTCCACTCGACGGGAAAGCGGCTGAGCGCTTCTGCGCCGACGCGGGCACCATCGCTGAGCGCCACGATGGGTTGAAGCACCACGTTCGGACCACCCGAAGTGATCATGGGTTGAAGTTGTGCGCGAATGGCCGCCTCTCGGCGGCGTTCTTGAACACCCGGCTCAATAACCGTCGCAGCGGCGCTCGCGAGAACCTCCATTAACGCCTGGTCTCGCTTCGTCAGTTCCTTGTCAGCGGTGAATCCAGCGGCGCAGAAGGTTCCATACAGGGTGCCATCACTCAGTGAGACCGGCACCGACACGTAGCTTCGAATCCGCGGGAACCGTGCCGCAGGTAACTTCATGGCCTCGGGCAGTTTCGCAATATTGGGAATGACGCTCGGGAGCTTGCCGTCCAAGATCGCCTGGCAGAGCGACGTCGCCTGAGGCTGGGTTTGGCCATCGTGGAACAGTGGAATTGACGACTCAACCACTTCGAGGTGCTGCACTTCACCGTCGAGACGGGTCAAAAACGTCAAACTCAAGCCGAGCGACTTCTTGGCCGTACGAAGAAGCTCGGCGACCTTCAGGTCCGCGTCAGAACGCTGTGGTCGGGTCGAAGCCATCTACAACCAACCTTAGTTCTGGGGCAGAGAGAAACCAGTTACCGAAGGCGACGTGAAACGTCGAACACCCCTTCGCGAGCGGTTGTCGCGTAATCCTTGGCGAGCTCAGGATGAGGACCGTCGTTCGCGCAATAACGTCGATGCGCCAACGGCATCGAGAGGGCGTCCGAGGTAGAAACCCTGCGCCCAGCGACACCCAATCTCAAGGAGGTACGCCCGTTGTTGATCGGTCTCGACGCCTTCAGCGATGGTGCGTAAATGCAGGGTCTCGGCCAACTGGACAATCGCGCGCGCCAGATCGGGCCGATCCCTGTCCGCGGACCCCGCTTCTATGAACGTACGGTCGATCTTCAATATGTCGATGGGGAGTGTGCCCAGGTGTGAAAACGACGAGTAACCCGTCCCGAAATCGTCAACCGCCAAACTCAACCCCAGATCCTTCAACGCCCGAAGGTTGACCTCAGCACCGCGGAGGTTCGTCATGATTGAGCTCTCGGTAATCTCGAGGACCAGTCGGGCGGGATCAAACCCTCGAGCACTCAGGTCCACGCCAACTCGATCCGCAAGGGAAGGGTCGGCAACCTCGCTGGCCGACACGTTGACATTGATGAGCAGGTCGCTCCCCGCGAGTCCCTCGGACTCCCACTGGCCGAGTTGACGGCACGCTTCGTCTAGGACGTAGTAGTCGATGCCGGAGATAACCCCGAGCTCTTCGGCGCGAGCAATGAACTCCGAAGGCGGCAACAGCCCGCGAGTGGGGTGGCTCCAGCGCACCAGCGCCTCGAATCCAATGAGTTCACTCGAGAAGAGATCCACGATCGGCTGGTAGTGCACGGTCAGCTGCTCTTGGAGGGCGCTTCGTCGTAGATCAGCCTCGAGCTGTATGTGGGCCAGCATGGCCGTGTGCATGTCGTCTTGAAACTCTTCGTAGCGGTCCTTACCTTGCGCCTTGGCGCGATACATAGCCAGGTCCGCGTTGCGAAGCAGTTGCTCGCTGGTGCGGTCGGCCGATCCAAAGGTCACGCCGATGCTCGCCGAGGTAGAGACCTGATGTGAGCCGATCTGCATGGGCTCGCGCAATCGTTTCATCACGCGGTCCGCCAGCTGGGTGGCTTCGTGGCGGTTCTCGACGTCTTCGACGAGGATGGCGAACTCGTCACCGCCCAAGCGGGCGGCCGTATCGGAGCGCCGCAGGCACTGGACGAGCTCTGCGCCGACCCGCTTGAGCAGCTCGTCGCCTATCGAGTGGCCCAGGCTGTCGTTGACCGTTTTGAAGTTGTCGAGGTCCAGGTAGAGGACAGCGACGTATTTTCCGCTCCGCTCGATACGGGCCAGCGCCTGGCTCAGGTGGTCGTGGAACAGCGCGCGGTTGGCGAGACCGGTGAGATCATCGTAGAAGGCCATCCGTTCAAGGTCGGACTCCAGTCCTTTTTGAGTGGTGACGTCGCTGAAACTCCACACGCGACCGACCACCTCTCCATCGATGTACTGAGGCTTGGAGAAGCGCTGGAAGATTCGCCCATCGTGGAACTCAACCACGTCCTCGCTCTCGACGTGCGGAGCTAGGTATAGTTCCTCCACTCGGGCCAGGAAGTGAGCCGGGTTCTTCACTTGGTCGCCGACTACGGCCACCAATAACTGGTCATCGTCCAAATCGAAGTCCGACTCATCCAGGTGCCACATGCGCAAGTACTGACGATTGATGCTGGTGATTCGACGATTGGTGCCAACCACCAATATTCCGTCGGCGGTGGCTTCCAGTGTCGCGTTCAGCAGGGACGACGTGTCGCGCAGCTCGCGCATCGTCCCTCGAAGTTCGGACTCCGCGGCGACTCGCGCCGAGACATCGTAGGCAGTGATGACGATTCCTTGAACCGTGGCATCGTCGAGGAGATTGACAATGGAAAACTCGTAGGCGATCAACTCCTCTGACTGATGTCGTCGGAGCCGCACGCCACAGACGACGGGATTGGTGGCGTGGGCCCCCGCCATCGCCTCGCCCAGCGCCGCCTGCAGCACCGGGCGATCCTCAGCGAAGGCAATCTCCAAAAGTGGACGGTGCTCGACGAACTCGGGATCCAAGCCGAGGTTCCGGGTGATCGCCCCTGAGACGGACTCGACGATGCCCAAAGGAGAGACCAGCACGACAATGGCATTCGAGTAGTGAACGAGCGATCGAAAGCGCGCGACGTCGTCGCGCGAGACTTCGAATCGGCGACGGTCGGTGAGATCGCGAAATGTGAAGAGGACCGAACCCGGATGGAACCAGTCCACCGTCCGCCCGATCACTTCGAAGAGACGCCACTCATTGGTGGTGAATGCCCGGATTTCAATTGGGTCGCCAACCTCTTTTTCTTGCACCGATTCGAAGGATCGACGAGCTAGTTCGAGGTCGTCGGGGTGAATTCTCTCTACCACCGAATGTCCGCTGTACTCCATTAGAGAAGCCTGGAACACCTCTTCGGCCTGGTGATTCGCCCACAAGAGATCGAACCCAGGACTCAAGATCATCGTCGGGTCGGGTAACTCGTCAAGTAGCCGGGTGCGTTGCTTGGCATCAAATGGGCTGGGGGCTGTCACGATTCACTCTCGCCTACTGGATGTCACCAAAGATGGTCGGTCGAATATTCCAGAGATGCCAGGTCGCTCTGACATCATTCATATGAAAACGGTAACGCATCAGGAAGCTGATTTCGGGAACTGAAGTGCCATCCGCGTGCGACTACACGTAACTAGATATAACGTCTGATTTAATTCGAGAAAATCGCGGGTTTATGCGGCGCGAAGTCGTCGGCCTGAACCTACGGAGCGAGCCTCTTCAGGCGGGCAAGAGCTTCGTCGAGCACCTCGGGACGCTTGCAGAACGCCAGGCGAATGTAACTATCGCCAGCGCGCGAGTCGTAGAAGACGCTGCTGGGAATAGCGACGACGCCCACAGAATTGGGCATCTCCCGACAGAAGTCCACGGCGTTGGCGCCAACGTCGACCGTGGCAAAGTACGTGGCTTGGGGGCGGATCACATCGAAACCGATCAAGGCGAGGCCGTCGCAGAGAAGGTTGCGCTGATCTCGAAGGCGGCTACAGATCTCTTCGTAGAACGGCGGATCTTTTGCCAGGGCGTGGGCGACGGCCGGTTGGAACGGTGCTCCATTGACGTACGTGAGAAATTGCTTTACCGTGCGCACCGCTCCCGTGAGTTCAGCGGGTGCCGCGACCCAGCCGATCTTCCAGCCGGTCACGCTGAAGGACTTGCCCGCGCTTCCGATCATGACCGTCCGATCCCGCATGCCCGGGAGGGTGGCGATCGGGACGTGGGAAAAGCCGTCGAACACCAGGTGCTCGTACACCTCGTCGGCGATGACGACGAGATCGTGCTGCTCGGCGATCTCTGCGATCACGGCCAACTCCGGCGGCGCGAATACCTTTCCGGTCGGGTTGTGCGGGGTGTTGAGCAGCACCGCCCTGGTGCGTTTGGTGACCGCCGCGCGAAGCTCATCAGGGTCGAACAGCCACTGGGCACCCTCGCCACTCCCCTCGCGGCGAAGGGTGACGGTGCGGCGCTGCGCCCCGGCCAACGCGATCGCGGCCGCGTAGGAGTCGTAGTACGGCTCGAAAACGATGACCTCGTCGCCCGCGTCCACCAACGACAGAACCGCAGCGGCCATTGCTTCGGTGGCCCCAGCGGTGACCAGTACCTCGCTCTCGGGGTCATAGTCGAGCCCGTAGCAGCCTCGATGATGATCGCTGACGGCCTGGCGCAACTCAATGATGCCCAGGCCGGGCGGGTACTGGTTGAATCCCCCTCGAATCGCCGAGATGGCGTCGGCGAGAATCTCGGCGGGGCCGTCGGTGTCGGGGAAGCCCTGGCCGAGATTGATGCTGGCAGTAGCCGCGGCCAGCGCCGACATCTCGGCAAAGATCGTGGGGCCAAAGCCCCGCATCCTCTTCACCAGTGGGTCGCCACCTCGCATAGGGATGAGCCTACGAGTTGTCGCTACTCCTCCGTCGAATGGAACGAGCTAAGGGCGCCGACGAATGGCGATCATAAGGTTGAGTCATGAACCTTAATACTCTTGGACGTACTGGCGTGAAAGTCAGCCCCCTCTGCCTAGGAGCCATGATGTTCGGCGCCTGGGGCAACACGGACCATGACGACTGCGTCCGCATAATTCACCGAGCTCTGGACGCGGGCATCAACTTTATCGACACCGCAGATGTGTACTCCGCGGGCGAGTCGGAGATCATCGTCGGCAAGGCACTCTCTTCCCTTGATCGCTCGCGCGTCGTGCTGGCCACCAAGGTCCACTTCCCCATGGGCGACGATCCCAACGCTCAGGGAAACTCGCGTCGCTGGATCACGGCCGAGGTTGAGGACAGCCTTCGTCGACTCGGCACCGACTACATCGACCTGTATCAGATTCATCGCCCCGATGAGACAACCGACCTCCACGAAACACTCAGCGCGCTAACCGACTTGGTCCACGCGGGCAAGATTCGCTACTTCGGCTCGTCAACCTTCCCCGCCGAGATGACCGTCGAAGCCCAGTGGGTTTCCTTCACGCGCCAACTCGGTCGCTTCTCCACTGAGCAGCCGCCCTATTCGATACTCGTACGCGGGATCGAACGAGATCTGCTTCCCGTAGCTCAGGGCTACGGGATGGGCGTCATTGCGTGGAGTCCGCTGGCGGGCGGCTGGCTGTCGGGCGCCTTCGGAGAAGGCAGGGCCAACGCGAGTCGTCGTTCCGCGCGAATCCCCGCTCGCTACGACCTCGCAATTCCGGCCAACCAGAAGAAGCTCGAGATCGTGAACGAGCTGACGAAACTCGCCGCGGAATCCGACATGAGCCTCATCGAGATGGCCCTAGCCTTCGTGATGGAGCATCCCGCCGTCACCGCACCGATCATCGGACCGCGAACCATGGAGCAACTCGAGTCGCAACTGGTTGCCGCGGATATTCGGCTCGACTCGTCAGTTTTGGATCGCATCGACGAACTCGTGCCACCAGGTACCAACGTCAACCGCGACGATGGCGGGTATATCCCTCCAGCCGTGACCGACGCCACGAGACGTCGCCGACCTCGCGAGTAGTCGCTAGCCCCCGAGCGTGGCGCTGAACTCGTCCACATCAGTGGGCAAGAGCAGCGCAGTCTGACCCGCGTTATTCACGACCACCTGCTCCATGAAGACCTCCACGGAGGCTCTCGCGTCCTGAAGTGCGTCGTGCCCGCCGGGCACCACCCCGTAGTGGCGACAGAGGAAGGTCAATCCTCGTCTCGGCCGAAGTGCGCGACTCGGTTCGATCGCGAGATCATGCTCGACGACGTCGATGATGCGCAGCAGCGAGATGTCGAAGTACGAAGTGTCGAGGGCGTTCCCAAGTACCGACATCGAGCTTCGACGAAGCATTTCCAGATCGAATCGTCCCAAGTTAGAACCGACAATGTGAGCCCCACGCCCGTGAAAGTGTCGCAGGATCTTGATGGCGTGGCTTAGTCCGCCTTCCACGTTGTGAACCGGGAAGCTGCCGCGCTTTTCCTCTAGGTCATCAAGCGAGAGATGGTGAACCCGATATGCCCCGGCGCCGATAGGCCGATCAGGAACTACGAAGAAATGCTCGCTCCAGACGGGCACGCCAAAGCGGTACGCGCAAAACCCATAGGAGATAGCCCGCTCGCTGCTCACGCTGAGCCCAGTGGTTTCGGTGTCGAATCCCAGAACCAATTCAGGTATCTGGAAGTATTTCTTCGCCACGTCTCTACTATTTCAGCCTTCTGTCACACGTGCCAAATGCCAGGGCTCACTCTCCCATGAACTCGCGCACCAGCGGAATGACCTTGGATCCATACAACTCGACGCAGTGCATGAGCTTCTCGTGGGGCAAGGTGCCCGCGCTGTACTTCATGTCGAAGCGATTGATCCCAAGCGCCGTGGCGGTGCTGGCGATCTTGCGCGCAACGGTCTCGGGTGAGCCCACGTAGAGCGAGCCACTCTCGACTTCGACGTCGAAGCTCTCGCGCGTCATGGGACCCCAACCGCGCTCCGCGCCAATGCGGTCGCGTCCCTTCTTCATGTAAGGAAACAACTCCTCGCGAGCGATCTCGTCCGTGTCGGCGACGTAGCCGGGCGAGTGCACGGCGACGGGGAGTTGCTCGGCCCCACGTGAGTCGAGAGATTTGCGGTAGTAGTCGACCAGTGGCTTGAAGCGAAGCGGGTTGCCTCCGATGATGGCCAGGGTCAGCGGCAATCGGTACCGCGCGGCCCGAGCGACGGACTCGGGGCTGCCGCCGACGCCGACCCACGTCATCAGGGGGGCATCCAGGATCGGATAGACGCGCTGATCACGCAGCGCCGAACGAGTCGTACCGCTCCACGTGACGTCGCCCCCCTTTAGGAGTTCGACGAAGAGCGCGAGCTTCTCCTCAAAGAGAAGGTTGTAGTCAGACAGGTCATAGCCAAAGAGGGCGAAGGACTCGGTGAACGACCCGCGCCCGAGGATGACCTCCGCTCGACCGTGGGAGGCGGCGTTCAGGGTCGAGAATCGCTCGAAGACCCGTACGGGGTCGTCTGAGCTGAGCACCGTCACCGCCGAGCCCAGGTGGATGCGGCTCGTCTGGCCGGCGATGGCGGCGAGGACGACCTCGGGCGAGGAAACGGCAAAGTCGTCGCGGTGATGCTCGCCCACGCCAAAGAAGTCGACGCCGTGCTGATCAGCGAGGATCGCCTCGGCGATGACGTCTCGGATTACCTGAGCTTGGGAGGCAAGGGTTCCGTCACCGCGCTCGGTGACGTCACCGAAAGTATCGAGGCCCAACTCAAGCGAGTGACTCATATGCCTCTTTCGCCCGTTTTCGACGTCACAGTCTAGGGATCGTCTGCACTCAACCGTGCGAGGACCCATGGCGACTCGCTGGGACCTCATCGTAGGATCGACGTCGTCGCCAGCAGCGTGCGGCGCCGCAGAAATGGAGCCTCCGTGACCACCTCAACTCCCACGCCGAGCGACCACGACACGACGACCGAGCCCGAGCACGTCTCACGCTTTCAACGCGTCGCGGACAAGGTCAGCTACGGCATGGGCACGCCCGCCAACATCGCGGTCTGGGTGACGCTGGTGGCGGCCTGGGTCCTGCTCTTCGCCCTCGATCACAATCCCAAGGTCGAGGGCGGCACGTTCATGCCCGCCTGGTTCACGTCGACGGGTTTCAATTTTCCCCTGAACCTGGTGACCACCGTCGCCGAGCTCTACATCGGGTTTCTCGTGGGGGCGTCCTCCAACCGCTCGGAGCGCAACCTGGTGAGCACGTTGGCCTCCATCAGCCAGCAGGCCGAGCTGATCAGGACTCAAGAGAAGCAGATCCAAGCGGTCGAAGTGAAACTCGCCCAGAGCCTGGAAGCAAACACGCAGCTCACTCAAGTTGTGCACGACCTCACCCAGGCCATCCACGCGCAGGTGTGCGGCGGACTGGGCGTCTCTCTCACGTTGCCGACGAGCAAGGAGCACTCAGGCGCCTTCGATCTCCCCTCGCTTGGAGTCCCGCAGCGCGTCGCGCCCCAACGTGGCGAGCCCTCGTCGAGGAGGAATGATCCCGTCGATCAGACCGTACTCAAGAGCCTCCTCGGGCGTCATGAACTTGTCGCGATCGATGTCGTGAATCACCTCATCGAGGGATCGCTGGGAGTGGTGGGCAATGATCTCGGCCATCCTTCGGGTGAGAGACATGACCTCGCGCAGCTGGATCTCCATGTCCGTGGGTGCGCCGCGGGTGCCGGCGCTCCCTTGGTGAATCATGATGCGCGCGCTCGGCAAGGCGAAGCGCTTTCCGGCCGCTCCCCCACACAGCACCATTGCCGCCGCCGACATCCCCATTCCGACGCAGATCGTTGAGACATCGGGGCGAACGTGCTGGATGACGTCGTAGATCGCCATGCCGCCATACGCGAGGCCGCCCGGGGAGTTGATGTAGAGGGAGATGTCGGCCTCGGGGTCGAGCGCCTCGAGGTAGAGCATCTGGGAGATGATCAGATTGGCGATCTGATCATCGACCTCTTGACCGAGGAAGACAATTCGCTGGCGGAGCAGCATTGAGTAGATGTCAAAGGCCCGCTCCCCCCGAGCCGATTCCTCGAGCACCATCGGCACGAGTGAGTGGCTGAGTCGATCTTCGAGCGCGAAGCTCATGATCGGGGCTCCGCGAAAGGCCCCCTTTACCGACGGATTCCTCTTATGTGCAATCATATGATTGCATGATATACGCTAGCGCCCCCGGTTGTGCAATAGTTTGGTTGCATGAGAGACATATTGCACCGCGAGTTCGAACTCCCCTGCCAAGTCGACGAGACGTGGGAGTACGTCCTCGACCCTTCGTGGCTTGGCGACGAGGGCGAAGTGAACGCACAAGAGGGCGGCGAAGGCTGGATACGCGAAGGCGACGAGACGCGATGGCTGCTCGTCGAAGAGGTCGTCGAAGGCGAGCGCTTCGTGTATCGCTGGGCGAGCTTCACTGAAGAACCGAGTCGAGTGGAGATCACCCTCGCGCCCACCACCGAAGGCACGAGGGTCGAGATCACCGAGGCGCCGCTCCAATCTTCCATGAGGGCCTCACTCGCTCTTCGATGAGGGACGCCACTTCTGAGGTCTTCTCGGCTCTCGCCGATGACACTCGTCGCGGGATCTACGAGAAGCTCCTCGCTCACGTCGACGGACTGACGGCCACCGAGTTAGCGGAGTCCGCCAGCGTGTCACGTCAGGCCATTGTCAAGCACCTTCAGATACTCGAGCGCGCGGGGCTCGCGGGGGCTAAGCGCGATGGCCGCGAAGTCCGCTACGTCGCGCTGGCTCAAGGCACCGAGCGCGCCTCTCAGTGGCTCATCGACCACGCCGACGCCTGGGACCGGCGCATCGCGACGTTGAGGAAGCGAGCCTCCGCGGCGTCGCGCCACTAGCCGAAGTCACCTTTTGCCATATCTGGCCCCTTTGGGTAGCCTCAGGGACGAATCTTTGGCCAGATGGAGCAGAACAGTGAAATCCGACATCATTTCACTACGGTACGACGGGACCTGCTCTCGATGCGCCGTCAGGCTGCCGGCCGAGTCGAAGGCGCACTGGGATAAGTCCGCCCACACGGTCACCTGTCTGGACTGTGGCAAGCCGGTCGTTGAGGCAGTCGAATCGCGGCCACTAGAGGTGGCCATGGCGAGAGTCGATGCGCCGCCGTTGGCTGTGCCGGCCAGTGGCGCAGCGGGCGCTTCTGCGGCCAGGGTGTTCGACCTGCGACACGCGAGGCGCGAGGCCAATCTCGACAAGCGTTTCGGTCGCCTCGCGGGCGTCGTCAAGTTCCTGGTGGACGATCCGCAGTCCACGCGTGCGTGGGCCAGGGGCTCCGCCGGTGAGCGTGCGCTGGCGGCGTCGCTGCAACGACGTATCGGAGACCGTGCGGTGCTACTTCACAATCGTCGAATACCTCGTTCTGTTGCCAACATCGATCATCTGGCGGTCGCGGCATCGGGAGTGTGGGTCATCGACGCTAAGACCTACTCAGGCCGCGTGGAGCGCCGCGACAAAGGCGGGTGGTTCACGACCGACTATCACCTGTACGTGAATCGCCGCGATAGGACCAGTCTTGTCGCGGGGCTAGAGAAGCAGCGCCGGGCGGTTGACGGCGTGCTCGCTGACACTCCCGTCACGATTCACTCGGCGCTGTGCTTCATCGACGCGGAGTGGGGACTCTTCGCCTCGCCCTTCCAAGTGAACGGCGTATGGGTCACCTGGGGCAAAGCGCTGGCCGACATGATCTCGGCACCGGGACCGTTGAACGGTGACGACGTGCTGCGCATCGCGAACGCGCTCGCCGAAGGGCTCCCTCCGGCCGTACCGGCTCACGGCTAGGGAAGAACTTCGCCCCAACGCGGCGTTTCGCTGGGAGGGCGAGCGCCGAGCCGCCCGCCATCTAGTCAATCCGCGGGCCAGGTGCGACCAAACCAACGCTGGACTCTCGAGTATCCGAACTCGCGTTTATGCTGCGCGAGTTCACGCGACGGACCTTCGAAAGCGCCCACCGGTGGCTTGCCCGGCGCGAAGTACACGTCCACTCTGGCCACTTCATCCTGTCCGAACTCGAGATAGCACTGACCGCGCCCGTCGTACTCAACGGGGCGCGGGCGAGAAGAGGACCGGGCAATGATCGCGGCGGCGACCACGTCGGCCTGACCCTCGGCGAACGCCCCCGCCTTGGGCGTCCCGACGCTCGTCACGTCGCCCACGGCGTAGACGTCGGGGAACGACGTTTCGAGGGTCAAAGGATCTACCGGGATCCAACCTTCCACACAAAGCGGTGACACTTCGACCACCGCGGGAGCCTTGTGAACCGGTACGCCGAGGAAGAGGTCGTAGGGGATCTCATCGCCCTGGGCAAAGGTGGCCACCTTGCGTACCGGATCGAGCGCCACGATCTTTCGGTCGGGATACCACTTGATATCTCGCTCAGCGAACGCGGCGAGCAACGACGCCGAGGCGTCGGGCGAAGGAGGGATGGGCGCGCCCATCGGCATCACCAGCGATATCTCCGAGTGATCCCTGATGCCGCGCTCGGTGAGGAAGTCATGCAAGAGCAGGGCGGTCTCACTGGGTGCTGGCGGACACTTGAACGGGGTGGAGGTCACCGCGACGACGACGCGCCCCCCGGTGAAATTGGCGATGACGTCGTGGGCGGCGAAGGCGCCAGGAATGGTGTAGAACTCGTATCCGCCTTCCAACAGGCCAGGAGTTGCGGCGGGGTCCAGATCAGCCCCGAGGGCCACGACCATGATGTCCGCCTCAAAAGGCCCGGCATCGGTCTCGACTCGCCGATGCTCGGGATCGATCGAGCGAATCGTGGTCTGCACGAATCTCACGCCGGGCTTTACGATGTCGCGGTACGGATGGCGCACCGCGGCGGGCGAGGCTCGCCCAAACATCACGTCCAGCTTCGAAAAGCCGAATATGAAGTCCTCGCCTTGATCGATCAGCACGATCTCTGCGGCTCCATAGAGCTCGTCCGACAGTCGCGTCGTCAACTCCAGACCCCCGAAGCCGGCGCCCAGAATCAATATTCGCATCAGAAACTCGCTGTCACGACGGCTCGCCAAGCGCGGCGCGTCACCTCAGTTCGGTTGAGGCACGATGCGCATGTAGGGCTTGGGTTCCTTCCACGTTCCGTAGATCTCCTTGGCCTCGTCGTTGGAGACGGCGCCCGTAAGGACTACGTCCTCGCCCTGCTTCCAGTTGACGGGCGTCGCCACCTTGTGCTTCGACGTCAGTTGGAGCGAGTCGATAACTCGAATGACCTCGTCGAAATTGCGTCCAGTGGTCATCGGATAGACGAGTATCATCTTCACCTTCTTATCCGGTCCGATGACAAACACGTTGCGCACGGTCTGATTGTCAGCGGGCGTGCGGTCCTTGATGTCGCCCGTCGTACCACCGGGAAGCATCCCATAGAGCTCGGACACGTTGAAGTCGGTGTCGCCGATCATCGGGTAGTTAGGCCGCGAGCCTTGGGTCTCTTCGATGTCATCGGCCCAACGCTCGTGGTTCTCAGTGGAGTCGACCGACAGACCGATGATCTTCACGTTTCGGCGGTCAAACTCGGGCTTCATCTTGGCCATGTAGCCAAGTTCGGTCGTGCAGATCGGCGTGAAGTCCTTAGGGTGCGAAAACAGCACCGCCCAAGAGTCGCCGATCCAGTCGTGGAAATTGATCCGACCATCTGTGCTGTCCGCCTCAAAGTCCGGTGCGGTGTCTCCAAGCCTCAGTGACATGTTGATTGTCCTCTCTGGTCGCCGGCCCTCCGGCGATCCCCAAGGGGAGACTAATAGCGAGAATCGCAAAAGGTCCCAAAACGAGGCGTCCGGATTCGAACCGGAGTTCAGGCTTTGCAGGGTGGTCGCTCCTGGGACCCGCTATGCCTCAGTGCGTCAGAATTCCGAGATTTGCTCGCGATCCGAGTTTCTGCGGGCGCCCACCACCTTTCGTGGTGCGCCATCTTTCGTAGTTACGGGTGCAGTTACGGGTGCAACTCAAGTTCGAACAAATTGGAATGGCAGACCGGTAAACCAGAAATCCCTCGACTGATCATCCCGAACGATGTGGACCCGGATGACCTTGCCTACGGACGCAGGCCGATTTCGCTCTGACCATCAGTGCCCCACACCTATCAACTCTGCGCTCTTCGAGAATCCTTCGCTCAGAAAAGTCAGCGCTCCCGCGGGCTCGCTCCAGCGCCGCAACAAGTGCCGCCTCCGGATCGGGCCCGTTTGGCCCCCACCCAGAAGTCATAGCAACGGTTATCTCGTCTTTGGAGAGTAGATCTGCGATGCGTCGATCTAGCAGGCCTGAGCTGATGGCTGCTCGACGCATCCCTTCAGGAGCTGGCTCGGGCCGGTAGTCCCATCCCTCCAAGCCAATGTCCTCCGTGAGGACGTCTAAAAGGTTGAGCGCCTCCCACAGTTGAGTGACCTCATCTTCTGAGAGAAGACCCGTGCTGACTATCCCAACTGCCATGTCGTATACCTCCGAGTCTGATCGTGGGCCAACACAAAGCACCTCGATCAGTCCGACCTCGTCGACAACGGTTGCTTTGTACACAACTCGATACTTGGCCGTCAGAATGTCCAGCGTGTTCCAACCCGAAAGCGGTGCGCTTAACGGGTGTTTTCCGGCCGGATCCTCGCAGAGCCTAACAATCTCGACGAGGACATCAACTCGTTGAACCTCATCAAATCTTTCCTCAAGCTGTTGCAGGACGATGTCAGAAAACACAATCTCTGCTTGGTCATCAGGAAAGCGGCTGCCCCGCCTCACTCTCGCTCTACGACAACACGCGCGCGAACGCGTTGAGGGTCAATATTCAACTTGGCACATATTTCGTCAAGTGTGAAATGATTAGATCTTCCTAGTGCCAGCTCGCCCGCAGCCTCTACCACCAAACGGCTAGCTTCGCGTATGCGCCGAAGATCTTCATCGAGTCGATCGGCGGAATCGACGACGGCAATCGCGCGGCCGTGGTTCGTGAGTATGACTCGACGTTCCTCTGCCTCGGCTGTAACCTTGGAAACGCCCTTTCGTGAGGCTGTAGTTATGGGCATGCGCAGCGTGGCCATGTATGCAATACTACACAGTTCTATGTAGTATTGCAAATACCCGATGAGAGCTTAAAGCCTATTTCAAGCCCCTTAGCCGCCGTGAGGGGTCTATTGTTGAGGGCTTTGGGCGACGCTTGCGAAACTATGTAGGTTGGTATGTCAAGTTGGGGCTCACAAGAATGCCTCCGTAGTCCCTCTGAAGGACATCAACAGCCCCGCGGCCCGCGTATCGAAACATTACCGAACCTCGCGAGCTCGTCTTCGCAGTGCCGAGCGTGTTCCAGGCTTCGACCTCCTTCTTGTTGAGTCCCCCGACTCGAAGCGTCACCGGCCAGTTCGGAACTTTCGGCGAGAGCGTCACCGCGACGTCGGCGCCTTTTCGCCTCAAACTCATACTCTTGAGCTTTAGCTTGGGGTTGACAAATTGTTTCGTGGCTACGGCGTCAATTGACCCCGAATCGTTGACATACAGAGCCTTACCCTTCGAGGAAAACCCGAGCAGGGTGACCGAGGATCTCGCTTTCGGGTCAAGATCGGCACGAATATTTTGGACGAGAGTAAGACCATCTGTCGGGAAGTTATAGAGAAAAAGGATGGTGCCGGCTGTCGCCCCGAAGATGTCATAGGGGCAGTTAGTCGTACACGCAAACTCGCTCGACGTCGGTAACACGACGATGTTCACAGATGGGTCCATCGGGTCGCCGTTGGCGATAAGCAGGTTCCCAAACTGATCGATTGCGAGCAATGCGGGGGTGTAGGCCTGACCACTGAAGAGGAGCGTCTGAATGCCCGACGGGGCGAATTCAAAGACCTGGATGGCGGACTGCGAACCACCCACTCCGACGAGCAGATCACTTCCGCTCAGCGAGATCCCCGCCACTTGCTGGGCGTCTTGCGTGAACTGCGACGACACGGATATCTGCCACAGTGACCATCCCGGGGCGATCGTGAGAGGCTCATTCGGCGACGAGAACGCGTTTGTGACCGGCTGAGCACCGTAGGGGCAGTCGCCCATCGTGCAGGTCGTACTCAACATGTAGAGGTCTGCGGGAGAAGTATTGGTGGAAAAGATGAGGTCTCCCGACGAATCGATGGCGGCCCCGTCACCCCACGCATAACTCGTACCGAGCAGCGGATTCGGATTGATCCAGTTGGACAGGAGTGGGACGACAGCTTGGTTTGATGTGCCGGCGGGTTGGTGATTTCGTTCACCTCTGTCCCTTGAACGAGGTATACATTGCCCGACCTGTCGATCGCGAGGCCGCTAATGCCCGGCCCATCGGTGTAGATAGGCGTGGTGCTGCCTGTCTGGTACAACGATGAACCCCCGCTTCCGCCGACCGTGAATGCCACTCCGCTCGTCGTCACAGCCACTTGCGTGGTACCCGCAGCGGTGGTTCCGATCGTGACGCCTACCAGCGTCGTGTCCGTCGATCCGAACGCGTTCGAGCTGATGAGCGAAACGAGAAGCACTACGAGTAACGCTTCGACAAATTTCCTCTTCATTTTCCGTCCTTGTTTCGAGTCAGGCGATACTCCGGGCGAATCATCGTCGCTTGCGCGACACGAAGGTATTCGGGGCGACCGGTTGGCGGCCGTATAAGGCGCCGATTTACTCAACTTGGGATAGCCGAACGAGTGCTCGCGCGTTGGGTCGCGACGTGGAACGGCCCGATAAATGTGCCGTCAATCGCAACGTCTCGTCACTCCCAGTGTCTCGAGGTACGGGGTGTCGTTTCACATAGGTACGGGGCTTTACTCTGGACGTTATCGACCGGGAAAGATACGGGTGTTACTACGGATGCAACTACACGTGCCGCTCGACGATTTTCCTTACCCCACCTCGAGGCGGCGTCCGGATTCGAACCGGAGTACGGGGCTTTGCAGGCCCCTGCCTAACCACTCGGCCACGCCGCCAGAAGTGACCAGCCTACCGGCCCCGGCGAAGGGGTCTAGGCCGCGTGCCGGTTCTTGTGCTTGAAGTAGCGGTACACGCCGTAGCAGATTGCGAGGACGATGAGCACGCCTAGCACCGAACTCAAGATGGCCGTGATGATTCCAATCAGCTTAAAAATGATCCACAGCACCACCAGGACGAGAACAATCACGCCCATTGTCTTTGCGATTGCCATCAATCCACCTCTCTTGTAACTGAATTGTAAGCCGAATCACGAAAAGCACTCAGTATCCTGGAGAGGTGATTCGCCGATTGGCCATGGTAGGCGCGCTGACGTTGGTCTTGGCGACGTCGCTCACGCCCGCCCTTGAGGCATCCGCCGGCCCGGTCTACCGCATCTCGGCGGTAGTTTCACCCTCGCTCTCGGCCAATCTCCCCCTGCTGCGCCTGCAGTTCAGCGTTCCGACCAAGGCCGAGTCCCTGCCCCCCCTGGTCACCACACCGGCGCTGACCACCAAATGGCAGCAAATCGGCCCCGACGACGTGCAGGCGGTAACAACGAGTGCGCTGAAACCGCTCACCAACTACGTCTTTCGCACGCCCACGACCATGCGCTGCGCCCAGACCTGCTCGTTTCTCGCCTACACGATGAGTCAGGCGAGCGTCAGTACGAATCTTGTCTGGGAGGCGCAGTTGCTCGCGGAGTTGAACTACTTGCCGCTCACCTTCACTCCCGGAACTCCCCAGAGCACGCCGAGCGAGCAGGTCAATGGAACCTTCACCTGGGCCTACAACTTGCCCACCGTTCTGACGTCGCAGTGGAGCGTGGGCACTGACAACGTGATGCTACGAGGCGCTCTCGACACCTTCCAGAGCCAACTGAATCTTCCCGTCACCGGTGTACCTGATCCCACGACGTGGGAGGACCTCATGAACGCCGTGGACGCGAATCGCGTCGACCCCGCGACCTACGACTACGTCGAGGTGACCGAGCAGCTGCCCGAGCACCTCGACCTCTACGTCGGCAGCAAGATCATCTTCACCACGTTGGTGAACACGGGCGTCGAGCCCGTACCCACTGAGATTGGGACCTTCCCCGTGTACGAGCGCTTCCTCACCACCACCATGTCTGGCGTCAACCCCAACGGCACCCCATACAGCGACCCCGACATCCCCTGGGTCTCTTACTTCAATGGTGGCGACGCGCTGCACGGCTTCATTCGCGCCTCCTACGGCTTCCCCCAGAGCCTCGGGTGTGTCGAGATGCCCTTCGCCTCAGCCCAGACCGTCTTCCCCTACACGCCGATCGGCACTCTCGTCACGGTGCACGACTGACTCGTCACATATTTTGGTGGCGCACAATATTGAAGAGATTCCCGTCGGGGGCGCGGACGAAGAACCGGCGCACTCCCCAGGGCTCGGTCGTCAGCGGATGCACGATCTCATAGCCAAGGCGCATCGCCTCTTCGTAGGCGCCGTCAAGGTCGTCGGTGAGTATGGAGATGACCGGCGGCTCGGGCGCCGTCTCATCACTGGTGAGGAGCTGGATGAAATCCTCATTGCCGGGTGTCGTGAAGCGCGCGACCCAGCCCATATTGAACGCTTCATTGCTCAAACCGAGAAAGCCGGTGTAGAAGGACTTCGCTTCCTCGATGTCCTTGACCTTTAGGTCAGGAATAACGCGCAGCGTGTGCATGTGCCCTCCTCCGTTGTCCAACAAACCATAGGTCCGCGCGTGCGTCGCGAGAACGCCAGGTCACGGGGCCTTCGGCTCGGGACCGAAGGCGTGGCGTCCGCGCTGGGTCGCCACGTCAAGGCCGTGCTCATTGAGATCACTCGCCGTGCCAAGAGACGTGCGACCGAAGCGACGGCGGATCTCGTCTATGGCGTCGCGCAGTGCGGCTCGATCGACCTGGCGCTCGCGAGACGACTCGGTGGCGCTCAAGGTCTCACCCCTCGATACCGCATCGATCCCGAAGGTCAGCTGCATCTGATTGTCGCCGCGCTCGCGGAAGTTCGACGCGTACAGCCCCAAGAGGCGCACGGAGTTCGAGAGATCGACCGACGTGACGAGCGCGACGGCGATAGACGAGATCGCCTCTTCATCGTCCACTCCAAAGGGCAGCGTCTGTGAGCGCGACACGCTGGTCAAGTCGTCATAGCGCACGCTGATGCTGATGGTTCGACCGACGATGTCTCGCTCTCGCAACGCTCGCGCCACCACGGCAGCGTGAACTCGCAACTGACCTGATACCTCGTCGAGTCCGACGAGTGATCTGGCGAAGGTCTGATCGTGTCCCACGGACTTCACGTCCCGGTCGACTTGCACCTCTCGCGGATCCTCGCCCTGCGCGTACCCGGCGAGGATCGCGCCCATGGCCGGGCCGAAGTGCTGAGCGAGGGTCGCTTCATCAAGGCGCGCGAGATCGCGAATGTGCGTGAGACCCAGTTGGGCGAGCTTCGCCGCCGTGGCCGGGCCCACGCCCCAGAGCGCTCGCACGGGCAGCACCGCCAGCCACTCCTCTTCGGTCTCGGGGCTCACCCAGAAGACCCCGGGGCCCTCGACGAGCTTGCGACCTACGACGTGCGGCTTCGACTCCCTGGACGCGAGCTTGGCGAAGAGCTTGTTTCGTCCGAGCCCTACCCCGCAAAGGAGCAACAGCTCATCGTTGATACGACGACGCAGGTTCGCGGCCGCCTCCAGAGGAAGCACGCCAAGTCGCCGCAGACTTCGCAGATCCGCGAACCCTTCGTCGAGGCCGAGCGGCTCGAAGTCGGGAGTCAGATCTCGCACAATGTCGTGGAACTTGCGCGAGTACATCTCGTAGCGATCGAAACGCCCCGGCAGGATGATGAGCTCAGGGCACGCCCGTCTCGCCGTGACGCTGGGCATGGCGCTTCGCACGCCGTATTTGCGCGCCTCGTAGCTGGCGCTGGCGATCACCCCACGATCGCCCGCGCCCCCGACAGCGACGGGCTTTCCGCGAAGTGAGGGATCGTCGAGTATCTCGACCGAGGCGAAGAACGCGTCCAGGTCGACGTGGAGTATCGGGGCGTCGTCGACCGACGGGCGGCTAGAAGGCGAGCTCGACACAGCGAAATGCTTCGCCGTACGCCACGCCGACGGGGCGACCGGCCTGCTCGGCGCGTTCCAAGACGACATCGCGAATGGCGTTGGCGTCTCCCACGACTTGGGAGGCGTGCGCGAGAACGGCCTTCACCTTGACGTCAATGGTGAGTGAGACGTCGACCACGACGTCGGGATCGTGGGTTCCACTCAGTAGGAGGACATCGACCTGATGGGGCGCACCTTGACCCGGGAAGTACAAGGGCATTGCGGCCGCGGGAGCCACGGCGTCGAGCAACGCCCATCCGGTCTCGCGGTGGTCGCGGTGATTGACGTAGACGTTCCCAAAGAAGGTGGCCGTCGGGTCGGGGCCGAGAACGACTTCAGGGCGCAGCGAGCGCACGATTCCGACCAACGTCTCTCGCAGCTCCACCGAGTTCGTCACCGTCCCGTCGGGCACGTCCAGAGAGGTCACACTCGTCACGCCCAGCAGGTCAGCGGCGCTCTGCAACTCGTCACGGCGTGTCTCTCGCACCACCGACGACTCGAGGTGGGGCGAGTGCGAGCCTTTTGCGCCGTCACAGATAACCAAGAGGTGTACGTCCACGCCTTCGCTGGCCCACTGGGCCATCACTCCCCCAGCGGCGACGTCCGCGTCGTCGGGGTGCGCGTAGATGGCCAGAGCGGAACGCGGCTGAAGCCGTAGAGGACGCACGGCTATCCGCGATGTTTGGGCGCGGTGGTCTTCACCAACATGCCAATCTCGCGCGCGAAGTCCTCGGTTCCTTCGAATCCTTTGTAGACCGACGCGAAGCGAACGTAGGCGACGTCGTCAACGTCACCCAGGGCTTCGAGCGTGGCCATGCCCACCTCTTCACTCGTGACATCGCGATTGAGCAGGCGCATCGACTCCTCCACGCCCGCGACCAGCCCCTCCAGGGTCAGGTCATCGACCGGGCGGTTCTTCGCGGCCGAGCGCACTCCGATCAATATCTTTTCCCGGGCAAAAGGCTCGCGCTCGCCCGAGCGCTTCACCACGTACGGCGCGATGTCTTCGATCCGCTCAAAGGTCGTGTATCGCTGCGAGCAGTTGGCGCATTCGCGGCGCCGACGAATCGCCACCCCGTCTTCGGCCAAGCGCGAATCGACGACGCGGTCGTCGTCAGCCGAGCAAAAGGGGCACCGCACCACTTCACGATACACGGTAAACCCCAATTTTTTACGGGATGAGGACGTGCTCGCCAGGCACCACGACCGACGAACCAAGTTCGTGGACGAGTAGCGCGCGCGCCTCGGCGGGGTCGGTCGGATTCATGTTTCGGGCGATCGTGTTGACCGTGTCCCCCGGCTGGACCACGTAGTCCATCCCCGAAGCCAGCACCGACGAGTTGGCGAGGTCGGTGGGAAGTCCCGCACCCGTGGTAGCGCCAAAGACGTGACCCGGGAGAGCGAGAATCGTGAGCGCGCCCAGCACCACCAGCGTCGCCCCTAGGCGGTGGCGGCGTTGGCGAGTTCGCGCTCGCGCGCGTCGTCGCTGCGCGAGCGGTGGTCCCTCGCGCAGGACGCGTGGGCGAGGAACTGGCGTAACGAGGCGAAGATGTGATGGCTCCGCCTCGACGGGGATGGTCTCAAGTAGTTCAACTGCTGCCATAGTCCGACAGTCCCTTGCGATACGAACGCTTGTTCGTTATTCTAAAGCGAACACCTGTTCGATTGCAAGGGGGATTCCGGGAAGTTTCTGCCCGCTCGCCCTTACCAAGAATCATCAATGGTCATCATGGCGACTCGGTGTGACAAGGGGGAGTAATGCCTACAATTCGGCCATTTCCTGAAGTGCGTGGCCCACTCGACCAAACGAACTCCATAGAGCGATGGGCGTTGGCCGATTGGCGCGAAGGGCGAGCACCGCGTCGGGCAGGTTTCGGACGAGACGGATTCGATGCCTCCGAACCAATTGCGCGCACTCGAGCGTGAGCCCCACGTCGGGGTAATCGTGCGAGTCGGTCACTTGGCCGTCGCTCACCCACACGAAGGGTTCTCCGGCTCGCCGACGCGACGCCGCCCATCGCAGCACCGGTCCGTCAACTCCGTTGCCAACGTTCCCCGAAGGTCGATGAGTTGCCACCTGACCGCGTTGGCACAGCAACCACGCGTTCGGCGTCGCGCCTCGATCACCCGGACGATGGCTGTAGCCGATCACCAGAGAGTGTGGCGCCTCTCCAAGGAGTGTGCGCAGGGCCTCGGGCTCGATGTCCATCGACCCCGACTGATCAATCACGACAACTCCCCCGTGGCGGGGAATTTGGTGGGCGAAAGCTCGACGTTGATCATCGGTGAGGAGTCGGCTCGGATAACGCATGGCGGTGCCCGTCGTACTCGCGTGCCAGGTCCTCTCGCGATATCCACGATCTCCGCGCACGAGAATCATGGTCTCGTCGATGACCAGTGACGCGAAGACGCCCGAGGGCGGGCGGCGACCTCCCACTGCGAGAGAGCGTCGAAACGCTCGTAGTTCCTCGGCGCTCGTGGGCACACGAGACGCGGCCGACTGCGTGAGGAGTCGGGCGAGTACGAGGGTCGAGCGAGCGTAGCCGCTCGGGAGTCCCGCGTCATCGAGATTCGTGGCGCCCAGAAGGCGCGTGTCCTGAGCGAAGATCTCCAGGGCTCGCTTTCGCAGGTTCCTCAACGCGGGAAGCCACGGCGCGGCGCCCTGTCGAATGCCGTTGAAGAAGTCGCGCTCGGCTCCCGTGCCGAGCACCGCCATCAGAAAACATAGCGCCTCTCCCCACTGACCCGACTCGCCCAGCTGACGCGCGCCCAACTTCTCGCTCCCATCACTCAACGTGGCGAGATCGAAGCCGAGACGTCCGATCAACGTGTTCACCCGCAACTCCTCGGCGCACTCGAGTGACCGCGACGACACTTCGTCGAGCGCCTTCAACAGATGGCTCGCACGTGGGCTGACTCGCGCGTGCATGAGCTCATGGGCTCGCACGACTCGAGCCCGCTCGGAGCGACCCAGCGGCACTTCGAGAATTCGATCCTGCAGATTGCAACTGGCTTCTCCGCGCATCGTCGAGCCCTCGCGAATCGTCCATCCGCGCGCCTCATCGTCATCTCGGCCGCTCGCGAGTTCGGGATAGATCACGCTCACGAGACGGCCCCGATGTTGAGCGCGTCCAGAATGCCCTGTGCGCTGGCGCCAAAGACCAACTCGGCGGCGCGTTGTGGGCCGTGATGCATCCTCAGTTCGTCGAAGGCGTAGAAGCTTCGCAGCGAGACGCGTCGACCCTCGGGGCCGAGTGAACCGGCCAGAGCTGCGCCACGCAGATCTTGACTCAGGCGTTCCACCGCCCCGAGGGGCGGCCGATCGATTCGAATGCGGACGGGAAAGCGATCGCGCAGGGAGCGTGGAATCTCCTCCACGTCCTCGATATTGGAGGTCATCACCACCGAGAAGTCCTCCCCGGGCCGCACCCACTCCAGCGTGTCGGGATTACGCCAGCGCGCCGACTCCGGTGAGTCCGTGACGGCGAGCAACGTAGCCAGCGCGTCGCCCGAGGCGCGATCCACTTCGTCCAGGACGAGTCGCCCCCCGCGCCCACCCGCGCCCCGCCACGCGCGAATGGCCGGTCCCTCTCGCCATTCGAAGCGATTCTCGCCCGTGGGCATCCACGTGCCCGTGATCTCTCCCGCCGTGAGATCCTCGGTGCACACGAGCCGCTCGGCGAGCGACTCCTCAGCTCCCAGATTTAAGGCGGAAAAGGTCTTACCCGTGCCCGGCGGACCGTACAACAGCACCCGCGAGATGCCCGCTGATAGCACGTCGGCGAAGTCGCGCCAACACGACCCTTCAGTCTCCACTTCGTCCTCCTTGGAAACATCCCAAAGGTCGCGATGCGAGTGACGCTAGCCCTCGATTTCCTCACCCAGATACACGGCGCGCACTCGTTCGTCGTGCAACAGTTCCTTGGCTGGTCCGCCAAAGACGATGCGTCCGTTCTCCATGACGTAGCCCCGGTCGGCCAGGCGCAGCGCCTGGGTGGCGTTCTGCTCCACCACGAACACGGTCGTTCCACTCTCGCGAATCTGGGCGATGATGCCAAATATCGTCTCGACGATCATGGGCGCGAGCCCCATCGACGGTTCATCCAAGAGCAGCAGGCGAGGTCTGGACATCAGGGCGCGGCCGATCGCCAGCATCTGCTGCTCGCCACCCGACAGGTTGGCCCCCAGTTGCTTGCGTCGCTCCTTGAGAATCGGGAACTGCCCGTAGATCGCGTCTATATCGTCGCCCAGAGGACCCTTGCGACGAAACGCGCCCATCTCAAGGTTCTCCTCCACCGTCATCGTGGGAAAGACGCGTCGCCCTTCTGGGACGTGACTGATACCCATCCCAACTATGTCGTGGGCCTTGGCCTTGGTGAGGTCGTGACCCTCGTAATCGATGCGGCCACTTGAAGGAGCATGGAGGCCCGAGATCATGCGCAGGGTCGTGGACTTGCCCGCTCCGTTCGCCCCGAGCAAGGTGACGATCTCCCCTTCGTGGACCTCGAAGGACACCCCATGGAGAGCTTCAATCGATCCGTAGCGCAGGACCACATCAACCACTTTCAGCATCAGGCGCTCGCGTCCTCGTGCGAGGCACCCAAGTAGGCGTCGATCACCGATTGATTGGCACGAATCTCCTCTGGCGAGCCTTCGGCGATCACTGATCCGAAGTTGAGCACGTAGAGGCGCTCGGCGAGCGACATCACGAGCTTCATATCATGCTCGATGAGGAGCACACCGACCCCGCGCTCGTCGCGCACGCGCCGAATCAGTTTGGTGAGTTCCAGCTTCTCCGAAGGGTTCGTGCCCGCCGCTGGCTCGTCCAGCAAAATCACCTCGGGCTTGGTGGCCAGGGCGCGAGCGATCTCCAGTCGGCGTCGCCCGCCGTAGGAAAGTTGCGAAGCCACCAAATTTGCTTCCCCGCTCAGGTCAACGAAATCTAAGAGATCCACGACGACGGCGTCCGAGGCTTTTTCCCAATGTCGCGTCCGTGGACCCTTCACTAACGACCCCACCAGCCCAAGCCCGTTGTGGTCCTCCGCGCCAATCTTCACGTTCTCAAAGACCGTGAGGGCACTGAAGAGACGAGAGGCCTGGAAGGTGCGCGACACACCGGCGCGAGCGATCCGGTGCGCCTTCTTGCCGATGACCGAGATTGACGCACCTTCAGCGGGGGTGAAGATGATCTTCCCCTCCTGGGGCTGATACACGCCGGTCAGTGAGTTGAACAACGATGTCTTGCCCGCGCCATTCGGTCCAATCACCGCGAGGATCTCACCGCGGCGCATCTCCAGGCTGACGTCGCGCAGTGACACGACTCCTCCGAAGCGAAGCGTGATGTTCGTCACGTCGAAAATGAGTTCGCGAGTCGCTACGTCACTCACGGCTGCTCTCCGGTCAATACTTCGTCGGTGTGGATCTCCTCGCCGCCTTCGGCCTGGGCGAACTCGCGCGCGCGTCGCCTCGACGGCAGCAGTCCGGCCGGCCGGAAGATCATCATGATGATCAGCAGCGCGCCGATATACATATAGAGGTCGTTGATCTGATAGCCCCACGGTTGATAGTTGTCGAGGTAGCTGGTCACCGTTTGGATGACGATCGTTCCCAGAGCGACACCCCAGATTGACCCCATGCCGCCGAAGATCACGAGCACCAGCACGTTGACTGAGACCTGGTAGGAAAAGAGCGTGGGCGAAATAATGCCGACGAGCCCCCCCGTGAGCACCCCGCCGAATCCGCCACTGGCCGCACCGACCGCGAAGGCTATGACCTTGTACTTGAGCGGATTGATGCCCACCGATTCCGCAGCCACCTCATCCTCGCGGATCGCGACCCACGCACGACCGACGCGCGAATGTTCCAGCGACGTGAATATGACGAGGAAGATGATGATGAAGATGAGACAGAGGTAGTAATAGGGCGTCGGCGAGAGGCTCCAGCGGAAGTGGAAGAACCCGAGATTCAAGATGGGATGGGGCACCGGAAAGGATCCGATGCCCCCACCGGTGACGCCCGACTGCGTCTCGACGAAGTCGTCGATGATCAAGGCGAAACCCAACGTCACGATCGCCAGGTAGTCCCCACGCAGTCGTAGGGTCGGAGTCCCCAACAACACGCCAAAGATCATCGCCGCGCCGATGCCGATGGGTATCACCCACAGCGTGGGAATGGGATGGTGGAACAGAGCGGGCATCGGGAGGGCCCCGGTGAACCAGGCGGTCGTGTAGGCGCCGATGGCGTAGAAGGCCGCGAAGCCCAGGTCGAGCAACCCGGCGAAGCCGACCACCACGTTAAGACCGAGGGCGAGCAGGATCCATACACCGATCTGTTCGACGATGAGGTACATCCAGAACGATTCGTGAATGAACTTCGGAAGGATCAGGGCCAGAACGAGCGCCACGGCCATGAGTACCATGCGCGTAGAGCGCTTCGTTGTCAAGCGGCGAGGAGCCGCCATGACGAGGTCGACGCCGTGACGAATCCGTCGGGCGCGGGGCCGATAGGCCGAAGAGAGGAGCCACACGATAACGGCGAGAGTAAGGATGAGGACCCATCGCCACGTGGCGAAAAGTCCGAAGTATGACACCCTCTCCATGAACGACCCGTGCACGCCCGTGGTGGGCGGAGTGGAGTTGTTGCCCGAGGTGCCGGTCATGATCGCCACGATGGCAAAGATGGCGAGGATTCCCGCGAACCGCTTCAGGTTGGCCAGAGACACCAGACTCACGCGGTCCTCCCCGACTTCTCGCCCAAGATGCCCGTCGGTCGAATGATGAGGACGAGCACCAAGATCAAGAAGGTGTATATCTCAGTCCACTGCACGTTGTTCTCGAAGGAAAATGGCACCGAGAAGCTTTGGAATAGCCCGATGAAGAGGCCGCCGAGCGCCGCGCCGCGGACGTTGCCAATGCCCCCGAGGACCGCGGCGGTGAAGGCATAGATGCCAATCTCGGTGCCGGCGTCTTGGACGATGCCACTGTTGAGGGAGAACAAGAATCCCGCGGCCCCGGCCAGTGCGCCACCCACAATGAACGTGATCATGATGGTGCTCTCGATGTTCACCCCCATGAGCGAGGCAGTTTCGGAGTCCTGGGACACGGCGCGAATCCCTCGGCCCAACTTGGTGGCCCGCACGATTCGATCCGTGGCGATCAACATGACCACTGCCGACACCACGCAGACGACGGCGATCGTGTGAACCTGGGTGCCGAACGCGCTGAACATGACCTGGCCCGGCTGAAAGACCGCGGAGGGAAAGATGTTGACGCCGTAGCCGAATTCCTTACCCGCCAGAGTCTGGAGAAAGTACGACGCACCGATGGCGCTAATGAGAAAGGCCAAACTGGGCGCGTTGCGGTTTCGTAGGGGCTTGTAGGCGACTCGCTCGAGTCCCGTCGCGACTGTGGCGCTCACGAGAGCTCCGATCAGCATGCCCGCGAGCACGAGACCGACCGACCCCCATCCCGTCGCGACGCGGCTTCCGAGAATGCCGTGGGTGAGAAAGACTCCGGCGAAGCCTCCGCACATGAAGACTTCACCGTGCGCGAAGTTGATGAGCCCGAGTACGCCGTAGACCAACGTGTAGCCCACCGCGATCATGGCGTAGACCGCGCCGTTCTGGAGGCCAACTGTTAGATACGTCAAAAATGCTGCGTGAACCTGATCGAATCCGCTGAGCCAAAAGTGCTCAAAACCCATGGCGGCGTGTTGTCCCCTCTTTCATGTCACTGGGGCCGGGGTTACACCCCGGCCCCAGTGACAATAGCCAAATCTATGACTGGTACTAGCCCTGGTTGACGAGGAACGTGATCGTCCCGTTCTCCACTTCTGAGATAGCCGACGTACCGGTGTCGTTACGCAGGTCACCGTCACCGGCGAAGGCAATCGTTCCGGTCACGCCCTTGAAGTTGACCTTGTGCAGGTTCGCCACAATCTGCTTGCGCAGGGTGGTGTTGACGATCGCGGGGGTCTTGGTCTTGTTGAGCGCGGCGATGACGGCGTCGGTCGCGTCATAGGCCTGGGCCGCGTATTCGGCAACCGAAGCCTTGTAGTGCGTGGCCTTCTGGAACTCGCTGGCCAACTTGCCCGTGAAGAAGTTGATCTTGCCCGAGGCACCTTCTGACAGGAACACATTGTTGGCCGCACTCGAAGGAGTCGTCGAGGTGATCAGACCCGAAGCGTTGGAGCCGTCTCCCGACATGATCGTGTGCGCACTCGCGGTGTAGCCCGCGCTCGAAAGAGCCGAGAGCAGCAGACCGAAGTCCGAGTAGTACCCGCCGTAGAAGACACCGCCCGGATCGTTGGTGGCAATCTGCGTTGCATCTGGGCCGTATTCGGTCGTTGTTCCGCCGACTCCGTTGGCAACACTGGGGATTGTCTCAGTGTTCACCGTGGCACCGAGCGCCTTCGCGTCGGTAGCGACCACTTGGGCGAGACCCGAGCCGTAGAACGAACCGTCCGCGATGACGAGAAGGTTCTTGACGCCCTTCACTTGCACCAGGTAGTCCGCATCGGCCTTGCCTTGCACCGAGTCGTCCGCAATCGTACGGAAGAAGTTACTGTCCGAACCTGAAGCCAGCGCGACAGCGGTCGCCGAAGCGCTCACTTCGGCCACGTGCGCAGCCTTGTAGTAGGGGGCGGCCGCCTCAGAGGCACCGGAGAACGCCGGTCCTACGACCGCGACGAGACCCTTCGTACCGATCGCCTTCTGCGCAGCAGCGGGCGACAACGTCGATGATCCCTGATCGTCAAACTTCTCGGTCTTCAAGTTGTAGTGGTTCTTGCCGCTGGCGTTGGCCTGATCGACCGCGAACTCCGCGCCCGCGTAGATCCAGTCTCCGAGCTCGGCGTTGGATCCCGAGAACGGTCCCTCCACCCCAATGGTGTACGTGGTCATTGCCGCAGCCGATGCTCCCGTCGACGCCAAACCGGCGAGCGGGATTCCCGCCGCCAGAAGTGCGCCAGCGGAGATGACCACCGCGGCCTTACTTAAACGAAGCTTCATCGCTACGTCCTTCCCCTAAATATGTAATTAATTCACTTCTCACCGCTGGCCCCTTCACCGACACCCAACTTTCAGTTAAGAAACAGTAAAGACACCTCGGAGATGTACAAGCCAACTTGGCCTGGGCAGAACGCTAGCAGTAGACAAAACGATGAAAAGGTGCGCCCGCCCAGTATTTATGCGTTTGTCACAACTAGAGAAGCAGCGAACATATGTTTGATGCGACCCTTCGACTCTAGTAACCTACGAACAATTGTTCGTTGTGAAGGAGCACGATGGCTGAAGTCCTGACCCCGATGCGCCGACAGATCCTGGAATTCATCGTGACCTGTCAGCGCGAGCGCAGCTTCCCCCCGACCATTCGAGAGATCGGCGAACACGTGGGACTGTCGTCGTCGGCCACCGTGGCGAACCACATCAACGTCTTGAAAGATGCGGGCTACATCGAAAAGAATCCTCAGCAACCACGTACGCTGACCGTGCGACTCGACGCCGCGAATCCTGCGCCGGAGCAACACATTCGCCACATCCCCTTCGTCGGCGACGTCGCGGCCGGTACGGGTGTGCTCGGCCTCGAGAGCACCCACGAGTTGATGTCGATCCCTGAGCAGTTCGCTGGCCGTGGCGACAGCTACGTGCTCCAAGTCCGCGGTGACTCAATGATCGAGGCGGGCATACTCGCGGGCGACTTCTTGGTGGTAGAGCGCCAGCAGACCGCGCGGTCCGGCGAGGTCGTCGTAGCGGGAATCCCCGGCAATGAAGCGACCGTCAAGCGCTTCTTCGCTCAGGGCTCGAGGATCATTCTCAAGCCCGAAAACTCGACGATGGAGCCCATGGAGTTCGACTCCAATGAGGTGTCCATCTTCGGACGCGTTATCTCAGTGCTGCGTCACTACTAGGGGCTTCGTTAGGCCAGCCACGCCCTCAGCACACGCTCGAAGAGTTTCAACTCCTCAAGCGTGATCCTCTCATCGCTTCGATGTGCGAGTACCGGATCACCAGCGCCAAAGTTCGCCGCCGGAATCTCCAACTCCTGGAATGTTGCCACGTCGGTCCAGCCCATCTTGCCGCGAGCGCGCGCGCCTGATAGTTCCACCAGTGATTGAAGGCGATCGTTGGACAGCATGGGCGCGGCACTCGGCGCCCAATCGACCACGATGAACTCGTCGCCGTCTTCAAGAAGATCTTCTAGGTACGAGCGCAACCACGACACTGCCTCCTCGTGCGAGCGATCAGGCGCCACGCGATGGTTGATCGTGATCGTCGCCGCGTCGGGCACGACGTTCGAAGCCACTCCCCCTTCGACGAAGACCACTTGAAGCTGTTCGCAGTACTGCACCGCGTCGAGTTCGACCAATCTCGGTTGATACTGAGCCACACGAGTGACAACTTCGGCGATCCGGTGTATCGCATTTCGACCCGCGAACGGTCGCGCGGTGTGCGCTCGTCGGCCCGCCATGTCGACGCGGACCCGAAGCGTCCCTTGGCAGCCCGCTTCGACCAGGCCCGCCGTGGGCTCGGCCAGAATCGCCACGTCGCCGTGAACCAAATCTGGACGCAGTTCGATTAACTCGAGCAGCCCTGACTCGTTACGCGAGATCTCCTCGCGCGTGTAGAAGATCCATGTCACCTCGACCGAGCGGGGGACGTCATCGAGCGCGAGTGCCACCATGACGGCCAGGGATCCCTTCATATCGCACGCGCCAACGCCGTACAGCTCGTCGCCTTCAATCGCGGCTGCGCTGGCGTCGCCCGGAACGGTGTCCAGGTGACCGGCGACGATGACGCGCGTGGCGTGGTGGCCCGCTGTGCGGGCC
>JBOGFT010000021.1:0-6263 GCA_050701895.1 Acidimicrobiales bacterium
ACGTCGCGGCGCACCCCGAGGTTTCCCTCCGCCTGGCGCGAGAACTCGGCGGCCAGAGAGGCGAAGTAGTCGAAGTCGGTACGAGCCTCCCAGGGCGGGGGAATGGCCGGGTTGAAGCTGTGGACGAACGGGTGCATGTCCGTGGAGGACAGGTCGTGCTTCTCGTACCAGGTCGCGGCGGGTAGGACAACGTCGCCATAAATCGCCGTCGATGTCATGCGAAAGTCAATGGTCACGAGAAGATCGAGCTTGCCCTCGGGGGCCTCGTCGCGCCAGATCACCTCGGCCGGTCGCTCCTCGGGCGGTGCCTCTTCGGCCGCAACCGCGTTGTCGGCCCCCAAGAGGTGTTTCAAGAAGTATTCGTGTCCCTTGCCAGAAGAGCCGAGCAGGTTCGAGCGCCACACCGTTAACACGCGGGGAAAGTTAACCGGATTGTCGGGGTCCGATGCCGCGAAGTGCAGCTGGCCTTCGCGAAGTTCACTCACCACGTAGTCCTGTACGCTCAGTCCCGCGGCGTCGGCCTCATCGGCCAGATCGAGTGGATTGCGGTCAAAGGTAGGGTGTGAAGCCAGCCAGCCCTGGCGAGCGGCTTGAGCGTGCAGGTCGGCCACCGCTCGTCCTTCGAAAAGTCCGTTGCCCAGTGGAGTTGAGAGGCCATCGGCGTGAGCGCCTTCGTAGCGCCACTGATCAGTCGCGAGATACCAAAATGGGGTGCCGGGTTGGTGGCGCGTGGGCGGGACCCAGTCCTTAGCGAAGGCCAGGGTGGACCAGCCGGTGAACGGGCGAACTTTCTCTTGTCCCACGTAGTGTGCCCAACCGCCTCCGTTGACCCCTTCGCAACCGCCCAGCATGAGCAGTGAGAGGAATGTCCGATAGATCTGATCGGAGTGGAACCAGTGATTGGTACCCGCCCCCATCGCAATCATTGATCGACCACCCGAGACCTCGGCGTTGCGCGCGAACTCTCGCGCGACTCGCGTGCACGCGGCCGCGGGAACTGACGTGATGCGTTCTTGCCAGGCGGGGGTGTAAGGCACCGACGCGTCCTCGTACCCGCTCGGCCACTCTCCGGGTAAGTCGGGTCGACCGACTCCGTAGTTGGCCATCACGAGATCAAATACCGTCGTTACGGTGCGCCCGGCCACGCTCACTACGGGAACTCCCCGACGAAGCACCCCGCCACCGTCGCCGTCGCCCACGTCAAAGCGCGGCAGATCAACCGCCGCCGCGGAGGCGCCGGCCCGACCGTAAAGACTGAGGGCGGGTTGGATGTCGTCCAGGTCCAAATTCCACCGTCCGATGCCCGAGTCCTTCCAGCGAAATCCGAGTGAGCCATTGGGCACGACCGGCTGGCCGGTGATCTCATCTAAGACGACGGTTTTCCACTGGTCTTCCTCCGCGGGCTCGGCGCCGTCGCTGGCACTCAGTTCGGCGGCCGTCAAAAAGCGATCCGGCACCCAGGCGTCACCGCGCTGTCGCAACGAGACCAGAAAGGGGAGGTCGGTGTAGGTACGCACGTAGGACTCAAAACGTGGTACTTGTCGGTCGCGGTAAAACTCACTCAGCATCACGTGACCCATGGCCATCGCCAGCGCTCCGTCGGTACCGGGCGCCGCGGGTAGCCAGTCGTCCGCAAACTTGGTGTGATCGGAGTAGTCCGGCGAGACCACCACCACCTTTTGGCCCCGGTAGCGGGCTTCGGTCATGAAGTGGGCGTCGGGCGTGCGCGTGATGGGAAGGTTCGTTCCCCAAAGGATCAGATACGAGGAGTTCCACCAGTCGGCCGATTCGGGCACGTCGGTCTGGTCGCCGAACACTTGGGGTGACGCCACGGGGAGATCGGCGTACCAGTCGTAGAACGAGAGGATCGTCCCACCCAGCAATGAGTAGAACCGAGTGCCCGCGGCGTAGGAGGCCATGGACATGGCCGGGATCACCGTAAAGCCCGCCGTGCGGTCGGGTCCGTAGGCGTCGACCGTGTGCACGTGGGCGGCGGCGACGAGCTCTAAGACCTCTGGCCAGCTGGCCCGAACGAATCCCCCTCGGCCGCGCGCTTGCTTGTAGCGTCGAGCGCGCTCGGGGTCGTTGGTGAGTTCGGCCCACGCCGCGACGGGGTCTCCCACGCGTTCGCGCGCTTCGCGGTACATCTCTAAGAGTTCCCCGCGCACGTAGGGGTAGCGCACCCTCGCCGGCGAGTACGTGTACCAGGAGAACGACGCCCCCCGAGGACAGCCCCGGGGCTCGTACTCAGGCGAGTCGGGCCCGATCGAGGGGTAGTCCACCGCCTGGGTCTCCCAGGTGATAATGCCGTCTTTCACGAACACTCGCCACGAACACGATCCCGTGCAGTTCACGCCGTGCGTTGAACGAACCACCTTGTCGTGACGCCATCGTTCCCGGTAGAACTCCTCGGCCTGTCGACCGCCCTGGCGACGTACCTCGCGTCCGTCGATCGACACTTCACCGCGTTGAAGGTAGCGAGCCGCCCGAACGAGTCCTCCGCCGACCAGAAACTCATCAGTCTGGTCCTGCGTGGCCATCGCGAGCGCCTCCGTTAAACGACGCCACGCATTCGCGAACGTCTCCTTTCGAAATGTATCACCGTTCCCGAAGTACTTTTTTTGCAACGACGGGGTCACGACCGCGTCGGAACTCTCGCACTAGCGTGAAACCGTGTCCGGACCCGATGACGCGACCACCGGAGCCGCGCGGTGGGCGAGCGAGTCCTCGCAGTTGCTCTCGCGCACGAAACGTTCCGGACTGTCGGGTTGGATCGCCGACCTTGATCCTGGATACTTTGCCTGCGTCATGGCGAGCGGCATTATCTCGGTGGGCGCCGATCTGTTGCACCAGCAGTTGCTCTCTCGGATCACTCTCGTGGCGACCGTGGCGGCCTTTGTCATACTGGCCTTCGCCTACGTGGCACGTGCCGTCGCCTTTCGCGACGAGATGAGGCATTCTCTCGGTGATCCGAAAACCGCCATGGGGTACTTCACCGTGGCGGCGGGAACCAACGTGCTCGCTGCGCGTCTCTTGATGAGTGGTCACCCTCTTCTCACGCTGATTCTGGGGGGAGCCGCTGGCGCGTTATGGCTCATCCTCAGTTATGGGCTGCCCTGGTCGATCATGTTCGCCGCGCGACGCCCAGTATTGGGCGATATCAACGGTACGTGGCTCATTTGGGTGGTGGCGACGCAGTCCGTCTCCATCGTGGCGGCGGGACTAGCTGCCAATTCGCCCTGGAATTTTCTGCACGCGGACCTTTCAATTGTTGCCGTGGTGTGCTGGGGAGCGGGGATCATGCTCTATCTAACCTTGAGCGTCATCATCTTTTTGCGTCTCTTCTTGGTCGATATCACGCCGAATGAAATGGGTCCGGCGTATTGGATCGTTATGGGGGCGACCGCCATCAGTGTGCGTGCCGCGGCCGGAATCCTCGCTATCCACGATCGGGTGGCGGCCGGCCTGCTGGCCACCATGCATCCCATCCTCGTCGGATTCTCGGTCATCCTGTGGTCCTTTGGCACGTGGTGGATCCCCCTCCTGGTTCTCTTTGGCGTATGGCGACATCTGTTGCGCCACTACCCGCTGGACTACGAACCGCGCCTGTGGAGCGTGGTCTTTCCTCTCGGGATGTACACCGTCGCGTCAATAACTCTCGGTCAGACATCGGGACTGAGTTTCATGAGCAGCGTCGCTCACCTGTGGCTGTGGGTGGGCGTCGTGGCGTGGGCCGCTACGTCGCTGTTGTTGGTGGACGAGCTCGCACGAATCCGCTTTAAGCGCCGTCGTCTATCGAAGGCGTCCACCCCGTCGTGACTTTGAACCGCGCGCTCGCGTGGCTGTTCCCATTTGCACCGTTCCATCAAAGACGTACGAGTCTCGTCGCCCGACGCGTACGGTCGGGGGAATCGTGAGAACGGTCTCAGTGACCCAGCACGGCGCCCGCGGGCACGCTCACGGCCAGAACGAGAATGAACGCCCAGTAAAGGAACGCCCACCCGTGCTGGTGCGTACCGCGCGCGTCGCGCGCGAACAGGGCCAGCGCGAGGAGAAAAAATGCGCTTCCCACGTACAAGAGGACGGGTAACCCGACCAGAGTTCCTATTAGGACCCCGGCGTTACCGAGGTTGAAGGTGATGAACTGCCAGGTAATGAGTTTGGTATCGAATTGACGCGGCGTCATGAGGGCGCGACCTCCGCCCAGTCCCAGTTGCGCGACGCCGCACACCAGAACCAGGTACGCGGCGGCCCAGGAGAGATGTTTACTCGGAGCTTCACCTCCCGCGGCCGCGACGAATCCCCCCACCACGATTAATGCGCCGCCGACCACGACGAAGATCAGCGGCACTCGCGCATCGCCACTTCGCGTGCCCGCGGCGTCTTGCGGGCGAAGTAGGGGCGAGAACATTCCCTGAGTTTATCAAGTACTGACTAGAAATAAAGAGGTGACGGCGTGTTTCGCCGGGCTTTGGTAAACCGCCAACAGTTCCCTAAATCGAGGTTCACGGTCATACGCTGGAATCGTGATTAACGGCGAAGGAGCGACGACGATCGTGCGCACCGTGGGACATGGCACGCTCGCCGCGGAGGACTTTATCGCTTTGCTTGAGGGCGCGTCCCTCGAACGCCTCGTCGACGTGCGCTCGTTTCCCGGCAGTCGCCATAATCCCCAGTTCGGACGTCAAGAGATGGAGCGCTGGCTGCCTGGCGCGAACATCGATTACCTCTGGATGTCCAACTTAGGTGGGCGACGTCGGCCGGTGGAGGGGTCGAGACACGTAGCCCTACGCCACGTCTCCTTCCGGGCCTACGCGGACTACATGGAGACTTCGGACTTTCGCGTCGGCGTCGAGGCGCTACTAACGCTCGCTGCGACGACATCAGCGACGGTGATGTGTAGCGAGTCACTGTGGTGGCGCTGTCATCGCCGTCTTCTCGCCGATTACCTCGTGCTCGTGAAAGACGTTCATGTGGAACACCTCATGCACAACGGCCGCCTCTTTCCCCACATCCTCACTGACGGCGTGCGTCTCGATGGAGGTGCGCTGGTCTACGATGTCGAAGCAACCCCGCCGCTGCAGATGAGTTGAGGGAAGACTGAACCTCTCGGTCGCTCGCGGGCGCCCCGCATTAATCTGAAGAGGCTCCCGCTTATGTTTGTTCCGTCATCCTCCGTTGTTCGGTTCGCTACTCTTCGCCTCGTTCGTGTCGACTGGGGCGGGTGGCGCTTGACCCGGGAACACATCTTCCTCTGAGCGGTGCCAGACCGGATGATCGCCTCCGGTCTCGACGTTGAAGCCGTAACTGAATACCAACGAACCGCCATAGGTGGCACCGACGGCGGCTACCAACGCCGACGCCAGACTGAGCGCGAGGAGCGTTGAGTTGGGGCCAGACAGTGAGTGCCACTGAAACCAGCGCAGGCCCAGGTCGACGAAGACCAACACGGTCATAATCGTCATGAGCAGCGCGTGAGCGTTAATCGTGCGTCGCGCCTGGGTTCCCGCTTCGCTCGAGCGTCCCCGGTCCCAAAGGCCCGTCACGATTGCGCCGAGCGACACCACCGCGCCGGCCACGAAGGTGAAGGTGGCGGCCTGGTAAAACTCGTGTTGCCAGGTGGTGCCATCGCCGATAAACGAGACAACGTCGAACGCGGCGGCAATGACGTAGGCACCGATGGGAACATCGGTGAGCGGCGGGTGCAACGGCTTACCGGACCATCCCCTTATTCCGTTAAAGGAACGTCCGCGCATTGTGAGCGTCGGACGGAACGAGTAGTGTCGCATGATTATCTCCTTACGTTCGAGTGATGAGGCGCCGTCTAGGAGAGTCCGGTGTCCGCAACGAGCGCGCGCGTCGTTCTCTTTCGACCCTCCTAGGCCGGGCCAGAGGCGGTGGGGTCGAAGCCATGCGCATCTCGTGGCTCGGTTCAGCGCCAAAGTTCTGAGACAATCTGCACTCCTTAAGGGGCTCTACGCATTTGAGCGGGGTCTAGGAACATTGTCGGGGTAACAACAAAGGTCTAAAGAAAGGCGGGGGCCCTGCAAGTCTGTTGATAGTTCTAAACCAATAGATAGGAAGAGCCCCCGTGGAAACCGACCCTACCCGCATGTGCGAACGCTTCGTCGACCTACCTGATGTGACGGTGAGAGGTGTCGAGGGAGCTCACCGAGAACCACTGGTTATTCACTTTGAGTCAAAGCGCGTTGACGTGGGGTGTCCCGAGTGCGGGGTGGTCGCCCAGGTGAAGGACCGACCGC
>JBOGFT010000022.1:0-47069 GCA_050701895.1 Acidimicrobiales bacterium
CTTCGGGATTAAACCCATCCAGGGTGGTCGACTCGCATCTTTTTCACGTCGACTCTTCGGAACAGCCATCCCGGGCTTGCGTTGCCAACCATACGCTCGAAATCGGCGTTGTTCAACAGGCTCCTAGTCCAGTACCTTGCGCCACTTCACGATGCCGTCAGTGGGGTAGTCACCGAGCGCGCTGTTGACGGCGACCATCGCGGTATTCAGTGGGTTGTTGGAGGTTATGACCGTTCGCGTGGGATAGCCGACTGCATCCAATTCGCGCATGGCGGCGATCTTCTTAAGCCCCGCGAGATGGTGGCCGCGATGCGCGCGCACGACCAGCGTGTCCCGCTGATGGGCCGTCCGGGGTCGCTCGCGCGAAACTGAGAGCTCACTGAAACCCACGAATTCGCCGCTCGGGAGATGACGCGCGACGCGCGAGAATCCCCGAATGTTGTGCAGGTAGATGACGAACAGCGAGAATGTCAGTCCCGAACCAATGCATCCGACGAGGGTGCAGGCGTAAAATCGACGTAAAGGTCCGCGTATTGATGACCGAAAATCGACCGGAACGAGTGCGTCGAGGAGTTTCACAGGGCTACCAGGCTACATGAGCGCTCTTGTGCGACCGATCACATGAGTGAAGAGTTGCGTTGATGGGGAAGGTTATGGTTGGGATGTAGCGCGACATGCGAATGGAAGGGGTGCCGCGATTTGAGCACTCGAGTGGCCAAGAGCCGAGTTGATCTGTTGGAGGAGATCTCTCCTGACGTAGAGCGTCTCTTCAATCGGCACATGGAGGCGCCGCGCCTCTGGTATCCGCACGAGCAGATCAACTGGGGCGAGGGCGAAGACTTCAAGGAGCGCGCCTGGTCGCCGGGGGACTACCCCCTGGGCGACGGCGTGCGCAGCTCGATCTACGTCAACCTTCTCACCGAGGACAATCTCCCGTACTACACCGACAGCATCCTTGCGCACTCACCTCGCGGCCACCCCATCCGCGAGTGGACGTGCCAGTGGACCATGGAAGAGAATCGCCACGCCATGGTGATGCGTGACTGGGTGCACATCAGCCGCTGCATCAACCCCACGCTGCTGGAGGACGGGCGTCGCGTACAGATGCAAAAGGGCGAGGTGCCCCACCCGTCCACCTTCGCCGAGCTGATCGCCTACGTTTCGTTTCAAGAGCGCGCGACTCAGATCGCCCATCGCAACACCGGCGCGAAACTGCCTAAGCACGACAAGGTCGGGCGCAACGTGCTCGCTCTCATTGCCGGGGACGAGACCAAGCACTACCTCTTCTACCGCGACCTCACCCTGGCGGCTTTCGCCATCGATCCTTCGGCGATGATGATCGCGGTCTCCAAGCAAGTGAGCACCTTCGCGATGCCGGGCACGGGCATACCGAGCTTCACCCGTCACGCCGTGCGCATCGCCAAAGAAGGGATCTACGGGCTCGGCCAGTACCTGGGCGACGTCCTGACGCCGGTACTGAGCCTTTGGGACATCGAGCACCTGAAGGGTCTCACCAAAGAGGCCGAACTGGCGCGCATCGACCTCGTCGACGTAAAGGCCAAGATCGCCGAATCCGTTGAGCGTATGGCCCACAAGGCCGCGATGATCAAGTCGCCGGTGGGCGCCTCGCGCTGAGGCGAGCCGCCTACTCCTTGGTGTTCGCCACCTGGCGGATGTAGTCTTCGAAGTCCTTTCGATCCATCTGCGACGTCGAGACGGATCGCGCATGCAACCCTCCGCCGCGCACCAAGACGTAGACCAGGGACCCGATCAGCGGAAGCACCAGCATGACGAGGATCCAGAGCGTCTTGCCGACCCCGCCGAGGTCGTGACTGCGAAAGATGTCGAGCATGATGTGAAAGACGAGGATGATCCAAAAGATGAAGAGGACGAAATACAGCGTCGACACGAATACATCGAGCATGGGATAACTTGTCGCGAGCATGGTTGGTCCCTTCCGTGGGCCGTTTGTGATTGATGTAGGCGAATCTACCGAGAGCGCGCGAGGTTCGTTACGGTCCCCGTGATCTGGCAGTGTGGAGAGGTGGCGAGGGCAATAGGGCTTCGGACCACTCGGAGGTAGCCAGTGCGCAGTTATCAAGAAGCGATGGCGGAGGTCGCCGCGCCCGGTCAGCCCTTTGAAGTCGTGACCGTTGACGTCGACGGGGTCAGCCAGCGGGTGTTTATGAACTCTCCGACCACCGTGCGTCAGTTCTTCGACCTGGCGCGCGGCGTGGAGGCCACGTTCCTCGTCTACGAAGATGAGGAGTGGACGTTCGCTCGGGTGATGGATGAGGTCGACGCGCTGGGGCACGCGCTCGTGCATCACTATGACGTGAAAAGGGGCGATCGCGTGGGCATCGCGATGCGCAACTACCCCGAGTGGGTCATCTCCTTCGCGGCCATTCTCTCGGTGGGCGCGATCTCGGTGTCGCTCAATGCCTGGTGGACCGAGGAGGAGCTTGACTACGCCATCAACGACTCGGAATTGTCGCTGCTGATCGCCGACGACGAACGGGTGAAGCGCGCGCTGAGGTCCTGTGAGCGCACTGGCACGCGCCTGCTGGGTGTGCGCCTCCTCGAAGGATCGCTCCCGGCCCTCGTCGAATCGTGGTCCGACGTGGTGGTGAAGGGCAACGCCATGCCCGAGGTCGAACTCGACGCCGACACCGACGCGACGATTCTTTACACATCGGGGACCACCGGATCCCCCAAGGGCGCTGTCTCGACGCACGGGGCCATCTGCCAAACGATCATGGCTTTCTCCTCCAGTGCCCAGATCCAGACCCTTCGCCGTAACGATCAACAGGAGGTAAGCGGACTGGCGCCGTGCTTCATCTTGATCGTGCCGCTCTTTCACGTGACCGGATGCATACCGGTGATGATGTCGTGCTTCGCGTGGCACTTCAAACTCGTCATGATGTACCGCTGGGATGCCGACCGGGCGCTGGCGCTGATCGAGCGACACAGGGTCACGGCCTTCGTCGGTGTGCCCACCCAGGCGTGGGACCTCATGGAGTCGCCCGACTTTTCCAAGCATGACACGTCGTCGCTTGCCACAGTGGGCGGGGGAGGCGCCCCGGCGCCCGCGACGCTGGTGGCGCGCGTCGAGCGCAACTTCTCCCACGGTCGACCAAGCCTTGGGTACGGCTTGACCGAGACGAACGCCTACGGTCCCCAAAACTTCGGCGAGGACTACGTCACTCACCCCACGTCTACTGGACGCGTGCCCACGATCGTCATGGACGTCGATATACGCGATGAGTCTGCGCGGTCCGTTCCCGCGGGCGAGAGCGGCGAGATCTGGATGAAGTCGCCCACGCTCATTCGTAGGTACTGGCGCCAACCCAAAGCGACCGCCGTCACTCTGGTGAACGGCTGGTTGCGCACGGGGGATCTCGGCCACGTCAGCGTTGAGGGCTTCCTCTTTGTGGAGGACCGAGCGAAGGACATGATCATTCGTGCGGGCGAGAATGTCTACTCAGCCCAAGTGGAGTCGGCGATCTACGAGAATCCGCGCGTCTATGAAGCGGCCGTCTTGGGGCTGGGCCACGAACGCCTCGGCGAGGAAGTTGCCGCCGTGGTCATGGTGCGCGACGGGATGGATCTCACGAGCGAGGACCTGCGCACGTTTCTGTCGTCGCGACTGGCGGCGTACATGATCCCTTCGCGCATTGCCTTCACCCGCGAGCCACTGCCGCGCAACCCCGCCGGCAAGCTCATGAAGCGCGAGATGCCCGAGATCTACTTTTCGAGCGCGAGCTGAATGGCGCGGGCCGCGTACTCGGCCACGTTGACGTCGTCAAGCTCGTCTAGCTTGAACCAGTGGACTTGGTCGGTCGTGCCCACGGCCTCGTCGCGCAGCACTCCGCCGTCCGGTGAGACGGTGTAGAGGACTCGAACCGTGTGGATGCGATCACCGTTGGGGCGGCGGCGGATATCGCTCGCGACGTGCAGGAGTTCGGGGTCCTTGATCGCGAGGCCGGTCTCTTCATGGAACTCGCGCAGCAGTGTCTGTTCGGGCGACTCGCCAAAGTCGATTCCGCCGCCGGGGAGCCACCACAGCGGAGGAACGATCTGTGGACTGCTCGAGCGAACCAGTAGCACGCTGTTGTCGTGCACGAGGATGCCATAGGCCCTCACGCTGGTGTGCTGTCTGCTCACTTCGTTCCTTCAGTCGCCCCATGAAGGAATGTGTCACGACATCCCTCGCTGCAGAAATAGTATGCCAACCCATCAGGGCTTACAGCGGAGATCTCGCGGCCCGCGATGTGCGCCCCACACACCGGATCGATCGTTTCGACGACCCCCATCGACTCGAGGCGGTCGCGAGCGACGAATCTGTCGCGGCATCCCAGCGAGCAGAAGTGGAAGGTCTCGCCGTTGCGCGTGGCGGACGCCGGCGCGTTGGCGGGATCGACCGTCATGCCACAGATCGGATCGGTAGCCGCGTCGCGGTTGAGTTTCGAGCTGCGCGAGAGTCGCCAGACGATCACCAGCACGATGAGGGCCAGGACGTTCAACACCAGTGTCGCGCCGAGGGGGAACTGACCTGACAGCACGGCCACGTGGCGGCTTTGCGGTATCAAGTGCGTCAGGTGGAAAAGGCCATCGATCGCGAGTCCCGCTCCGCTGGCGGTGGCCCACAACAGCGCGAAGAGGCGCCAGGCGCTGGCCGTTCCGTAGTAGCGGCGATAGATCACGAGCAGGGGCAGTGTGACCAGGTCGGCGAAGAGAAACGCGATGACGCCGCCAAAGGCCACGCCGTGCGCCCATAGCGCCGCGGCGAGCGGGACGTTGCCCACCGAGCAGACGAACGCGAGAACAGAGACGAGTGGAGCGAGAGCCGCGTTCTCGATTACGGTCCAGGCGCCGTGCCCGCTGACAAAGACGTGACTCCACCACGAGCCGGGCACGTGGATACTCAGGAATCCGGCGACGACGAAACCAATGAGTAACTCCTTGCGCACCATGGTGAGGTCGCCCATGGTGTACTGCGCCGCCACTCCGAGACGTTGGCGCCGGGAAGTCGGCGTTGCCGCGCCTCTTGGCGAATCACCGTCCGCCACGCGCGCCGCAAGTCTCGCCGCTCGCGCTCTGGAAAACATCAGAGGTGTCACGCCGATGAGCAGAACCACCATCACGATGCCACCGATGACCTGAGCCAGCACGAAGGGCCAGCCGAGCAGCACGAAGAGAACGACGCCGAGCTCGATCACGAGGTTCGTGGACGCCACCATGAAGATCAGGGAGTTGGTCCACGACGAACCGCGGGCAAAGAGCGCGCGAGACATGGCACTTGCCGCGTAGCTGCACGACGACGACAGTGTCCCGAGCAGTGAGGCCGTGGCGTGAGAGCGAACCGAGTCCGTGCCCAGCTCTCGACGGAGCCCGTCGCGCGGCAGCATCCCTTGCACGACACCTGCGAGCGTGAAGCCGAGTGCGAGGGCCCACCACGTCATCCACACCATGGCGAGTGCTTCTTTGAATCCGCTACCGACCCAGTTGAGTGCATTTGTGGTGGCGATCATGACGGTGCCTCGCTACCCGAAGGAAAGCGACGTCGCAACGTGCCAAGGCGAAGGTCTGTCACAGGCATCTCGGCGACCTCCTTCGCGAGGCCACCCTAGTGGTCGGCGTTGGCGGCACCGTTAGAGTTACGCCATGACATCAGCCGACGAGAAACCAGCGCTACGCGATGCGGCATCGGTGGAGCCACTGGGTGAGGGGCGCTACGGTGCGACGCTCTCACCGTTCTACTCGGTCATGGATCATCCCCACGGGGGGTATCTCCAATGTGTCGTGGCGAGCGCGGCCCTCGCCGAGGCGAGCGCACAGGGCTCCACGCACGTTCACGTGAACGCCCTCGCCACGAACTTTGTGAACGCCCCGAAGTTGGGTGCCGCTGACGTGCGCGTCGAGGTCCGCAAAATTGGACGCAGCGTCTCCTTCGTCTACGTGGCCATGAGTCAAGGCGGTGAACTGACCCTGGAGTCGCTGGTCACACTGGGAACTCTGCGTGACGAGTCCACGGTTCGCTACCAGGGCGCGCCGGTCGTGGATCTCGCCCCTCGCGAAGCTTCTCGCCAGTCGACGGGCAGAGACGACATCAACATCATGCGGGTGCTGGAGTTGCGGCTCGACCCCGCGACGACTGGCTGGTGGGAGGGTCAACTCTCTGCGCTCGGCGAGGTGCGCGGCTGGTTGCGTCTCGACGACGGTGAGGCGTCGTGGGACCCCTGGAGTCTCCTCTTCGCGGTCGACGCGTTGCCGCCCGCGACGATGCCCCTGGGCTCATCGGGCTGGGTTCCGACGTTGCAACTCACTTCGTACATCCGTCGCGTGCCGAGGGGTGAATGGCTGCGAGCGCGCCAGTGGGTGGTCGCCGTCGCGGACGGCTTCGTCGACGAAAGGTGCGAGATCTTTGATGACGAAGGTCAGCTCGTGGCGGCCTCGTCCCAGCTCGCCCTGGTGCGCCTGCCCGGCGGTCATTAGGACGTGCCGATCGGTCCCAGGGCCAACGACGATGGCTCGATCACCCTTCGAGCTCGACTGACCATACCGGCTGAGGAGATCGCTCTTCGTGTGACCACCTCCGGTGGTCCCGGTGGACAGCACGCCAATCGGTCGCTCACCCGCGTCGTGGCGTCGTTTCGGGTCGAGGACTCCAGCGTCTTGAGCGACGCGGAGAAGCAACGAGTCATCGGCTCACTGGGAAGCGTGGTGCGTTCAAGCGCGAGCCGATTTCGCTCGCAAGGCCAGAACCGCTCCGCCGCCCTCACCCAGTTGGGCGAGAAGCTCGTCGCGGCTCTGGCGCCACGCACGCCGCGTCGACCCACCAAGCCGACCAAGAGTGCGAAGATCCGTCGCGTTGATGACAAGAAGGCTCGGGGACGCTTGAAGGAGCAGCGGCGACGTCCCAACGACGAGTAGCTCAGATGCTGAGTTGACGAGACATCGCCTCCAGGGCCTTTTCCATGAGCTCGTCGAGCGCCACGTCTTCCACTTCATGGGGACCGCGAATCGGCGTCAGTGATGCGTAGCCTGCAGCGAGTAGCGCGCCATCGTCGTCCGCGTTCTCGTCACTGACGTCGCCCAGCTCGGGGCTCGCGGCCCCGAGTCGCAGAGGTAGCTCGCCCTCGTCACTCAGGGATTGGCCGCCGGCCCGCGGTCCTGCGGCCTTAATGAGTCCAGCCGTCGAGATGTGACCACGCCGGACGCCTTTTAGTTGGTGGATCGCCAGATTCGGTACGTTGAGGTTCAACAGTGTGCGCGAAGGTGCGGCGAAGAGTTCGTCGAGTACTTCAATGGCGACCAGCGCTGCCGTGTCGTAGTGAACGTCCTCTCCCCACTGGACTGAGACAGCGAGTCCCGACAAGCCGAGTTGCGCGCCAGTGAGGACTGCGCCCACGGTGCCCGAGTGCAAGACGCTACGCCCCACGTTGGCGCCCGCGTTAATGCCCGAGACGATCACGTCGGGTTGGAACTCGAAGCTTCCCAATGCGCCCAAGATTGCGCACAACGCCGGCGGGGCCTCCAGACCGTAGGTGACGATGGACTCAGCTCCCGCAATACGGTGGCGCCGGTACTTCACGCTCGGACGTTCGAAGACGTCGCCGACGGCTGACGACGTGCCCGAATAGTTCCGGTTCGGCGCGACAATGATGGCTTCACGCTCTTCATGGGCGGGCTTGTCCTTGATCCACTGCGCGACGCTTCGCGCGAGGATCGCCACGCCTGGGGCCAAGACGCCGCCGTCGTTGGTGAGAAGCAGTCGCATGGAACGAGGCTAACTGGCCTAGGTTATCTAGCAGTGAAAAGGACGGTACAACACTGATGTTGCCCTCGGGAGAGCAGATCGCCATCGCGCACGGCGACCAACGTGCTGTCGTGACCGAGGTGGGAGCGACCCTTCGCACCTACGTAAAGGGCGGCGTGAGCGTCGTGGAGGGCTTCGCCGGAGAAGAGGTGGCCACCAACGCGCGCGGCCAGGTCCTCTATCCGTGGCCCAATCGCATGGGCGAAGGGGAGTGGAGCTTCTCGGGTCGCACTGGGCGGCCGCGCATCGACGACGTGGCTCACAAGACGGCGATCCACGGGCTGGTTCGTTGGCTGCCCTTTCACGTCGACGCGGTGAATCAGAACCGTTGCGTGCTCTCATTGCTCTTGCACCCATCGCCCGACTATCCCTTCGCTAGCGAGATCCAGGTCGCCTACCACCTGGGGTCACTCGGCCTTACGGTTACCACTACGGTCACCAATCGCGACGGCGTACCATTGCCTTTCGGCGTGGGATTCCACCCCTACCTTTCTGTCACCACGCCGACCATTGAAGGAGCTCAGTTGGAGATCCCCGCCAGGTCCCACGTCGCGGTCGACGATCGCCAATTGCCGACCGGCGAGATATTGCCACTCGCCGGACACGCTCTCGACTTTTCGACGCGCAAGTCAGTCAGTGGTCATGAGCTGGACGTGACCTACGCCGACCTCATTCGCGACGACTCGGGTCTGTGCGTGGCAACGCTTGAGGACGCCGACGGCGGGGTGGTCGAACTCAGCGCGGATCGAAACTTCCCCTACCTTCAGGCGTATACGGGCGATGGCAATGAGAAGGGACATCGGCGCACGTCGGTCGCGATCGAACCGATGACCTGCCCGCCCGACGCGCTGCGCAGTGGCAAGGACGTCGTCGTGCTCGAACCAGGCCAGCACTGGGCGGGCTCGTGGCGACTGCGCAGGACTCAACCGTGAGCGTCGTCCTCATCACCGGCTCCACCAGCGGCATCGGTCTCGCGACCGCGCGGCGCTTCGCTGAACGCGGCGACATAGTGGTCTTCAACTCGGCGCACAGCGTCGAGGCGGGGGAGCACTTGGCTGAGAGCACTCCCCACGCTCACTACGTGCAAGCGGACATCTCCAGTGCCGACGACTGCGCTCGCCTGGTGGCCTACGTCGTCGACCACTGCGGTCGACTGGACGTCTTGGTGAACAATGCGGGAATGACCAAGGTGATTCCTCACCACGATCTTGAGGCCGCCAGCGTCGACGTATGGCGCGAGATATTTGAGGTCAACGTCTTTGGCACGTGGCAGTTGAGCATGGCAGCGATGGCGGCATTGCGGGCGGGGCGCGGTTCGATCGTCAATGTGTCGTCCATCGCCGGACTTCGGCCGGCTGGCTCTTCCATCCCCTACGCCGCCTCGAAGGCGGCACTGAACCACATGACCGCGCTCCTCGCCAAAGTGGTCGGGCCCGAGGTCCGGGTGAACGCGGTTGCTCCGGGTGCCATCGATACACCGTGGTGGACTCAGGACTGGGACAAGGTACGCGTCTCGGTCGAGCGGGCGGCGCCACTGCACCGAACCGGGACGCCTGACGACGTGGCCAACGTGATACTGGCGCTCGTGGAAGCCTCGTACGTGACCGGTCAGGTCGTTACCGTTGATGGCGGTCTCACGATCGCCACGTGAGGCGGTGGTGGCACGGCGACGCGCATCGCGTAGCAGACGATCTGAGTGGCTGGTCGCACGATGAATCGTTCTCGCCAACCGCGCTGACGCACTCCGAGGAGTTCTTGGGCGTAGGCCGGCAGGAGTGACCACGCGCTGAGTACCAAGAGTCGATAGACGAGGCGTTGCGTGCGGCTCTTCATCACGCCATAGGCAATGAAGTCGCGGGCCGCGACGCCGTCGGTGCTGAGGCGTAGTTCGCCTCGGAACGACAGAAGCGCCGCGTTGAGCTCCGCGACAGTCTGAGGGGGATCGTCGGCCCCGAGGGCGCGAGCGAGCGGCACCATCTCCTTTACATAGTGATCGGCTTCGTCGCCCGTGAGTCGCTGCGATCCAAAGCGGCGATAGGCGTTCAAAAACATGTAGATCTCCGCGCAGTGAACCCACAGGAGGAGGTGAGAGTCGTTGGCGTCGTAGGGCTGGCCGTCGTCGGCGATTCCGTGCACGTACCCGTGCACCTCCAAGACCCGGTCGATCACGACTTGCGCGGACGCCCGGGATCCAAAGGTGGTGGCTCCGATGAAGTTCGCGGTGCGGAGCACTCGCGCGAGAGGGTCCTCTTGGTAGCGCGAGTGCTCGGCGACGCCGGCCATGGCGTGGGGATGGAGCATCTGGAAGAACAGCGAGCCGACGCCGCCAATCAACATTGAGGGAAGTTCGCGATGCACCAGTCGCGCTACTCCGTGAACGTCTCCGAAAGCCTCCTTGGGGTCGTCACATCGCGGCGGTGGGTCACTCGTCAGGCCCGCCGCGTCTCGAATGGAGCGCCCAAAGCGCAGGCGCAGGCGCGCCAGCGCTTCGCGGCCTCTCGTTCTCACCATGGCGCCTCCTTCGGCTCTCTCCACTGTAAGTTCAGACGCTTCCAATCGGCTCGGCGGCCTGCGAGACTGGGGCACATGCGGTACACACTTCGCAACGCCACGACCGAGAACGACCTCGAAGAGCGGCTGGAAAGCAACGTGTCGGTGATCGCCGAAAGCCCCTGGAACGTCGTCGTGTGGAACGACCCCGTGACGCCGATGACCGTGGTGGTCGCGGTCTTCAAGAGAATCTTCGGGTACTCCAACAACAAGTGCACCTCCTTGATGCTGACTGTGCACCACAAGGGACGCGCCGTCGTCTGGTCGGGCGGGCGCGATCGCGCCGAGACGTACTGCATCAAACTGCAGGTTGCCGGGCTGCAGGCCAGCGTGGAGCACAACACGTAGTGGCGACAAAGCTCTTCGTTCGTCGTCGCGACGGTCAGGTGGAGGTACGCCTCAACGACGTCGGGCGCGGCATCGTTCGCGAGGTCTTTGCCCACGTGCTGGCGGGTGAGAGGGATCCCGAGCATGAGTGGAACCTCTCGCTCAACCCACCAATCAACCCGAGCAACGACAACGACGATCCGCTGTCGATCTTGGCGCGTCAGAGCGAGACCGCGTCGAACGCGGAACTGGCGGTGATGACGCTCCAAGAGCAGAATCTGACCGACGCCGAAGCCTGGGCGTGGCTCTGCACCCTTCAGGTGGGACTACGAACGATGGCCATCATGAATGGCATACTGAGCGACGAGAAGCTTGAGTCCGCGCCAACCGAGCTCCTCGACGACATTCGCACGTTGCAGCAATTCCTCTTTGATCTCTCGGGTTGCTTTTAGTCATAGGTCGATGCGATCTCTCTACGGGCCACGACGGTCACGTTGGTGGGCCCGTGAAACCCACCTAGGCTCGTGTCATGGCCTTCTCTCGACGTATCTCACTCACCTTGTCTCTAGCCGCACTCTGCAGCGCGCTCGTCGTTGGACCGGCCCTCGTCGCCCAAGCGACCGCCAAGAGCCCCACGACGGCGTCGGTACTGGCTGCGACGAAGACGGCGCTGTCCACCGAGAGCGGAGTGCACATCATGGTGACCACCGTCGACAACAAGGTAAGCAGTTCCGTCGTGGCTGACATCGGCACCGCGAGCGGAACTGAGACCTACACCTCGGGCACCGAGTCGTTCACCATCACCGTCACACCGAAGGACGCCTACCTCAGCGGCACTAAGAAAGGCCTCACCACGCTGATGGGGCTCACCTCGGCCGAGCAGGCCAAGGTGGGACGTGAAGCCATCATCATGAAGAAGGGGTCGTCGCCCTATTCGACGTTCAAAGAGAACCTCACCTCGGGGTCGTTCTCGAAGCTGCTGCCCGTGGCGAAGGGAACGACGCTCTTGGCCGAGCGCGACAAAGCGACCAACGGCTACCGACTCAAGTGGACCACCGTGGCCACCAGTACGACGTCAAAGGAAGTCAGCACCCTGACGATCTCCTCCGGGGCCAAGGCGTTGCCGATCAAAGAGTCCGTCGTCACCTCGAAGGGTTCGAGCCACACATCATTCACCAAGTGGGGTGAACTGGTTTCGGTGTCAGTGCCGTCCAGGACTATTCCCTACGCGACGGTGTTCCCCAGCTAGCGGATCAAAACCTCGGTCATCGACGACTTTCTCAGCTGGTCGCCGCTCATCAACGATGCAACCGCCGGCCACTCTCGTGGCCGGCGGTGTTCGCGAAGGCGAAGGGGAAGAACACCGAGGCGATTTCTAGAGACTCCCGACCGACGTCGCGTATTCCACGGAGTTCGTCTGGATCGTGTCGCGATACCACGTGAAGCTCTCCTTCTTCATCCGGTCGCCAGAGGGAAAGTCCACCCAGACGATGCCGAAGCGACGCGAGTAGCCAAGCGCCCACTCGAAGTTGTCCAGCAGGCTCCAGACGAAGTAGCCCTGCACGTTGACGCCCGCGTCGATCGCGTCGTGAACCGCTGAGATGTGCTCTTGGAGGTAGGCCACGCGATTGTGGTCCTTCACCTCCCCGTTCGGGTCGACGTAGTCCTCAAAAGCCGCGCCGTTCTCGGTTATGTAAATGGGCAAGGTGGTGTACTCCTCTCCGATGCGGATCAGAAGCGAGGTCAGTCCCGACGCCTCGATCTCCCAGTCCATGGCTGTCTTGTCGCGGCCGGGCGTCTCGAGGGATCGCACGCGCAGATCTGGGAATTGCTCGCCCGTGGCGACGAAGTATCCGGCTAAGCGAGCTTCCTTGGCGCGAGAAACGTCGACGACGGTGGAAGGGAAGTAGTAGTTGACGCCCAAGAAGTCGAGGGGAGCGGAGATGAGCGCCAGGTCGCCCTCTCGCACCACCGAGAATCCGGGCTTGGAGTCCTTGTAGTGCTCGAGCATGTCCTCGGGGTACTCGCCGTGAAAAACCGGGTCGAGGAACAAACGGTTCAGATTCCCGTCGGCGCGCCGTGCGGCGGCGACGTCAAGCTCGTGTTGCGAGCCGGGCTGGTGGTCGCCTAGGTTCAGCGTGATGCCGACCTTGGCCGAGGGGATGGCCGAGCGCAGAATGGGTACCGCGAGGCCGTGGGCGAGCAAGAGATGGTGGTTCGCCGCCGCCGCCTTCCCGATGTCGCGGATCCCCGGCGCGTGGCGGCCGACCCCATAGCCGAGCCACGACGAACACCAGGGCTCATTCAAGGTGATCCACCGCTCCACGTCGCCGCCCAGGGAACGCGCGACGATGTCCACGTACTCGGCGTAGCGCTCGGCGGTCTCTCGCACCGTCCAGCCACCCTTATCTTCGAGCGGCTGAGGCAGGTCCCAGTGGTAGAGGGTGGCGGTTGGCTCGATATCGCGCGCGCGCAGTCCGTCCACGAGGCGTCGGTAGAAGTTGAGGCCCTTCTTATTCACCGGGCCGCTGCCCGCGGGCTGAACTCGGGGCCACGCTATGGAGAAGCGGTACGCGGCGACGTCTAGCTCGCCCAGCAGGTCGAGGTCTTCATCCATGCGGTGATAGTGGTCACAGGCGATGTCGCCCGTGTCACCGTTCCAGACAGCTCCGCACGTGTGGCTGAAGGTGTCCCAGATCGAGGGGCCGCGGCCGTCAGCGCCAACTGCTCCTTCGATTTGGTACGAGGCGGTGGCCGCGCCCCAGAGAAAACCTGGCGGAAATGAACGAGGGGGGCTTTCGTTGTGAGGACTTGATTTGCTCATGGTGGGAATTTCTCCTGGTAGTGATTGGGCGATTCTTGAGAGGGGTCACGAGACGTGAGGTCGGACGACGAGTCGGCCATCGGTCGCGCGTAATCTAATATTCCTTCTACACGCGGACTGGCAGGGTTGGAGTTTTGCCAGTCCGCGTGTAGAAGAGATCTGCTACGACGCCGTGATGTGCGTCAGGATGTACGGCAACTCCGGGTCGTTCGGTGCCGGGTCCATGTAGGGATTGGTGGGCGTCGGGAATCCGCTGTAATTGGCGGTGCTGTACTCGCACCAGGTAGCGCCGTACAGCAGCGGAATCACGGGTAGCTCTGTCGCCACAACCTTCTCCAACGGCAACGAGGCCGCCTTCACGGCCGCGGTGTCGGTCGGGTTGGTCCCGGCCAACTTCACCAGGTCCGCCTGCACCGCCGCGCTGTTGAAGCGACCGTAGTCGCCGTTAGCACTCTTGCCAACTGGCGCCGAGGTGCTGAAGTCCAGCCAATTGTCGAACTGGGTGTACGGGTCGGTTCCGCCGTTGCCCCAGTGCTCGATGGTCGTGAAGTTCCCGTCGGCTGAGTTGGTGTACCACGCCGAAGCCTGAACGCCGTCCACGGTCGCGTCGATGCCCTCTGACTTGAGCTCAGACGACATCAACTGCGCGTCGGCGTAGTAGTCGGAGTAAGCGATGGGGTCCTGGATCGAGAACTTGATCTCCTTGCCCTTCTTCGCCCAGAATCCCTGCTTGTTCTTCTTGTACCCGTCGGACGTCAAGATCGACTTCACTTCAGCTGGTTGGTTGGTCGGCTTGATGTCGTTGGCGTACTGCGAGGCCATGTACGAAGACTGGTTCGGCAGAATCAGTCCGCTGAGTGACGTCGCCGGAGCCTCGTAACCGCTCTCGCCCTTGATGCCCAGTTGCTGGCGGTTGATGCCCACGCTGATCGCTTCGCGAACTTTGGGGTCATTGAGCGGTGCTTTGGTCACGTTGAACTCGAGGGTCACCGTGTTACCGGGGGCGAAGAACGTGTGGTTGGTCGCCTTGTCCTGGTCAACGAAGATCGAGTTCACGTTGGCAATGTCGTTACCGGCCCAGGTAAGGGTCCCGTCCGCAAGGTCGGTCGCCGCGTCAGCGTTGGTGTCCACCGACAGCACTTGCACCTCAGGTGCCACGGGCGAGTTGCCCACCGCGTCGCCCCAGTACGAGGGGTTGGCCGTGTAGTCGACCACCGACGATGAGTAGCTCGAGGCAACGTATGGACCCGTCCCTATCGCTTGGGTGTTGCTCACCGTCGCGGTGCCCGGCGTGGTGTTGGTCGTCCAGTAGCTCGACGGCACCATCAACTGGTTTCCGGCAATGGCGGTGATGTTCGAGTACTCCGGAGTCGAGTAGTTCAAAACGACCGTATTGCCCGAGACCGTCGCGGGACTGGCCAAGGCGGGCAGCCCGAAGACGTTGGCGGCGGCATTGGTGTTCACCCCATTGAACGTCGCGGCCACGTCAGCTGGCGTGAAGGCTGAGCCGTCACTCCACTTGACGCCGGTTCTGATCGTGAATGTGAGGGTCTTTCCACCGTTGGACCACGCGTACGCCGTGGCGAGCCACGGGTACGAAACTCCAGCCTTGATCGTGTCGAACTCGAACAGCGGTTCGTAGACGAGCGAGCGAACTTTCATCTCACTGGCAAAAGAGTTCGAGTCCAAGGGGTTGAAGTTGTTGGTGAATGTCACACCAGTATTGCCCTCCAACACCAGAGGTGGGCTTGATGCCGACGCCGCGCTCATCCCAACGCTCAGCACCAGGCCAAGCGTCAAGCACGACATCGCAGTTAGGACAGCAGCTGCTTTTTTAAACATAGATTTCCTTTATATTGATAGTGTCCAGCCGGCTTTCGCCGACGTTTCGTGTGAACCGTGTGGGTCCGTACTTAACAACGCGAGGCCGGTTGGACCTTCGCGGTACCGCCGCCGCAGGGTCGCCTCTGAGACTGACCTGCGGTTGTCTATCCGGTGAGAGTCATGTTCTGGTGATGTCCTCCTCTCCCCGGCGTTTTGGCAACGCCACTTCGACAGTGAATTCGGGCTTGTCGCGGTAAAGCCAGCACCGTGACGTATGGCTCTCGGCGACCGAGAACTCCGGTGGCTCAGTCGTTCGACAGATGTCCATGACGTACGGGCAACGCGGGTTGAAACGGCATCCCTTCTCAGCGATCATCGCCTGCGTGCGTGAGCCGGTGTCTGGTGCTATGGACGTCGGGTCTGAGGGATCGGGCACCGAGGCGATGAGTAACTGCGTGTAGGGATGGGTGGGCGCGTCAACCAGGGCGGTGCCGCGCGAGTGCTCGACTACCTGCCCGGCGTACATGACGATGATCTCGTCAGCGATATAGCGCGCCGAGGCGATGTCGTGCGTGATATAGAGAATCGCCATCTGCTCGCTGTCGCAGAGACCGCGCAGAAGATTGAGCACGCCGAGTCGAACCGAGACGTCCAGCATCGAGATCGGTTCGTCGGCGAGCAGCACCTTGGGCTCAACGCACAACGCGCGCGCGATCGACACCCGTTGAAGTTGCCCGCCGGAGAGCTCGTGAGGGTAGCGATCAAGAAAGCGCTCTGGGGGATCGAGCGCGACCCGGGCGAGTGCCCGCTTGGCCAAGGACTCGACCTGATCCTTGGGGGCACCGTGGATCAGCAGTGGCCGTATCAGGTTGTGGCGAATTAGGTGCACCGGATTCATCGATGCGAAGGGATCCTGGAGCACCAATTGCACTTCGGACGCGTAGTCGAGGGATCTCTTGGACTTCAGGAGTATGGGCGTTCCTCGAAGAACGAGTTCACCTGAGGTTGGCCTCACTATGCGCGCGAGCATGCGGGCGAGAACTGACTTGCCCGAGCCACTCTCGCCGACTACGGCAACGACCTGGCCGCCCATCAACTCGAGACTGACGTCATCGACCGCTCGCACGACGCGCTTCGTGTTGAAGAGACGTCCGGGCACGCGAACGTTGAAGTGCCGGGTCAGGCGTCGCGCCTGCAGCTGAGCCGTTTGGGTCTTTACGTCGCTCACGACTGCCCCTCAGGCGTGCTCGCACCTCTGTGCAACGTTGACGACGCCGGCACTATCCGGCTGAGTGCAACCGGCACTCGAACACCGTCCTGACCGGAGTGCAACCAGCACGACACCGAGCGACCCGTGCCGTCAATTTCTGCCAGCGTCGGTGACTCGCGGGAGCAACGCTCGAAGGCGTAGGGGCAGCGGGGATGAAACACGCAGCCGCTGGGCAGATCCGACAGGTCGGGCGGGGACCCGGGTATTCCCGTGAGTTCGCTGCGAGCGCCATGCATGGGGGGAAACGAGTTCAACAGCCCCGAGGTGTAGGGATGGCGGGGCGCTTCGTACAGCGCCATCGCCGACGCCCGCTCAACGATCCGACCGGCGTACATGACGACGATCTCGTCCGCGAGTTCTACGAGCAGCGAAAGGTCGTGGGTGATGAATATCATGGCAAAGCCGAAACGAGAGCGCAGTTCGAAGAGCTCGTTGATGATCTCGCGCTGAGTCACGACGTCGAGCGCGGTCGTGGGCTCATCCATGATGACGAGTTGGGGATCGAGGGTGAGCGCGAGCGCGATCATGATGCGCTGACGCTGGCCCCCGGAGAGCTCGTGAGGATAGCGCGCTAGTCGATCTTCGCTCAAGCCCACCAGCGACAGCAGTTCGACTGAGCGATCGCGACGCTCCCGCTTGGGCATGGCAGGTCGGTGGGTCTTGAGGACCTGCTCGAACAGCGAGCCCACGCGAACGACGGGATTGAGCGCGTTGAGGGCACTCTGCAAGACAATCGAGATCTGCGACCAGCGCACACTTCGGAGTTCGCGCTCACTGGCGGCCACGAGATCGAGCACTTCTTGGCCACCATCATTCGCCTGCGCCAGCCTGAAGCGGACTTCGCCACCGGTGATGACGCCGGGTGGTCGCAGGAGCCTGGTCATGGCGTATACCAACGTCGACTTGCCCGAGCCACTCTCGCCTGCTACGCCGAGCACCTTGGATCGCTCGAGGTGCAGGTCGACGTGATCAACGGCGCGCACCGCGTCATCGCCCAACCCGTACTCGACGCAGAAGTCGGTCACCTCGAGTATTCGACCATTCATCGCGCGTGGCGCTACGGATTCGCTCGTCGCGATCGAATTGACGCGGGGCACCGTCCCACTCTTTTCGAGAGCGTCGGTACTCACTGGGCCACCGACTTTGACGTCGAGAGCGAGGGGCTCGGTGCCTGGACGCGAACCGGTCGGACAACGGGCGTGAGACCGAGGCGCGGACGCCGCGGTAGTCCGCGACGTCGACGTAGGCGAGCGGTCATCCCGGCTTCGCGAAGGCGTGGGTTGATGAACTCGTCGATCCCAAAATTGAGCAGCGCCAGGCCCGTGCCCACCATGGCGATGCAGATCCCCGGTGGCACGAACCAGTACCACTCGTTGGCCAGCGGGGCGTTGTTGGCCTGCGCCCAAAAGAGCATCGTGCCCCAATTCCACACGTCAGTACTCGTCAGGCCGATGTAGGCGAGGGTCACGTAGGCGCCGATGGAGTAGAGAATGGTGAAGAGCAGTGACGAGGCCAGCACCGGGAGAAGATTCGGCGCCACCTCGGTGAACATGATTCGAAGCCGACTCTCGCCGATGATGCGAGACGCCTCCACGAAGTCTCGATTGCGTAGGGACATGGTCTGGGCGCGCAGCACCCGCGCTCCCCAGGCCCAGCCCGTCAAAGAGATGATGAGTCCAATGAGGAACTCGTTGGACCGGCTCGCCGCGGGCAGATAGCTGTCGATAACGATTAAGAGGGGAAGACCCGGTATGGCCAGGAACACATTCGACAGAAGTGAGAGCCCGTCGTCGGTAAATCCTCCGAGGTATCCTGCCGCGACCCCGATAGTGACGGAAAGCACCGTTGCTACCAGGCCAGCCACGAGGGCAACGACCATGGTGGCGCGCGCGCCGACGAGCACCTGAGAGAAGATGTCCTGGCCGAGACTCGTCGTGCCAAACCAGTGCGCCGCCGAGGGGGTGAGATTCGGCGCAAAGGACGTGTTGCTCGGGTTGTAGGGCGCGACATAGGGACCGACAACTGTCAAGATGATGAAGAACCCGACGATGGCCGAGCCCAAGAGGACCTTTGGAGAGCGTGGCAGACGCATGGACTTCACAGCACTGCTGCCGTTCTCGTTCGTGGATCGAGCGCGAAGTACGCCAAGTCGGCGATCAGATTCGCGGCCAGCACGGTGAGGGTGATGACCAAGAAGATGCCCTGGATCAACGGGTAGTCCTCATTCAAAACGGCATTGAGGAGAAGATCGCCCACCCCGGGGTAGTTGAAGACCAACTCCACGAGCAGCGCCCCCGAGACGACAAGGCCTATGGCCAGGGAGAGGCTTGCCACGCTTGGCAGGACCGCGTTGCGAGCTGCGGCCATGATCACCTTGCGTCGAGGAAGGCCCATCGCGACGGACATGAGCACGAAGTCCTCGGCGATCATCGTGATCATCATGTTGCGCATGCCGAGCATCCAGCCCGCGATTGAACTGAGCACGATCGATATCACCGGGAGCGCGCCATAGCGGAGGAGACTCGCGATGAAGTTCCAGTGCCACCCCGGCGTGACGTTCAGGCTGTAGGCGCCCAACTCGGGGAACCAGTGCAAGTGGCTGCCGAAGAGGAGCAGCATGACCGTGCCCAAGAAAAAGTAGGGCACCGCCTGGAAGAAGGTCGCGGTTGGGATCAACGAGTCCAGGCGCGAACCCCGTGTCCAGCCCAGGAGCGCGCCGAAGAAAGTTCCGAGCAAGAAACTCAGAATCGTTGATATGCCGATGAGCCCAACCGTCCAGGGAATCGCCGATCCCAAGATCGTGCTCACCGGCGCCGAGAGGGTGATCGAAATGCCCATGTTGCCGTGCAAGAGCTGTTCCCAGTAAGTGAAGTACTGAGAGAGCAGGTTCTCGTGCAGTCCCGCGCCGAAGGACAGCCGGATAGCCCGGATCTCGGCTGGCGTGACGTTGTCCTGCAACTTGCCTATCAGTGTCTGGATCGGATTGCCGGGCATGAAGTGGGGCAGGAGGAAGTTGACAGTGATGGCAACCCACGCCGTCACGGCGTAGAGGCCGAGTCGTCGAACGATCAGCCGCACGTCAGCTCGCCTCCACGGTTCGCGCAGCGCCGCTCAACGCGGGGCGCAACTCGGGTTCCGCTGCGCAACCGCAGCTTCGTCGCACGACGAGCTCAGTCGGCAAGACAATGCTGCGTTGAATCTTCTTCGTTCCATCGAGCATCGATACCAGTGCATCAATGGCCACCTCGCCGAGGATGCTGCCTGACTGTCGAATGGTGGTCAGCGAGGGATTGAAGTAGCGCGTCAGCGAAATGTCGTCGAAGCCGGTGACCACGAGATCATCGGGGACGTTTAGTCCCGCAGCGCCTAGGGCGTAAATGACTCCGACCGCAGTTTGATCGTTGGCGCACGCGAAGGCCTGGGGGAGGGGCTCGGGGCGATGGAGGCGCTGCGCCATGACGGCTTCTCCGCCGCCCGACGTCCAATCGCTCTGAAGAAAGTCAGCCTCGTCGAGTGTGCCACCGAACTCATTCACCGCTACGTGGAACGCTGAAGCACGCGCCACGCTGTCGGGACTTTCATTGGCTCCGGTGACGAAACCAAGTTTGGTCAGGCCATGGACGACGATGAGATGCTCCGCGAGGGCGCGCATGGCCTGTTCGTTGTCGACGCGCACCGTGACAACCGACGTCAAGTCGCCCCGCCCGGCCAGCATCACGATGGGAATGCGCTCGGCGAGGTACGCGACGTCGTCGTCGCGCAGCACTCGGTCGAGGAGAATGAGACCATCGACCGTACCCGTGAGATTCAGCAGTGACGTGAGGCCCGACGGATGCCGCTCGTCGGCGCTGCTCAGAAGTAGTGAGTAGCCATGTTCCGCCGCGCGCATCTCGGCACCTCGAATCACGATGTCGGTATAGAGAAGGCTCGCCTCCTCCACCACCATGACGCCCGTGTCGACGACGGCGCCGGTTTCGTCGACCACCGCTCGCGTAAACACGAGTCCGAGAATCCAATGCTTGCCACTGGAGAGTCCCCGCGCGACAGAGTTGGGCACAAATTTGAGCTCTTCCATCGCCGCGAGGACCTTGTCGCGAGTCGCGGGGCGGACAGAAGAAAGAGAGTTGAGCGCGCGACTCACCGTTGCCGTGGACACGCCCGCGCGCGCTGCCACGTCGTAAATCGTTGGTGGAGAATCGACCACCCACGCCCCCTAATCCGTCCTCCGCAGCGCGGTAATGTAACCGCTTACAGAAATGTAACCGCTTTCACGGTACTCGGCGACCATGGCCGTGTCAAGCCAGCAGGTTGAATTCTCCAAGAATGGCACGGTGACCGGGTACAACGAAGTTGGTCACGTAAGTCCTGTTTGCGGGTGAGAAGACAGCGATTTACAAGTGAGGCACGTGATGGAGTTGAAGCGTTGTGAGGATTTTCTCAGTTTGGAAGTGCAGGCGCGCAAACGACCATCGCGCGTTCGCGTGCGGGTCACCAGCAGTACCATGCGCGCGGGAGCGCGGCAGCGTGGCGGCGGTGTCGCCGGCTAAGCGCAGGCTTCGATGTCCTTAGCTAGCGTCTGGGTGCCTACGGGGAATTTGGCGTCATTCTTAGTACGTCTCCAGTTTCGTAACTGACGACTGAGTCGACTCGTGCTTCAAGATCACTACCACTTCGTTGGGCACCGTCTTGGACGCGTCATTTAAAAGTGACCCAACCGAGCGCGCGCGACTCTCCCATTCGCGTGCTCGCCCTTCAAAGCATTGCTCGGGAGATTTTGGAAGGCATCGAATGGGTGCAGCCTAGGACGCGACCTAGTAATAGTGTCGGCGTCCTCCCACTGCTCGCCCAATCGAGCCAAGGACCCAAAGAACTATTCCGACCAAGAGCAAAAGCACTCCAAGGGTCCAAAGAATGGGAATGCCGAAAAGGAATCCAAGAAGAAGAACTACGCCCAGAGTTATCATGGCGCCTCCTGACAACATGCCCAGCCACTGGCGGCGATCGCCAGCACTTCCATTTTAAAAAAATGTGCACGTCACACTCAACGAGAGTGCCTGTGAAACTAATGAGTGCACGTCACGGCATGCGCAGTGGTTGGTGTGAAGATCATTTAGTTCCAAATGACCTGTCATTTACTCCCAAATGAACCACCCACGGTGGTCAGCGATTCACCCGTGTGGCGAGGAGAAATAGTCCCGATCCTGCGCGGCACTTATGTCAATAACCTGTCAATTAAGGTAATTACCCGCGGATCAATCTTGACAAGGTGCCGCCTTCAACCGTGCGGTGCCCGTATGAGAAAGTTCTGTGGGCTTGGACGACGGGTTTCGCTATGCGCCCTTTAGGAGTCTGCTCTGTGCTGGCGCTGGCGTGGCTCGCGGGCCAACATTCACCGCGACGTCACGCGGTCATTTCTTATTCATATCTTTACGACTAATGAAATATCGAGGTCGATCCCGTCAGGTCCAAAAAAAGGGCTTGACACCAGGCTGCTCTGAACGGATACTAAAGGCGGAGTGAGTTACCAGTGGTCGGAGCCGACCAGTGCGAATGATTATCCATTGAAAGGTGCATCATGGAAACAGCGACGGAAGTCATTGAGGTCATTGATGTCGAGACCACGGCGGACCAAGTGATCATTATCGACGCGGTGCGTAGTGGCGAACTCGTCGATCGTGAGTCGATAGGAGGCAATGAGAACGAGGGCGACGAAGAGGCTGTAGGAGGCAATGAGAACGAGGGCGACGAGGAGGCCGTCGGAGGCAACAACGCGGAAAACGATGGGTGACGACAACTGATGCCGTCACCTGCGCGTGACGGCAGCGCCAAGGAGAGGCGTGGGCGCACAAGCCGCTAGCAACAGCTCCCACTGAGGCAGGAAAGGGCGAGTTCATGGAGGAGTTTTTGACGGACGTGAAGACTCTGCGCGAGCGAGTCCGCATGAATATTGATAAGGGCCCCGTAATCGACGCGTCTGGTGTCGATTACGATCGAGTTCTCGATGTTCTCAAGCTGGCGTTGGCAACCGAACTCGTCTGCGTGCTCCGTTACAAGAATCACTGTTTCAGCGCAGATGGACTGAACGCCCAATCGGCCGCCGACGAGTTTCTAGAGCACGCGAGCGAGGCGCAAGACCACGCCGACCAGATCGCCGCTCGAATCCAACAGCTCGGCGGCGAGCCGGACTTCAATCCCGAGACCCTGACGTGCCGGAATCGTCTGGAGCATGACTCGTACAAGGAGTTTGACGCGATGATTCGCGAGGACCTTGTTGCCGAACGCGTGGCAATCGGAACGTACGAACAAATGATCGCCTGGCTAGGCGACGGAGATCCGACGAGCCGTCGGCTGGTGGAGTCAATCCTCGCGGTGGAGCAGGAGCACGCCGAGGACATGCTCGATCTACTCGCGGGGATCGGCTAATCGACCCAGTCGTTGCGTGAGATCATTCAGACGGTGGCCGGACATTGACCAGGACGCTCACGGGAGCGTCCTTGAGGCATTGCGAGATCTCAAGATGTCCGCGACGCGCCCTTACCTGAGCACCTGACAGCACGTCGACAAAATGAGTTGGCGCATCGTCGGGCAGGTGGAGCGTCGTCCCCTGCCAGAGGGCTCCGGTAGCGAAGCGAGTCGGCCCCGCGATGCCGATGGTTTGTCGCGGAATGCTCGCGATCACCCAGTCGTTGCCTAGTCGGCGAGCGATAGCGACCGCGTGATTCCTGAGAGGCCCCGACACGGCCAGCGCTCGGTAGTTCCCCTGCGCGAACAACTCACGATGACGACGTCGTAGATGCAAGAGGTTGCGAGTGACGTACATCTTGAGCCCGCCCTGGTCGCCGCTCTGGACCAAGGCGCGAAGTTCGCTCGCCCGGTTGGGCGCATCATGGCGTCCGGGAAGTCGTGACAGCGCTGCTCGGCGGCGGGCGAAGTCGATCGCGCGGCGGTTGTCCGGGTCAGTCAGCGTGTACTCGAAGAGCTCGGTGCCTTGGTAGAAATCGGGCGCACCCGGCGCGACGCACTTGAGCACCAGCATCGCCAATGAGTTCGCCATAGCGGCGGGAGAGACGCGGGCCATGAATCGGCTCATCTCACGGACGTATTGCTCGTCGCCCGCGAGCGTGGCTGCAAAGCGGCGCAACGAGCGCTCGTACCGGCTGACTGGGTCCGTCCAACTCGTGTGGCGCTTCGCCTCGCGCGCCGCCTTGACGGCGTAGTCCTGGATCCTTCGTACAACGCTGCGAGGAGGTCGCTCGGGCTGGCTTGGCCACAGGCACACGAAACTCTGGTACATCCGGAGTTCGTCAACGGGATCGAGCTCCTCGCTGGCGGTGACGTATCGTCGGTGCCACCGGTTCACGTGCGCGGACCACTCGTCGGGGACCTCGGACAGCGTGAAGAGGCGAGCTCGAGAGTCTTCACTGCGTTTGGAGTCGTGCGTGGACGTGGCGTTGAGAGTTGAAGGGCGCGAAAGGCGCGCTGTGGCGAACTGGTGAAATTGCGCAGGTTGGCAGCTCGCGTGGTCGGGATCGCCACCGACCTCGGCGTGGCTGAGTAGCCCGGCGTACCGGTAGGTCGCCGTATCCTCCGTTCCCTTAGCCATATCCGCTGAGCAAAGTTGCTGCCATCGTTGTACGAGCTGGCGGCTGTCAGCGGTTGATGCGCCGAGGACTTCGCCGATGAGCTGAGCCGCTCGGCGGCCCTCTCCCGCAAGGATCGCCGCGGCATCTCTGGTCGCGCGCGCAAGTCTCTCGCAATCGCCGGGGTCAGAGAGAGCGTCGGTGAGATAAGTGCGATAGGCGTCTAGGGCAACGGTGATCTCCCTTAGCGCGCTGCGTACGTCAAACCACGACAGGTCGTGACCGGGGCGAGCCACGTTGAGGGACTGCATGGAGAGTCGAGCGAGTCGCTCGAGAGCGGCGTCAAATGATGTGCGCAGAACCTCGCGCTTCGCCTCGCGCCCGAGTTCTTGGAATGTGGCCGCCTCGCGCGCGACATCGCTCGCGCTTCTCGCGAGGTCACGGGCACCGCGGTCACTCACGAAGAGCCCGCCCGCGAGATCCGCAAACTCATATCCTGTCGTTCCATCAGCGCGCCACGCAGTGGGAACGTCTTCGCTCCGCGCCAAAATCTTCTCGACAAGGACGCAAGGACGCGTCTGGCGGCGATTCAGAGTCAGCGTGTCGAGTCGTTCCAAATACTCGCGGGGGTCAAAGAGGCCGTCAACGTGATCGACGCGCCACCCCGCGACGCGGTCGTCGTCGCTCAGAGCCGCAATGAATTCATGCGTGCGCTCAAAGACGTCGAGTACCTCGACGCGAACGCCGATCAGTCCGTCGATATCGAAGAATCGTCGGTAGTTCCCCTCGTGGCTACTGAGGCGCCAGAAGGCCGCCCGGTAGTGCTGGCGCGCGAGAACCGCGCCGATGTCGCTGCCGGAGTGCGTGCTCGGTGCGAGAGGGAATCTCTGCCCGTCAATGTCCATGACGCGATCGGGACCCTCACCTACGTAGGCGATCGAATCGACCAGATCGGCCAAAGGAGAGGACAGCGTGGGAACGAGCACGCGTCCGACGTGGCGCGACCAGTCGATGTCGAAGATCGGTGCAGAGGTTGAGCCCTGGCCGAGTCGAAGCACGTCCCACCACCAGGCGTTGCTCTCGTGGCAGGCCATGTGGTTTGGGACGATGTCGAGAAGCACTCGCATCTGATGGGCGTCCAACTCCACGAGGAGCGACTCGAATTCCGCGGGCGTGCCGAGCGACGGATCCAAGCGCGTTGGATTGACGACGTCGTACCCGTGGGTACTTCCTGGGACGGCTTCCAGGATCGGCGAGAGGTACAACGTCTCGATACCCAGATCATCGAGATACCCCACCAGCTTTTGCGCTCCAACAAATCCCACGCCGGCGAGTTGCAGACGGTACGTGGAGCCCAGTGGACGCGGGCCTCTCACTGCTGGGGCCGTTCGGTGTGGCGCAGCAGCGCGCTCGAGTGAGCGCTGAGGTTCACGGCCTCCGTTCGCACGGGTCGCGCCCAAGGACCGGGGCGAGCCGTATTGAGTACCTCCTCCCACACACCCGGAAGCTCCATGCTCGGCAGCGTGAAGGTGAACGACTTGGACGAGGCGTTGAGCAAGAACAGGACGGACTCGGCGGCGCTGGAGCGTCCGCGGCTGTCCAACTCGTCAGCCGCGGGCCCGAAGAGCAGCATGCCCACGCTCTGGATGCTCGGATTCTTCCAGTCGTTGTCGGTCATCTCCTTGCCGTCGGCGCGCACCCAGGTCACGTCCTTGGTCTCGTACCCGGCGACCGGATCGCCCGTGAAGAACGCGCGTCGTCGCAAGATCGGGTTATTCGTCGAGATGTGGATCAAGTCGCGTACGAAAGCACGCAATTCTTGGTCGGCCTCGCTGGTGTCCCAATTGAACCAACTGGTGTGATTGTCCTGGCAGTAGGCGTTGTTGTTGCCGTCTTGGCTCCGACCCATCTCGTCACCGCCGAGCAGCATGGGCACGCCCTGGGAGAAGAGCAAGGTAGCCAGGAAGTTGCGCTTCATGCGCTCGCGAGCGCGCAGGATGCGCACCGACTCGGTGGGGCCCTCCGCCCCCCAGTTTCGGCTGTAGTTGTCGTTGGTGCCGTCTCGATTGTTTTCGCCGTTGGCCAGATTGAGCTTGTGCTCGTAGGACACCAGATCGGTGAGGGTGAAGCCGTCGTGGCAGGTGACAAAATTGATGCTCGCGTACGTTTTTCGCCCAGAGGGCTCAAAGATGTCGCTCGAGCCCGTCAGGCGTGACGCTAGTTCGGGTACCTGGCCCGGGTCGCCGCGCCAGAACTTGCGCACACAGTCGCGATGGGCCCCGTTCCACTCCGACCAGCCGGGAGGGAATCGCCCGAGTTGAAACCCGTCGGGGCTCGCGTCCCAGGGCTCGGCGATGAGCTTCACGGTGGAGAGGATGGGGTCTTGTTGGATGATCTCGAAGAAGGCGCTCGGTTGCTCGGCCGCGACGTTGCGCACGAGGACGGGAGCCAAGTCGAAACGAAAGCCGTCGACGTGCATGTCGCTCACCCAGTAGCGCAGGCTGTCGGTGACGAGCCCCATGGTGCGTGGGTGCAAGGTATTGAGACTGTTGCCCGTCCCGGTGTAGTCGAGGTAGTGCCGCGGATCGTTGGGCATGAGGCGGTAGTACACCGAGTTGTCGACGCCGCGTAGGGACAGGGTGGGGCCGAGCTGGTTGCCTTCGGCCGTGTGGTTGTACACCACGTCCAAGATGACCTCGATGCCCGCGCGGTGGAACGTGCGAACCATCGACTTGAATTCGCTCACCTGCTGGTCGGAGACGCTGGCGTACCCCACGTGCGGCGCGAAGAAGCCGATCGAGTTGTATCCCCAATAGTTGGTAAGTCCCTGTTCAACCAGGTGACGTTCGGACGCGAACTGGTGCACGGGCATCAGTTCGATGGCGGTCACCCCGAGACCGAGAAGGTGGTCAATGATCGGATCAGACGCGAGCCCTAGGTATGTTCCGCGCAGATTCGGCGCCACGGCGGGGTGGCTCTTGGTCATACCCCGCACGTGCGCTTCATAGATGACCGTCTGATGCCAGGGAGTGTTCGGCGCTCGGTCGTCCTGCCAGGTGAAGGCGGGGTCGATCACGATGGACTTGGGCATGGCACCCGCCGAATCGCGAGTATCGAAACTGAGGTCCGCACGCTCGTCGCCGACCACGTAGCCGTAGAGTTCGTCGCTCCAGCGGATCGGCCCGCTCACCGCCTTAGCGTACGGATCGATGAGCAACTTGCTCGGGTTGAATCGATGGCCCTGCGTTGGCTCGTAGGGGCCGTTCACCTTGTATCCGTACAGGGTGCCGGGGCGCGCGTCGGGTAGATAGGCGTGCCAGATGTAGTCGGTGCGTTCGCTGAGATTGATGGTTGCGGTTGGCTCCCTCGACACCTCGTCGTCAAAGAATAAGAGTTGCACCCCGGTGGCGTGCTCGGAGAAGAGTGAGAAGTTGACCCCCTCGCCGTCCCAGGTGGCGCCAAGTGGATGGGGGCTACCGGGCCAGACCCTCATCGCGTCGCCGCCGAGCGAAAGACGCAAAAGCTCCAGGGGTCAAGAGCGAAGGTCGTAGGCGACTCAAACGACGGTGTCGACGCGAGCAGGATTTTCCAGTGACCATTCGCAGGCAAGTTCGCCTCTTCCGTCGACGCCCCGACGTTGAAAAAGGCGACCACATCGCCCTCATCGTGAGACCGGGCGAGAGTGACGACATTCCCGTTCGCCCAGGCTCGCGCCTGTGACCGTGACGAACGACGAAGCGCCGGAGTCGAACGACGTATCTCGATGAGTTCTTCGTAGTACTCGAACAACGCGCGATTGTCGGGTTGATCGCGGAGCGAGTGATCGAGCCGCGCCATGTCGAACGTGGTCGCGTCGGAGGGATCGAGGAGCCGATTGGCGCCGGCGACCTCTTGGAAATCACGGGCGCGACCGGCGCGCACCGCCTCGATGAGAGTCGGATCGCTGAGATCGACGAAGTAGGGGAACGGTGATCGCTCGCCGTACTCCTCACCCATGAAGAGCAACGGAATGTTCGGGCTGAGAATCACCAGAGCTGCGGCCAGGCGGACCTGTTCAGGCAGCAGCAGGGTGGTCAATCGGTCGCCCAGCGCTCGATTCCCGATCTGGTCATGGTTCTGAGAGAAGACAACGAAGCGATCGGGCGGTAGGTGGCCCGATGGCGCCCCGTGGCGTCGGTGGCGAAAGGGAGACTCTGTGCCCTGTAGGGCGAACCCTTCATCCAGCGCGCGGGCGAGATCGTCGACGCCGCAATAGTCAACGTAGTAGCCGGTGCGCTCGCCGGTGAGCGCGACGTGCAGGGCGTGATGAAAGTCGTCATTCCACTGAGCGTCCATGCTCAGACCATTGTCCTCACGAGGGGTGACGACGCGCGGGTCGTTAGCCGCGCTTTCGGCGATGAGATCGCATCGTCGATCGAGCTCATCGCCCAGGTTGTGGCTGCGCTGAGCGAGTTCGGCGACGAAGGGGATGGCCGAGGGATCGACGATGGACTGAATCGCGTCTAGGCGTAGGGCGTCGACGTGAAAGTCCTCGAACCACTGACGCGCGTTGCACCAGAAGTAGTCGCGCACCTCGTCTGAGTCCTCACCGTCGAAGTTGATGGCGTCGCCCCACGGCGTGCGGTAGCGGTCACTGAAGTACGGTCCAAAGCGTCCAAGGATATTTCCCTCGGGGCCTAAGTGGTTGTACACCACGTCCAGAATCACGGCCAGCCCGCGTTGGTGGCACACGTCCACGAAGTGCTGCAGGGCCAGTGGACCGCCGTAGGAGTTTTGGACGGCGAAGGGAAAGACGCCGTCGTAGCCCCAGTTTCGCGCGCCGGGAAACTGGGCCACCGGCATGATCTGCACGGCACTGACGCCGAGCTCGATGAGTGAGTCGAGATACTCAAGGGCGCCCGCGAAGGTGCCCGCGAGGCTGTACGTGCCGACGTGCAACTCATAGATGACGTGGTCCCAGAGTGGACGCTGGCTGTAGGCCCCGTCGTTCCAACGGTGCGCGGCGAGATCCACCACCTGTGAGGGTCCGTGAACCCCGTCGGGCTGGGAACGCGACGCCGGGTCAGCGTAGCGCTCATCGCCAACGAGGTAGCGATACCTCGTACCCGCGGGCGCGTCGCTGGCGACGGTCGAGAAGTAGCCGTCGGCGTCGCGCTCGAGCTCACAGCAGGAGTTGGTGTCGCTGAGCAGCAGGGCGACGCGCTCGTGGTTGGGGGCCCACACCCGGAACTCCGTGGTGGCCGCGTCGAGGGGACGAGACCCGAGGGTCCGGTGATAGGAGGTCATTCCGGGGCCAGGAACAGACAACCAAGCGGCGGGACGGTCAGAGTCAGCGTGCGCGGCATGCCGTGGGCGGGGACGGGGTGCGCTTCAGTGCCGCCGAGATTCCCCACCCCGCTTCCGCCGTACACCTCGGCGTCGCTGTTGAGGAGCTCCCTCCAGTAGCCTCCTACCGGCACGCCGGCGAGGGAGTTGTAACGCGGCACCGGAGTGAAGTTGCACACCACCAGCACCGGCGAACGATCGTGCGCGAATCGCAGAAAGCTGAGCAGGCTGGTCTCCGCGTCGCTGGGCTGGGTCCAGGTGAAGCCCCTCGGGTCGCAGTCGCGCTCGTGCAGCGCGGGGACGCCACGGTAGAGGCGGTTGAGGTCGGAAACCCAGCGCAATATGCCCAGGTGCTTGGGGTACTCGAGCAGCGACCAGTCGAGTGAGGACTCGTGATCCCACTCACGCCCCTGGGCGAACTCGCCGCCCATGAAGAGCAGCTTCTTCCCGGGTTGGGCGAACTGGTAGCCGAACAGCAGTCGAAGGTTCGCGAAGCGTTGCCACTCGTCACCGGGCATCTTGTTGAGCAGCGAGCCCTTGCCGTGGACCACCTCGTCATGAGAGAGGGGCAGCATGAAGTTCTCGCTGAAGGCGTAGACACTGCGAAAGGTGAGCTCGCCGTGGTGGTGGCGGCGGTACAGCGGGTCTCGGGCGAGGTAGTCCAAGGTGTCGTGCATCCAGCCCATGTCCCATTTCAGGCCGAAGCCGATTCCGCCCATGTGAACCGGTCGGGTGACTCCGGGAAAGGCGGTGGACTCTTCGGCGATGACCTGCACGTCGGGATGATCTTCATAGATGCCGACGTTGAGCTGTCGCAGGAACTCGATGGCTTCTAGGTTCTCGCGACCCCCGAAGGCGTTGGGGAGCCACTGGCCCGGTAGGCGCGAGTAGTCGCGGTACAGCATCGAGGCCACTGCGTCTACTCGAATGGCGTCCACGTGGTACGCGCTCAACCAGTGTTCGGCGGAGGAGGCCAGGAAGCTTCGCACCTCGTGTCGACCGTAGTTGAAGATCAGGCTCTTCCAGTCGGGGTGAAAGCCCAGGCGAAGATCCTCGTGCTCGAAGAGATGCGTGCCGTCAAAGGACGCGAGGGAGAACGTGTCGCCGGGGAAGTGTGACGGCACCCAGTCCAAAATCACGCCGATTCCCGCTTGGTGCAGCTGATCGATCAGCGCCATGAGATCTTGCGGGTCACCGTAGCGACGGGTTGGCGCGAAGAATCCCGTCGTTTGATAGCCCCACGAGCCGTAGAAGGGGTGCTCCATCAGGGGCAGAAACTCGACGTGAGTGAACCCGCATCCGGTGACGTGCTCGATGAGCGGCGCGGCGATGTCGCGATACCCGAAATGCCGACCGGGATCGTTGGGATCGCGGCGCCAGCTTCCCAGGTGCACCTCGTAGACCGAGACCGGGGCGTCCAGGGCGATGCGCTGGCCTCGCTGGCTCATCCACTGCGCGTCTCGCCACTGGTACGAGAGGTCCCAGATCACCGAACCCGTGCGCGGCGGCGCTTCAGCGCAGAGTGCGAAGGGGTCGGCCTTTTCCAGTGGCGTACCGTTCGCTGCGGTGATGACGTATTTATAGACGTCGCCGAGCTTGGCCTCAGGAACGACGCCCTCCCAAATCCCCGACGACTCGCGCGAGGAGAGCATTCGATTCGTGGGATTCCAGTAGTTGAAGTCTCCCATGACCGCGACAGTCTGAGCGTTCGGCGCCCAGAGGGCGAACGACGTTCCCATTTCCGAGGTGAAGTGCGCGCCTAGTTTCGTCGCCAACGTCCGGTGGGTGCCTTCGTTGAACCAGTAGAGATCGTCGGCGCTCAGGCGTGGTGAGCGGTCGTATTCATTCGTCACGCGACACCTCGTCGCAGTTTGTTGATGGACTCGAGCTCGGCGGCGATCGTCGGCGCGGCGCGGAGCTCCTCAAGGGTGAGGGCGCTTCGCTGACGCCAGTTTCCCGTCGTCGTCCCCGGGCGGTTCTGCGGTTCGTTCTCACCGGCGAGCTCTTGGAGATCGATGAGCACCAGCAGCGCATCACTGGCGCTTACGTGCGCGGTGCACCCTTCGAGGGCCGCTTCGCTGAGCTGCGGCTCACTCAGGACGGGAATGTCCAAGGCGCCAAAGAGCGCTTCGCGATACAAAGTGCGACTGGCGCGCTTGTCGTCGGCTTCTTTGGGAGTGATGTGTCCGAGTTTCTCAGATTCATCGATGTCGTGACCCCACAGGAACGACGTGAACCGCGGCGTGTCGTGGGTCGACAGGCCGGCCAGCACGTCACTTGGGGGATTCGGGAGGGGATCGTCCAGCGTGGACTTGAACTCGAAGACCCAGGAACGCAACATGCCGTCACGCGCCATGCGCTCGTGGACCCCCTCGGGAAGGGTGCCGAGATCTTCGCCCACCACGCTCGCGCCGACGCGGTACGCCTCGAGCGACACGAGGGCATGAAGTTCGTCAGCGCTGTAGGACAGGTAGGCACCTTGGGTTGCCTCGTAGCCCTCAGGAATTACGTACAGGCGCTGTAGACCCATGACGTGATCGATGCGCACGTAGGACGCGTGGAGAAAGGCTCGGGCGAAGACCTCCCTCAAGTAGCGATACCGGTCGTCGCGAATCCTTTCTGGATGCAGGGGAGGGAATGCCCAGTTCTGGCCCTCAGCGAAGAACAAATCCGGCGGCGATCCCCCCGAGACCCCCGAGAGGAAGGACGCTGGCGACCAGTAGGGGTCGAATCCTTGCGGGTGCACGCCCACGGGAAGGTCGGCGTAGAGCGGCAGGGACGTCGCGGCTGCGCTCAACTGTTGGGCGGCGACCCACTGGCAGTACGCGTGGTAGTGGGCTATCGGATCGCCGGTGCGAGAGCCGCCCGTCCGTGGGGACGAAGGCGACAGGTCGCGTCGACCTCCTCGCTCGACCGCCGCCCGGAACTCGCCGTACGCCACGAGTTCAGGGTGTTTAGCGAGGAAGAAGTCAAACTCTTGACGCCGGCGCGAGGTGGTGCGCAGGAGCGATTCGGCCATCGGTTCGAGGATCTGTCGGCGCAGTCGTGCGACCACTTCGTACTCAACGCTAGACGCGTCACGCGCCGCAAGCAGTCGAAAGCGAAAGCTGGTGGCATTCCTGGCCTCGCGTGCGCTGATCGAGAGCTCGAATTCGGGAACGGACTCAGGGTCGATGTAGATCTCGTTGTAGGCGAGGCGGCTCACCGGTCGATAGGGACTCGGGTCGATGGGTGGATCAAGGTAGGTGGGATAGAGAGGCAGGGCGCCCATCATGGAGGCGCCCTGAGCCTGAGCCCACTGACCGAGGTGGGCCAGGTCGCGGTAGCTGCCGACACCCCAGTCGTGCTCGGTTCGAAGGGCGTGCAGTGGCATGAATACGCCCCATCCCCGCGACGGGCGGGGACAGTGCGGAGCACAAACGAGTAGCGCGTTCGCGGACGTGTTCGAGCGTCCCGGCGTACCCGCCTCCACCGTGAGGGTGTGGTATCCAAAGGGCACGTTGACGCCGTGTTTGGAGAGTTGGACGCGAAACTGATGGAAGCGCCGGTTCTCGATATCGATCGTCGAATGGAACGTCGATGGGCTCTCCGCGAGTCGGTCGTGGCGCGTCGTTCCGTCCTCGAACTCAAAGGTGAGCCACAGGGTGTTCGCTTCGACGCCTTGGGGTAGCGAGACGAGCATCTCGGTGGGCTGGTTGTCACCGAGGACGATCACCGGCTCGACGATGCGTTGAGCGATATCGAGTTTGCGAGCCCGCAGAGCCGAGCCCGCGTCCCTGGGTCGCGCGATGGGGACGTCCAGTGCGCGCAAGATCGAGAAGATGACCTCCGGCTCCGCGTCGTGGACGTCGCCATCCTTTCCGAGGTATGAGGTGTTGACGCCATAGAGCGTCGCCAGTTCGTGAAGTTGCTGCTCGTCGCGATGGTGCCGCCTCACGGCGCCGTCTCGAGCATGTCGAGGAGGCCGCGGGCGGGGATGTCGACCCACGTCGGACGCATGTTCGCCTCGTAGCTCAACTCGTATACCGCCTTTTCCAGCAAGAAGAAGTCCAAGAGCGCACTCAGATCATCGTGGTTCGACGGCAGATAGCTAGCGTTGCCCGCCGTCGCGAGATACGACGTCAGGAACGTACCCGACACCCAGCGATGCCAGAAGGTTAGCCACGCGTCGAGCTTCTCGATTTCGCCCTCCTGCATCACCATGCCGAGGTCCCGCGTCAGGCGAAGGGCGGCCGCTCGACTGGCGTAGTGCAAGGAACGTATCATTCCCGCGAGATCGACCACGGCGGGTCGCTTGAGGCGACGCCGACTGAGCGAGCGAAAGGGTTCTCCCTCGAAGTCAATGATGGCGAAATCCTTTCCAGTCCAGAGAACTTGACCGAGATGAAAGTCGCCGTGACAGCGGACCTTTGACGCCTCGCTGGTTAGGGTCGTGAGGCGACGAAGGCGTTCCAGCACTTCTTGTTCGCGCGTGAGCACCTTGGCCACGTTGGGCGAGATGATCTCTAGTGAACGCACTTCGTGAAATACCTGGCGGGTGAGGCTGCGGGCGCCGTGGTATAGCGACTGGCGATCCAGCGCCGTCAAGGGCTCGGGCGCAAAATCGGGGTCGTGCGAGTCCGAGGTGAGTTGCGCGTGAAGCTCCGCGGTGCGCTGACCGAGCAATGAGGCCCACTCGAGGTGGACGCCGACGAGGGGATGGCCCGGTCCGAGCTCTTCGGGGTCCAGGTGCAGAAGGCTGTGAGGGGGAGTCACATCCAGCTCGGGGTCGTTGCGGTGGGCGATGGCTTCTTCGAGTCCGTGGGCGAGCGCGTCAACCACGTAGCGCCAGCCGTCTTCCTCGTGAGGAACGAACTCTTCGAGGATCGCGACCGTCGCGGGTGTCGACGTGTGCGCGTTGGCGTGATAGTCGATGTTGCCGCCAACGCGGGGGGAGTAGGGGAAGTGGGCCTGCTCTGTGAGGAAACGACCGATTTCCACCTCGGGATTCACACCCTCTTCAAAACGGCGGATGAACTTGAAGATCGCCGTATCACCCAGGAGCACCGAGCTGTTGGATTGCTCCGCTGACAACGTGGTGATGGGGCAGTCCTCGCCAATGCAGTCGTCGAAGTCACGTAAGGACGCGGTCGCCACTCCGACCAATCGTCCGTTGGTGCCGGTGAGCGTGCGTCGTCGCGCCAGCAGGTCGGCCATGGCGCGAACAAAGCCGGCCGAGTATGTGGCGTCGAGAAGGACGCCGTCGCGCCCGGCGGATCGAAGCCCGGCGACGACTCCCTCGGCGTGCCACTTCGCGAATGCCTCGGCCTCGTCGCCGTCGAGGTAGGCGAGGGGGAGCGCGTAGCGCTCGGGACTCCCATGATCGAGTTCAACGTTAACGATAAGCAGCTGCGCGAGGGGAGGCGCGTTTCGTCGGACGGCCGCGCTCGCGCCCACGGGCGGCACAGGAATGTGGTCCATGAGCGTCACCGAGGTGATGGTCCGGGCCTTTTGGGCGAACCAGCGTCGTTGGGCGAGGTACGTGCGCAGAAAGTTCTCACAGCGTCGCAGCGCGACGCCAGTGAAGAGGTCGTCCCACTCTCCAGCGACTTCGAACGTGGTCCGCGGCGGTGCGGCGTCGGAAGATTCGGACTCGAGCAAGAACCAGTAGAAGCCGTGAGGCCCAAGGGTGATGAAGTACGGCAGCTCCCCGATGGGCGGGAACTCCTGATTGCCAAAGAGTTCGACGGGCATCGCGCCGCGGAACTCAGATAGGTCCAGCTCGGCGCACTGGACGTATCGAGAGAGATTGAAGACGCAGAGGATCCGCTGTTCGTTGTAACGGCGAATGAAGCTGAAGATCTTGCGATTCTCCGGACGCAGGATGTCGAGGGTCCCTCGACCGAAGGCGCGATAGCGCTGGCGCAGCGCGACCAGGCGCCTCATCCACCACAGCAAAGAGTTCGGATTCTGCTGCTGGGCCTCGACATTGACGGCCTGGTAGTGGTATTCGGGATCAATGATCGTCGGCAGATACAGGCGTTGGGGATTGGCGTCAGAGAATCCAGCGTTGCGATCGCTGTCCCATTGCATGGGAGTTCGCACCGCGTTTCGGTCACCCAGATAAATGTTGTCGCCCATTCCGATCTCGTCGCCGTAGTAGATGATGGGTGTGCCGGGCATGGAGAAGAGCAGTCCGTTCATCATTTCGATGAGGGTTCGGTCGTTGCCGAGTAGAGGCGCCAGTCGACGGCGTATGCCGACATTGATGCGCGCCTGGGGGTCCTGGGCGTAGACCCGATACATATAGTCACGCTCTTCGTCGGTCACCATTTCGAGAGTGAGCTCGTCGTGGTTCCTCAAGAACAGCGCCCACTGGCACTCGGGTGGGGTAGTGGGGGTCTCCATCAGGATGTCCACCATGGGAAAGCGGTCTTCTTGGCGCGCAGCCATGAACATGCGCGGCATGAGGGGGAAGTGAAAAGCCATGTGGCACATGTCACCGTTGCCCATGTAGCGCACCGCGTCTTCGGGCCACTGGTTGGCTTCAGCGAGGATCATCCGGTCGTCGAAGCGCTTGTCGACGTGGGCGCGCAACTGGCGTAAGAAGGCGAATGTCTCGGGCAAGTTCTCTGAGGTCGTGCCCTCGCGCGCGTAGAGGTAGGGCACGGCGTCCAGTCGTAGACCGTCAACGCCCATGGAGAGCCAAAAGTCCACGACGTCCAGCATCGACTGGCGTACGGACGGATTGTCGTAGTTGAGGCTCGGCTGATGGGAGTAGAAGCGATGCCAGTAATTCGCCTTCGCCTCGGGGTCCCAGGTCCAGTTCGACGTCTCAGAGTCCGTGAAGATGATCCGCGCCTCGGAGAATTTTGTGGGCGTGTCGCTCCAGGTGTAGAAGTCGCGATAATTCGTTCCCGGCCTTGACAAGCGAGCCCGCTGAAACCAGGGATGCTCGTCGGAGGTGTGGGCGAGTACGAGCTCGGTGATGACTCGCATCCCTCGACGATGGGCCTCGCGAAGGAACGTACGAAAGTCGCGGAGGGTTCCGTACGACGAGTGGATCTGTTTGTAGTCCGAGATGTCATAGCCGTCATCGCGCAACGGTGACGGATAGAAGGGCAGGAGCCAGAGCGCCGTCACGCCGAGAGCTTGGAGGTAGTCCAGCTTCTCGATGAGACCCTTGAAGTCACCAACACCATCGCCGTTGCCGTCATGGAAGGCCCGCACGTGGATCTCGTAGATCACCGCGTCCTTGTACCAACCCCCTCGCGGCTGGGCGTCCAGCGTTTCGTCGGTTCGTTCGACGCCGTGCTGGGGGTCCACGTCGTGGCGGATTCCGTCATTATTCGATGCGGCGTCGTCACGTACGTCGATGGCCATCACATCACCGATCTTTTGGCGTTCCGCTCGACGGCGAAAATATGGCACGGCACGCGCTCAGGGTCGAGCTTGACGAAATTCTGCGATCCACTCCACGTGTAGCGCGCGTCAGTTAAGAGGTCATGCACTACGAAGGACGCGCCCGGGTCGATCCCGAGGGCCGCCATGTCCAGCGAGATCCAACCAGCTTGGGGATAGGCGTGATCCAGGCTTACGACGGCCAGCACAATGTCGTGCCCGTCGTTCGTGGCGCGCTCTTTGGAGTAGGCGATGATCTGGTCGTTGTCCACCGGGTGAAAGGTCAGCGCGTCGTTGAACTGCAGCGCCGGATGTTCGTGGCGGATCTGATTGACGACGGCAATGAAAGCGGACAGACTGCGCGAACTGTCGAGATCCCACGAGCGAATCTCGTACTTCTCCGACAACAGGTACTCCTCGGAACCGATGGCGCGGGGCAGGTGCTCTTGAAGCTCAAAGGGGGGTCCGTAGATGCCGTAGTTCGAGCTGAGGGTGGCCGCCAGCACGAATCGCGAGAGGAACGCCGCCCGGCCTCCTCGCTGCAGCTCCTCGCTCAAGATGTCGGGAGTATTCGGCCAGAAGTTCGGTCTGAAGTAGTCGGCAACGGGGGAGCGCGTTAGTTCTCTCATGTACGACTCGATCTCCCATTTCGTGCTACGCCAGGTGAAGTACGTGTAGGACTGAGTGAAGCCGATCTTGGCGAGTTGCTCCATGACGCGTGGCCTCGTGAAAGCCTCGGAGAGAAAGATGACCTCGGGGTGCTCGGCTTTCACGGATGCGAGGAGCCACTCCCAAAAGGCGAATGGCTTCGTGTGCGGATTGTCCACGCGGAAGATGGTGACGCCTTGGGCGATCCAGAACTGCGCTACTTCGAGGAGTTCGTGCCAGAGGGCCCGCCAGTCGAGTCCCTCGAAGTGCAAGGGATAGATGTCCTCGTATTTCTTGGGCGGATTCTCCGCGTAGCGGATAGTGCCGTTAGGAAGATGAAAGAACCAATCGGGGTGCTGCTGCACCCACGGGTGGTCAGGTGACGCTTGGAACGCCAAATCTATGGACACGTTGATCCCGCGATCCTTCGCTTCGCTGACGAGGCGGCCAAAGTCCTCAAGCGATCCCAGTTCGGGGTGAACGGACGTGTGCCCGCCTTCGGCGGCCCCGATCGCCCACGGGCTTCCAGGGTCGCCCTCGTCACAGGTCGTCGAGCCGTTTCGTCCTTTTCTTCCCGTACGCCCGATGGGATGAATGGGCGGAAGATACAAAACGTCAAACCCCATCGACTCGACGTACTCGAGTCTCGCGATCACGTCGTCGAAATTTCCATGTCGCAGCGGCGTCGGCGCCGACGAGCGGGGAAACATCTCGTACCAGGAGCTGAAGCGGGCCCGTATTGGATCCGAGGTGACAAAGAAGGCCTCGGACGATGTGCACAACTCGGGGTCGCTCAGTCCGGCCAAGTGGGCGACGCGGGGCGACGCGAGCACGTCGCGCAAGGCCGCCGCTTCGGTCGCCTCGGCGACAAGGCCGGAGACGGTGTCATCGAGGGTGACGCCGTTCGCACGAAGGATCTCCACGACGTCGCTGAGCCACCGGCGATCGGCTGCCCTGGCGCGGCGTGAGACGTCGTGAAGCATCTGGGCACCGACGAGATACTCCTCGCTCACGTCCTGTTGGGCTTCGATGCGCTTCTCGAGGTCGCGACGCCACGTCGCGAAGCCGTCGACGCAGGCGCGAATCATGAAGCGGTATCGGCCGAGTCGCTCGATTGGCAAGGTCGATCGCCAGCGATCGTTGCCGATGTCGAACATGAGGTCGCTTGACCACTTGACATCGTCTTCGTGACGGAATCGCATCTCGCAGCGCAGCAGATCGTGCCCGTCGACGAAGATATCGGCCTCAACTCGCAGGGCATCGCCAACGGTGGCCTTCGCCGGTCGACGACCGCCGTCGACCTGTGGGCGAACGTTGGTGATGACAGCACGTGCGATGCTGTTCGGCAGCGCTATGGCGATCGATGAGTCGTCCCCAGTGCGGTCGTTCGAGACTTCAGGCTTGGCGCTCTGAGAGCGGGGGGCTGCCATGCGTGATGCGACCTCCTCGATGAGTTCGTGTGCCAGGGACTACGCGGTGCGACTGAAGAACCTGATGCAGAACCTCAATATTTTCTCACTGTATCGTTCGTGTTTCAGGTCGTCAATGAGAGAGCGGTGACCGGCTTCATGCTGTGTGTCAGCGATCGCGACGATACCGACGAACGACTCGCGTCGAAGTGAAGCTGGCGCAAACATCATGCGTATTCATCGTACGTCGATCTTCGAAGTGTCGAACTCAAACTCGACGGTGAGCGCGATGCGATGACTCGGTGACGTCATTCTCAGCCACTTCTCATGAACGAGCCGGCGATCCACCACACCGAATCATGCAGTGCGACTCACATTTGTCGAGCGGCGAAGCGACGGCAAGTACCGCCACGGGTTTTCTAGCGCTGGGGCAGCGCTTGGGACGGCTTCGAGGACGTCAGGGCGGCCATGAGGTCGCCGAGTTTGTCCACTCGCCTAAGTACATCGTCGGCTTCGAAGCGCAGCAACTGGGGGTCGGCGCGTTTGGCGCAGTTGGTTACCTCCGCCCAGGTGACCGGCGTTGACACAGTGGGATCTTCTCGCGCACGTAGGGAGTAGACGGCCACGGTTGTTTTGGAGGCGTTGTTTTGACTCCAGTCGATGAGAACCTTTTTCTCTCGGAGTTCTTTGCGCATGACCGATACGACGAGCTCGGGGTGATCCTGCTCGACGGCGCGGGCGATGTCGTGGGCTTCTTCAGTGGCCTTTTCCCACGTTCGTCGAGAGAGATGTGTGTAGAGTTGCAAGCCCTTCGATCCACTCGTCTTGGCGAACACTTCCCCTTTCAATCGCGTGATGATCCACTGGGCGACCTGACAGCACTCGACAATGGTCGTACCGGGTCCTGGGTCCAGGTCGAACACCATTTCGTCGGGCGGAGTTGGAAGGTGCTTGCCCTTGCTCGCGCGCCACAGCGGAACATGAAACTCGAGCGTCGCGAGGTTCGCCGCCCACAGCAACGTTGGCCGGTCACGCACCTCGGTGTAGTCGATGGGCTCGTGGGAGCCGTCCTTGGATGGGACGCTGATCGTGTGCACCCACTCTGGGGCTCCCGCTGGAGAGTGCTTCTCGTAAAACGACATGCCATCGACCCCGTTGGGGAAGCGCTTAAACGTGGCCGGCCGATTGCGAAGATGCGCGATCATGACGTCGGCGACGCGCGCGTAGTAGTCCAGCACCTGACTCTTGGTAAAGCCACTCTTTGAATAGAGCACTTTGTCCAGGTTGCTCAGGGACAAGGTGCGCCCGTCGACGACGGTTTGAATGCGCTCAGGGCTCACGCACTACCTCGTTGGCATCTTTGTCTGGGCGCAGGCCCCGCCACGACGGCTGACGCAAGTGTCCATCCGTCGTCCATTCGGCGAACTCCACTTCGCCTACCAGTTCGGGTCGCACGAAGTTGGCCAGCGCGGTCTCGGCTGGGGTGAGGCGCTCGGCGAACGGCGTCGTCTTTTGGGCGCGAGGCAGCAGAGATTCAAGAAGCTCATTTCGTGTCGCCGCTGAGAATCCCGTACCCACTTTGCCGACGTACTCGAGTCCCTTGTCGTTGTGAACGCCCAGCAGCAGTGCGCCGAGGCTCCCCGATCGCTCGCCGCGTCCCTCGGTCCAACCGCCAATAACCACTTCTTGGGTGCGGAAGTTCTTGATCTTGATCCAGTCGCCATTTCGAATGCCCGGCGAGTAGGGAGAACCGCGTCGCTTGGCGACGACCCCCTCCAATCCCCTCTCCTGGGCGATCCGCGCGATCTTGGCGCCCTCGACCCTCGTCGCCGACGGGGGCGTGGCGAACGACGTGCCCTGTAACTTCAGGGACTCAAGCGCGGCGCGACGCTGGTCGTACGACGAGGACACGAGTGACCGGCCTTCGAGATAGACAAGGTCGAAGGCAAAGAAGCTGACCGGGCTTGACTTCGCTAGACGCTCGATGGCGCTCTTGGACGTGAGGTGAAGTCGGTGGGAGAGAGTCGCAAAGCTCGGACGGCCGTCCTTGTCGAGAGTCACGATCTCTCCGTCCAAGATCGCCGATCGAGAGCCCAAGTACTCGCCAATCTCGCGAAGCTCGGGGAAGGTCGTCATCAGCGTCTTGTCGTTGCGGGTCAGGGCGTGTACTCGCCCCCCGTCGACGTAAACCATGGCCCGAACGCCGTCCCATTTGAACTCGTAGGCCCACTCCTTTTCGCGAGTCGGAAGCTGCCCGGCGAGCGCGAGCATGGGAGCGATGTGGTCGGGCATGGGTTCGTAGTTGGAAGCAGCGGGGTCCATGCGATGGATCATCCAGTTCTTGTCGCCGGTGGGGAAGAGCACGTATCGGCCCTGCGAGCGCTTGCCGTGCAGGACGACCATTATCTCGTTGGCGCGCCACTTCTCCGTTTCGTACGTGCCGTGGTCCCAGATAGTGACTTTGCCCGCGCCGTACTCGCCCTTGGGAATCTCGCCCGCGAACGACCCGTAGTCGAGGGGATGATCCTCGGTGTGAACGGCCAAATGATTGGTCCCCGGATCTGGAGGGAGGCCCTTGGGTAGAGCCCACGACACGTACACATCGTCATGCTCGAGGCGAAAGTCCCAGTGCAGGGCGCGAGCGTGGTGCTCCTGTATCACGAATGTGGGATTGGGCGACCTTGCGCTTTGCTTCTTCGAGCCCATCGGCTCGGGTGTCTTTTTCGGATCACGCTTGGCGCGATACTCCGTCAGGCGCGACGGCGCCGAAGATCCCCGGGAACCGGTGGATCGAGTCATGAAACCCGGCGGGCCGTCTTCTTCAGTGGTTTCTTGGCGTCGCCCAGGATCTTGACGAGTTCGGGTTTGGTCATTTTGGAGTTGACCGCGAGCTTCAGTTTGGTCGCTCGCCCGAGTAGGTCCGCCTTGCTCATCGCATCGAGTCCCTGTCTCTCGCGATGCGTTGACACCTTCAAGCTCGAACTCTTGGTCGCGGTGCTGGCCCTCGCGGCCGACTTGCGCGCTCGAGGCTTTGAACTCGAGCGATCTATTGAGGCTTGCAGTGCGGACATCAGGTCTACGACGTTGGACTTCGGACGCTCCTCGTCGCCAAATACCACGGCGTTGCCCTCACGCTTCTTCTCGATCAGTTCCTCGATGCGAAGGCGGTACGTGTTCTTGTAGCGCGAAGGATCCCATTCATCGGTCAAAGAGTCGATCAACTGCTTGGCGATCTTCAGCTCGCGGGGACCCGCGTTGCCCAACTCGGGAAGGGTGTCGAGTTCCTGCTTGGGGTCACGGATCTCGTCTTCGAAGTACATGGTCTCGAGCATGAGCACCTGTTCTGTCGGTCGAACCGCGACAAGATGCTCTTTGTCGCGCAGTACGAGGGTCGCGATTCCCACCTTGTTCGTCTCGCGCATGGCTTCGAGCAGCAACGCGTACGCGCGGTCGGCCCCCTTTCCTTTGGGCGCGAGGTAGTACGACTGGCGAAAGAAGATCGGATCGATTTCCTTTAGATCGACGAAGTCTTGAATTTCGATCAGTTCGGATTTCCCCGGCGCGGCAGCCGCCATCTCCTCACGGGTCACGACAACGTATTCGCCGCCGCCCAGAGGGTACCCGTTGACAATGTCCTCGGTGGACAGTTCTTCGCCGGTGTCCTCGTCGAGCTTCCTGTAGCGCACCCGGTGCGAGGTGCCCTTGTGGAGCTGATTGAAGTGAATCGTCTGATCAGCCGTGGCCGTGTAGAGCCCGACGGGAACGCTGACCAGACCGAAACTGAGAAAACCTGACCACGTGGCGCGCGCCATGTCGTTTCTCCTTGCCGACTTGAGAAAACCCTGTCCAGGAAATTTACCACGGAGCGATTTCCCCGCCAATCGGCACTGTCGCACGGGTTCGGTTCGCAGCCGGGACTCCTCTTGTTTGGGCGTCATCCACCGTGATGTCGCACCCCCCTCTTATTTTGGGCTCGTGGCACAATCTCAGCTGGCTCGCTCGGCGGACAGGGACGTCTCTTGTACGTACTGCGAAGATGGTCTTGAGCACTGCCACGGTGTCGCCGTCGTTGCGAACAGCCGATCAGCGTGTTCGGACGACCCAGACTGCCGGGTCGCGGTCGATCTTCATTACTTCATCTCGTACGAGGAGTAACTCCCACGGATCCAACAGGTCGCTCCACAGGGCGGTGCACGCCGGTTTGCAAGTACGGGCTAGCGCTTCGTCTCGGTGTCGATCGACGTCAATGATGTGTTGAGCGACGGTCCGGGCTCGGTGATTTCCTTGACGGATTTCATGCCTCTTTCGAACTCGCTCTTGGACTGTCCCAGATTGCGCGCGAACTTCGGTATCGCGGCGCCGCCGAACAGCAGCACCGCTGCCGCGATAATCACGACCAACAGGTCTGGACCAAAGATGTCTCCTACGAACATTGCGTTTCTCCCTTTAGCTAATGATGACTGTGTAGCGTCTCCGAGAATGTCTCGGAGAGTTCCAATTCGGTAACTCGACCACCGGTGATGGTGAGTCGCTGGTGCGACCCCTCGACGGCGTAGTGGCCAGCGTGCAGTTGTGGGTACACTGCCGCGAACGTCGAGCCTTTCGGAGATCGACGTTCGCGTACGGCGCTGTGAGTGTGGGGACGTGAAGAGTCGTCGGGCTGGAGGACAATCTCGCGACCCAGCCATTGGCTGGACGTGTGCAACACGAGAGCCCCGACATCGCTACCGATGTCGAGGATCACGCTGCCGTTCCAACTCGGTCCCAGGGCTGTCTCGCCGGATCCCATGAACTCAGGTCCCCACGTCGTAGCCGCTGTACGGCGTACCCAGGTAGGGGAAGCTCGTCAAGAGCGTAAGGCCCGCCCCTGTCACACCGTCGCTGACGTCGGCGATCGCTGCGTCGGGCGTGTACGTCTTATCAACGAGGGGAATGGTCGCTCCCGCGAGGGCCCGCAGCTCAATTGTCACGACATCGTCGGCGACGCGCCGGCCGTTGGGGAAGCCAGCTACGTCGCCGCCGATGACGCCAAGCGGGTTGGGTGATGATGACGGGGGGATGGCGAGATTCAAACGAAGCATGTCGGCTTGGGTGGTTCCGGTGAATGTTGAGAACGCCGGAGAGACGACGCCCGCCGGGATCCCCGTCAGCAGAATGGCCTCAAGGTCGGCACGCGACGCGCTGTACGCGGCCAGATTGGGGAAGGCACCCGGGTAGAGCACGTTCAACAGCGACGCAAGCTCGGGGTGGGCCACACCGTTGACGTAGTTCTTGTCGTTCTGGGGGCTAGAGGAGTTCCACTTGTCCTTCTGGGAGAGCGGAATGAGTACCTCATTGACCAGAGGGTTGCCCAGCCGTGACACCTGGACGTACGGTCCCGTCTGGAACCCCAAGTCACCGTTGTCATTCAAGACGCGAGCCTTGCGGCGACTGGCCGTCGTCCAGATACCCACGCTCGACTTGGCGGCCGCTGAATTGGTGGGCTTGGTGCCCCTGTACGCAACCTCGGTGATGGGAACTTGGATGGCGATACTGTGCACGTTGAGTTGCGCCGTGGAGTTCACCCCGGGCATCGCGGCCAGCCCCGGCAAGCCGAACGTCGCGTGCAGGTCGGCAATCGGCCGCAGTACGCCGAGCTCGAAGATCGCTCCGAGGTCAACGAAGAAGGCTTCGGCTCGCTGGCCGGCGAAGACCTGACCGCCGCTGGGCAGCGCCTGGATCGCCGCGCTCGCGAGAGAGCTGTAGTTCGGCGTCGAGAGCGGGCCGATGTTGCAGGGCGGACAGGGAACGTTGCTGACGAGGACGTCGCTTCTTCCGTTGCCCTCTACCCGGGCGACGCTGTAGAACTGTCGCCGGTTCCAACTGGCGCTCGTGAGGGACTCGATTGGCCCGTCGTTGTAGAGGAACGTCGAGGGGATCGTGTTCTCGCTTCGGAAGTTGAACTGGTACGTGACGTTGGCGGCGCCGTCTCCGTCGTTGTCGATGTTGATCTCGTAGAGCACGTCGTCGCCGAACTCGAAGAAGTTCGGTCCGCCGTCTGGAGCCTGCAGCGGTATGTAGTTGGCGATGATGGTGACCGTGTCGGGCACGTCGGGACTGACGAACGCGTACAGGTCCGTGCTGTCGGCAACCGGGTCTTTCGAGATATCTGGTGCTTCGCGGTGCGATGACATCGTTTCTCCTTATCGGGCGGCGCGTACGAGACGCGCGGCGACCTTGCGGTCATGGAGGGTCACTTCACGCTGACCGATGAACAGGCTGATTTCGCCGCTGCGCGAGTCCTTGACGTGGGCGACGAGGCTTTCGTGGGAGGCGAGCTCCTCATCTGGCGTGAGGACGCTCTCGCGATCGCGGGCGGCCAGCGTGCTCGCTCCTGCTGTCCCCATGGCCAGAGGGCTGACTGTTGCCCCCGCGACCACGGCGACGGCGGCGGCAGCGCCCGCGTGCTTGAAGAAAGTCCTTCTACTGACTGGTTCCATTCTTGCTCCTAACAGGTTGGGCTGCATAGTTCTTCGGCACGGGACGGAATTCGGATGGCAGAAATGCAAAAAATCTTCGTGGCTGACGTCAGTGGATCACCAGTGTTGATCTATCGCGCAAAGGTCGAGAGGCTCCAACGCCCAAATGCTTCTCAGGCAGACGCAACCGCGAAACGCGGATGGTCGCTGTTTAGCTGGTCAGCGCAGCCGTCGGTACCAGAGCCGCCACGGGGTCTTGTGGCCCTGCCAGACCTCGGGGCCAGCGCTGTAGGGAGGGCCTACGTGACGACGATTCGACGCCGAGGTTTCATCGACCTCGTACACCGCGAGGAACTTCGGCGCACCTTGGGACGGCGGCTTCACTTCCTCGATGAGCTCGTAGCGCACCGCTCGCAACGCGTGGTGACGTTCGACGACCTCGACCAGATGAACGTTGGTGTAGAAATCGTTGAACGTCCCGAGATCTTCGTTGGTCGCGTCAGCCGGCGGGTTCACACCCAAGAGGTAGATCGCGTACGGGGTGACCTTTGGATGATTCGTTTCAGCGATTTGTCGATAGAGCAGCGACCAGGTCTCCTTGAATCTAGAGTGACCGGGGATGAGTGCCAGGGAAGTCTCTGTTTGGCCATCGTCGCCTAGATCCATTGACACCAGAAACTGCGGCGGTCGAAAACCGCGCGCCGCGACGGCTAGTAACTCATATCTTCGCTCCGCTCGCGACTCGATTGGATCCGACTTCTCGAAGGCCGCCACGGGGTCGGCCCCGGATTGAGCTTTGCCGCGCGAATCCCATCCCGACCACGACGTGATCGGTCCGCGTGCCCCTTCAGTTTTCTTGGGCCCGCTCTGAGCGCTCATCTCCCGATCGTACCCAGGCGTTTATCCGTTCTTGCAACAAGACCAGGCGCGTTGTCGCAGAATGGGTCAATGGCTGGATCAGCCGGCATGTTCCAAGTCACACGGAATGTTTCGTCCACCCATTCGATATCACTCTCTCGAGGATCGAGTCCTATAGCCGTTTGACGTTCATTCACCGATGGCTCTAGCGAAAGGGGGATACCGAGGGTGTGTACCAGCGAAGCAATTCGTCTTTGTGCGGCGCGTCCTCGCGCACCGAAATTTTCTGCGAGGGTTGTTATGCGTTGGGGATTAGCGTGCGGGCCACCCGCAGCAAGAGCCTGTGCGAGGCGCTCCACGCTGCCCGTAATGTCCACTGGCGTAGTGCCCTCGCGATAAATGGTCAACAAGGCCAATCTCGAACAGGCGGTGCAGTGTGTTCGCGGTTGAGCTTGGTGATGCGTGTAGAACTGCTCGGGCCTCCTCAAAGGTGAACTCCCGCTTGCCTTCGGCGACAAGGGTGTTTATAAGTTCAAGCTGGCGTACCATAGAATTTCGGCTCTCCTGACATATCCGTGGGTGCCATCGGGCCCTCACTCGGTATTTGGCCCGCCAAGGTAGGTGCGTAAAGATGGGTTGATGTCCCCACGTGCCGTAGTCAACTGGTGGCCCGAAGACGAAGATGAATACGAGGTCGCCCGGGAGGAGTTGAAGAGGAGGTTCGCCAAGTGGCGTGGCGCCGTGGGTGATGACTCTGACGGTGAGTTGCCGATCCACTACAAGTGGACCTACGCATC
>JBOGFT010000023.1:0-24313 GCA_050701895.1 Acidimicrobiales bacterium
CTTCGGGATTAAACCCATCCAGGGTGGTCGACTCGCATCTTTTTCACGTCGACTCTTCGGAACAGCCATCCCGGGCTTGCGTTGCCAACCATACGCTCGAAATCGGCGTTGTTCAACAGGCTCCTAGGGCCACGTGAGCGCGTGGCTAGCGCCTTGCTCGGCGAGTCGAAAGTATCCATAGAGGGTCATGCTCTCTGCCTCGTCTACGCGGACCTCGCAGAGCGCGTACTCCACGGGGGCGAATGAGCCTCCTTGGTATACGTCGCTGTACGCGGTGCAGGTGGCGTGGCGGTACTCCACGAATACTTTTTCTGCCCTCGCGAGAGATTTCTGCTGGTGCTGGGGGATGAGGGAAAACAGCAGCGTCATCTCCGTGTTGATTCGATGATTGGTGGAGGTCAATTGGCCTTCGGCGCAGCCCTCCAGTCCCAACGTGTTGTTGTGATTGCACGGCAGCCGCGTGAAGTTCTCCTTGATGACCGGTGCCAGGGCCCTTGGCGGCGTTGAACTTTTCGCGGGTGCTGATCCACACGAGGCGAGCGCCAGGCTGGCGAGCGCGACGGCACCGAGTGCACAGAGTCGTCGCGGGAGTGCCCGGGCGCGCCGCACCCTAGTACCAGTGCCAGTCCGAGAGCGGCCAGAATTTGAGGAAGACCTTGCCGATGATGTCTGAGCGCGGCACGGTGCCCCACGTACGGCTGTCGCAGGAATTGTCGTGGTTGTCGCCCATCATGAAGTACTGACCTTTGGGGACAGTGACGTTATTGAGGGGAGGGCCGAGCGGCTCGTAGTGCGACCACTTCTCCTTCAGCGCTTTGCCGTTCACGTAGATGGTGTTGCCGCGAGACGACAGGTGGTCTCCGGGTAGACCGATGACGCGCTTGACGAGATCGGGCACCGGGTCGCTACATTGCGTCTTTACGTCAGGGGGCGCCTTGAAGACGACGATGTCGCCGATGTTGATATGTCCCAGTTCGACGCTCAACTTGTTGACCAGGATCCGATTGCCGACATAGAGGGTCGGCTCCATCGATTTTGACGGGATCCAGTACGTCTGAAAGACGTAGGAGCTAACGAACAGCGAGACGAGAACCGCCGCCACGAGAACGATGATCCATTCGACCAAGCCGCGGTAGCGCCACCGTTTCGGTGCCGCCGCTAGGTTGTCGGTCGGCTCAGTGAGGTCAAGCGCCATTTTGCAACAGTAGGAGATTCACTCCCCGGCCACAATGTCGGTGCAGAAGCTACTCGGCGTCTCGGGCGCGCCGCGGACGCTGGTCCAGCACGATTTCGGCGTCGAGCATCTCCTCTAGGCCGTGCGCCTCCGCTGAATCGAGCGTCGATGCTATGACCTGGGAGGGCCGTGCGAGGGCAGTGCAGATCACGCCAGCGAGTGCGGCCATGGCGGCAATGTAGATCCACAGGTGGCGAAAGTTGGTAAGAGCCGCTGCTGGGCTCCTTGGAGTTGCGAGGATGACGACGAGGATCGCCACGCCCAGGGCACCACCGATCTGTCGGGCGGTTTGGTTGACGGCGCTGCCGACGGAGTAGCGAGCGGGCTCCAGGCTCGAAACGGCGGTCGCACTCAAGACCGGGAACGTGAAGCCGATCCCGAGTCCCACGATCAAGGTGCCCGGCAGCCACAAGGCGGGGTAGTTGGGGGTGAGGTGCACGCGCCACAGATACCAGAGCACTCCCAGAGTGAAGACGACGAACCCCGACGTGAGAACTCGGCGAAAACCGAACCGGCTCGCGAGCTTGCCGGCAGGGCCCGAGACCACGGCCACCACCAAGGGACCGGGCGTCACAGAGAGCCCGGCGCGCAGTATTGAGTAGTGCCAGACGCTCGTGAGAAACAAGATGTTGCCAAGCAGCATGGCGAAGAAGCCCATTGCGTACACCAAGGCGGCGGCGTTGGCGACGCTAAAGGATCGCGCACGGAACAGGCTCAGGTCGAGCACGGGCTCGGCGTGGTGCGACGAGCGATAGAGAAACGTCGCGAACAGCGCCGCACCGACGACGAAACCGGCGACAATCCGCGCGCTCGACCAGCCCCACGAGGGACCCTCGGAGATGGCAAGTACCATCAACGCGATGGCGCCGCTCAAAAGAATCACGCCGCGATAGTCCGGACTCGACGTCGGCTCCGAGCCTGACGTTTTGGGCAGGACGCGCCGACCGAGCAGCCACGCGAGGAGCCCGACGGGCAGATTCACGTAGAAGGCCGCGCGCCAGCCAAATCCCGTGATGAGAACGGCGCCCAGCGAAGGGCCGGTGGCGACGGCGAGCGCGCCGATGCCGCCCCAAAGACTGACGATCTGCGAGCGCCGTTCCTTGGAGTAGGCCGCCAGCAGGAGTCCGAGCGACGCGGGCAGCATGGCTGACGCGCCAACACCTTGCACGAGTCGACCACTGATCAAGGCTGCGACTGACGGGGCCACGCCGCAGAGAAAGGAGCCGACACAGAACACTCCGAGCCCAAAGAAGAAGACGCGGCGACTACCGAGTCGGTCGGCGGTTCGTCCAGCTACCACGAGTAGAGATCCAAAGACGATCGCGTAACCGGTGAGGACCCACGACAGGGCGGCGCGCGAATCGTGGGAGAACGCGCGCTCCAACGCGGGGAAGGCGACGTTCACGATGGACAGATCGAGCGAGCCCATAAACGCCCCGAGCGCCGTGACGACAAATATGGTCCGTCGTCGGCGAACGGTGATCGCGTCGAGGGTCGAATCTGTAAGTTCTGTCATGAAACGTACCCTACCTGGTTGCGTATGGTTATGCAACTGACTATCCTGGGCTGATGGAGCGAAAGAGCTTTGCCGATATGGACTGCTCGGTGGCTCAGTGCCTTGAGGTCATCGGGGAGTGGTGGAGCATGCTCATCATCCGTGACACGTTCATAGGCGTCACCAGGTTCGAGGACTTCCAGAGGCGCTTGGGAATATCGCGCAACATCTTGGGGGACCGGCTGGCGTCGTTGGTCGAGGCCGAAGTCCTCGTGCGAGTCCCCTACTCCGAGCACCCGCCGCGCTACGACTACAGACTCACCCAGAAGGGTCGCGATCTTTGGCCGGTTCTCACGGCGATGCGTCAGTGGGGCGACCAGTACGCCGCGCCGAATGGTCCGCCCATCGAACTGCTTCATCGCTCGTGCGGACACGCGAGTCACGCAGAGATGTCCTGCGCCTGGTGCGGAGAGCGACTCACGTACCGCAACGTCCAAGCGATGCCTGGTCCGGGTCGTGACGAGTCGACTCTTCTCACGACGCGCGCCCTATAAGCACCAGTCAGTCATGAGATTCAACGGGCGCATGCCCTAAAGCACTCAGGCAATCTACCCAATGCGCCTGTCGATGGTGAGTTCATCAGAGAGCGCCTCGATCGAAGCGAGGTTCTGGGTGAGTTCCTCACTCAGATGATGACGAGCGGCTAGCTCAGCGGGCGAATAGTAGGACACCTTGGTTTGGGGCCCGTCAGCCCATATCAGCAGTTTCAATGGAAGATCGAGCGCGGCCAGTGGCGCCGCGACCATCACCGGCGTGCCGGCGCCCGGATTGCCAAAGATAACCAGCGTCGTCTCGCGCAGTTCGAGACCGACCTCGCGAGCCTCGGCACTCTGGTCGATGACGTCGAAGATCTTCACTCCTTTGGACGCCAGGATCTCCTCGAGGCGCGACACCGTTCCCTGCACGGAATGAGGACTGAGTTTGGTCACAACTCGAGGTTCTTCATTAGTTGACTCCGTGTGGCTCATTGGCCTCTCTTCGTGCTCGGACTCTGACGAGTTAGAAGTTTCACGCCCCCACGGCCCTCTAGCGGCGCATGTCCACCGCGTTGACGCGGTGGATGCCAATGCGAACGGCCAGTCGCTTTTCTCCGGGAGCGTCGTAGTTGCGCAGATCGGCCCCGTATTTTTCGCCGATCGTCTCGGCCAGGGAGTAGTCGTCATCAGGTGTTATCTCAGCATCACCGCGAATTTCGAGGTATCGCATCGGGTCGGCCAGGTCGAGCATCAGCAGACTGCACTGGGGACGCGCCTCGAGATTCTTCGTCTTTTGTCGACCCGTGCTCAGCGAGATGGCCACCGAATCGCCCTCTCGAATGAACCACACCTCGGTGAGTTGTGGACGACCGTCGGGACCGATGGTTGCGAGCGTCGCCACCGGACTGATAAGCAGATCGAGATGTGACTCTGGAATGTACGGCACGGCTTTCTCCTTACTCACGCCAACGTCTGGCGACACGAAACTACCGACCGGCGTTTTCGTTGTCAACGCTGAGTCACGACCCAGAGATTAGAACTCCGGCTCAAAGCTGGCGCGCAGCGCGAAGCCGCTGACGCCGCTGTTCGGTCGTGCGCTCAAGATCTGATGGATCTCCAGGTGGTGGCGCTCAAACCCCACGGCAGAGCCCGCCATGTAGAGCCGCCACACGCGGGCGCGCTGCGCCCCCACTTCGTCGGTTGCCTCGTCGAAGCGCTTGACGAGATTGTCGACCCAGCGACGAAGCGTGATCGCGTAGTGCTCGCGCAGACTCTCGAGGTGACGCACTTCAAATCCGTGCGACTCAAACATGGACACCAACGTGCCCACTTCGTGCAACTCCCCGTCGGGAAAGACGTAGCGCTCGATGAATTGGCTGCCGGTCTTGGAGGGCCCGCGCATGCCCAGGGCGATCTGCAGCTGGCGATTGAGTTCAGACGCGCGTGAAGGCTGCGGATCGTCGGTGAATGAGACGGGTCTTCCGATGGCGTGGTTGAGAAAACGACCGCCCGGTCGCAACAGATCCCAGATGATCTGCGTGTAGTTGGGCAGAGACTTGCGCCCGACGTGCTCGGCCATGCCGATGGAACTGATGGCGTCGAACGGTCCCTCGTTGATGTCGCGAAAGTCCTGGATCCGAAACTCCACGAGGTCGCCGACACCCGCGAGGCGGGCCTGCTCCGTGGCGTAGCGCTGCTGAGGTTCTGACAGCGTGACGCCCACGACGCGTGCGCCGAAGTGGCGCGCGGCATGAATACCCATGGCGCCCCAACCGCAGCCGATGTCCAGAAGTCGGTCCCCAGGCTGAAGGTTGAGCTTGCGCGCGACGAGGTCAACCTTTCGCGCTTGGGCCTGCTCCAGGGTGTCATCGGGCGTGGCGAAGACCGCGCACGAGTACGTCATCGACGGACCGAGCACCATCTCGTAGAAGCGATTGGAGACGTCGTAGTGGTGGGTGACGGCCTGGCGGTCGCGACCCTTGGAGTGGATGGCGCCGCGGGGTCGAGCTTCGATGGAGGGTGGCGTGAGAGGTCGCAGCGCCGAGGCGCCAACCACCGACAGAAGCGAGCGCAGGTTGGTCGCGTTCAATAGTTGGCGCAGAGGCGGCGGTGCTAGTTCGAAGAGGGGATCGAGATCTCCGTCGACCTCGATGTCCCCCGCGACGTACGCCCGGGCGAGGCCGAGTTCACCGGGATGGGTCAAGACTCGAGAGATAGCGTCTCGATTCAGGATCTTCACCGTCACGAGGTTCGCACTCGATGCGACGCTCGGTTCGCGGAGGCTCCCGTCGTAGGCCTCGACGCGAAACGGGAGTTCGTTATCGAAGATCGTGGCGACAAAGGATGCGATGTCCATAAGTCTCCTTTCGATGCCCGTGGGCCGAAGGCTCTGCCCGCCTCTCTCGTTCTACCAGGAACTTTGTGTGAATCGCCAGAGAATCTTTCGGCGGTCGCGGGTCGAACTCTTCGGGAGCGACGGGTTCGCCGTTACTTTATTTCGCGCGCTGGTTCACGAAAGAGTGAGAATACACCTGAGTTACACTGCCATCAACAGCCGGAACGTGTTCAGTTAGCTCAACTGCACCAACGCTCCCGCGGAGGTGCTTTATGAGTCTGGGTATCGTCTTTGCGACTTCGGATCTGGGTATCGTCCTCGCGGTGATTGCCGCCATCATCGTCCTTCTGGTGATCATCATCATTTCGAAGTCAGTGCGCATCGTCCAGCAAGGCTTCGAGGGCGTCGTCACGCGTTTCGGTGAGTTCAAGGACATCAAGAATCCTGGTCTGACCTTCATCATGCCTTTCATCGAGGTGATGAAGATCATCGACGTGCGCGAAACGCCTCGCACGGGCGATCGGCAGCAGGTCATCACGCGTGACAACGTCGCCGTAATCGTGAACGCAACGATCTTTTCCCAGGTCGTAGACGTGCGTCTGGCCCTCTTTACAAACTCCGACTACCTGGTGAGCGTGGACAACCTGGCGCGAACCTCGGTGCGCGCCGTCTTTGGCTCCATCAGCCTCGATGAAGCGTTCTCCCAACGCGAACGCATCGGGACCCTGCTGCAGACCCAGATGGAGGAGGCCACCGACAAGTGGGGTGTGCGCATCAACCGGGTCGAGGTGTTGGAGATCACCCCGCCCGACCAGATCCTTCAGGCCATGGCCCTCCAGAAGCAGGCTGACCAGGAAAAGCGCGCCCGGATCCTCGAATCAGAAGGTCAGCAGCAGTCGGCCGTGAACGTCGCCGACGGCCAGCGCCAGGCCGCGATCAAAGAGGCTGAAGGCGCCCAGCAGTCGCAGATCCTTCGCGCCGAAGGGGCACGACAAGCGCAGATCCTCGAAGCCGAGGGTCGCTCGCAGGCGATCACGCTGGTCTACGCCGCCATTAAGGGTCAGACTCCCGACTCGACCTTGGTCGCGATCTTGCAACTCGATACCTTGTCGAAGTTTGCCGAGAGTCCCAACACGAAACTCATCATTCCGGCCGAAAGCTCCGCCCTCTTGGGCGCCGCGCAGGCCATCAAGAGTGTCATGGATGGCATTCCGGGAACGCCAGCGGGTTAACCGACCCTCTCCACCCAGAGTGTCGTGCCAAAAGTCTTGCGAACCACGACCTGTGCGCCGTCGGGGATCGCCTCTTTCGCCTCAGTGACGGCGCGCCAGGACTCTCCTTTAATCTTCACGCGTCCCGGGTGTCCCTCGTCGCCAACGGTGTCCTCGACGAATCCGGTCAAGTTCGTCATGGAGCTCTTCGAGGGCGCCGCCAGGTCCGTTACCCCGCGGCGATGGAATCTATGCATCGCCGCGGGTCGAAGCGCTCCAATGAGGATGCCTGAGATCACCAGCCACAAGATTGCCTGCAGCGCGAAGGGCACGCTCGCCAGAGATAAGAAGAAGGGGACGATCGCACCCGCGCCGATGAAGACCGCGAGGAACGCGTTGGTGTGGATTTCGGCGAAAATACACACCAGGATGATGATTAGCCAGAAAAGTACCGCCATAGCGGCAGTATAAGTCCGGCTAGATTCAAGACCCCGTCGTGTGCTGAGCAACCTTCAGCGAAAATCGGCGTTACGTTGGGAGGTCGGTAGAAGGGGCGAAATCATGCACAACGCGGTGCGCGAGGAGAAACGCGGTCTGCTCGCACCGGTCACGACGTCGCTAGAGACCGACGTCGACGAGCGCGATCCGCGACGCGAGGAACTACGCCGTTGGCTCGGTGAGCATCCCGCTCCGTCGGGACGAGAGTTGGCCGACGCCGGGCTCGTCGCCCCATCGTGGCCCGAGCCGTGGGGTCGAAACGCCTCGGTGGAGTATCAACTGCTGATCGAAGACGAACTGCGCCGCGCCGGAGTCAGTCGTCCGATCAATCCCATCGGTATCGGCTGGGCGGGTCCCACGATTGTGTCGGCGGGCACCGTCCCGCAGCAAGAACGCTGGCTGCCCAGGCTCTTGAGTGGCGAGGAGTTCTGGTGTCAGCTCTTCAGCGAGCCTGACGCCGGCAGCGACCTCGCGGCGCTTTCGACGAGTGCTCGCCGCGACGGTGATGAATGGGTCATCAGGGGACAAAAGATCTGGACGAGTTACGCCCAACTCGCGACCTGGGGCATTCTCCTCGTCCGCACGTCAAGTGACGGGGCTCCGCAAAACGGCATCAGTTATTTCATCTGTCCGATGGATTCGCCCGGGGTGACCGTCCGGCCCATTGTCGACATGACGGGGGACCACGCGTTCAACGAAGTGTTTCTTGACGAGGTTCACCTCAGCGACGACTACTTGCTGGGCGAGGTGAACGACGGCTGGCGACTCGCCAAGGTGACCCTCGGGAACGAGCGCATCGCCCTGTCGGGGGAGGGGGTCCTGTGGGGTCGCGGGCCAACCGCAAATGACCTCGTCGATTTGGTGCGACGTCAGGATCGCACGCTGACACGCCGCGAGAGCGACGACCTGGTGCGTTGCTGGTCGCATGGCGAGATACTCAGGTTCCTGAGGATGCGTCTGACCGCGAACGCTCGGGCCGGGCGGGCCACCGGTTCGGACGCGTCGCTACGAAAGGCGCTGGCCGACGACCACGGACAGGAGGTCATGACCCTGGCGCAACAACTCGCGGAGTCGGCCGGCATGCTCGAAAATCGCGGACCCTCGGGTGTCGGGGGCGAACAGGGACGCTCGTGGTATTGGGGCTTTCTCTACTCACAAGCCCTCACCATTGGCGGCGGAACCTCCGCCGTACAGCGCAACATCATCGCTGAGCGCGTGCTTGGACTTCCGAAGGATCCAAGCACGTAGGTTTTGACTAGCGAGCGCGGGAGAATTACCTCGCCTCGCCTAGTCCGCGACACGGCGGCCTCGGACCGGCGTGCACGTTCCCGTAGCGATGGCTCGTAATCGACACGCTCTGCTCCTGTAGCCAGCGCGACAGTTCAACGCCGCCCGCCTGTGCCAGTTCACGCGGATCAACGCTGACCCCGCGCTCTAAGAGCGAGAAGGTCGGCGCCGTTTCGCGCGACAGCCAGCGCACCTTCGTGGTGGTCGGAACGCGCGTGACAAGCTCATCGACACTCTCGAGCGTCACGTCGACCACGCCGCGAACGACGCTGTCCGCGCTCAGGTCGAGATCGAAGCCGGCGAGTTTCCTCAGCCCGCGCAGGTAGGCGAGGGCCTCTGGTCCAAAGGAGTCGTCGATGCGTACCACCACTGGGGTGAGGTAGCGGCGATAGCGCACGTAGTTACGCTCAGCTTGCAGCCCAGTGTCATCGCGCGACTTCGCGGCGACGTCGCGCCACCAGGAGGACGCCTCGGCCAGCGCTTCGTCGACGTCGCCCAGCCGCGTCCAGTTGCGCAGGCAGTTGACGTAGTTGGCCCCGCCGGCCTTCGCGGTGGGGCCCACGCTGGATTTCTTCCATCCCCCAAAGGGCTGTCGGCCCACGACGGCCCCGGTCGTCCCGCGATTGACGTAGAGGTTGCCACCTTCGACGGTCTCGATCCAGCGCTCGCACTCGGCGGCGTTCAGCGAGTGCAGTCCCGCCGTCAGGGCGTAGGGCGTTTGATTCTGCCAGCGGATCGCCTCGTCCAAGTTATCGGCGACCATGACGCCCAGTACCGGACCGAACCACTCATTCAGATGACTCCACGAGCCGGGTCGCACGCCGACCTTGACGCCGGGCCGCCAGAGCAGGCCCTCGTCATCAAGTTGTCGCGGAGCCACCAGCCACGTCTCGCCCTCGTCGAGCTCACTGAGCGCTCGGCGCAGTGGTGCCTCAGGCGCACGGATGATAGGTCCCACGTCCGTTGCGAGTTCGTACCCCGCACCAACGCGCAAGGTAGTGACGGCGTCAACGAGCTGGTCAAGAAACTTCGGGTCCTCGTAGATCGACCGTTCGACGATCGCCAGGCTCGCGGCGCTGCACTTCTGGCCCGCGTGACCGAACGCCGAGTGGACGAGGTCCTTCACTGCGAGGTCGATGTCGGCGCTGGCCGACACGAGCAGCGCGTTCTTGCCGCTGGTCTCGGCGAGAAGACGAAGAGTCGGCTTCCAGGAGGTGAAGAGCTTCGCGGTGTCGAAGGAGCCCGTCAAGATGACCAGGCTCAGCCCGACGTGGGTGACGAGGTGTCGACCGGTCTCGCCGTCACGGGTCGGAATCAACTGCAGCACCTCGCGAGGTACGCCGGCGTCCCAGAGTTGGTTCGCCAGTTCGAAGGCGACCGCGACAGTCTCGGGAGCGGGTTTCAAGACGACGGCGTTTCCCCCGGCGAGCGCCGCCAGCACCCCGCCGGCGGGAATGGCGTAGGGAAAGTTCCATGGTGGGACGACGAGCACGACGCCCGCGGGGGTTGAGGCGTCGTCACCTCTCGCGAGGCTCGCATAGAAACGTGCGAAGTCGACGCCCTCGCTCACCTCGGGGTCGGCCTCGGTGACGGTCTTGCCTGCGTCGCGGGCCATGACCGCAATGGTGCGCGCGCGACGCTCGGACATGATGTCGGCGGCGCGCAGCAGAATCGTTCGGCGTTCCTCGACGTCGAGTCGATGCCAGGCGGCGAATCCCGAACTCGCAAACTCCAGGGCCTGATCTATCTGCTCACTCGTCGCGACGCGATAGCGATACCAGGGTCGAAGGCCGTCGTTGGGATCGAGTCCCACTTCAAACTCGGGCGCCTCACCTTTCTCGAGATGGCTCAGCGTATCGATCACGGCGTCACGTGAAGCGCGCACTTCATCGAGCGCTCCTCGCACCTCGTCGACGTAGATCGACGCCGTTGGATCGCCGTCGGGCTCATTTTCGAACCGCCCCTCGGAAACCTCACGACGGTGGCGTTGCGGTGTGAGGTCGACCGTCTGGCGCGCGTCGAGAGCGTCAAGAAATCTTTCCTCTTGTTCGCGGTAGACCTTGGGATCGTCGGCGATGAAGAGGGCAGCCCGCAGGTAGTTCTCGGGAGCCGTGTTCTCATCCAATCGCCGTACCAGGTACGCGACCGCCGAGGCGAAGTCGTCGCGTCGTGTGATCGGTGCGTAGAGCAACACCGGCTGGCCGCCGCGGGTGAGCGCGAGGGCTTCGGCGTTGGCCATGCCCTCGAGCATCTCGACGTCGAGCTGCTCCAACACGCCGCGAGCCTTGGCGAGTTCGACGGCCCAGGCGACGTGAAAGAGATTGTGGCTGGCCACGCCCACGCGCAGAGACTTGGCGTGCTCGGGACGCAAGGCGACGTCCAAAAGTCGTAAGTAGCTGGCGTCGACGTCGGCTTTGGAGCCGTAGGGGGCCGCTTGCCAGCCGTGAAGTTCGGCCTCGACGTGCTCCATCGCCAGATTCGCCCCTTTGACGAGTCGAACCTTGACCACGCCACCACCCTCGCGGTGCCGGCGCTTAGAGAAGGTGATGAGTTCCTCGAGCGCGGCGTGCGAGTCGGGCAAATAGGCCTGGAGAACGATGCCCGCGTGAAGTTCGAGGAACTCGGGCTCGTCCAAGATTGTCATGAAAGCGTCAAGGGTCAGGCGCAGGTCGCGGTACTCCTCCATGTCGAGGTTGACGAAGGTGTCATTCTCGGCGGCTTCTTGATAGAGCAGGCGGAGCTTCTCAGCGACGCGATCGAGCGAGCCCCGGCGGTCGATTGTGACCAGTTGGCTGACGATGGCCGATAGCTTGACCGAGACGTAGTTCACGTCGTGTCGGCGTACGACGTCGATCACTCGCGACAAGCGGTCATTCGCCTCGCTCTCGCCGAGTACGGCCTCGCCAAGGACGTTCACGTTGAGGCGCAGTCCTTCCCTGGAGTGACGGGCAAACTGCTTGGTCAGCTCCGCGGGATCCGCATCCAGGATCAGGTTCTTGGTCGAGGAGCGGACTTTGGTCGCCACGACGCGTAGCGCGAGCGGTGGTGCGACGCGTGAGCCCAGGGCCAGTGAGCGCAGTCCAAACATGTTGACGAACCCGAATCCCTTGGTGGTGGCCTTGGCTGTCGCGTCGCGCAGCGCGGCGCTGGCGCTCTCGGGGGCGCGAAAGCGCATGACCTCATCGGTCAAGGTGATAGTTACGTCGACGGCGCGAGGGTCACTGAAGAGCCGCCGCAGGTTCTTTCGTGTGACCCGCTCTTCGCGCGTCGCGGGACGGGCCGCGATGTCGATCAACGCTCGCGCCCGGGCCAGGGCGTTCTCGCGCACGGACGCGGGAACGTGGTCGTCGACGGGCATCATCATCAGATCTTCGCGGGTTCTATTCGGCCGCGGCCGGATCTTCTTCGCTGGCCGTGCTCACGACGAATCCGGTGGGCGCTCTCGTGAGGTTCCATACCTCCCGCGAGACTACGTGGACCGTGGCCGCCGCAGGTACGGCGAGAAGAACCCCGATCAGTCCACCGAAGTCTCCGGCCACCCAGGAGCCAACTTCTGCGCCGATCAGGATGGCAATAAACACGGTAAGGGCGTTGATCCTCACGGACCGACTCATGATGATTGGTCGCAGTACGTGATTCTCCAGCTGGGTGTACACCATGAACACGATGAGGGTGATCACCCCGGCCGTCACCGAGTGAATGAGGGCGAAGAGCACCACTGGAATGCCGGCGAGTGCTCCACCGATCTGGGGCAGGAAGTCCACGAGGGCGACCCACAGGCCAAAGAGCAGCGCGAAGGGCACCGAGACGCAGATCAAGGTGATGAAGATGACAAAACCGGCCAAGACCGACATGATGCCGCTGCCGATCATGTAGCCGAGCGCCACCTTGGAGACCTCGGCGCCGACTCGCGACAGCCACGCGCTCTTGGCCGGTGCCAAGTTCGCGAGGCCGAAACGACGCATTTTGGGAGACTCAAGAAGCACGAGGATAACGAAGGCGAAGAGGGTGACGAGTGCGAGTACCAGCGTCGCCGCGCCTTCGCCGAACTTGAGGGCGGGCTTGCTCAGGCCTTTTGCGATGGAGATGAGCTTCGTCGAGTTCTTGGCGACCCACTTTTGCACGTGGTAGCGATGCAGCAGATGCCCGATCCAGCCTCTATTGTGTTGCGCCTCCTTCACGTACTTGGGCAGGTTGTCGGCAAGGTGGGTGAGAGAGTTCACGAGCGGATATCCAAATGCAAAGGCGAGACCTAGGAAAACCAAGACAGCAAAGAACATGACGATGAAGACAGCGAGCCCCCGTCGGGGGAACTTCCAATGCTGTAACCACACCACCAGGGGGTTCAAGAGGAGGGCGATGAAACCTCCGACGAACATGAGCAAGAGGATGTCGCGCAGTCGGTACAAGAGTTTGCCGGCGAAGTAGACCACCACGATGACACCGATGGTGACCAGGATCGTCATCAACGGGACGCTGTGCGCTTCGGCGCGCTTGAACAAGAGCGAGCGTCGAGACGGTACGCCGCCGTTGTCGTTCGCTCCGAGAGACATCAACCCCCAATCGCTTTGCTCAACGCTCACGCTACTGCCGTGAGAAAAATTCGGCGGTTCTCTAGGCGACCCTTTCGCCTTGGCGCAGCGCCCCGTAGCGGCGGCGATAGAGTATGTAGCAGACTCCGCCCGCGATCGTAGGTAGCCAGTACGAACCCACGCGGAAAGCCAGTGTGGCCACCACCGCGTTGGCGCTGGGCACGTTCGCGAGCACGAGCAGACCGCTCAGACTGGCCTCGACGATGCCAAGCCCCCCGGGGGTGAGGGGCAGCAGCGCCAGGACGGCGGTCGCGGCGTACGCGAGGAGCACCAGCGCCGGCTTGGGGCGCGTTCCGGTGGCGCGAAGGATGGCCAAAAGGCTGCCAAAGTCGAAGCCAATGCGTCCCGCGACCAGCAAGATGGCCTTCCACCAGTTCCTCCCCACATCGGATCTCACCTGATCGCGCTCGTTCAGAAGTCGTTGCCCGAGGTTTTGGGTGAAAGGCGGGGGCGCCTTGCGTCGCGGCACTTTGGCCAACAACCAATCAAGCGCTCGCGCCAGTGTCAATAGCGGCTTGTCGGTAGTCAGCACGACAACCCCGACGGCCAAGATCAGCACGAAGCCGATCGCTCCGAGTTCCCCCGTGTGCACGAGGCCGGGGCTAACCGCCTCTCCGCCGAGGAGGAGCGGCAGCGCGAAGATCGGCAATGCGAAGAGCGCGCCAACGCCGATGATGGAGCTCACCGCAAGACCACCGGCTGCCTGGACGGTGTCGATGCCCGTGCCGGCAAGCATCCGGTATTGAACGCTTGCCCCGATCGCGTCACCGCCGGGCAAGGTGTTGGTGACCGCGTTGCCCGCGAGGAAGGCTGTGGTTACCGCAAACCAGTTCTTGGTTCGAAGTACGAGGCGAAGCAAGCCGATCTGACAAAGAAAACTCACCGCCTCTGCGACGAAGGCGACCAGGAGCCACCACGGCTCGAGCGTCAGCAGCCGTGGCCACGACGAGACCACGCGAACGAGTCCGGGCAGGAGAACGTACAGGCTCAGTCCCGCCACGACGACCGCGATAACGGTTCGAATCGGGTGAGAGCTTGAACGTGACGAGGCTTCGGTGGCTATGTCAGTCAATATATTCGAGACCTTCCGCTACGCCGTTTTGCCCAGCGCAGAGTTGTAATCCTCTAGGTAACTGATGAACCGTCGAATTGCATGATCTCGTCGATCTGACGAAAACCCAAACATTGATCGATCCCATTGCTCATGGGATAGCTCGCGTCCGCCTACAGGATCACCTGAGAATTGCCCGCCACACGCACTTCGCACGGCGTCGCCGATCCGTATCTGCTACCGCGTTGCTCCTCGGCGTGAAGACGGGTCCAATTCTCGTCATCGCGCCGCAGGGAGCTGCGACCCTCTGTACTCGTCTTCGACCACCTGAATCGTGTCATTCCTCTTTCGTCAGTGTCTCGACGTGGTCATTGGTCAACTCACGTTCACGCGCGGAGCGACCGACAGAGTTTGTCGTTACGAAAGTGCTCGCGATGGTTCGCCTAAAGACTAGGCAAGTCGACCGAGGTCGGTTCCTCGCCAGGCGCTGAAATGTGCGCCTTTTGGCGCAGTGGTATCTCCTTCATGAAGAAGCTGATGACGAAGGCCACAACGGCGAAGGGTATGGCCACGATGAAGACGCTCTGCAACGTGTGGCTGAAAGCATTGATGATCAGATTGCGGGCCGCCGGGGGCAGCTTGGCGATCTGCGCAGGATTCTCGGAGATATCGCCGCCGCCGATCAACTTCATCAGTGCGGGCGGGGCGGTCGCGCGAAGATGGCTCAGCAACTCGCTGTTGAAGACCGCTCCGAGAACTGCCACGCCGAAGGCTCCGCCAATGGTTCGAAAGAACGTCGCGGTCGCGGTCGCCGTTCCGAGTTGCGAGTGGGGCACCGCGTTCTGAACTGCGACCACGAGTACCTGCATTACGAGCCCCAGACCGAGGCCGACCACGAACATGTCGATCGCGGCGATTGCGAACGAGGTGTGGGGACCGAGCATCGCCAGGAGGGCCAGACCCACCGTCGTGACGGCTAGACCCATGATGGGAAAGATCTTGTACTTGCCAGTGCTCGTGACGAGCTGTCCGCTGACGACGAACGTGATGAGCATCCCTCCCACCATCGGCAAGAGCTCGAGACCCGACAGCGTCGGCGTAGCCCCGTGGACTATTTGCAGATAGAGCGGCAGATAGACAATGGATCCGAACATCGTGAACCCGATCGCGAAGCTGACCGCCGACGCGACTGAGAAAGTTCGGTTACGAAATAGCACGAGCGGGATGATCGGCTCAGCCACCTTCGTTTCGACGAAGCAAAAGATGATGATGGCGACAGTGCTGGCGATGCCCATGATGACGATCGCCGGCGAGCTCCAGGCCCAGCCCTTCGTGCCGCCCAGCGTCGTGACGAGGATCCAACCGACTACTCCGGCCGAAAGCAAGGTGGTGCCCCACCAGTCGACCTTGTGGTGGAACTTGTTGGCCGGGATGTGAAGGACCGAAGCGATAGTGAAAAGAGCGAGGACGCCGATGGGCACGTTGATGTAGAAGATCCAGCGCCACGAGAGGTGTTGGGTGAAGAAGCCCCCCGCGAGAGGGCCGAGGATGCTGGAGAGACCAAAGACCGCGCCGAAGTAGCCCATGTAGCGACCACGTTGACGGGGGGGAATGACGTCACCGATGATCGCTTGTGACCCGACCATCAACCCGCCGGCGCCCGCTCCTTGCATGGCGCGGCACAAGATGAGTTCGAGCATGTTCTGAGAGAGCCCCGACAGCATGGAACCGATCAGGAAGATGATGATGGCGATCTGGAAGAAATTCTTTCGTCCATAGAGGTCGCCGTACTTTCCCCACAACGGCAGGGTGATCGTGGAAGTAATCAGATAGGCCGTAACGACCCACGAGAGGTGGTTGAGTCCATGAAGGTCGCCGGCGATGGTCGGAAGGGCGGTGGCCACGATGGTCTGGTCCAGCGCGGCGAGGAACATCCCGAGCATCAATGCGAAGAGGATCACCAGAATACGACGGTGCTCCTCCTTGGAGAACTCGTGCTCTTCGGGTGCGGCAGTGACGACACTTAGTAGGTCATCAGTCACGGTCATTCTCCATTTCTTCTGTTATCGCGTTTGCGAATCTGTCGAGGGATGACGAAAAGCGGGCGACTTCCTCTTCGCTCCACCCTTCGAAGAGCCGCGCCAATCGCTGATTGGCCGCGAGCATGATGCGCTGGAGGGTCTTCTCGCCAGACGTCGTGAGAGTGATGCGCTTGGCGCGCTTGTCCTCAGTGTCGGGAGCGCTCGAGAGGTAGCCAAGCCGCTCGAGTTGCTGGATCTTGCGCGTGACCGCAGGAGCATCGACATCGAGTATCTCGGCGAGGTCGCTGACGCGAGCCGGCCCGCCGTGAAGGCGCAATCTGAAGAGCAAGACCGATCCGGCTCGGTCGAGTCGTACGCCGGCTGCTTTCGTGAGTTGTTCGTGTGGACGCGACAGGGTGAAGGCGCGCGAGAGGGTAGACATGCTGGATGCCACCGCGCTCAGTTGTTCCTCCGACAGGGTCGCCGCACCGGGCTCGGAGGGAGAAGTTGCTTTCGGCATACAACTAAGTTACAGGAAGGAGCCCCCGTGGGACCGGGACTCGACCCCGTACCATCAGGGACAGACCATTGTTGACGAGGAGTTGATATCGAAGTCGCCTTTCCATCGGGTCGCGAGGAGCTCCGCGGATACCTGTCTCTCCCCTCGAGCCCGGGACCGTGGCCGGGCGTTGTCGTCATCCACGACATCTTTGGTCTCACCAGCGACCTGCGCCGCCAGTGCGAGTGGCTCGCGAGTGAGGGCTTCCTCGCCCTGGGTCCAGATCTCTATTCGCGGACATCCAAATTCTCGTGTCTGCGTTCGATCGTGATGGACTTTCGCGCGCGCCGTGGGCCGACCTTCGACGCCATTGACGCAGCGCGCCAACGCCTCGTTATCGACGAGAGATGCACCGGACGCGTTGGCATCATCGGCTACTGCATTGGCGGAAGCTTCTCTCTTCTCCTCGCGCCCGATCATCGCTATGTTGTCTCCAGCGTCAACTACGGTGACGTGCCCCGTGACGTTGAGACGGTCCTCGCGGGGGCGTGTCCCATCGTTGCCAGCTACGGCGCGAGGGATCGAAGGCTTAGGGGTCAAGCGGCGAGGCTTGAGCACGCACTCCAGGCGAACGGTGTGGACAACGACGTGAAGGAGTATCCCGACGCGGGTCACGGATTTCTGAACGACCACGACGGCCGGGCCGCGGCCTTTGTCGCTGTCGTGGGCCGACTGATAGGCGTACGCGCGGACGAGGTGTCCGCCAAAGACGCGCGTCGACGGATCATTGACTTCTTTACCCGGTACCTAACGGGCGGCTAGTCGAGCGGCGTCGTTCGAGCAAGGAAGAGATCGGTCACGATGTTCATCGAGAGAGGTCCCTTGCGACGCTCAAGAACGATCCGGACCTCCTCAAAGAGTTGCTCGCGAGTGAGCGCGTCCAACATTCGATAGGCCGACGTCGACGTGAGCAAATCAACGTAGGTCGCGGCGCTGTACTCCATCTGGCGCCGGTATCGACGACTCACCAGGTCTTCGAAGCGAGAGTCGTTTGCCAGATCGTGCGCGGGCCATCCTTCCTCCAACTCAATCTCGCCTTCGTTCTGATCGATGGTTATCCCATTGACGCCGTACTCCACGTGATAGTGCTTGTCAATGTCCGCGAGATCGCTGCGGGTGGCGTCGTCAGCGACGATGTACTTGTTCCAGAAGAGCGCGACGGCACCGCCTGTGCGCACAGCGTCGTGGGCCAAATCCCAGCGACGCACCGGGTCGACCCAGTGCCAGGACTGGGCGGCGATCAGGGCATCGAAGGCGAGCGGCCGAGAATAGTTCTCCAATCGGGTGACCTCGATGGTGACCTGAGGGTACGCTGCGCACTCGTGGGCCAAACGAGCCGCCATTCTCGCATCGGGCTCAAGGCACGTCATGGCAATACCGCGCGCCGCGAACGCCACCGTGGCCTTGCCGGTTCCCGCGCCCACCTCGATGATGTCGCCGACCGGATCGGCGTAGGAAAGAACGTCATCGACCATGTCGTCGGGATAGCCCGGACGGGCCTTGACGTACTCGTCGACCGCCTCGCCAAAGATGTCTCGTCGATCGCGCTCCACAAAACCTCCCTGCCTGCACGCTACTTATCGCTCGCCTGAGGCGTTCGCCCCTACGCGGCGCCCGATCGGCGGGGCGCATGGACTCCAAGTGCTTGCTGGGCTAGACCAACGTCGGCGCCGCGCACCTATGGCAGAGCTTGCGCTCTCGTATCCTTGCCCCGGATCCTGAGGCTTTCGACTCCGTCGAGCACGCACTGTCGGGCCCTCACATCAGGTACCTCAAGCTCACCACATCAGGTCCGCAGCACGACGTTGAGCGGCTCGTCACCTCGGCACATTCTCTCGATTTGCTCCTTGACGAGGCGGATTAGCCGCGGCGCCCCCGCGCTCGTGGCGCCGCCCACGTGAGGTGAGATGAGGACATTCTCGAGGGCGAACAACGGATGTCCCTCGGGCAGTGGCTCGGGATCAGTGACGTCAAGGGCTAAGCGTATTCGTCCGGTACTCGCATGCGACAACAGCGCTTCGGTGTCGGCGACGCGCCCCCGCGACACATTGACCAGCAGGCTGTCGTCGCGCATCCTTGAGAGGAATGCGTCGTCAATGAGGTGGTTCGTGCTCTCGCTGAGGGGCACCACGACGATGACGACCTCAGCGCTCGGTAGTAGTTCGAACAGTGACTCGATCCCATACACGTCACCGTCCTCGTCAGAACGTGCACCATGAGCGACTCGTGTGAGGCTGACCTCGAATGGCTTCAGCCTCTGGGCGATTGCTTGTCCGACGCCACCGTATCCAATGAGGAGTACGTGGCGATCGGCGAGGCTTGGACGCCATTGCCTCGCCCACTGTCCCCGCTCGGCCGCACGAACGAACTCTGGTATCCCGCGTTGAGACGCGAGAATGAGGGCAAGGGTGAGTTCGGCGGTCGAAGTTTCGTGAACGCTCGCGGCGTTGGCGTAGACGATTCCAGACGGCAAAGCGTTCTCCATACCGTCGTAGCCGACCATCGGACTCTGGACAAGGCCGATGCGAACGCCCGAGAGTTGCTCTATCCACCCAAGTCCACTGAGATAGGGAGCAACCACGATGTCGAACGCGGGAAAGGGCGCTGGTCCCGTCATGTCCCAGACAACGATCTCCACGCCGTCGGTGTTGCCCAGGGCTTCGGCCAGGCCCGCGTCGGGGAGGCTGACGAGTAAGTGGTCCGAAGTCACGTTGCCATCATTGCTCACGCAAATGCGTCGACAGGTTGATGTTCAAAGATCGACGATGTCGTCGGGGGGGGGCACGCGCCTGGTGAGCGTCAGAACAAGTTAGAGGGCGTCATAACGACGAGGTGCTGGCGTCTAGGAATCTGGCCGGACTTGAGATGATCGAGCGGAGCGCGTCCACATCCGCCTCGTCGAGCGCAGAGAGGCGAGCGAGACTTTCGCGAAGCCGACCAATGCTGCCTGCGACGATCCCATCGCCATTCGGGCTCCTGGCGCGGCCCGTTGTCTGGTCGGCCATAATCGGGTAGACCGACCAACCACCGAGGAGCACGATGCCCATCAACGTCACGCCAATCGCCGGACTTAGCCCCGAGATAAACGACGTGCGCCAGCGCACGGCCGGCTTCATCAACGAAGAAGTCCTTCCTAACGAAGCCGTCCTGTGGCGCTCGTCTCAGACCGCTGGGGAGAGCGACGTCGAACGAGCGGACGCGAAGCGCGAGAGCGCCGCGCTGCGAGACGCCATAAAAGCCAAGGTGGTTGAGGCCGGACTGTGGGCGCCCCATCTCCCAAAAGAGTACGGGGGCGCGGGACTCGACTTCCTGTCGCTCGCCTACATGTACGAGATCCTCGCCTACGCGGTGAGTGCGAACGCACTTTTCGGTATCGCTGCACCGAACTCGGGTAACGCGAGCATCCTCGTGAAATACGGAACGGAAGAGCAGAAGCGCAAGTGGCTTCTTCCGCTCATCGCCGGAGAGATGGAATCGGGCTTTTCGATGACTGAACCCGAGCACGCCGGATCAGACCCCCGTTCCCTGACGACCGAAGCGGCGCGCGACGGCGACGAGTGGATCATCAACGGGCACAAGTGGTTCACGTCGAACGGCATTGAGGCGGACTTCTTTATCGTCATGTGTCGAACGGTCGATCCAACTGGTGAGATGGGATCCAATGGACGCATGAGCCAGATCATCGTGCCCGCGAACACACCCGGCGTCGACATCATCCGAGGCATCGGCATCTTTGGACGATCGGCGTCGGACCATTGCGAGATTCGCTACGACAATGTGCGAGTGCCGGTCGAGAACACGCTCGGACCCGTGGGTCAAGGTCACCAGGCGGCGCAGGATCGACTCGGCGCGGGCCGCGTGTTTCACTGCATGAACTCCATCGGTCAGATGTGGCGAGCCTTCGACCTCATGGTCGAACGATCCCTCGTGCGCGAAGTGCACGGGGGTCTGTTGAAGGACAAGCAGTTTATCCATGGGTTCATTGCGGAGAGCTTTATGGATCTGCAGTCGGCGCGTCTGATGACGATCAGCGCGGCGCAGAAGGTGGCGGTTGGGGACCCCGACGCGCGAACCGCCATCTCGGCGATCAAGGTCTTCGTGCCGGCCGCCTACCACCGCGTCGTGGATCGGGCGATTCAAGTCTGGGGCGGGGCCGGTGTGAGCAATGACCTTCCGCTCGCCCAGATGTACTTGACGGCACGCATCCTTCGCCTCGCCGATGGTCCCGACGAAGTACACAAAATATTGATGGCGAAGAATATTATCCATCGATACGAGGGCGGTGTGGGCTGGAATTTTGGATCTTGACTCGGCGAAAACTCCAACCAAAATGGACCATATGGTGACGTACCGCCGCGAGCAAGGACACCAGAGCGCTACTCGGTGACCTTGTGGGCGACGGCCTTGACGGAGCAAGTCTGTAATCGCATTACATATTGGGTGCGGTCTAGGTTGCATGGGGTGACTCGAGGGAGGGTCGCTCCATACTGAGATGCCTGGTTGGAGGCGGAGAATCACATGACTGTGGGTAAGGGGGTCGGCGAGACGCGGCGCCACATCATTGAGAGTGCCGAGATTCTGCTCGCCGAGCGCGGGAGCAGCGAACTGCACCTCGCCGATGTCGCCGAACTGGCCCGAGTCGGACTCCAGACCATCTACTACCACTTCGACTCGCGCACGCAACTGATCGCCGAGGCGCAAGCCTCCGCATACTTTCGACTGATTGGGCCCTTGCACGAGTGTCTCACCACGGCCGAAATGGCACTCCTCGAGCGCGACGAGTTGACGTTCTGGAGCGCGCTGAGTGAAAACGTGATTCTGGCATGGTCCTACGTCAAGCCCGACGATCAGTGGCAGATTACGAAGCTACTGATTGACATCTGGGCCGATCAGAAGACTCGCGACGAGTTTCGTGCCGGCTTGGAAGTGCAGGTCGAACGTTGGATTGATGCCATCGAGTCGGCAAAACCACTCGGCTGGATCAAACCCGAACTCGATACGTACGCGCTCGTGACCTCGTGCTGGGCGGCGTCTATCGGTCAAGCGCTCTTCATCAACTCCTCGAAGATTCAGTACACGCCCCAAAGCATTTGCGACTTCTTCGTTCGCATCGCTCGAGTCGTTCCCAATGAAGAAGGGAAATTGCCGACGGACGACAGTATCGGTCAATCGATGCATGGTGGAGATTCGTGATTGGGTGTCAATTATTTTCGTAGGTTCAAGTTGAAGAATGAGGAGCACTCGTGGCGACCGTACAAGTTGGCCGCGATAATAAGGATTACATAGACTGCTGACGGTTTCCGACCGAAAACGAGGGCAAGACAAGGGTGGGTAGTGATGTCCAAAACCAGACTTTCGGCGATCAACTCTGCCACGCATGCTTCAGCCGTCAAGGACTACGAGACGGGGGGCAAGGCCGCCGCCACGAGACGGCGACTGCTCGATGCCGCGGCGCACGTGCTTGCCGAAAAAGGCTTTGCGGGCATGCGGCTCTCTGACGTCGGCGACGTGGCGGGAGTGCAGGCTCCGGCAATCTATTACCACTTCAGCAACAAGGAAGATCTCGTCGGTGAAGTCTTCGTCGCGGGACTTGTTCGCTGTCGACTCGCCCTTGAGAACACCTTGAAAGCTCATGAGGAGGATGACCCCCTCGAACGCCTGGCCATTGCCATCGACGCGCATTTACGCATGACCGCCCGTCAGTCGGACTACGCGCGCGCTTGGATGCACCGCATCACCGGGGACGTGCCGACCCAGGTGCAAGAACTCTGTCAGACCGACGAACGCGCCTACGCCCGCGTCTGGTCCCGTCTCATCACTGACGCGAAGGAGTCGGGGCTCTTACGAGCCGACATTGACTCAAAGGCGGCCCAGCAACTGGTGATTGGAGCGCTTAACGCCCTCTCTTTCGCCTGCAAGCCTGGGCGTTCCTCAGTGGACTCGTTGGTGCTGAGCGCACAACAGATTCTGCTGTCGGGACTCGCATTCGAAGAGCGCGACTGGTCGCACATCGAGTCAAGCGAGGACTCGCTCGCCCCAATGTAGAGCTTTCGCGATACGACGGTTGACGATGGTATGAAGGACGGCAGTATGTCAGACTCCTCTTCGCCAATCGTCGATTCGACCCGCATCACGGGCGCGCCGCCGGGACCTCTCGCCGGCATTCGGGTGCTTGAACTCGCGTCGGTCATCATGGGGCCTTACGCCGGGCAACTTCTCGGTGACCTGGGCGCGGACGTCATCAAGGTGGAACACGGCGCGATCGACAGCAGCCGGGTCATGGGTGGTGGACCCGATCCCGAACTCTCGGGCATCGCTTTGAATTTGCACCGCAACAAGCGATCCATCGGTCTGGACCTCAAGGCTTCGAAGGGCCGCGAGGCGTTTCTGCGACTGCTGGCGACCGGTGACGTGCTCATCACGAACGTGCGACCGTCGGCTCTGGGCCGCCTGGGGCTCAGGTACGAGGATCTCTCATCGTCGATGCCGCAACTCGTGTACTGCCAGTCCCAGGGGTTCGCCCTCGGAACTGACGACGAAGATCGGCCCGCGTACGACGACATCATTCAAGCCATGACCGGACTTCCCTGGTTGAATCAGGAGGTTCTCGATCACACCGCGTTTGTGCCGACGCTCATCGGCGACAAGGTCGTGGGTCTGACGATCACGTACGGCGTACTGGCGGCCTTGGTGCATCGCGAGCGCACCGGCGAAGGGCAGCGAGTGGAAGTGCCGATGTTCGACTCCGTGCTGTCCTTCAATCTGGTCGAGCATCTCAGTCGCGCGACGATGCCGGGCGGCGCCGCGGGATACAGCCGCATCATGTCCTCGCGTCGAGGACCGCACCGCACTCTGAATGGCTACGTCGCGATCATGCCTTACACGGACGCGAACTGGTCGGCCCTGTGTCGCGCGGTCGATCGTGAGGACATCCTCGAACGGTCGTGGTTTGCCGATCACAAAACTCGCTTGCTCAACGCTGATCGCGTCTTTGGCGACCTGGCCGAGATCGTGGCCGAGAGAACCAGCGAAGAGTGGCTCGACATCTGCGCGCGCAACGACATTCCGGCCAGCGCGGTCCCATCACTGGATGACATCGTGAATGATCCGCTGTCGCATCGCGGAGTTCTGAGCGACGCCGATCACCCGGTGGTCGGTGCGTATCGTCAGATCGCACCCGCGGTCACGATGTCAGCAACCCCTGGAATCGTGCGACGACACGCGCCGCTCGTTGGAGAACACACGAGCGAGATCCTCGCCGAACTTGGATACTCCGACGACGAGGTTGCGTCGCTCGTCGCGGACGGGGCGGCGCGAGTGGCGCGAGGAGGATACAACGAATCACCCGACGTCGCGTGACATCGAGCCCTGTTGACTCATGTCAAATCCTCCGCGAACCCTGATTCATTGCCTCATCTAAAACCTCCGGATGGAGAGACCGATTGAAGGACTTATTGACTCGTCGAATAGGAGCCGGAGCTTTCGAGAGGGCGA
>JBOGFT010000024.1:0-12004 GCA_050701895.1 Acidimicrobiales bacterium
TTGACGAACGAGACCAGTGTCGTAGCGTGGCTCGTTGCTCGTCGGACACACGAAGGGGAGGCGCGGCAAGAGTTGAGGTCATTCCTCAATACTAACCACTTCCACTATTTATCTGACGGACCACTAGAAATGGGGTTGCGTCGCCCCTAGGGCGGAAATCAAGATGCATCATGGGACGCTGATCTTCGTCCGAAGGCGGCCACACAGGAGTTCGATAGGAGTCCGACTGTTGGAAGACCAGATATATCGACCCCTCGGGCGCCGCGAGGATCGCCGTTCCGGGTTCCTGGCTTATCTCTGGCCACTCAAGGAGGTCAGAATAGAAGCGCGCGAGGGCCACAGGATCGGGCGCTTCAATGGCGCACCCCCACCACATTCCCGCCTTGCGAGATCGCACGCGACTATCTTGGCAGAACTCGAAGGCCGCGTCTCATCCTTGGCACGTCGCTCTCGTCCGTTTTGCCAATCGCCGTCTTGGACGGCCGTCATAGTTTCTCAGGCCATTGTGTCGACGTCCACGATAGGGTCGACGAAGGCTTGCGGCGCCTCCCGAGGCAGATCGTGTCCCACCCCTCCTGAGATGGTTCGCTGGTCGTACTTGCCTGTGAACTTCGCCGCATACGCACTGGGCGGAGCGTGTGGTGCGCCGTTCTCGTCCCCTTCCAGCGTGATCGTGGGCACGGCGATGTCCGCGGTGAGAGCCAGCTTTCGCTCGAACTCGTCATATTTACTCTCACCTTCGGCCAAACCAAGACGCTACCGGTTGTAGTGCATGACGATGGCGACATGATCGGGGTTGTCAAACGACGCGGCGGTGCGCTCGAAGACGTCCTCGCTGAATTGCCACTTCGGCGATGCCAACATCCAGATGAGTCGAGCGAAGTCTCGACGGTACTTTTTATCACCGACTTCACCCCGCTCCGTGGAGAAGTAGTACTGATACCACCAGGCGTACTCAGCCGCCGGCGGCAAGGGTGCTTTATTGGCGGCGGGGCACCCAATCAGATACCCGCTCACCGAGACCAGAGCCCGGCAACGCTCAGGCCACAGGACTGCGACGATGTCTGCCGTCCGGGCTCCCCAGTCGAACCCGCCAACGATGGCGCTCTCTATGGCCAGCGCGTCCATCAAGTCCGTCACGTCGAGGGCCACCGCTGACTGTTGGGCGTTGCGGAATGTCTTGTCTGAGAGGAAGCGCGTGGATCCAAAGCCCCGTGAGAACGGCACAACCACTCGATACCCCCGAGAGGCGAGCATCGGCGCGACGTCGGCGAAGCTATAGATGTCGTAGGGCCAGCCGTGCAGTGACCGCTTTGCCGTCGGAGGGCCCGACCTCGACGCAGCCGACGTTGAGGACGCCTGCGCCAATCTGCTTCACAGGCCCAAAGGCGATGTCTTGCATGGGGTATCTCCCCCTCTCTGAGCTTGATAACTCATAATGGCTAATTTCTCAAGAGCGTCGCGCGAGAACGGGGAGGCCTAAGAGGTTGCGTTACCCCTGGTCGTATCGGGCGAGCAAGGGAACGAGATTCTGGGCGTCGGGGCTCCCCCAACCGGCCGCGGCGTTCCATCCCCTCACGGCTTTGTAGCCAGAGAAATGCTGCGATGGGAAACTGGCCCCGTTGCTCCCTGCGGTGACGTCGTGGAAGGCAGCGCTGTAGTGGGCGCTCCTCGCGATTGCGTAGATCGCAGGATTAACGAGTCCCAAATCACGTCCCGCATACTGGTCGGCGAGAGCGATGATGGCCGCCCACAACGGCGCGCTGGCGCTCGTGCCACCGCTGTTGCGAACGGAGTATCTGTTGGCTCCGGTGCTCGTAACGATCAACATGCCGGTGTGGCCATTTGCGTCGGCGGACACGTCAGGCACGCCACGATAGCTGCCGATACCCGGGACGCCGGCTTGGTAACTGGGCCGCGGGAATAGGTCGCTGTATCCCCCACCTGAGGCCTGGAATTGGGTACCCACGTTTCCGTACGGGAGGCCCCACACCGTCTCGCTCTCGTAGGCGCCAGTCGCGTGACTGGCGTAGAGACTGGTTCCTCCTACGCCGAGCACGAGTGGATCCGAGGCCGGGAGATTGACTTCCCTGACCGGTGGGAACTTCCCGCCCACTAGGCCTTTCAGAAGTGCGCACGGCTCTCCAACGACTCCGATGTCTCCCGACGCCGCGACCACCGTGACGTGGTCGGCCGAGGCGAACTGCAAGGCGGCATTCAGCGCTGAGACTTCTGATGGAGAATCGCAGCGCTCTCCCCCGGTCTGGCCGACGGCGCTCATAGAGATGATGCCGCCGAGGGTCGCTCCGCGTCGTAGTGCCGAAACCGATGCCGAGACCGCGTTCGCGGGATCGTTGAGCGAGTTTGATTTCATTCTTAGGATCGTGATGGTGACACCTGGGGCAATCGCGTGAACCATCTCCGCGTCGAGGACCTCCTCTCCGTTGGCCAGGTAGGGCACGTTCGATCCCGCAATGCTGGTATCGAAAATCAACCTTGCTGCTGGCAGGTTGAAGAGTTTGTCGAAATCCCTGAGGTCCGATCGGAGATCAGAAACGGGCAGGGATACGGGGGGACCGGCGGCAAATTCCGGCAGGACGACCGTCTCCCCCTTCCCGTCTATTCCACGTTTGAGCAGCGGTTCGATCCCGTACGCCGCCTCGAGGTCGTGGGGGGTGTAGCACGTCGCGAGAGAATCACAGTCCGCGGTTGAAGACGCTCCGAAGTGGTCCGACGCTGAGGCATTGGAACTGAAATCCACCGCACCAGATCCACCACAGACGAACAGGACGAGCGCGACGGTAAAGATTCCGCCTCGGCGTACCCGCGCCGTTAACCTCTTGGCATCCATACTTTTTGCCTTCCCGACGCGGTTGATCTTTCGCGTCACCACAGTGCGATCGGCCTCATTCCTGGTTTCTCATCGGAGGCTACCTGCGCCGTTCGATGAGATAGAAGTCAATTTGACGGTCGTCAGGGTTAACCCTTAGGGCCTCGCGCTGAGCGGTAGGGTGACGCGGCCGGTGCCCGCGGCGAACTCAAGTGCGGAACCTGACGGATCTGCCGCGGCTCACTGGAAACTACCGTATAGCACTGCGGTCAAGCGTGTGTGGTGATCAAAGTCCTTGGTAGATGCGACGCAGATAGTTCACAACTTCTCCACTCACCGATTCCGGCGTGTGCTTTTTGTCCAAACGACCGTAGAAAAGTCGCACCAGCGCTTCAGCAGGAATCTCGAGATCCACTGACCCCTTGTTGCGTGTCTCGATGAGCCTGGCCGAGTCAGCGTCGAGAACGAGCGTGAAGTCTCGAACGGGTTTGCTCGTTCGAATTGTGACATCTTTTTCGTCGCCGGTGAGTTTGGCTGCCCGCGACACGATGAACTGGACTCGGTCGAGGATTGCGCTCGCCGCATCGCTGGAGAGCGTCGCCTTGGGATGAAAGGGCACTTCGACGTCCCAGGTATGAAGAACATGTTCACCCAGACGTAGTCCCACCAATCCGTCAAAGTCGAACGCAAAAGGCCCTAGCTTCATTTCGAACTCGCTGCGCTGGTCCTCTGTGGAGTCTTCCAAAGTGGAGAGGTACGCGGCGTCGCACGTCAGACAGTCCGACACTTGAGCTCTTGAATCTTTCGCGTTCCACTCGTCCCACACCGAGGTATTGAAGAGCGGGTCCGCCTCGCGGTGCGCGACCGCGTCGTTGAAACTGTGCCTTCCGATGACGGCGCCTGAGCCGAGATGCGAGAAGGTGTCGGCAATCGTCCACTCACTGGGATAGGCGGGCGAGCTGTAGTACGCGGGGTCAATCTCGATGGCTACGTCGTGCAAATGTTGAACGGAGTCTCGTAGGGCCTGCATCTGGTCGGACACTCGTTCGCTCCTCTCGTCGTTGACTCAGTGTAAGACTGCTGAGGTAGTTGGATTCCTCCGACACTGCAAATCGGTGAATCAGAGGCCGTTGTGAATTCGATATTGGCCAACGAGCGCGTTCGCGTGACCGTGACCGTGACCCATCGCCTATTTCGTCGTCAGGTGCGTCACCATTTCCATGTGCTTGAGTTTCCCCAACTGCGCAAGGATCCCCATCCAATGGTCGATCGGAAGTCCGTATTTCTTCTCGATCGACGGAAAGTAAGACTTCGGGCCATATAGCTTTTCAGCCATGATCTCTCTCCTTGGTCCGGTCGGTTGTGACTACCTCCGTCGACCGACGCTAGGCATACCGTCGACGAGAACCTGTCTAGTCCTGCCCAGCTTGACAAGTCCTTGATCGTCAAGTTGAAGGCGCCGCACTGCTCGTAGATGACCTCGAGGGTGACCGACGCTTGCGTGGACGACGTGAAGCGCCCTTCCAGGGCGGTCCAGACTCGCCTGCCGGTCTTGCCCATACCGTTCCAGACACTGGCCGGACCACGGTAGGTGAATGCGCCCTTATCGGAGATCGGGAGGTTCGATGGGATCTCGAGATAGTACGTGAATCCTGCCAGAGTCGCGCCGAGGCATGCGTGCGTGTCCTCGAAATCCTGCGCCGTACCCCCCGACACCGAGAAATAACCACCCGCGGGACCTTCGGGCCCCCACATCTGCCCCGGCACGTGCTCGGTTGGGTGGTCGTTGTTGTTTTCCTCGCGTTTAGCGCCCATGTCGTGAAGACTCCTTCAGCGCTCTGCTTTCCTCCGGCGACTTCGACGGTGAAAGCGCCGAAGTCGTTCCTTGGTGTTGGGGTACCTGAGATGAGCCCGCCTAGATCGGATCACGCGAGGGAGTTCACCCAAGAAAACTGCCTATCCGCGACGACACTTTCGCCCAATCCTGAAACAGAAAGGCGTGGCCCGCATCTGGATAAAGCGAAATCTCAGCACCCTTGATCATCTGCGCCAGAGAGCGATCGTTCACCGTGGCGTCTGTCTTGTCCAACGACCCATCAGTGATCAGCACGGGAATGGCGATTGTCGAGATGCGTTCCCCAACGGGATCCTTCCCGTCCCACCACTTCACGATGGCAGCACCTTGGGCTTTGACCACGGCGGCGGTGGCCGATGTCCCTGATGGGTACGAATGTCCTCTGATGGGGCAAGGAGTTCAGATGGCCGAAGTCAATTCTAGTCAAGTTGGCGCGAGCGGTTCGACTGAGACTTCGGCCGCACCCGCCATCATCGGACGAATTTCGGAGGGTCGACACGGTTGGCCCTTCGCCGCATCGATCCACGACCTCTCAAGCCGGGGAATCGTCGAGGAGGAGTACTTCCTCGAGGGCGAGGCCCCGTGCTATCGCCCTAGGACCTCTGAACAGCCTTCGCACTACATCCAACACTGTGGTTGTGTCCACTGCTCGTTGAAATGTCCTCTTGGCCACTGCCAAACGCTACTCAGAGACGTGAGGGCGCGGTCCCTTTAGTCAATAATGGAGCGCATGTTCCGGGTGTTGGCAGCGACCGTAGTTCTCGCGATCTCTGTCCAGCTGACGTTGTCAATCACAGCCGATGCCGGTTCCACGCCCCCGCGGAATTTCTACATCGCCCTCGGAGACTCGTACTCCGCCGGAGAGGGCTTGTCGCCAGTTTTGCCGACCCCGACGGGCTGCGACGACGCACCGCTGGCTTTCCCCGAGATCGTAAAGCAACGACTTGGGTTCACCAACTTCCGATTCGTGGCGTGCTCCGGTGCCACGAGTGCCCAAGTTGACTCCCAACTCTCGCTACTCAGTTCGAAGCTGCTGAAACGAGCGAAACTGACGACCCTCACCGCGGGAGGGGACGACCTACCCTTCTCGGGCCTTGTTGGAGCATGCCTAGGTCTCACGACGTCGCCACCGTCCGCGACGTTCACCTACATCCGCGGACGGACCACCCCAACAGGGTGCGCAGCTGAGATAAACCGCGTCTTGGCGCTGCTGGGCGCGTCGGTGGATCCGGCGACCGGAAATATCACCCCCCCGAGCACCGCCCTCGCGTCCCCGCTTACCCGGCCGTCGACTATCGAGTCGCGCCTACTCGAGCTGTACATCCACGTTTTGCGCACCGAAGGCGCTATCACGCGCTTAAGGATTGGACCGCGACTCATTGTCGAGCAGTACCCGACGATTCTCGGGAATATTGGAACCGACAACTGCATTCTGGCTGCGACGAGCCTCCAATCCACCACCTTTCCCGCGTTCGATGGCCTTTACCCCGCATTCACTGCCTCAGTCGCCACCGAACTCGAGCAAGTCAACTCACTGCTACAAGAGGAAATCGCTGCGGTCGTCGCCGACGTCCACCGCTTCGGGTACCTCGGAGTATCGGTCGCGACATCCGGCTCTTCCTTCGCGCCGATCGACTGCCAAGTCGGCGGGTCGGCCGATCTAAATGGATTAGTGCTGAACGCCACAACCGGACTGCCCGTCAACAACTCGTTCCACCCAACGGCCGCGGGTCAGCTCGTGCTGGCCCACGCGATCATTGTTGCTTGGAAAACGCCCGTCCAGTGATATCGACGGAACATGCTCTGCCTACGCACAAGAACGACGGGCGGCGTGCTGCAGAGCTTGTATCAATGGAAGAAACGAGCGGTGCATTGAACCCTCGTTTGACGCTGGCGATGGCGCTATCTTCGTATCCGATGAGTGGGAGAGTCGCGAGCCGTTTGACGTACGCTTCTCAAACCCGGAGATCGCAAAAGTGAGGGATGGCGTGGGAGCTTCGGGCGATCAGCAATCGAGGTCTACGAAACCATAAGTTAATCGTGGGGCGGCGACACGCTGCCACTTGACAAACGTCATTGACCAGCTTCATTGACCAGCTTCATTTCATTGAACTTTCAGCGAGGGTCACACCAATCTGGGAGGATGCGTCGTCGACTTCTGTCGTCGCGAAGAGGGACTTCTGTCGGCAACTTTTGGTGTCGAAGGCGGGACTTGAACCCGCACGCTCCTAAGAGCACCAGCCCCTCAAGCTGGCGCGTCTGCCTATTCCGCCACTCCGACGCAGATTTAATTCTAGCCGTCACTGCAGCGTTCCGAATTTCGTTACGAACCGGAAGTGATGGGAACCTTCGACCACGTGGGTATTTGATCCACGAAACCAGTGATAACGAAACTGCTCGTGACGGTCGCCAACGTGCCCGACCATATGACGAGCGACGGGGCCGTGAAGAGCGGTCGAATCCAGAAGGCGTTCATGATTACTTGATCGAGCTTCAACCACGTGGTTGACGCGGTGACGGGATTGAAAGTCGACAACGCCTGCTGAAATAGAGAAATCACGCTGGCCAATCTCACCCCGCTCGGATACGTGTCGGGGTAGGCGGGGCCGGCCCATGACCGGGCCGCGTACGAGGGGTTCGTCGCCGTCGGACGCGCGAAGAGCGCCACGTCGACTCGACCGAGTGCGGCCGCTTGCGCGGCACGCGGATCCGACGTCTCGTCGACGGCCGTCGAATCAATGCCAATGTCCTTCCAATCGTGTTCCACCAGAGTCGCGACCGCGTGGTCGAGGTCGCTCGGTCCTACCCCCAGAGTGATCGTCAAGACTTTTGTCAAGCCGTCCACCCAGCCCGTTGGCGTGCGTTGATAACCCGCATCGCGCAGCGCGGCGATGGCGCAACTCTCACAGTCGGCAAGTGCGCTGGTCGTGGGGCCCGCGGTCGTTGTCGTCTGACCGGGTGGATTCGATCCCGAAGGCCCCGGATAAGCGCTCTGACCTTGAGAGTAGATGACCGATGCGGCGATAGATGGCGAAAAGGTGATCGCTCCGAACATCGTGTCGATGAGCGCCTGGCGGTCGATCGACACGCTCAGAGCCTTGCGAACCGCGAGCCGACTCGTGGTCAATTCAGCCGGTGAGAAGGTCATCTCCTCGATGTTGTTCGACGACGCGATATGACTGAAGAGCGCTGGGTGGTTGCTCAGGGCGAGAATCGACGCGCTGTTCAACGCGAGCGTGTAGTCGGCGTAGTTGACCGCCGCCGACGATGGGAGATTCTGAGTGTCGGTGATCACGACTCGACCAAAGCGGCTGGTGTCGAGCGGCCACTCGGGGTTCATGTCGAGAATGACGCGACTAGCTGTCGCACTGGTGACCTCATAAGGGCCGAGTGACGGTCGAGAGGCGAGATTGGAGACCGCGCACCCCGATGTCGTCTCCGGCGCCTCTACGTCGCGAAACAACAAGTCCCAATCGGCGTAGGGAGCGGAGAAGACCGCCGTCACCGAGAGGCCGTTGGTGGAGACCACCAGAGACTCGATCGCGCGGTATCCGTCGCTCGTGACGCTCGGCAGCGCCCGCGCGCGCTGCCACCAGTCGACGAGATCTGATCCGTTGAAGGGTAGTCCGTCGCTCCAGATCAAGTGGGGGGTGATGGTGTAGCGAACGGTCTCAGGGGCGAGAGAGATCAGCTCGGTGGTGGCGATGGCCCCGCCCTCCCCTTCGAGGACGCCATTCGCAGCCGTGAGGAAGGCTGAAGGGCGAACGAGATCGAGGATGGCGTCCGAGCTCACCGTCGCGCCTGGATCAAGGAACGAGCACCCGGTAAAGGGACCCGGTAAGGAGAGGTCGAGGGTGGCCGCGTTCTCGTTCGCGCTCGCCGCGGCTCCCGCGATCGTCATGGGAACGGTCACCGCGCCAGCGCAGAGCACCCCGAGCGCCAGCGCGAGCCAGCGGCGACTCGAAGGCATCGCCTTTACTGAAGGCGTAGGTCGAGCGCCAGCGTGGCAAAGGTGAAGATAAACGCCACGGCGATGGTGATGCGGTCGAGATTGCGCTCCACCACGGTCGATCCGGTCGCGGCGGCCCCGATCGAGCCACCCATCAGGTCTGAGATGCCGCCTCCTCGACCCGAGTGAAGCAGGACGAGAAAGATCAGTGCCACTGCGGCGCACGATTCAACAGCAATGATTGCCCAGGTCAGCATTGGGTCCTCCGATTAGCGCTTTATAGCGTAGCAGTCGTCACACGCTCGAAGAATGGCGTAGAAGGACTCCGCCTTCAGTGACGCGCCACCCACCAAAAAGCCGTCAACGTCGCCGTCACGCATCAAGATCTGGGCGTTATCGGGGTTCACTGAGCCGCCATAGAGCACCTGAGGTGTCACAAGAGACCGAGACGTCATGGCATTTCGCACGAAGTCGGTCATCTCACGCACGTCGGAGGCGCTCGCGTTCGCGCCGGTGCCAATCGCCCACAGGGGCTCGTAGGCCACCGTGACCAAGGCGTAAAAGCGCTCCTCGAGTCCACTCAGCGCGCTCGTCAACTGAGCGCCCACAAACTCCTGGTAGTTGCCGCTCTCTCGTTGGGCGGAGCTCTCACCCACGCACACGACGACGTGCTGTCCCGCTCGCACTACCGCGCGCAGGGTCTCGGCCACAATCTCGTCGGTCATGTGATAGTGGGTGCGCCGTTCAGAGTGACCCACGATGACCCACTCCACGTTGAGGCGAGCCAGCATCGAGGTCGAGATCTCCCCGGTCTGGGCGCCGTTCTCGTTGGGATTGACGTGCTGGGCGCCCAGCGACATGGCCAGTCGCTCGGAGTCCAAGATCGAACTGACCGTGCGCAGATCCACGAAGGGCGGCGCGATAACCACGTCAGTGTGCTCGACCGGATGATTCTTCATGAGAACGCCGAGTTGCTGGACCAGGTGCAAGCCCTCGACGAAGTCAAGGTTCATCTTCCAGTTCCCCATGACCAGGGGTCGCTTTGGGCTCACGATGACCAGGGACTTTCGCGTAAGGCACGAAGGCCGGGCAGATCGCCCCACTCCACCAACTCCAAAGAGGCCCCCCCGCCCGTCGACACGAAACTCATATCGTCCTCGAGGTTGTACATCGACAGAGCCGACACCGAGTCGCCGCCGCCCACCACGCTGACCGCGGGCGACGCAGCGATTGCGCGCGCAACGGCCTCGGTGCCCTGAGAAAAGCGCGGATCCTCAAAGACGCCCATGGGCCCGTTCCACATGATCGTTCGCGCGCCGGCCAGTGCGGCCTCGAAGATCTCCACGGTGTTGGAGCCGATGTCCAGGCCTATAAACCCCTCAGGAATGTTCTCGTCGAAGGAGATCGCCGGCTCCGGCCCTCCTTCGGGACCAAAGGTGGCTCCGCTCGCCAGACCGCGCGCGTCCACGGGTATCAGCACGTTCCCGCCCTCGAGCAGCGACGCGCACTGCTCGACGAAGGACGCGTCAAAGAGTGAGCTACCCACGCTGCGGCCCTCCGCGGCGGCGAAGGTGTAGGCCATGGCGCCACCCACGATCACCAGGTCGGCCTTGGCCGCGAGGACCTTCATGATCCCGAGCTTGTCCTTCACCTTGGCGCCACCGGTCACCGCGACGAAGGGCCGCTCGGGTGACTCCAGCAGCGCGAGCAACGTCGCGACCTCTCGTGACACGTTGGGACCCGCCGCGCTGGGCACCAGCGTCGGGGGAATCATGATCGAGGCGTGGGCTCGGTGCGACGCGCCGAAGGCCTCGTTGACGTAGTAGTCGAATCCCTCGACCAGTGACGCGCCAAAGATCGGGTCGTTGGCCTCCTCGCCGGGGTGAAAGCGCAGATTCTCCAACAGCTCGACCTGTGGCGCCAGCACGCTCAGGCAACGACGCAGGGGCTCGACGCTGTAGCGCTCGTCGACGCGACCTTCTGGGCGACCAAAGTGCGTCGCGGCCACCACCGTCGCACCGCGATCGAGCAGCGTGGAGAAGAGAGGCACCGCGGCCCGCAGGCGAAAGTCGTCGGTGACCGTCAGAACACCCTCCACCTCGGCGACCGGCGCGTTGAAGTCGACGCGCACCAGGACTCGCTTGCCGCTCAGGTCTCCCCAGGCGTCGATGGAAGGTAGAGCGACCGGCACTAGCGCGAGACGTACGAGGCCAGATCGACGAGACGATTCGAGTAACCCCACTCGTTGTCGTACCAGCCAAAGACCTTGACCATGCTCCTCGCCTCATCGAGGCGCTGGACCATGGTCATGAGGGAATCGAACGTGCACGAGGCGGGGGTCCCCACGATGTCCGAGGAGACGATGGGCTCATCGGTGTACACGAGGTAACCCGAGAGGGATCCCTCCGCGGCGGTGCGAAAGGCCCGGTTGACCTCTTCGACACTGGTCGACGGCACGACGGCCGTGAAGTCGGTGATGGATCCGACGGGAATCGGCACCCGCAGTGAGGTGCCATCCAGCCTGCCCTTCATGGCGCTGAGCACGAGGCTCGTCGCACGCGCGGCGCCGGTGGAGGACGGCACGATGTTGATCGCCGCGGCGCGGGCGCGGCGCAGGTCCTTGTGCGCGAGGTCGAGCAGGCTCTGATCGTTGGTGTAGGCGTGCACAGTGGTCATGAGGCCGGCCTCCACCCCCAAGGCGTCGTCGAGCACCTTGACCATCGGCACGAAGCAGTTGGTAGTGCACGAGGCGTTCGAGATGACCAGATCGGTCTGGGGGTTAAAGGAGTCCTGGTTGACCCCCATGACGAAAGTGGCGTCCGCGTCGGGTGAAGGTGCCGAGATGATCACGCGCTTGGCTCCCGCGGCGAGGTGCGCACTCGCCGCCTCACGCGTGGTGAAGATGCCCGTCGACTCAATGACGACATCGATGTCAAGCTCACCCCAGGGCAGGTCAGCCGGGTTACGCTCGGCGTAGACCTTGATGGCCCGGTCGCCCACCAGCAAAGAGTCCTCGACGACGCTCACGTCGAGATCGAGCACTCGCTGGGTTGAGTCGTACTTGAGCAGGTGTGCGTTGGTCGCCGGTGGCACCAGGTCGTTCAGCGCGACGATCTCCACCCCGGGGTTGGTGAGCGCCGCCCGTAGAAAACCCCGGCCGATTCGCCCAAATCCGTTAATTGCGACCCGCGTTGGCACCGTCGTCTCCTTCGTTGTGTGGGTTGTCCATCTTCGCATCTTCGAATATGGCCAAAGCCAATTTTTGCACATCGTGCACGAGGCCATTTCTGCCCGCGAGTTCGACAACTCTCGTCGCAACTGACGCACCGTCGTGGGCGAACGGCGAGCTCTCATCGACGAGCGAAAGATC
>JBOGFT010000025.1:0-80228 GCA_050701895.1 Acidimicrobiales bacterium
ATCTCTCGGGTAGTGGCGCCCGGCAATGGGGGCACCGGCATCAACTTCCCAGGTCCGCACCGCTCAAGCATAACCACAACATCTTGTGCCTGCGTAGTTACCTATATAGCCCTTTCACAGTAAAGAGGTCACTGGAGGACATTGCCGCGAGGATGAACTGCCCATCCGTCGATGCGCCCGCCCCTGTCCCCGAAGCCAACGACGTAATTGCTATGGACAAGAGGCGCGATATTGCGGCCCCCACTCGAAGAAGCCTCGTCCGACCTAACATGAGCGTGCCCTCCTATGGGTAGAGGGGAGATTGAGACTGGCGGGGGCGATCGTAGTGTTTCGTCCCCGGTGTGTCAATCGGTCCACAACGGGCCCCCTGAACGATGCCAATCAATTGGCGGAGATCCATCGCGGCGCGTTCGCGCCACAAGAGTGCAACTAATACTGAATCAACATCGTGACGAGCGCTACGGCGACAATGGCGAGAAGCGCGTCAATCGAGAGCAGGAGCTTTCGGCCCTGATCGCGAGTTGCCACACCGTCGCGAGCGATCGTTGCCGCGACGAGACGCTCTTCGGGAAGAGTCCTCGCTTCGAGATGGCCCGCGGCCGCGACGTAACAGATCAACCCCACGAGCACCCAGGCGTGCGACAACGTCACAGAAGCGCCTCCGCTCGAAGTCATGATCAATCCGGTTATGGGCAGTACGTGAATGAGACGGGCGGCCCAATTACGACGTTGCGGGAATCTCAGCGCTTGGGTCTTCGCGTCCGCGCCCCGCGCTACTCCAAGCGCGGCGACGCGCATGGCGATGAAGACGACGATCGTGCCGACGGCGGCGATGATGTGCACCAAGAAGACCAGATCGTACGCGACAGACGTAGCGATCACGATTCGGCCAGTAGATCTTCCGCCGCTCGATACGGGTCCGTCAGTCCCTCCACCAATGCATCTACTTGAGCCTCGTAGGCGCTGCCGTGAGCCACGTCAAAGAGGCGCGTACGAAGTTGCGCGCTCACTGCCCTATCGAGTTCCACTCGGGTGCGTTGACGGCGCGCTTGGGCCAGAACATCCTTGTCGAGGAATCGTCGGTGCGAATCGATGGCGTCGAAGAGCGCGTCGGTCCCGTCGCCGCTCGTGGCGATCGTCTCGACGACGACTGGGCGCCAGTCTCGCTTGCGCCCCAGGTCGAGCATCTGCTCGAGGTCTCGTCGCGTCTCCTTCACCCCGGGGCGATCGGCTTTGTTTATGACGAAAATGTCCGCGACCTCCAAGAGCCCTGCCTTGTTGGCCTGCATCGAGTCGCCCCATCCTGGTGTCGTCACCACAATGGTCGTGTCGGCGGCCGAGGCGATATCAACCTCCATCTGTCCGACGCCCACCGTCTCCACGAAGACGAACGGGAACGACACTGCGCCCAGAACGCGCAGCGCGTCGGGAACGGCGAGAGAGAGGCCGCCGAAGTGCCCGCGAGTCGCCATGGATCGAATAAAGACATGAGCGTTCGTAGCGTGGTCCTGCATGCGGATTCGATCACCTAGTATCGCGCCGCCAGTGAAGGGTGAACTGGGGTCGACGCACAGAACCGCCACCTCATCGAAGGTCTCGGCGTCGCCGACCTGGCGGCGAGCAAGCGCGGCGGTGATGAGTCGATCAGTCATCGTGGACTTGCCCGCTCCCGGTGATCCAGTGAGCCCCACCACGTAGGGGGCGGGCGTGGCGTAGGCCAGCGCGGCAGCGCCTCGGTGTTGGGGGCCTCCCGACTCCACATACGTCAACAGTCGCGCGAGGGCCACGCGCGAACCCTCCCGGGCCTCGGCAAAAAGCTCAGAGGGCTCGCGCGATGTCACGAGAACCGTTCGATATTCGCGCCCAGAGCGCTGAGCCGTCCCGCGAAGTCGTCGTATCCGCGATCAATGTGCTCTAGGCCGGTAACCGTGGTTTCCCCTTCGGCGACGAGGCCCGCCAGGATCAACGCGGCCGCCGCGCGAATGTCGCTCGCCCGCACCGACGTGCCGGTCAAATGCTCAACCCCGCGAATCAGAGCGTGATGGCCCTCGGTGGTGATGTTGGCGCCGAGACGCACGAGTTCATCGACGTAGCGAAAGCGACCTGCAAAGAGGTTCTCGGTCACCACGGACACGCTGTCGGCGACGCTCAAGGTGGTCGTCAAGATCGGCTTATAGTCCGTCGCGACGCCCGGATAGGGCAGCGTCGCAATGTCCACCGAGCGCAGTTGTTCTGGCGCCTGCACCGCGACTCCAATACCGTGGCGATCGACCTTGGCTCCCATTGCTTCAAGCTTTCGCAAGAACATCACCATGTGCTCGGCGCGCGCGTCGACGACTCGCACCGACCCCCCCGTGATCAGCCCCGACGCCAGGTAGGTACCCGACACCACCCGGTCGGTGACGACTCGATGCGCCGCGGGTCCCAGCTCGACGACCCCGTCGATCGTGAGCAGTGACGTGCCGAGTCCTTCCACGCGCGCGCCCATGGCGATGAGTTGACGCCCAAGGTCTTCGACCTCGGGTTCGCGCGCTGCGTTGTCGATGATGGTACGCCCCTCGGCGAGTACGGCCGCCATCAAGAGATTGTCGGTGGCGGTGTGGCTGGGGTACTCGAGCGTTATTCGCGTAGCGCGCAGGCGCTGTAAGGAGGTGGAGGCGCGAATGGACGTTCGATCGTTGTCAAACGTTGCGCCCATGGCGCTCAGTCCCTCGGTGTGAAAGTTGATGGGTCGCTGTCCGAAGTCATCACCGCCAGGCAGGGCCATGTTGGCTTCACCGCAGCGAGCGAGTAGGGGCCCCAGGACGACAATCGAGGCGCGCATCGCCTCAAAGAGGTGCGACGGCGCGACCGGGTGAAGTAGGTCGGCCGCCGGCACGGTAATGGTCAGCTCGTGCTCGCGCGGCACGCTGACGCGACAGCCGAGGGCTTCGAGCAGCTCGCTCATAACCCCGACGTCGCTGATGTGCGGCACGTTGGTCAAGAGATGTTCGCCCGAGGCCAACAGGCACGCGGCCATCTGCTTCAAAACTGCATTTTTGGCTCCGTAGGCTCGAACCTCGCCTTCGAGGGCTCCGGCGGGCTTTACGACGAGAGAACTCACCCCCTAAGTATTGCCGCTCGCGATAATTGGCCAAAACTTCGTTTGAGCCAAAAGGGGGCGAGAGTACGCTGACCGTGTGCAGCCACCGCTGAAGCCGGACCGCAACCTCGCCCTCGAACTGATTCGTGTCACCGAGGCAGCGGCCATTGCCGCCGCCCGCTGGGCGGGTCGAGGAGACAAGAACGCGGCCGACGGAGCCGCGGTTGACGCCATGCGTTTTGTCCTGGGGGCGGTCGCGATGGACGGCATCGTCGTCATCGGAGAGGGAGAAAAAGACGAGGCGCCGATGCTCTACAACGGCGAGAAGATTGGCGATGGTCGCCCGCCCCTCGTCGATGTGGCGGTCGATCCGATCGACGGCACGCGACTTACGGCGCTAGGGCGAAACGGCGCGCTCGCCGTCATCGCACTGAGCGAACGCGGGACGATGTTCAACCCGGGTCCGTCCTTCTACATGAAGAAGATCGCCGTCGGCCCGCGAGGTCGTGGAGCCGTCGACGTGAACGCGTCGGCCACGGACAACCTCACTGAGCTCTCCAAACGACTCAACAAGCCCGTCCAGGAGATGGGCGTCGTCATTCTCGATCGCCCCCGCCACGACGACCTCGTCGCCGAGGTCCGAGAAGCCGGGGCGCGCGTCATCTCCATTACCGACGGCGACGTCGCCGGCGCCATCGCCACCGGCTGGCCAAACTCGGGCGTGGACGTATTGCTCGGCATTGGTGGCACTCCCGAAGGGGTAATCGCTGCGGCCGCGTTGAAGGGTCTTGGTGGTGAGATTCAAGGAGTTCTCCACGCGCAGGACGACGACGCGCGTCGCGAGGCCGAAGCACTCGGGTACAGCTTCACGCGCGTCTTGACCACCGACGATTTGGTCGCGAGCGATGACTGCTTCTTTGCCGCAACCGCGATTACCGACGGGGATTTCCTACGCGGCGTGCGGTTCTATGAATTCGGTGCCACGACGCAGTCACTGGTGGTGCGCTCGCGCAGCGGCACCATCCGCACCGTCGAGACCTTCCATCGCCACGACAAACTGCAGGAATTCAGCACCGCGGGCTTCTAATTCTCAGTCGTATTCCAGAAGTGCTTTTGTTCACAAAGTTGCTGGTTGTGCCCGGGAATTCATGGACCTAGCCTGCGCCCTATAACCCCAGGACCTGGATCCGACAAGGAGGGTCAATGAAGGTATCGAATCTGCTCGCGACCAAGGGTCACGAAGTGTCGACCATCTCACAAGAACGATCAGTCACCGACGCGATCGCGCTACTGAAGGAACGCGGGATCGGCGCTCTCGTCGTCACGGGAAAGAGGGCGCCCCTCACCGGCATCCTCTCCGAGCGGGACGTCGTTCGAGCTCTGGCTGTCAGCGGAGAAAAGGCTCTCAACCTGAAGGTGTCACAACTCATGAGTCGCGACGTCGTGACGTGCGAGGCGTCGACGGAGTTGAACGAACTCATGACGACCATGACCGAGCGGCGTATTCGCCACGTCCCCGTCGTCGAGGACGGACATCTCATCGGCCTCGTGTCCATCGGTGACATCGTCAAGGCGAGACTCGATGAGCTCGAGCTGGACAAGAAGCATCTACTGGACTACGTGTCCGGCCGTTAACGAACAGCCCCTATTTGGCGGCGCTCAGTCGAAGTTCGGCTCGTTGCTGGGCGGCGTGGGCGAGAAGCTCGTTGGTCTCGTCCTCGCCCTTGGTGGCCGCGGCGAGGCGCGCCTCGGCGCTCTCTTTGGCGGCTTGGGCGCGCGCCACGTCAATCTCGGTGGTTCGCTCGGCCACACTCGCGAGCACCGTGGCCAGCGTGGTGTCGGGCTCAAGTCCCCTGCCAACTTGGAAGAAGCCTGAGTGGACCGCGAAGGCTATCTCACCCTGGTCGGTCTGCACGCGAACGACGCTCGAGATCACGTCACCGACTGTCGCAGTGTGCTCAGGCAGCACCGTGAACTCCCCCTCCGAGGAGCGCGCCATCAGGGCGGTCGCGGGCCCGGTCCAGAGCGCCGCCTCGGGCGAGAGGATCTCCACGTTCATCGTCGCCATTAGTTCTTCGCCAGCTCCGCGGCCTTCTTCTCGACGTCAGCGGCACCACCAACATTCAAGAACGCCTGCTCGGGATACTGGTCCAGGTCGCCCTTGACAAGGCTCTCGAAGGACTCGACCGTCTCTTGGACCGGCACGTTGATGCCGTCGATACCGGTGAAGACTTTGGAGACGAACATCGGCTGGGACAAGAAGCGCTGGATCTTGCGGGCACGTGTGACCGTGATGCGGTCCTCTTCGGAGAGTTCGTCGAGACCAAGAATCGCGATGATGTCCTGGAGTTCCTGGTTACGTTGAAGGATCTGCTGCACTTGGCGCGCCACTGCGTAGTGACGGTCCCCCACGACCTCGGGCGCCAAGATGTTGGACGTAGAACTCAATGGGTCCACCGCCGGGTAGATACCTAGCGCGGCAATCTGACGGCTGAGTTCGGTCGTGGCGTCGAAGTGCGTGAACGCCGTGAACGGTGCGGGGTCCGTGTAGTCGTCAGCTGGCACGTAGACCGCCTGCAAAGAGGTGATCGAGTGCCCTCGCGTCGAGGTGATGCGCTCTTGGAGCTCGCCCATCTCGTCGGCCAGCGTCGGCTGATATCCCACCGCCGAGGGCATGCGCCCGAGCAGAGTGGAGACCTCCGAGCCGGCCTGGACAAAACGAAAGATGTTGTCGATGAAGAGAAGCACATCCTGGTTTTGCACGTCGCGGAAGTACTCGGCGATCGTCACCGCGGCCAGGGCCACGCGCAAGCGCACGCCCGGCGGCTCGTCCATCTGTCCATAGACCAGCGCGGTCTTTTCGATCACGCCAGATTCGCGCATCTCGATGAGCATGTCGGTACCCTCGCGGGTGCGCTCGCCCACGCCGGCGAAGACCGACACGCCGTCGTGCAACTCGGCGACGCGACGGATCATCTCCAGAATAAGGACTGTCTTGCCCACCCCAGCACCGCCGAAGAGGCCGACCTTTCCACCTTGGACGTAGGGGGCCAAGAGGTCCACGACCTTGATGCCCGTTTCGAACATGATCGAGCGTGGCTCGAGTTGGTCGAAGGGCGGCGGATTGCGGTGTATCTCCCAGCGATCCTCGATTGGTCCGATGTCGTTGGTGTCCAGAGGTTGGCCGAGCACGTTAAATACGTGTCCGAGGACCTCGACACCAACGGGAACCGTGATGCCGTGCCCACTCTGGCGCACGATGGCGCCGCGCACGAGTCCGTCGGTCGGGCGCATACAGATGCAGCGGACCCGGCCTTCGCCGATCTGCTGAGCGACTTCGGCGACGACGGTGATCTTCTTGCCCTCGAGGTCGATGTCCATCTCCACCGCGTGGTTGATCTCGGGGAGCGAGCGCGGTGGGAACTCTACGTCCACCACCGGTCCGGCGATCGCGACGACCCGGCCTGTCTCGAGCTTGGTCTTTTCTGGTGCCACGGTCATTTGATTCTCACTTTCCCGAGCGGAGCGCTTCGGCGCCGCCCACGATTTCCATAATTTCTGTGGTGATCGAGTCCTGTCGGGCGCGGTTCATCACGCGCGTCAAAGTTTGGCCGAGCTCGTCCGCGTTGTCGGTCGCTGCCGCCATCGCGCGCTGCTGCGAGGTGTGAAATGAGGCGGCTCCCTCCAAGAGAGCCGCGAAGATCTCACTCTCTATCGCGCGCGGCATCAAGAAGAACAGCAGCTTCTCCACGTCCGGCTCGAATTCGGTGTATCCGTGCAGGGGCTGAGGCTCGGTGGACTCGGGGAGTTCGGGAATGACGAGAGGAAGCAGCTGCTCGATCTCGATTGCTTGGGATCCCGCTGAAAAGTAACGCGTCGAGACCAAGAGAACCTGCTGCGCATCGCCACTTATGAAGGGGGCGGAGAGGCGACGGGCGATCTCTTGCGCGTCGGCGTAGGTCGGTCGATCCACGAAGCCGCTAAAGCTCTCTTGAACCTCAATGCCCCGGAAGCGAAAGAACGCGCCGCCTTTCTTGCCCACGACGAACAGTTGAACTGCCGTGCCCTCGCTCTTCAACTTGACAACGAGGCGCTCCCCGGCGCGAAGCGAGGCGTTGTTGTACGCACCAGACAGTCCGCGATCACCAGTAATGACGAGCACCAGCGCGGTGTCCACTTTTTCGGGCAGCCTCAAGAGCTTCCTCGCGCCCGCCGGGTCGCCGAGCGCGGCCTCGAGGATGATGCGCTGCATACCGAGTCGATAGGGGCGGTTCGCCATGATGCGAGCGAGGCTCCGAGGAATCTGGGAGGCCGCGATGAGCTCCATTGCCTTGGTGATCTTGCGCGTTGAACGAACAGATCTGATGCGTTGACGTAGAGCCCTCTCTTGCCCACCGGCCATGACTCCTCCTTTCTCTCGCTCGTGGTCTCTTAGTTGCTGGTCGCAAAGCTGTCGAGGAACGACGTCAGCGCGGCGTCCAACGCCTCGGTGTCGGTCAACTGCGACGTCTGGCGAATGTTGGCCAAGATGTCGGCGTGCTTCGCGCGCATGTCGACCAGAAACTCCGCTTCAAAGCGCCTGACGTCCTCGACGGGGATCGTGTCGAGCCAGCCCTTGGTTCCGGCGTAGATGACCACGACCTGCTCTTCGACCGACAAAGGCGCGTTCAGCCCTTGCTTGAGCAGCTCGGTCAGTCGATAGCCACGGTCGAGCTGCGCCTGGGACGACTTGTCGAGTTCGGAGCCGAACGTCGCGAACGATTCGAGGTCTCGAAACTGAGCGAGGTCGATCTTCAACGTTCCCGCGACTGAGCGCATGGCCTTGATCTGAGCCGCGCCACCCACGCGCGACACCGAGTTACCCACGTCAATGGCGGGACGCACGCCAGAGTAGAACAAGTCAGCCAGTAAGAAGATCTGACCGTCGGTGATGGAGATGACGTTGGTCGGGATGTAGGCCGAGATGTCGCCGGCCTTCGTTTCGATGATCGGCAGCGCGGTCAAGGAACCTCCACCGAGCTCGTCGCTCAGCTTGGCGGCCCGCTCGAGAAGGCGACTGTGCAGGTAGAACACGTCACCTGGATAGGCCTCACGGCCCGGTGGGCGACGCAGCAAGAGGGAGATCTGTCGGTACGCTTCGGCCTGCTTGGAGAGATCGTCGTACACGATCAGAGCGTGCTCTCCCCTCTCCATCCACTCTTGGCCAATCGCGCAGCCAGCGTAGGGCGCCAGGTACTTAAAAGGTGCCGGATCGCCAGCGCCGGCGATCACGACTGCGGTGTACTCGAGGGCGCCGAAGTCCGCGAGGGTCTTCACGGTCTGGGCAACCGAAGAGTTCTTCTGCCCAACGGCGACGTAGATGCACTTCACGCCTTGGCCCTTCTGGTTCAGAATCGTGTCGATGGCCACGGTGGTTTTGCCCGTCTTTCGATCACCGATGATGAGTTCGCGCTGACCGCGGCCGATAGGCACCATGGAGTCAATGGCCTTGATGCCAGATTGCAGTGGCTGGTTGACGGGCTGGCGTCCAGTGATGCCCGGAGCTTGGATCTCCATGCGACGCGATTGGGGATTGTTGAGGGGCCCCTTGCCATCAATGGGCTCGCCCAGTGCGTTGACGACCCGTCCCAGTAGCGCGTCACCCACTGACATCGAGAGGATACGCCCGGTCGAGCGCACGATCTGCTCTTCTTCGATGTTGTCGACCGATCCCAAGACGACGGCGCCAATGGTCTCCTCGTCAAGGTTCATGGCGAGTCCGACGGTCCCGTCTTCGAACTCCAATAGCTCGTTCACCTTCGCCTCGGGCAGCCCCGACACACGCGCGATACCGTCACCGACCTCCACGACGCGGCCCACCTGCTCGGCCGTGACGGCCGGGTCGAAGTCGGTCACGTGCTTTCGCAGTGCCTCAGTGATCTCGCTGGCGCTTATCGTGAGCTCAGTCATCACGGATTCCTTTTCCTAATTGTTTCGTTGTAGAGCGGGTTCGAGAGCTCGGCCGGAGGTGACGGCATCGCGCAGCGCGCCAAGACGTCCCCTCGTTGATGCGTCGAGGCGCAGATCCCCGATCTCCACGAGGACGCCGCCGAGCAGCGACGGGTCGTCAGCGATCTGCAGTTCCACGTCCTTGCCGGTGATGGCGTGCAGAGAGTCAACCAAGTCGTGTCGGATGTCGTCGGTCAGCTCGCGCGCCGTGTGAACGCGGGCAACGCGCCAGTCCCGTGACTGAGCCACGTAGTTGACGAGGTAGTCGAGCGTACCTACGACGTCGCGCGCCCGACCACCGACGATCGTGAATTGGGCAAGAGCCAGCGACACGGGATTGACCTTGCCCGCGAGTAGTTGATCCGTAAGCCCCAAGCGCGATCCCCGTGGCGCGTCACGATCCAGGAGAAGATGACGTAGGCCCTCGTTCCCTTCGACCGTGCGAGCCCAGCGAAATAGGTCGTCTTCCACCGTCGAGAAGTTCTCCGTGTCGATCTCTTCCAAGAGCGCGTCGGCGAAGCCCGCTACGCGTCGACGGGCCTCGAGCAGACCAAGGTTCGGATGAGCGATGTCACCCATGTCGCGAAGGGCTCGTGCCGAATACAGCAGGTCGCTCATGGCGGAGGGCACCTCTTGAGCCGGCGCCGCTGTCGCTGCATAGACCGCGAGACGCAAAGCCTCAGCACTCACCTTGTTCTTGAGAAGGTCGCTCACGACTTGCCCGCGCGCGACGTGCGTGATCGACGTGTCCGTCAAGACAGCACTCAAGTCGGGACGGGACTGAATCGTGGATTCAATCGACTCGAGGTCAGTTATCACCTGAGCGAGCGTCACCGCGTCGAGCCGACCGAGAACGGCGCTGGCGAATCCTTCGACCTTGGGGAGCATGATTAGCGGCTCGTCTCCTTGGCGGCTTCAGCGTTCAGAGCGGCCACCGCTTCACGCACCAGGTCATCGTGAGTACTCTGGTCGACTTCGCGCGCCACGATTTTCGACACCAGGTCGAACACGATCTCTCCGATACGAGCCGACGCCTCGTCGATGGCGCGCTGGCGCGCGGCCACCACTTCACCCTGAACCGTCGACACGATACGGTCGTACTCCGCCTGGGCTCGACCCGCGGCCTCGGCCTTCAACCGATCGGAGGTCTCTTGGGCGCCCGCCACGATCGTGCGCGCTTGGTCGCGAGCCTCGGCGAGCACCTTCGCACGCTCGTCGTCGGCCGCGGCCGCTTCGGCGCGCGCGGCGTCGGCCGCCGCCAGCGACGCGCGTATCTTTTCCTGACGATCACCCAGCATCTTGTTGAGCGTCGGGAGGAAAAACCGCTTGGCGATGTACAAGATCGCGGCGAAGACGGCGAGCTCAACGAAGAACGTTCCGTTGGGCAAGAGAAAGATTGACGTGCCAATCATCTCGTGAGACCTTCTTTCATATACGGCGTGAGTTGGCGTCGGTTGACGTTGTGGTTCCTATTGCTTCTTGAAGACGTAGACAAAGACGATCATGAACAGCAGGTTGATGAAGTACATGGCCTCGACGAGTCCGACGGTCAAGAAGAAGTACGTGCGTGCCTTGTTCTCGATCTCTGGTTGACGCGCGATAGCGGCGATGGTCTGACTACCCGCCAAGCCGTCACCGATCGCCGCGCCAATGGCGCCACCACCGATGGCGAGTCCACCACCGATGAGGGCTCCGGCGTTGCGAACCGCATCGCTTACGCTCGATGAATCCGTTGACATTGTTGATTCCTCCTGGGTTTTCTTAGTGAGACGTCTCTAATTGAGAAGTGTGTGGGACTTCGTCCTCATCGTGACTAGTCGCGAAGCCGAAGTACAGAATCGTCAGCAGCATGAATATGAAAGCCTGAATCGTGCCGAGCAGTCCGGTGTCGAAGAACTTCCACACGATCTCCACGGGCCACGTCACGTAGACGGGCAGCAGGGCCAGCAGCACCACGACGAACAGGCCGCCGGAGAAGATATTGCCAAAGAGACGAAAGGTCAGTGTGATGGGCTTGGTGACCTCTTCAATCACGTTGATCGGGGTCAGCGCCTTGAAGGGCTTGAAGTAGTGCGTGACGTACCCCTTGAAGCCCCGCGCACGAACCGACTCGACGTGGACCCAGATAATGACGTAGACCACCATGGCGAGCGGCAGATTCACGTCGCCCGTGGGCGCCGGGAGAATCGCGCCCGACACCCCAGGGTGTAGGGACGTCGGAATGAAATCGAGCCAGTTGCAAATGAGAATGAACATGAACAGCGTCACCCCCACCGGAACGAATTTCTTTCCCTGAGGCCCGACGGCCGACTCGGCGAGCTCGCCCACCAGATCGACCGTGATCAGTTCCCACATCAACTGCAACTTGCCCGGAACGCCGGGCGTGGCCTTCTTCATCATCCAAAAGCCAAGGAACAGGAATATGCCCGCGGCCACCAGGGTGGACGTCACAATGTCGTAGTCAATGGTTAGACCGAAGACGTGCCACGAGGGGTGCACGCCAACAGGTATGACCTTCGCTGCTGCATCCAGCGTCCTCACTGCACTCCCCCCTGGTTGGCCACGACGCGCAAAACGTTAAAAACAAAGACAATTTGATAAAGCACAAGCCCGGACACAATACCTATTCCCAAGGGGGCGTTCAGGAAGAGCATGGCGACCACAATGACCGTCAAGACCCCCAGCCGGGCGGTGGTTCGACCACCGAGTTGGCGTCGCACGGCCTTCGCGTTCTGTTCACCTCGAAGTTCAACCTGGACGGTCTGGCGCACCAGTTGGCGAAAATTCGCTATCGCGAGTCCGATACCCAGGGCTACCCCCAATGCGGCCGTGGGTGGCGCGATAAAGATGGCCACGAGAAAACCGATTGCCCCCACCGCAACGGCGGACAATGTGGTTCGGCGCAGCAGGCGTGGCAGGGTATCGGAGGGCAGATTTTCTAACACGGGCTGTCAATTTTAAAGGTAACGACGCACGAGCTTCACAACGCTCGTCACGGCCGTAACCGACCCCAACACTATCCCCATTAAAAGACCCCACGGCGCGAGGTGCCAGAGCCGATCGAGATAGAGACCAAGCAGGACGCCGAGCGCTTCGCAGGCCGCCAGTGTGATGCCCATCGCGCCAAAGGCTGCGACTCCCGGCAAGTCTCTCAACGTCGATTTATCCTGATCCGGCCCATCGTGGGGCTCGTGGCTCCTGGGGCCGTTCATTGCGGTATTCGGGCGTGTTGTCCTTCGGCTCCACCCCTCAGTTGTCGCAGTCGCCCCCGCAGTGGACTGAACCACGTGAAGAGGGCAATGACGAGCACGGCCACACCGAGGGGGATGAAGACGTTGGCCCGAGTGTCGAAAAGCGGCAGCAGCACGAATCCGCACAGCAGAGCCGTCCAGGACCACAGGATGACGACGGTGCGTCGATGACCGTGCCCGAGGCGCATGAGACGGTGGTGGACGTGGAGTTTGTCGGGCGTATGAAAGCCCTGTCCCGACGCGGTGCGCCGGGCGAACGCCCAGACTGCGTCGGCGAGGGGAACGCCCAAGATGAACACGGGAATCAAGAGCGGTGCGAAGAAGAAGAATGTCACGCCACTCGTGGGCGGGGTGCGTCCGCCGATCACCATGGTTGACGCGCTCATCAAGAGTCCCAGCATCAGCGCTCCCGCGTCTCCCATGAACAGCTTGGCGGGGTGAAAGTTATCGCGCAGGAATCCGATGCAGATCCCGCACGTCAGGGCGGCGATCAACGGTCCAATATTCGTCGCCGGCAGCAGCCCGAGGTTTTCCAGCCGCAGCCCGTACACGCATAGCGTTCCCGAGGCGATGGCGACAATGCCGGCCGCCAGCCCGTCGAGACCGTCGATCAGGTTCACGGCGTTGGAGAGAGCAAAGACCCACACTGCCGTGATGATCGGCAGCCACGACGGCCCGACCACAATGAAGCCGGCGAAGGGCAGCTTCAATTGGTAGAGCGTGGCCCCTGAGAAATAGAGGATCGACGCGGCGAGGAACTGACCCGCGACTTTGGCCGGAGCGCTCATTTCGCGGTAGTCGTCGAGCACACCGACCACGAAGATGACACCCGCCGCCAAGAGGACGCCGAGCATCTCGTGCGACGAGGTGATGACGTTGCGCAACGTGGGATCGAGAAAGGCGCACATGAGAGCGATGCACAACCCCACGAGCATCGCCGCCCCTCCGCCATAGGCCGTGGCGTTTTCGTGCACCTTGCGTTCGCCGGGCTGGGCGACGTAGCCGACTTTGAGTGAAATGATTCGCGCAGGTCGATTCGCGAGCAGCGTCACGACCGCGCCGATGAGAGCGACGACGGCGTAGGCGCCAATGTTGCCCATTGGCTACTTCGTAAAGTTCGCGTACGGGTTGAATGACGCGCAGAGCGCGGCGACGTCGCGACGAACGTCTTGAAGGGCACTCTCGTCGTCTCGTTGACGTAGCGCACGCGCGATCAGCGAGGCGACGGTTTCGAACTCGCCTTCGCCCATACCCGCCGTCGTCTCGGCAGCGGTGCCTAAGCGAAGGCCAGAGGTAATGAAGGCGCTCCGAGGGTCATCGGGGATCGTGTTGCGATTCGTTGTAATGCCCGCTCGATCCAGTGCTTCCTGGGCCACCTTGCCGGTTAGGTCGGCGTCGAAGTCACGTAGATCCAGCAGGACCATGTGATTCTCGGTACCGCCCGACACCATTCGGAAACCTTCTTTCTCCAGTGCGTCACCGAAGGCTTGGGCGTTGGCGACCACCTGGTTGGCGTAGACCGTGAAGCTGGGCTGGCTGGCCTCCTTGAAGGCGACGGCCTTCGCGGCAATCACGTGCTCGAGGGGGCCCCCCTGTTGACCCGGGAACACCGCGGAGTCGATCTTCTTCGCATACTCCTCGCGACAGACGATCGCTCCTCCACGCGGTCCGCGCAGAGTCTTGTGCGTCGTGAAGGTGACCACGTCAGCGAACGGCACCGGATCAGGATGCGCATTACCGACGATAAGACCCGCCACGTGAGCCGAGTCGAACATCAACAGGGCGCCCACCTCATCGGCGATCTCTCGAAAGGGAACCGGGTCGATTTGACGGGCGTAGGCCGTCGCTCCCGCGACGATCAGCTTCGGGCGATGCTCGAGCGCAAGGTCACGAACGTTGTCGAAGTCAATCACCTCACCGGGCGACAAGGGGTCGTCCGTGCGTGGGGTGACGCCATAGGAGACAAACTTCCAGAATTTTGAGGTGATGGAGGCGGGTGAGCCGTGAGTGAGGTGACCGCCCTGGTCCAGACGCATCGCCAGGATCGTGTCCCCGGCGTCCAGCAGGCCCTCGTACACCGCGACGTTGGCGTTGGCCCCGCTGTGCGGCTGGACGTTCGCGTGGTCCGCGCCAAAGAGCGCGGTCAGTCGCCGACGCGCGAGGTCCTCCACCTCGTCGACCACGTAGTTACCCCCGTAGTAACGCCGACCGGGATACCCTTCGGCGTATTTATTGGTCAACACCGAGCCGGTCGCCGCGAGCACGGAGGGTGAGGCGAAATTCTCACTCGCGATCAGCTGAATAGTTGACGTCTGGCGCTCGAAGTCGCGCCGAAGCAGTTCGACCATCTCATCGTCGTCGGTAACCCAGGCGTCCAGCGGGGAAGAGGGCATCCTCTAGCCTTTCTCTCTCATGGCGCCGTCGAGTTCGCCCAACTTCTCGATCCGCGGCTCGTGGCGGCTTTGGGGTGTGGCGTTCAACCACGCCGCCAGAGTCTCAACCGCCACCGTTGTGCCCGTGAGTCGACCCCCCAGGCACAGCACGTTGGCGTGGTTGTGCTCGCGGGCCAAATGACCGGACGTGACATCGTGAACGACGGCGGCTCGGACGCCGGGCACCTTGTTGGCGGCCATCGCGATGCCGATACCCGATCCACACACGGCCACACCGAGTTCGGCGTCACCAGAGACGACGGCGCGACCCACGGCCGCCCCGAAATCGGGATAGTCCACTGGTTCGCTCGAGCTGTCTGTCCCCAGGTCGACGACATCGTGTCCCCACGACTCCAGTGACGACTTGAGGAGCGTCTTGAGGTCGTAGCCGGCGTGGTCAGAGCCGAGGGCAATGCGCATTGCCCCAACCCTACCGTTCACTCGACTGGACTCTTGGACGACGAGCGGGTCGCGACGGCACGGTTCGTCGTGCCCGGGGCCCCGAATGGACCGAAAACTAGTATCGGCCCAATGAAGCAAGTCCTGCTCGCCCCCCCACTCGTCTCGACACTGAACACCACGTCCGACGAGTTCCAGAAGAACCGCGCGGACATGCTCGAACAGCTGTCGGTCATCGACGATCTGCTCGACCAAGCGGAGGCGGGAGGCGGAGAGTCGGCCATGGAGCGAATGCGCTCGCGGGGCAAGCTTCCCGTGCGCGAGCGTATTGCGGCGGTCCTCGATCCCGACTCGCCGTTTCTTGAGATCTCCGCGCTCGCAGGATACGACTCGGACTACACCGTGGGCGGTGGGATGGTGGTGGGCCTGGGCGTCATTGCCGGCACCGAGTGCCTCATCATGGCCAACGACCCGTCGGTTCTCGGCGGGGCACTGACCCTCTATTCGGCCAAGAAGTGGATGCGCGCACTCGAGATCGCTCGCGACAATCAGATCCCCTACGTCAGCTTCGTCGAGTCGGCCGGCGCCGATCTACGAGTCGGCAAAGGCGGCGGTGGGCGCATGCAGACGGGTCACTTTGCCGAGAGCGGACGATTCTTCTATGACCTGATTGAGCTCTCGAAGATGCGTGTACCCACGATCAGCGTCGTCTTTGGCTCCTCAACCGCCGGCGGCGCCTATCAGCCAGGTCTCAGTGATTACAACATCCTGGTCAAGGATCAGTCAAAGATCTTTCTCGCGGGGCCGCCGCTGGTCAAGATGGCGACCGGAGAAGAGTCCGATGATGAAACATTGGGTGGTGCTCAGATGCATGCCGACGTCTCGGGGCTCGGAGACTACTTCGCCGAGGACGAGATGGACGCCATCCGGATGTGTCGCGAGGTAGTGTCGCACCTCAATTGGCGAAAGCAGGGACCGCCCGCATCGTTGCAAGGCGACGAACCGCTCTACGAACCCGAGGAGCTACTCGGCATCGTGAGCCGTGACCTACGCCAAAGCGTGGACGTGCGCGACGTCCTGGCACGGGTTCTCGATGGCTCGAGGTTCGAAGAGTTCAAGGCGCGCTACGGCACGACACTGGTGTGCGGCTGGGCCAGCGTGCACGGTTACCCTGTCGGCATACTCGCCAACAATGGGGTCATCCACCCCACAGCAGCCGAAAAGGCCGGCCAATTCATTCAGTTGTGCAATCAGATCGACGTCCCACTGGTCTTCGTGCAGAACATCACGGGCTACATGGTGGGCAAAGAAGCCGAAGCCGAGGGAATCATCAAAAAGGGATCGCAGATGCTGAATGCGGTCACCAACTCCACGGTGCCGCACATCACGTTGATCATCGGCTCGTCCTACGGCGCCGGTACCTACGGAATGTCCGGGCGAGCCTTTAACAACCGCTTCACGTACCTTTGGCCCACCGCCAAGATCGCCGTCATGGGGCCTAAGCAGATTGCTGGCGTCATGTCCCAAGTGAGGCGCGGGCAAGCCGAACGCAAAGGCGAGGAGTTCGACGAGACGGAGGACGCGAAGATCGTGGCCGTGGTCGAGGAGGCCCAGGAGAAGGGATCCCTGGCGCTGGCCGCCACCGGCGCCGTCAGCGACGACGGAATCATCGACCCGCGAGACACTCGAACGGTGCTCGGGATCTGTCTCTCGGTCGTACGCCGCCGAGCGATCGAGGGTGCGACCAGCTACGGGGTCTTTCGACTGTGACCTTCTCCTCTCTCCTCGTCGCGAATCGGGGCGAGATCGCCCGACGGATCCTGCGCGCGGCGCGCGCGGCGGGACTGCGCACCGTCGCCGTCTACGTCGAAGCGGACGAAAACGCGCCCTTCCTACGAGAGGCCGACGAAGCTGTTCTGTTGCCATCGAGCTACCTCGACGCCTCAGCGATCGTGGCGGCCGCACTGAACAGTGGCGCGGAGTCGATCCATCCCGGATACGGGTTTCTCTCGGAGAATGCGAGCTTCGCCACCGACGTTCTGAGCGCCGGACTCGTGTGGGTTGGCCCGCCGCCGAAAGTCATCGCCGACGTCGGCGACAAGCTCGCCGCGAAAGCGTTCGCGCTCGTGGCGGGGGTCCCGGTCCTCGCCTCCAGCGAGAACCTTCGCGACGCGAAGAGCATTGGATATCCCCTCATGGTGAAGGCCGCGGCTGGCGGCGGAGGCAAAGGCATGCGCGTCGTCAACTCTCCTTCCGACCTCACTGAGTCGCTGGAGGCGGCGCGGCGCGAGGCGCAAGCGGGATTCTCGGACGATCGAGTGTTTCTCGAGCGCTACATCGCGCGCTCACGCCACGTCGAGGTTCAGATACTCGGCGATCGACACGGCCACCTCGTTCACCTCGGCGAGCGCGAGTGTTCCATCCAGCGCCGTCACCAAAAGCTCATCGAAGAGTCACCCTCGCCCGCGCTCGATGAGTCCACTCGCGACTCCATTCAAGGCGCAGCTCTCGCGTTGGCTCGCGCAATCGGCTACGAGTCGGCTGGCACGGTCGAGTTCCTGGTTGACGACGACACTCGCGATTTCTACTTCTTGGAAGTAAACGCGCGACTGCAGGTCGAGCATCCCGTCACCGAGGCGGTCAGTGGGATCGACATCGTGCGCGAACAGCTGCGACTCGCCCAAGGTGAAGAGCTCGGCTACAGCCAAGAGGATGTCGTCCTGCGCGGGCACGCCATCGAGGTGCGCCTTTGCGCCGAAGATCCACTCGTTGGATTTCTCCCCGCGACGGGCACGCTGAACGCCTTCGACCCGCCCAGCGAACCAGCTCTTCGCTGGGAGAATGGCGTCGAGCGCGGGTCGCGCGTCACGGTCAACTTTGATCCGCTTCTCGCGAAGGTCATTTCGCGGGCGTCGACCCGAGACCTGGCCGCCGCCGAGCTGGCGTTGGGACTGGAACGACTGCACCTGGGCGGGGTGACGACAAACCGTGACTTCCTCGTCAACACGTTACGCGACGATCACTTTCTTCGCGCTGAGACCACCACCGACTTCATTGAGAGATTCGATCCCCCACGAGCGCTCGACCTCGACGACATCGAACTGACCGCGGCCGCGTGCGCGGGAGCGTTGTGGCTTCAGGGCCGACACCGCGCCGACGCCAGCGTGCTCGCCGACGTTCCAAGCGGCTGGCGGAACGCTCGGCTCCCGCGTCAACACGTCGAGTTGCTCTACGACGAGCGCTCGATTCACGTGAACTACGTGCGACGACGTGACGGAACCTTCGACCTTGGAGAGTTCGGGCGCGCTCGCGTCCACGAATGGAGTCCCGATCTCATCGACGTCGAGATAGATACTCGGCGTCGTCGAGCGCGAGTCACATACGTGTCGGGCCATCTCTACCTGCAGGTCCTTCGTGGAACAATTGACTTCGACGTCGTGCAACGTTTCAAGGTTCGCGGCCACACGGTCGCCGCGGGTGGGCTGAGCGCCCCCATGCCCGGGCGAATCCTGGACGTGCGCGTCTCACCCGGGCAACTCGTTCACGCTGGCGAGACGCTCATCGTCATCGAGGCCATGAAGATGGAGCACACGGTCGCCGCGAGCAGAGAGGGCGTCGTCGACGACGTCCTTGTGGCGAAGGGCGAGCAGGTGGAACGCGGGGCGACCCTTCTCACGATGCACGACGGCTCGGCCAGCGACGTTCGCGCGTGATTCGCATCGCTAACTGCTCGGGTTTCTACGGTGATCGCCTCTCGGCGGCTCGCGAGATGGTCGATGGTGGCCCCATCGATGTCTTGACCGGAGACTGGCTCGCCGAGCTCACCATGTTGATCTTGGCCCGAACCCGGGCGAAGCACCCCGGTCACGGCTACGCCCGCACCTTTTTGACCCAGATGGAGCAGGTCATGGGCTCGTGCCTCGATCGCGGCATCAAAGTCGTCTCCAACGCGGGCGGACTGGACCCCGAAGCCTGCGCGATGGCGTTGAGTGACCTGGCTGATCATCTTGGGCTGTCGCCGACGATCGCCTACGTCAACGGCGATGACCTTCTCCCGCGCCTCGGCGACCTCGCGGTCACTGGCGCGTTGACTCACTTTGAGAGCGATGAGCCACTCCGTGACGTGGCGCCCTTCATTACGGCGAACGCGTACCTCGGGTGCTTCGGAATTGTCGAGGCGCTCGCCGCGGACGCGGACATCGTGGTGACCGGTCGCGTCACTGACGCCGCGCTCGTCTGCGGGCCGGCCGCCTGGCACTACCAGTGGCGACGCGACAACTTCGACGCTCTGGCCGGAGCCGTCGTCGCCGGCCACGTGATCGAGTGCGGCGCGCAAGTGACTGGCGGGAACTACTCGTTTTTCCGCGAAATCCCCCATATGGAACGCGTGGGATTCCCCTGGGTTGAGATCGCAGAGGACGGGAGCTGCCTCGTGGGCAAGCACGATGGCACCGGGGGCGAGGTCTCAGTTGGCACCGTCACGTCACAGCTGCTCTACGAGATCGGCTCCCCCGCCTATCTGGGTCCTGACGTCACCGCTCGATTTGACACCATCGAACTCCAGCAAGTTGCTAGCGATCGAGTGCGCATCAGCGGCGTCCGAGGCGAAGCGCCACCCACCGCGTTGAAAGTGGCGATGAACGAACTCGGCGGTTATCGCAAGGACCTCAGCGTCGCCCTGACGGGTCTCGATATCGAAGAAAAGGCCGAGCTGATCGAGCGGGCCTTTTGGGAGGCGTCGCCCCTTGGGCCCACGGACTTCCAAAGCGTCACGACTCGCGTCGTGCGCACCGACAAGGCCGATCCCGCTACAAACGAAGAAGCCGTCGCAACCTGGCGGCTCACCATCAAGGATCGCGACGAACACAAGGTCGGCCGCGCGCTCGCCGACGCCGTTGTCGAGTTGGCGCTGGCGACCGTACCAGGATTCTTCATCCCCGGTACTGGCCCCTCACCCGGATCCCCGTACGGGATCTATCGCCCTGCCCTCATCGAAAGCAACCTCGTTCCGCAGTACGTGACGGTTCTTGGCGGCGAACGCACCGTCATCGACTCCGTCGCCCCCACTGCGGTGACCCACGTCGTGGCGAACGACGGATCGCGCGTGAGCGCACCCGAGGGCGCCACGATCATCGCACCGCTCGGACAGCTCTTTGGCGCACGCTCGGGCGACAAGGGCGGCAACGCGAACCTCGGGATCTTCGCGCGAAGCGACGACGCTTTCGCCTGGCTCGACGGCTTCTTGAGCGTGGAGGAGTTTCAGCGGCTCCTTCCCGAAACGGCGACGCTCGCGGTCGCGCGCTTTCGCCTCCCCGCTCTTCGTTCGCTTAATTTCGTCATTCACGACCTCCTCGAGGAGGGCGTTGCCGCCTCGACTCGACAAGACGCGCAAGCGAAAGGCCTGGGCGAATGGCTGCGCAGTCGCTACGTCGAGATTCCCGCGGCGCTGTTCAGATCGTGACTAGCGTCGCCGAGCTTCGCAATGACCTCGTCGCCGAGCAGAACTCGCTTGATGATGTCGTGTCCGACCTGAGCCTGGAGCAGTGGTCCCAAGCCACCGCGAGCGCCGGTTGGAACGTGTTCGACCAGGTGGCTCATCTCGCCTACTTCGACGAGCGCGCCTCGGTCGCAATTAGCGATCCCGATCAGTTTGGTCGCGACCTACAAGAGTTGCTCGAGCGCGCCGCGTACCAGAGCGTCGATGACATCACGGTGACGCCGCTGCGCTCACTATCGCCCAAGGCGCTGCTGGCGCGCTGGCGAATGGCTCGATCGACGCTCACTGTTTCCGCGGACGCACTCGACGACGATTCGCGCGTCGCGTGGTACGGACCGTCGATGAGCGCGAGGTCATTTCTAACCGCGCGCCTCATGGAGACCTGGGCGCACGGATTCGACGTCGTCGAGGCATTAGACGCCCAGCGCGAGGCAACGGACCGACTTCGTCACGTCGCTCGGTTGGGATTGCTCACCCGCGGATGGTCGTACAGCGTGCGAGGAGAGACCGCCCCCGCCGGTGCCATCAGGCTCGAGCTGATAGGCCCCGGTGGCGAGACGTGGCACTTCGGGCCCGACGAGGCCGACGATGTCGTAGAGGGTTTGGCCGAAGAGTTCTGTCTCGTGGTGACCCAACGACGACACGTCAACGACACCGCACTCGAAGCTGGCGAACTTGGGATGCATTGGCTGACACGGGCTCAAGCATTTGTAGGAGCGCCAAGTGAGGGACCGCGACCGAGGAGCCGCCAATGAGTCTCGTAGAGCGCAGCGTGAACGACAACGTGATGACGATCACTCTCGACGACGAGGCGCGTCGAAATGCGCTCAGTGAGGAGCTCCTCGGCGAGCTCACCGAGGCCATCGGGGCCGCCGATGATGACCCGAGCGTCAGGATCGTTATCGTGACGAATCACGGCTCGGTCTTTTGCGCGGGAGCGAATCTTCGCGAGCGTTCGTCACCCCGAGCGTCCAGCGACGCACTCAGTGCTCTCTTTCTGCGAATCCGAAACTCACCGAAGATTTTTGTTGGCCGAGTCGCCGGTCATTGCGTGGCCGGCGGTGTCGGTCTCGCCGCCGTCCTCGATATCTCGGTCGCCATCGACACCGCGACGTTTGGCTTCAGTGAGGTGCGCGTTGGCGTGGCTCCCGCGGTTATATCGGTCGTGTGCCTGCCAAAGATGCGCTTCGCGGCGGCGCAAAACGCCTTCCTGCGTGGACATCGATTCGGCGCCGAGGAAGCCGCGAGCGTTGGCCTAATCACGATGTCGGTTCCGGTTGACGCCCTCGACCAGTTCGTTCGCGACATCGTCAACGACCTTCTGGCGGGTGAGCCCCACGCGCTTGCTGCCACGAAGCAGCTCCTCGCCGCCGTGCCGTCGCTTCCCCTCGACGACGCATTCGCCTGGACGTCCAATCTCTCCAACTCGCTCTTCGCAACTGACGAAGCGCGTGAGGGAATGGCCGCGTTCTTGGAAAAGCGCCAGGCGTCGTGGGTGCGGCGCCTGCCCAGCGGCGACTGACGCGCTAGTCCAGCACCGAAGCGATTCGTGCGGCGCTCACCGCACCTTCGCGCACAACTCTCCATGACGCATCGCCCACTTGGATGACCGACGACACTTCACCTCGCCGCTCTCCGCCATCGAGCACCGCCGCTAAGTGCTCGCCCGCCAAGGAACGAAGCACCTCCTGCGCGCTGTGACACGGCGGCGCCCCGTGAGAGTTGGCGCTCGTCACCGCGAGAGGGCCACATTCGCGAAGGACCGACAGCAGCAATTCATCGTCGGGCACCCGCACCGCGACGGTGTCCGTGGATCCTCCAACGAGCGCAGCCAGTTCGGGCGACGCGGGCACCACAATGGTCAGCGCCCCCGGCCAGAACTCTTCGGCGAGACGTTGCGCCATGTCTCCCCACTCCACATCGATCTCCTGGATAGGGTTCAACGCGTGAGTGAGCACTGGCAGGGGCATCGTCGAGGGACGATCCTTGAGTAGAAAGAGTGACACGACGGTCTCGCGGTGCGCGAGCGACGCGGCTACCCCATAGACCGTGTCGGTGGGTACGGCGACGACGACGCCGTCAAGCAACATCTGAACCGCCTCGTCGCGTTCGACGATGCGGGTCATCGGCGCGCCACCAACACTCGAGGGCGTCCCGTCGCATCATCGAGGTCCTCGATCGATCGAAACCCCACAGTTCCGGCCAGTTGGAGAACGGCGGTGCGGTGCGCGTCAGCGTGCTCACAGACCAGCACGCCGCTCCCAGAGAGCCATGCGTAGCCCTCGCGAATTACCACGTCGAGACCAGCGAAGCCCGAGATGCCTCGGGCATCCTCGGCGATCAGCGCCCCACGGGGCTCGTAGCGAAGGACGGGATCGAGTTGCGCGAACTCCAACTCGCCGACATAGGGAGGATTCGCCACTATGAGGTCAACGCGGCCACGTAGCGAGTCGTCGAGGGATCCGAACCACGACGAGTGAACGAACGAGACCGCGTCGAGGCGATGCTTGCGGGCGTTTTGGCGAGCGAGGGCGAGGGCGTCGCTCGACTCGTCGACGGCGATGAGGCTCGCCTCGACCCCCCGGGTCTTCAACTCACTCAGGAGTGAAAGGCCGATCGCTCCCGACCCTGTCCCGAGATCAACGACGAGCGGCGCGCTGACCCCACTCAGCGCGAGCTCCGCGAGGGCGACGCTCACCAACTCCTCGGTCTCGGGACGCGGTATCAGGGCGCGTTCGTCGACGTCGAGGTCCAGTGTCCGAAAAGGCCAGTGGCCGATGATGTACTGGAGCGGCTCCCCCTCGAGTCGCCGGGTTGCCGCCACGAGCAGAGCGTCGTGAGCCTCCCGCTCGCCGCCGGGGACGAACTCTTGCACCAGCCAGCGCGCCTCGCGGCGATCGATCCCCGCCGCGACGAGCTCGGCGACGAACACTGCGTTAACGTCCATCACTCTCGGCCAACTGTCGCGCCCGCTTGTCGGCGAGCAGCGCGTCGATGTAAGGGTCGAGGTCGCCCGCCAGCACCGCATCAAGCGAATAGTTCGTCAAGTTGATACGGTGATCGGTCACGCGACTCTCTTTGAAGTTGTACGTGCGGATCTTCTCGCTACGCCCGCCACTGCCGAGCTGTGAGCGCTTGAGGTCGCCCAGCTCATTAGCTTGAGCGTCTTGGGCCGCCTTAAGCAGTCGCGATCGCAGCACGATCAAGGCCTTTGCTCTGTTCTGGATCTGGCTCTTCTCGTCTTGCATCGACACGACGATGCCGCTGGGCTGGTGCGTGATGCGCACCGCGGAGTCGGTGGTGTTTACGCTCTGACCGCCAGGACCCGAAGATCGATACACGTCGATCTTCAACTCGGTCGGATCGATCTTCACGTCAACGTCCTCCGCTTCGGGCAAGACCGACACCGTGGCCGAGGACGTGTGCACGCGCCCCTTCGCCTCGGTCACCGGAACGCGTTGCACGCGGTGCACGCCCGCCTCGAACTCGAGGCGCGACCAGGCGTCGTCACCCTTGATGAGATATATCGCCTCGTCCAGGCCACCTTGTTCTGACTCGCGCTCCTCGATCACTTCGAGCTTCCAACCGCGAAGGGCAACGTAGCGTCGGTACATGTCGGCGAGATCCGCCGCGAACAGGTTGGCCTCTTCGCCACCCTCGGCACCGCGGATCTCCAAGATCACGTTGCGCCCTTCGTTGGGATCGTGAGGCAACAACAGTGTTTCCAGGCTCTCTTCAAGTTCGGCGATCCGCAGCTCGGCGCCATTGACTTCGTCGCGCCACAGTTCGCGATCGGAGCCCTCGGTCTCGTTGAACATCTCGCGCGCGGTTGCCAGATCGTCCTGGGCTCCGCGAAGATCGAGCCACGCGACGTTGATGTCGTTCAACTCTTTGTGTCGACGTGACAGGTCACGCAAGCGCGTGAGGTCACTCGCCACATCGGGTTCAGACAGTTGGGCTTCGACGGTGCGAAGCTCGTCCTGAAGAACGTTCAGCGTCTCGTCAAGAGAGCGCACAAAGTTAGCTGAGCGCTCGAGGACCTAAGCCTTCGGAGCGCGCGCCTTTGTCTTTTGCGCGTAGCGGCGCTGGAAGCGCTCGACGCGACCGCCGGTGTCAACAAGCTTCTGCTTGCCGGTGAAGAAGGGGTGGCACTCGTTGCACAACTCAACGCGAAGGGTCGACTTGGTCGACTCGGTGGTGAAGGTGTTGCCGCACGAGCAGGTCACGCTGGCTTCGCCGTAGGTGGGGTGGATGTCTGGCTTCATGATGCTCCTTAAGTGCGAAGAGAGAGTTTATCGGGAAATTAGCTAGTCGGAGCCGGGCCCCGAGCGATCTCACCCAGGAACTCGTCGTTGGACTTGGTGGTCTTGAGCTTGTCGATCAGCAACTCCAGGCCCGCGGCGTCACGACCCTCAGCGGACAGTCCGTTTAAGACGCGACGCAACTTCCATACCTGTTGCAGTGCCTCACGATTGAAGAGCAACTCCTCGTGTCGCGTCGAGGAGGCGTTGACATCGATCGCAGGGTAGAGCCGGCGTTCGGCGAGTCGGCGGTCGAGGCGCAACTCCATGTTGCCGGTGCCCTTGAACTCTTCGAAGATCACCTCGTCCATCTTCGAGCCGGTCTCCACAAGAGCGCTGGCGAGAATGGTTAAGGATCCCCCCTCTTCAATGTTGCGGGCGGCCCCGAAGAACTTCTTGGGCGGGTAGAGCGCACCGGAGTCGACACCACCGGACATGATGCGCCCCGTCGCCGGCGCGGCGAGGTTGTACGCGCGCGCGAGTCGCGTGATGCCGTCCAGGATGATCACGACGTCGCGGCCCTGCTCGACGAGACGCTTGGCGCGCTCGATGCACAGCTCAGCCACGTGAGTGTGCTCTTCAGCCGGGCGGTCGAAGGTTGAGGAGATGACCTCCCCACGCACGCTGCGACGGATGTCGGTGACCTCTTCGGGGCGCTCGTCGACGAGCAGCACCATGAGGTGAACCTCAGGATTGTTCGTCTCGATCGATTGGGCGATCTGCTTCATGATCGTCGTCTTGCCGGCCTTGGGAGGCGAAACAATGAGCCCGCGCTGGCCTTTGCCGATGGGCGCCAGCAGGTCAACGATGCGCGGGGTGAGGTCGAGTTTGCCCTCATTGGTCTCCAGGTTCAACTTCTCGTCGGGAAAGAGAGGCGTGAGATCCTCGAAGCGCGGGCGCAGTCGCGCCACTTCGGGGTCGATACCGGCGACGCTGTCGACGCGAAGGAGCGCCGGATACTTCTCGTTGGAGGCCGCCGGGCGGAATCCGCCGACGATGGTGTCGCCCTTGCGCAAGTGGTAGCGACGCACTTGGTTGATGGACACATAGACGTCATTGGGTGATGAATGGTAGCCCTTGGTGCGAAGGAAGCCATACCCGTCGTCGCGAAGGTCGAGCAGGCCTTCCACTTCAACGAGCTCACCCGCGTAGGGCTGGTCAGCGTTGGGCATCGACTCACCGCCGTTGAAGCGCTCGCGGCCGCTGCCGCTGCCATTGCGGTTGCGTCGGTTGCGACGAGAGCGATTGTTGGAGTCACCGGCGAACTCGCGCGGCTGACGCTCGGGCCGCGTCTGAGTGAACTGACGGGCAACGGGGCGCTCGCTGGGGGCAACTTCAGCGCCGTTGCTGCTTTCAGCAGCCGGCTCTCCCGCCGCCGGAGCGGCCACGGGGACTTTGGCATCGGCGACGAACTCGCCGAGCATGTCATCGAAGTCGTCGACGGGAGTCGCCACGGTGCGACGAGAGCGCACGGCTCGAGAGGTAGACGCCGGGGCGCCGGTCTCTGAGGACGGCTCGCCCATGATGGCTTCGATGAGCGCCGCCTTCGATGCGCGGGCGGGCGTGTCGACGCCCTTGACTTTGGCGATCGTTTGGAGGTCTTCGCGAGTTTTCGACTCGAGATCCGAACGTTCTGGGGAAGGCTTGATAGCCATGCATGATCCTTTCTCGCCGCTCAGAATGATGTGAAGAACGGAGAAGAAAATCGGGGGAAAGTCGTCTCGGAAGAGATTCCTTACGCCGGCACAGCCGAACGGACGACAGTTCCCAGTATAGCAGACGTTTTATGAAACACCAACTATGAGAGTTCGCTGAGAAGCGCTTTCAGCGTGGCGTCCACCACGTCGGGGGACGCGCTCGAGCCGACTGCGGTATCGGGGTCCTTAAGTCCATTGCCCGTGAGGATGCACACGACCGTCGATCCCCTGGGCACGCCGTACTTTAGGAGGCCCGCCACCGAGGCCGCCGATGCCGGCTCGCAAAAGATCGACTCGTGGCGCGCCACGTAGTGATAGGCGTCGAGAATCTCTTCATCGCTCACCGCGCGAATGTCGCCGAGTGACTCGTGAATGACCTCGAGCGCGGGCACCCAACTCGCGGGGTTACCGATGCGAATAGCGGTGGCGATCGTTTCGGGATTCTTCACGGGATGCCCGAGCACGATCGGCGCCGCCCCGGCCGCTTGAAAACCCCACATCTTGGGCAAGGTCGTGCAGCGCTGCGCGAAATGGTATTGCGTGAAGCCCCGCCAATAGGCCGTGATGTTGCCAGCATTGCCCACGGGAATGGAGAGGATGTCGGGCGCCTTGCCGAGCACGTCGACAATCTCGAAGGCGCCGGTCTTTTGGCCCTCGATGCGGTCGGGGTTGATCGAGTTGACGATGGTGATCGGAATGTGCTGGGTGAGTTCGCGCGCCAAGTTGAGAGCCTGATCGAAGTTGCCGCGAATCTCCAGGACCTGCGCGCCATAGACGATGGCCTGGGCCAGCTTGCCGAGGGCTATTTTTCCCTCGGGAACCAGGACGACGCACTCCATGTTGGCCTTGGCCGCGTAGGCCGCTGCGGCCGCCGACGTATTCCCGGTGGACCCGCAGATCACCTTGGTCGCCCCCAGTGCCTTCGCCTTGGTGATGGCCATCGTCATACCACGATCCTTGAAAGAGCCCGAGGGGTTCAGACCCTCGTACTTGAGCCACACATCAGCTTCCAGGCGTTCGGAGAGTTGATCGGCGTGCAGCAAGGGCGTATTCCCCTCCTGCAAGGTGACAATTTCGCCCAGGCCGTCCAGGTCGAACCAGTCGGCGTACTCAACGAGAAGACCGCGCCAGCCGATCACGCAGCCCCTTCGTCAATGACGCGTATGCAGGCCCCCACCGACTCGACCGAGGCGAGGGCGATGAGTTCGCTGACCGTCGCCTCCACGTCGGCGCTGAGCGCTTCGTGGGTCAAAAATGCGAGACGCGCGTCTCCGCCGATCCCCGACTGATCCATGGACTGGATCGACACCTTGTGGCGACCAAAGACGCTGGCCACCTCGGCCAGCACTCCGGGACGATCCAGCACGTCGACGCTCAGATAGAACGGACTCGAGAGCTCACTCGCCGGAACGTAGTGAAGCGAGCGATCACCGGTGAAGGGCACATCGTGTCGATCACTGACCCGATTGCGCGCTGCATCAAGGACGTCACCGAGAACGGCCGTCGCCGTCGGTTCGCCTCCGGCCCCTTGTCCGAGCCACATCAAAGGTCCGGCCCTCACCCCTTCAACAAAGACCGCGTTCATCGCCCCGTTGACCGACGCCAGAGGATGTCCCACGGGAACCATGGCGGGATGCACGCGCCGAGATATACCCGTCTCGCCTACGCGCTCGGCGACACCGATGAGTTTGATGACGAAGCCCATGCGCGTGGCCACCTCGACGTCCACGCTGCGTACACCGGTGATTCCTTCACGGGCAATCTCCTCACCACCGAGCCGCGTCCCGAACGCCAGGGTCGAGAGAATGTGCACCTTGGCCGCGGCATCGAACGCCTCGACATCCGCGGTGGGATCCGCCTCGGCGTAACCGAGAGCCTGGGCCTCGGCGAGAGCCTGGGCGTACTCACTCCCCTCGGTCGTCATCTTGGTCAGGATGTAGTTCGTCGTGCCATTGACGATGCCCATGACCCGAGTGATTCGCTCCCCGGCGAGAGAGCTACGAAGTGCGCGCAGTATTGGAATGGCTCCCCCGACGGCGGCCTCATAAAAGAGATCGGCACCGTGCTCGTGAGCGAGCTGAGCCAACTGCGTGCCACTCTCGGCCATCAGCGCCTTGTTGGCCGTGACCACCGACGTCCCGCGCTTGAGAGCCCTTTCGATATAGCTTCTGACGGGTTCAATTCCCCCGGCGACCTCTACGAGGATGTCCAAGTCGCTGTCAATCAGCGCGTCCACGTCGGCCGTCAAGAGTGCAGCCGGGATGCCCGGTCGTGCTTTGGCGAGATCGCGCACCGCCACGCCCACGAGTTCAACGTTGGCGGTGGCGGCGTCCTCGAGAGCCTCACTGCGAGTGGGGTCCTTCAGGAGTTGAACGAGTGCGGCGCCGACGAAGCCCCCGCCGATGACGCCGACCCGTACTACCGGACTTTCCATGAAAATAAGGCTAACCGACTACGGACGATCCTTAGATTCCCACTTCAAGGCGAGCGAGATCGTCGAACGTCTCTCGTCGAAGAACCTCGCGCGCCACTCCATCTCGGACAAAGACGACGGCTGGGCGCGGGACGCGATTGTAGTTAGAGGCCATCGAGTACCCGTAGGCGCCCGTGACAGGAGTCGCCACGAGACTCCCCACGCCGGTCGACGCCGGCAGGTACGCATCATCGACCAAGACGTCACCGCTCTCACAGTGCTTTCCGACGAGCCGCACCCGTTGCGGCCGAGCTTCGAGTGGGTGATCGACGTCAAAGGCCTCATAGCCCGATCCGTACAGCACAGGCCGCGGATTGTCACTCATGCCGCCATCGACAGCCATGTACGTGCGCTGGGTGACGGACTTTACGACTCCCACGCGATAGAGCGTGATCGCGGCTTGGGCCACAATGGCCCGGCCGGGCTCGGCCAGTATTCGCACGTCACGCTTCAGTCCGCACCGAGCCGCAGTGTCACGAACCGCGACAGCCCACTCCCTGATGGACGGGGCGCTTTCGCCCGTTACGTACGCAACACCGAGTCCGCCCCCAATGCACAGCTCGTCGAAGTCGTCCTTTGCCGTGAAAGCCACCAGCAGGGACATCGACTCGCGAAACCCCTCGACCTCAAAGATCTGAGAGCCAATATGCGCGTGAACGCCATGAAGGGTTAGGCCATCGATGCTTCTCAACTCCGCGATGGCGCGGCGCGCCTCGCCCGTCGCGATCGAGAGCCCAAACTTGGTGTCCTCTTGGCCGGTGCGTACGTACTCGTGGGTGTGAGCCTCGACACCGGGTGTCACTCGCAGGAGGACGTTGAGCGGCGCATACGGCGAGACCAGCGCTCGCAGTCGCGCGACCTCGTCAAAGCTGTCAACGACAAATCGGTGAACTCCCACCGCGACGGCGCGTTTGATTTCGTCGTTCGATTTGTTGTTGCCGTGCACGATGATGCGAGTGGCCGGCACCCCGGTGCGCAGAACGATATCCAGCTCTCCACCGGTCGCGACGTCCACGCAAAGTCCCTCTTCAAAAGCCAACTGCGCCATTGCCCCACACAGAAACGACTTCGAGGCGAACGCCACACCGTCGTCGAATACGCCCGCCGCCTCACGACATCGTTCGCGCAACGTCATCTCGTCATATACGAACAAGGGAGTGCCGAAGGTGGCCGCCAGATCGCGCAAGTCCACGCTGCCCACGCTCACCCCGTCCGCGCGCAACTGCGCCGTGTCGGGGAAAAGAGAAGCCATCACCGGCTCAACCCCCATGCCATGACTTTACGAGTCGGTCGCGCCGAGGCAAGGCTTCCAAAAACTCGCCAAGTAGACTCTTCGCGCGGCCCTCGTAGCTCAGCGGATAGAGCATTGGCCTCCGAAGCCATGTGCGCAGGTTCGACTCCTGTCGAGGGCACTCATTGGCATGACGGCTGCCCATGGCGGTCAGAGCTACAAAATAAATCGAAGCGGCAAAGGGGTTGACCGGGGTCGACCCACTAGACCTCTCCGCGCCAAATCACGCGAGCAGGTCCCACTCCTTAGGCTAGGCCCCATACCGCTGCCACAGATCGGAACCCTGTCGCACACGGCGACAGTCCCCCCGAGGTCGCTCCAGAACTGCTGGCTCCAGGGCATCGTTCGCGAAATGCACCACCTCCACGACCGTCGTCTGTTGCGACTTTGCCAGCGTCTTTAACCGTTCAGAGTCCGGGCGGTGGACTTGCACCGTCGTGGTTTCGCCTCTTCGGATATAGACGATCTGTAGATCGGTTGGGCTATTCGAATGTCATAGACTGTCATCAACTACGCTAATCGCATGACCCGCTGGGAGCCCGGCAGTCGCGGCCGACTTGAAGCGGCGGCCCTAGATCTCTTCTTGGAGCAGGGATTCGAGAACACTACCGTCGCAGAGATCGCTGAACGCGCAGGCCTCACCGAGCGAACGTTTTTCCGTCACTTCTCCGACAAGAGAGAGGTCCTCTTCCCAGGCGAAGAGACCTTCCAAGACACCATCACGATCGGCGCGGCGTCCGCTCCCGTTGGGTTAGGGCCTCTGGACGCAGCCTTCGTCGGTCTTCAATCGGTAAGTGGAATGCTGCAGGACCGCAGACCGTACGCACAAAAACGCCAAAAGGTCATCTCCGCTAACGCCGAACTTCGAGAGCGCGAACTAATAAAGCTCCAATCTCTTTCGGCCGGGCTCGCCGAGACCATGCGCGCCCGAGGAGTCAGCGATCCCTCCGCGGGTCTCATCGCCGAAGTAGCCGTCGCCGTTTTTAAGTCCTCCTTTGCGCAATGGGTCAGCCCAAACAACACTCGTGTCTTGGCTCAAGTTTTGCGCGAATCCCTGGACGAACTTCGCGGTTTCTCGTCGCTCACGTAACTGGGGAGGCACTTGTTGCCCGGGGTGGCCAGCGTCTCGGCTCCGCCAGACACGTCGGCGTTTCAACCAGAAGTGACAGCGAAAGTACCTTGAGCCTGAAGGTCGACAAAGCGGTGCACGGTGCCGTCAAAGGTCAACTGCGAGCGCAGAGTGGTTCGCGGCTCAATACGGCGAAGCGAGTTGAAGAGTTGGCGATTGGCGTCCTGAGGATCCTCTCCCGACGCCTGACCCTCCACGTGAAATCCGTTAGGCGTGGGCGTGACCGTTCCTTCGACCAAGTTCGACAACGCGGCGCGAATCGCCACGGGTTGGGCCGTCGCGACATCAGCCACTAATGAAAAATTGTCCATGAAACCGAGAATAAGTACCGAATTTACTTATTGTCTAAAACACGTGACCGATTTGATCTATGGAACTATGACCATCCGCACCGTGTCGGTCACGGCGGTTCCACCTGATGAGGAGCCGGCCATGACGACGATTGGGTCGCCCGACTTGGCGAAACCCGTCTCCTTCAGCTGAGCCACGGCGTAATCACAGAGACCGTCAATGTCATTGATCGGTGTGACAAGTATCTCTTGAATGCCCCACGAGACTCGCAACTGGCGAGCCGTGGACGGATTAGGGGTGATCGCCACGATCGGCATCGGAGGACGAAAACGAGAGATCGCCCGCGCCGTCAGCCCCGACCGGGTGCACGCCACGATGGCCACCGCGTTCTCATCCGTTGCCGCTCGCCACGCCGCCCCGGTGATCGCCGCGGTGACCCGTCGGGCCTGGGTACTCGAAGAGACGAGGTCCTGCACTCCGAGACCCGCGCCCCATTCGCCATAGGGAAAGGACTCCTCGGCGCGTCGAACAATACGGTCCATCGTGACCACGGTTCCCACGGGGTCATCCCCGATCGCCGTCTCGCCACTGAGCATGACGGCGCTCGCACCATCGAGCACGGCGTTTGCGACATCGGTCACTTCGGCGCGGGTGGGCACTTGGGCATGGGTCATTGACTCGAGCATCTGAGTGGCGACGACGACGGGGCGGGCGTAGCGAATGCCCAGACGCACTATCTCCTTTTGCAGGTGGGGCACCTCTTCGATGGGCAGACGAACACCGAGGTCACCCCGCGCCACCATGAGCGAATCGGAGTGCTCGATGATCTCGTGGAGGTTCTCGATCCCCTCGCCCGTCTCAATCTTCGACATGATCATGACGTCAGGTCGTGAGAGCACCGCACGAACGGATTCGACGTCAAAGCCTGATCGAACGAACGAGACGGCGAGGATCTCGAACTCTTCCTCCCGCAATGTTTCGAGACGCTGGCGATCCTCCTCGGTGGGCAGCCGGTCGTCCATGATCGATGACGGAAGCGAGAGACCAGGCTTGCCCATGACTGATCCGCCAGACGTCACTCGAGCGCTCACTTTCGAGCCGACGTGCGTCACGACCAGTGAGACACCCCCATCGCCAATGTGAACCGGGTCGCCAACGTTGAGTTGGGAGAGCACTCGATGTCGCTCGACGGTGATCCGATCCGCCGTCGACGGCTTGCCGAACGCCTCGACGAGTTGGGTCTCATCTCCGACGCCGAGGGGAACCGGCAACGTGCCAAAGGATCCGGCACGGATCTTCGGGCCTGGGATGTCCACCATGATGGCTAGGTCTGGAGCGATGGCGCGAACCCGGCGCAGTCGTTCGATGCCCGAGGGAATGTCACCGTGGGCAAAGGACAGCCGAAAGACATCCACACCCGCTTCGGCTAGTTCTTTGAGTTTGTCGTCAGATTCAGACGCCGGGCCAATTGTCGCTACGATTCGCGTGCGCCGCACGAGTTTCCCTTCGTTACTTTCATGAAGTCTACGAGATGAGAAACCCGTGAATCCTAACGCGCTACTACCAAGTAACTCTTCGCGCGTTGCGTGCCTCATCCGCCAACGCGGAGAATAGAAAACACTCCGCGTCAGCGAAGACAGATACCCACCTAGACGCTGAGCTCGTGTTCGATCTCGGCGAGCTCTTCGGGCGAACCCTGAACCTTGGGACCCTTGAACCACTTGCGAGCCGAGACGGCGTACCAGATCCCGGCGAAACCGATGACGGCAACCACGGCAACTGGGGTGTAGTTAAACGTGTCGGCATTGATCGGTGAGACCGTCGGGAGCATGAACAAGATACATATGAAGACGACCCATACGATGGCGACCCAACCAAACACCGGGCCCCACTTTCCCAGCTTCCAGGGCCCCGGGGTGAAGGCCGCTCCGTTGATTCGCCGCAGGAAGACTGGGATCAGGTAGGCGACGTACAGGCCGATAACCGCAATCGATGTCACGGCGGCGTAGGCGGTTGAGCCACTGGACCCAGGTAGCAATGCTGGCAGAGTCAGAATGAACGCGCCCACTGCGCCAAACCACGCCGAGTGCACCGGCACGCGGCTGCGCTTGCTGACGTGGTGCCAGTAGTTCGCCCCCGGGACCGCGCCATCACGCGAGAAGGCGTAGATCATTCGAGAGTTCGCGGTGATAGAAGCGATGCCGCAGAAGAACTGCGCCCCGATCACGACCAGCACCAAAAGTTCGCCAACGACCCGGCCGGTGGCGTACACGAAGATGTTGCCCCACGGCACCCCGCCCGAGAACTGCGCGTAACTGGTGTACTTGGTGCCGGCAATCGTCACCGAGAAGCCGTGGACGAAGTGGGGGATGGCCACGCTCACGCCGATCAAGAGAATGAAGCCCGCGATCCACGACACCCAGATGGAGGTCACGATCCCCCTGGGACCCGAGACCGAGGCGTTCAGCGTCTCCTCAGTCACGTGGGCCGACGCGTCATAGCCCGTGAATGTGTATTGGGCCACGAGCAAGCCGAGCAGAAAGACATAGAACGGCACGGCGAATCCCGACAATCCCTTGAATGCGTCAAATCCTCCCGAACCGAAGAGGAAGCTTCCGCTCTGATGGCTGTGAGAGTGGGGAGCGATGAAAAGAAGTATCACGATGATCGCGACGCCCGTGAGGTGCCACCAAACCGAGACGCGGTTGAACAGTGAGACGATGTTGACCCCAAAAGTGTTGATTAATCCTTGGATCAGGAGAAGGGCCGCCGTGAGGAGCACCACGTGTCGGTTATCCGTCCACAACGAGTTGCCCGACACGAGGAAGATGAACTCGCCGACGGAGTATGCGCACCCAAAGGTGATGCCCGCGGTGACCGCGACTTGACCCAGAAGGTTGAACCAACCGGTGAACCACGACCAGGCGGGGCCGCTCTTGCCGGGCGCGAGTTTGGCCGACCAATAGTAGAGCCCGCCCGCGGTCGGGAAGGCCGAGCAGATTTCGGCCATCGAGAGTCCGGCCAGGAGAACCAGTCCCCCGACGATCGCCCAGCCCCAAATCATGGTGGGCGGGCCGCCGTGCGTCAGCCCGTAACTGTAGAGCGTCAGGCAGCCCGACAGGATCGAGATGATCGTAAAGGAGATTGCGAAGTTGGAGAACCGGCTGAGTCCTCGATGCAGCTCCTGTGCGTAGCCCATTTGGTGGAGTCGTTCGGCATCCGACATCTCCTGGCTCGCTGCAGCGCTCAGTTGATCATTCACATTCATACTTCCCCCCGTGGTAGTACGACATTTCGAGCGAGCATAGAGTTCGCGTCACTCATTAGCAAATGAAAAGTCAAGAAAATTTAACGGCATCAAAAAATCGAAATGAGTCGCAGGCTCGTCACGGTCAAGGTCAAGTTTCGATGAACGTCGTTATCGAGAATCGTGATCATCGGGGCTACCATGGCCCAACTGAGTGATCGAGGGGGCGCATGGATACTTCAACACCAGGGAGACTGACGCGCGATGAGTTGTTGGCCAAAATTGAAATTGGCGACGTCGACACGGTGATCTTGGCCATCACCGACATGCAGGGGCGCCTGCAGGGCAAGAGGATTGACGCCCGATTCTTCGCCGACGACTTGGTCGATGGCGTTGTCGAAGGATGCAGCTATCTTTTGGCCTCCGACGTCGACATGAATACGGTAGACGGATTCGCCCTCACGTCGTGGGAGCGCGGATACGGCGATCTCGCATTCGCGCCCGATTTCACCACGATTCGGCTGGTCCCTTGGCACGAAAAGACCGTCATTGTCTTCGCCGACGTCGAAACAGTGCACGGCGATCCCGTCGCCGTCTCCCCTCGACAAATCCTCCAAAACCAGGTGGGGCGGCTCGCCGAGCGAGCTTGGACCGGACTTACCGGGACCGAGCTCGAGTTCATCGTGTTCGCCGATTCCTACGAGGAGGCGCGGGACTCCGGGTACCGAGATCTGACGCCCGCCAATCAGTACAACGTCGACTACTCGCTGCTCGGGACATCTCGCGTCGAGCCACTGCTCGGGCGCGTACGACGTTCAATGCGCGACGCCGGGATGATCGTGGAATCCCTCAAGGGCGAATGCAACTACGGCCAGCACGAGATTGCCTTTAAGTACTCCGAGCTCGTCGACAAGTGTGACGAGCACGGCCTCTTCAAACTCGGGACGAAGGAGATAGCCGCCCAGGAGGGTCGCAGTATCACCTTTATGGCGAAGTTCAACGAACGCGAGGGGAACTCCTGTCACATTCATCTCTCTCTTCGCGATGAAAAGGGCGCGCCAGTTTTCGCGGGCGATGCGGAGAACGGATTCTCCACGATCTTCAAGCACTTCCTTGCCGGACAGGTCGCCTACGCCCGCGAGTTATCGCTCTTTCTCGCACCGAATATCAACAGCTACAAGAGATTCGTAGAAGGCTCATTCGCGCCGACCGCGTTGCTGTGGGGTCTCGACAATCGCACGTGCGCCTTTCGCGTCGTGGGTCACGGACCGTCACTCCGCGTCGAGTGTCGCGTCCCTGGTGGCGACGTCAACCCCTATCTCGCCGTCGCGGCGCTCGTAGCCGCGGGTCTGCGCGGTGTCGAAGAGTCGTTGCCGCTCGCACCCGCGTTCGAGGGCAACGCCTATCTCTCTGACGCGCCACGCGTGCCAACGTCACTACATCAAGCGGCGGAGCTCTTCAGTGCAAGCGCAATCGCGAGAGACGCGTTCGGTGACGAAGTCGTCGATCACTACTCGCACGCGGCGCGCATTGAGGTCGCCGCATTCGATGCGGCCGTTACCGACTGGGAACGCTACCGAGGATTCGAACGTCTATGAGCAGCGCACTGGGAATCGTCAACCCCGCGACCGAGGAAGAGATTGCCACCGTCGCCGTCCACGATGTCGATGAAACCAACGCGGCGATCGAAGCCGCGGCAAAGGCCACGCCGTCGTGGAGGACGGTCTCGCCCGCCGATCGGGCGCGATTGCTTCGTCGCTTCGCCGAAGTCGTCGACGCTCACATCGAAGAGCTCGCCCAGCTCGAGGTCGCCAACTCGGGTCACACCATCTCGAATGCGAGATGGGAGGCGGGCAACGTTCGCGACGTGCTCATGTACTACTCGGGCGCGCCCGAGCGACACTCGGGTCGTCAGATCCCCGTCGCCGGCGGTGTCGACCTGACGTTCTACGAGCCGCTCGGCGTCGTCGGCATCATCGTGCCCTGGAACTTCCCGATGCCCATCGCGGGGTGGGGACTCGCGCCGGCACTCGCCGCGGGTAACACCGTCGTTCTAAAGCCCGCCATGCTTACGCCGCTCACGGCGATTCGACTCGGTGAGCTCGCGCTGGAATCGGGCATTCCCGAGGGTGTCTTTCAAATCGTCACGGGCGACGGCGCCATGGTCGGCAATCGGTTCGTGACGCATCCGGCCATTCGAAAGGTCTGCTTCACCGGTTCTAACGCCGTTGGTCGACTCATTATGGAAGGGTGCGCGGCACAAGTGAAGCGGGTCACCCTCGAGCTCGGCGGCAAGAGCGCCAACATCATCTTCGCCGACGCCGAACTCGAGAAGGCGGCCGCAAGCGCCCCCTACGCGGTCTTTGACAATGCCGGTCAGGACTGCTGCGCGCGATCGCGCCTGCTCGTCGAGGCGTCCGCCTATGACCGATTCATGGAGCTCTTCGAGCCTGCGGTCAAAGGCGTGAAGGTGCAGGACCCCACCAACGATGAGAGCGAGATGGGCCCGCTCATCACGGCCGCTCAGCGTGAGAGCGTTCGATCGTACGTGAACGAGTCCGAAGTGGTCTTTCGCGGCAGTGCGCCCGAGGGCCCGGGGTATTGGATGGCGCCGACCGTTCTTGAGACCAGAGATACGACGAGCCGCCCCTTCCAAGAGGAGATCTTCGGTCCGGTCGTCTCGGTGGTGCGCTTTTCCGATGAGGCCGAGGCGATCGCCATCGCCAACGAGAGCCCTTATGGGCTGTCGGGTTCCATTTGGAGTCGCGATATAGGACGAGCGTTACGCGTGGCGCGTGGGGTCGAGGCGGGCGCGCTGTCGGTGAACTCGAACTCATCGGTTCGCTACTCCACGCCCTTTGGTGGCTTCAAGCAGTCAGGTCTGGGTCGTGAACTCGGCCCCGACGCGCTGCTTGGTTTTAGTGAAGAGAAGAATGTGTTCATCTCAACGGAGGAATAGTAATGGGACGCCTTGACCACAAAGTGGCCATCATCACCGGGGCCGCGAGCGGAATCGGACGCGCGACCGCTCTGCGCTTCGCGGAGGAGGGAGCCAAGGTCGTGGTGGCCGACCTCAACGAAGAGACCGGGGTCGAACTCGCCCAGCAGATCGGCGGAACGTTTGTTCAGGTCAACGTCGCCAGCGAGGGCAGCGTGAAGGCAATGTACGCGAAGGTCATCGCGACCTACGGCGGCGTCGACATTCTATTCAACAACGCGGGCATCTCTCCCGCCGACGACGACTCCATTCTCACGACCGAACTCGATGCCTGGAAGCGCGTCCAGGACGTCAATCTCACTTCGGTGTACCTGTGTTGCAAATACGGCATCCCCCACCTGCTCAAGCGGGGCGGCGGTTCGATCATCAATACCGCCTCCTTCGTAGCGGTGATGGGTTCGGCCACGAGCCAGGTCTCCTACACCGCGTCCAAAGGTGGCGTGCTCGCCATGTCGCGCGAACTCGGCGTGCAATTTGCCCGTCAGGGCATTCGCGTGAATGCGCTCTGTCCCGGACCGGTCAACACACCTCTCCTACAAGAACTTTTTGCGAAGGACCCCGAACGCGCCGCTCGCCGACTTGTGCACATACCTGCGGGGCGCTTCGCCGAACCCGAAGAGATCGCGAACGCCGTCTTGTTTCTCGCGAGTGACGAATCGTCCTTCGTAAACGCGTCCACGTTCCTCGTCGACGGCGGCATCCTCGGAGCGTACGTCACGCCGCTGTAGGAGTCCTCAGGTCGACAACGACTCGGCGATGAAGTACTCGGTAAGGTACTTCTCGCCTTCGTCGCACAGGATTGTCACCACGGTGGCCGCCTCACCGAGCTCGTCGCGGATACGGCGCGCGAGGATCATGTTGGCACCTGAGCTCGGTCCAACCAGGAGGCCGTGCTCGCGCGCGAGGCGGCGCATCTCCTTGACGGCGTCGTCGCTGTGCACGCCTACGACACGATCGACCATCGACCGGTGGCGCTCGTAGATCGTTGGGATGAATCCGTCGGCAATCCCCTCGATCTGATGCAGGCCCGTGTCGCCACATTGAATCGTGCACGACTCACTCGGCTCCAATGCGACAATCAGCACGTCGCGATTCGCTTCGCGAAACGCCTGACCGACGCCGATGAGTGTCCCTCCCGTGCCGACCCCCATGACGAACGCGTCGGGCAGCAGGTCCGCCGGGAGTTGCTCCAGAATCTCAGGACCGAGCCACGTGCGATTCTCTTCGACGTTCCACTCCGACTCGAACTGGTGGGGGGCAAAATAGCCCGGTTGATCGCCCAGACGACCGGCCTCCTCGAGTGCTTCATTGACATGAAATGTGCCAACCCTGAGCATCTCCGCACCAAAGGCAAGGGAGATGGCGGCTCGCTCCGGGCTAAGTCCGTCGGGCATGACCACCAGCATTTTGTACCCGAGCACCGCAGCCACCATGCTCATCGCGTTACCCGTGTTGCCACTCGATGCCTCAACGATCGTGTCACCCGGTCGAAGAAGGCCTTCGCTCTTGGCTCGCTCGATGATGTAGCGCGCCATACGCGCTTTGATCGAGCCAGAAGGGTTCAGGTACTCCAACTTCACGAAGATACCGTCTACCTGAATTAACGGAGTGGAGCCGATTGCCTCGAGCACCGTTGCTCCCCGACGATAGTGAGCCGCCATAAGGGCCTCCTCTCAGAAAACTCCCTCGCTCACCCTACGTCGTCGCTCGTTCTCAGCCGACTCGCCTGATGACACCTCCGCGCTTAAGGAGGGAGAACATCTGTGAACTGCCACTGTCTCCAGTTCCGAGAGACACCCGCCCACCGGTCGATCCGCTCGGTACGCGTTGTGACGTCAGATACGGAGGGCTCGCCCGTCGTCGGGCGGGTTTTCGCTTTTGCGTGTTTGGTTACGAGACCGTCATGCCGCCATCGACGGCGATGTCGGCGCCGGTCACCGCCGATGACGACACCGAGCACAGCCACACGATGGCCGACGCGATTTCCGTCGGCTCGAGTAAGCGACCGATCGGCTGCTGACGCGCGAACTCCTCGACACTCGCAAGATCGTAGATCTTGGCCGACGCTTCGAGAATCGCGGTGCGCGTTGAACCGGGACTGACCGCGTTTGCGGTGACGCCATAAGGCGCCAAGTCCATAGCGACGCCTCGAATGAGTCCGATCACCGCGTGCTTCGCAGCATTGTACGACGCGAGATGATAGAGGCCAGTGCGCCCAGCAGCGGAGGCGACGGCCACGATGCGCGAGTGGGCATCCTTGCCATTGGCGATAAGCGCCGGTGCGGCGGCCTCGATCAAACGGCGAGTGCCAAGCACGTTCACCGACCAGACGGCGTCCCACGCGGCGTCGTCGACCTCCCACAGTGGCGCTCCGGCACCCAACGCACCAGCACATGCCACCACGGCGTCCAGACGACCGAAGTGCCGCGTCGCAGTCTCGACGGAAAGCTGCATATCGGTTGCGCTACGGACGTCGCCCACCAGCCCCAGGACGACATCACCGTGACGCGCCACGACGGTGTCGAGGTCGGCCTTCGTGGCCAGCGCGTAGGGAACATCCGCGATGTCGCGACAGCGATCGACGGCTACCACGCGATAGTTCTCATTTACCAGGGCGTCGACCGTCGCGGCACCGATGCCGCGGGCGGCGCCCGTGACGATGGCAACCCGGCTCACTAGCCGAGCCTTCGAAAGAAATCCGTGGGCGAGAGCACGTCGGCGCGATCGAGTTCGGTCACGTCAGACTTGCCCAGCGCCAGCAGCGCTGAATCAATCCCACCTCGTAGGACGTCGAGAACGTTCTCCACGCCGGCCTGACCGTTGGCGGCGAGTCCCCACAAGTACGCCCGGCCAATCATGACGGCGTTCGCGCCGAGGGCGATCGCCTTGACGACATCGCTGCCTCGGCGCACGCCGCCGTCGAGAAGGACCTCGATCTGATCGCCCACCGCGTCGACGACGGCGGGCAGCGAGCGCAAAGGTGCTGGAGTACCGTCGAGATTGTTGCCACCATGGTTTGAGACCGACAGCGCGCTCGCGCCGAGGTCCACGACTCGCTTGGCGTCGTCGACCCGGCTCACACCCTTCACCATGAAGGGCCCCTCCCATTGCCCACGCAACCACGCGACGTCGCTCCAACTCGGTAGGGCACTTTGCATCCACTCGTAATACGCGCCGAAGAAGGTGGGCGGTTTCTCGCCGGGGGCGGCCATGTTGGGCGTCGTGAGATCGGGCATACGACCAGTGCGAGCGAAGGACCAAAACCATCGTGGGTGCGTGAAGACCTCCGGAGAGAACTTCACGACGGCCCTGAGATCGATCTTCTCAGGGATCCAGGGACTGCCCCAGTCGCGACCGTTGGAGAACGACCAGTCAAGCGTCAGCATTATCCCCTTGGCTCCCGCGTCCTGGGCCCTCTGAAGACGTTGGACCATGGTGTCGCGGTCACCCGACCAGTACATCTGAAAGAGAACCTGGTCGCACGCGGCGCAGACCTCTTCGAGCGATCGGCTCGCGAACGAACTAAGTCCCATCGCGACTCCGCGCGCCGCCGCGGCGCGGGCGACGGCCACCTCTCCCTCGGGGTGCACCGCCTGTACGCCGGTGGGTGAAAGGATGACTGGCATTGACACCGACTGGCCCATGATCGTCGTCGCCATGGACCGCTCGTTGGACAGCCCGGCAACGTGAGGTGCGAAGCCCAGCTCGTCGAAACTCGCGAGATTGTCGCGGGAGGAAAGACCCTTCTCAGAACCAGCGACCAGGGCCCCGTAAACCGATTTCGGGAGACGCCTCTCGGCGCGACGCTGCGCGACAGCTACCGTCTCGAACCACGAAGTCGCCATGTTCTCCCGTCACGTTCCAACGCGAGACTACCTGAGTCGTTTCGAGAAGCTCTAGGGACGCACGGAAAGCGCCACGGGCACGCGGCGCGAATGATCCGGCTTCGAATGAGTTCGAACGGCAAGCGCCTTGGTCGCGAGGGCCCTCTCGCCGTGGCCGAACACGCACTCGGGATCGGGATCGGTCATCTCCAGTCCGGTGAAGAATTTGGCCGCCATGCAACCTCCTCGACAGGCGTCGTACGAGCCGCACGACGTACAGGCGCCTGGACTCGAGGGTTCGCGAAGTGAGTGGAACAACTCGCTGTCGCGCCACACGACCGCGAAGCCGCTCTCGCGCACATTGCCCGCGAGGAACTCATCGTGTATCACGAAGGGGCAGGCGTACACATCACCGACGGGGTCGATGAGGCACACCACGCGACCCGCGCCGCAGAGATTGAGACCATCAAGAGGACTGCCCAACGCGGAGAGGTGGAAGAACGAGTCGCCGGTCAACACGTTGGGGCGAGCGACCAGCCATCGGTACAGCGCACGCCCCTGCTCAAGGGTGGGGCGCAGATCGCTCCAGACATCGGCCCCGCGGCCCGACGGTCGAAGTCGGGTGAGCCGAAGCTGCGCACCATAGTCACGCGCCAACGCCTCGAACGCGTCCAACTGCTCCACGCTGTCGCGAGTCATCACGACCGAGATCTTGAAGGCGCCAAAGTCTGCGGCGCACAGGTTATCCATGGCGCGCCTCGCAGCGGCGTAGCTTCCCTGGCCTCGAACGCGATCGCTGGTCGCCGCGTCGGCACCGTCAATGGACACCTGAATGTCGAGGTAGTCGATGCTCGCCAGACGTTCGGCGGCGGCACGATCGATCCGGGTGCCGTTGGTCGAGAACTTCACGCCGACGCGCCGATCAACAGCGTGCTCAATGATCTCAAAGAAATCTCGACGCACCATCGGCTCCCCGCCACCGATGTTGATATAGAAGATCTGCATCTCGGCGATCTCATCAATCAGCCTCTCCGCTTCGCTGGTCGTGAGTTCGCGTGGGTCGCGGCGGCCCGATGACGAGAGGCAGTGCGTACAGGCCAAGTTACACGCGTACGTCAGCTCCCAGGTCAAGCAGATCGGAGCCGCCAGACCCCGCTCGAATCGATCGCGCAACGTCGACTCAGGCACTCAAGAGTCCCGATTGGTGAAGCGACGCCAGCGCCGTGACGTATCGATCTCGTTGATCGCTCGCCACGAGTTCGTCCAGCGCCGCGCCAACGCTGTCGAAGTCCCCGAGTCGGCGAACAAGCTCAGCCAGAGCGCGGGACTTCAAAAAGACCAAGCGCCGATTCTCGTGATGGTACGCCAGCGCACCAAAGGACTCGTCGCGCAGCGATACATGTTGGCTCAACTTCAACCGTGTCGACTCGTCCAAGGCGTCGATGCTCTCGAACGGCACGCGCTAGTAGACCCCGCACAGTCCGTCGATGGAGACCTCTTCGACGAGCAGTTCTTCGACCTCGGCGTGAGCGTCCGTGGTCGCTTCGATGGTCAGGGTTTCTGTCGTCACGGTGCCTCCTCAACACCCATTCTGCCTCGCCCGCAAGGTGGGCCGACTCATCACATGAAAGACTCCGAGCGTGAGTGATTTCATGCCACTTGTCCCGACTCCCCCGAAACTGCCCCTCCCCGAGGGCACCACCGTGCGCGTCGATGACCGGGCGACGTTCATAGATCGAGATCTGGTGAGTGGCGGGAGTCCCTGGCGTCTCTTGCGACTTCGAGGATCCTCCAGAGCCATCGTGGAGCGCTGGCGTCTAGGTGCTCCGGTGCGCGCCGGCGAGGAGCGATTCGCGCGAACTCTCGTCGATCAGGGCTTCGTGCATCCCCAGTTCGACACCGCTCTCTCGCGCGACGACATCGACGTCATCGTTCCGGTCTTGGGCAACGTATCGGCTCTGTCGTCGATACTCGTCCAACTGGCCGGGTATCAGGTCGTGATCGTGGACGACGGATCGCGCGAAAGCGAGGCGATTGCGGCCTGCGCCCAGGAGCATGGCGCGTCTCTCCAGAAGGTGGCCCGGAACCAGGGCCCGGGGCACGCTCGCAACGTCGGAGCGTCTGCGACCTCGAGGAAGTTTCTCTGGTTCGTAGACGTCGACGTCTCACTGGACGACGCCGACCGCGTCGCTCGACATCTTCAGGCGGCCTTCAGTGATCCCTTGGTGGCGGCCGTAGCGCCGCGGGTTCGAGGAGCGGACGGCCCCTCCCTTCGCCAGCACTTTGAGCATCACTTTGGACCTCTGGACATGGGAGCCCATAGCGGACTCGTGGTACCCGAGAGCGCCATTGCCTACGTGCCCAGCGCGTGCCTGATGGTGCGTCGCGACGCTTTCGGCGATGGCTTTGATGAGTCGCTGCGCGTGGGCGAGGATGTCGACTTCGTATGGCGCCTACACGATCGCGCGTGGCTCGTGCGATACGACGCGAGCGTGGAGGTCGCCCATCCCACTCGCCCGACGTGGCTTGAATGGTGGCGCCAACGAAGTCGTTATGGATCATCCAGTGCCGATCTGGCCACGCGACACGGCAAGCGCCTGGCGCCACTGCGCTCGGATTCCTGGTCGCTGTTCGCGTGGATCTCGGTACTCGTCGGGCGACCGGCCATCGGCGCGCGGATCGTGAGCGGGGCGCGCCGTCACGCTCGGGACCATTTCTTTCAATCCGAGGACAATCCCGAGGCCGTCGCCGACCAGGTGGTCACGCGCAACATGGTTCGCGCGGGTGGCCCGCTGGCGCGGGCGACCGTTCGGACCTTCGGCGTGCTACTCCTGCTCTGCGCCCTGCACCCACGGCTGCGGGCCCGGGCGCTGGGGCTATTCCTGCTCGGATCCGCGTGGCGCTGGCGCCACGATCAGTTTCATCCCACCGACGTACCCTTCGCGCTCGCCGATGACCTCGCCTATGGGACGGGTGTCTTTCGTGGCGCCCTTCGTTCGAAGTCTCTTCGAACACTTACTCCCGACATCACCAAGTCGACCGTGGGGCTTCGAGAGATCCTGGGGCTCCCCCAGGGTGCGAAGAAGGCCTAGCGCGCGGCGTAGTGGTCAAGCTTGGAAAGAAGTAGCTCTCGTACATCGGGCCACTCGAGGTCAAGTATGGAGAAGATGGCCGTGTCTCGAAGCTTCCCCTCCTCTCGGGGTACCAAGGACGGCTGCCAGTGGCGGAGCACTCCTTCAAAGGTCGCGCCGATGCGCGCGATCGCAGCTCGCGAACGCTCGTTCCGCGCGTCAGTCTTCAGGTCCACGCGGCCCACGCCGAAGGTCGTGAAGGCGTAGTCGAGCAAGAGCAGTTTCGCGTTGGTATTGATTCGGGTTCGCTGGGTTGAAGCGGCGAGCCAGGTGCCGCCGATCTCCACGCCGTAGGGCAGCGACGAGTCGTCGGACCGACGAATGTTCAGATACCTCGTCGTGCCGACCACGCGCTCTCGCGCGACATCAATCTGGGCGAACGGCATTGCGCCCCCCGACTCCCACATCGACGACATGGTCTCGACGAACTGCGTCGCCTCGCGGGTGTTCTGGGGAACCGACGTAAAGAAATATGTCGCTCGGTCCTCGTTCGCTGCTTCGACGAGAGCATCGATGTGCTCAGGCCCCAGAGGCTCAAGACGCGTGTACGGACCAGTCAACGTAGGAATCGGAAGGGGGCTCATCACTCCATCTTCTCACGACGCCAAAGATCATCACATCCGCGGCGCTTCCTAAAAGCGTACGACTCCTCGCAGGTTCTCGCCCGACTCCAGGTCGTCGTACCCCTGCTGCACCCCATCGAGGCTGTACTCCTTGGTGACCAGGTCGTCGACGTGGAACTTGCCCTCGTGGTGAAGTCGAAGCAGCCGAGGTATCTGCACGCGAGGATTATCAGAGCCAAAGATCGAACCGCGCAGGTCTTGATTCAACATGGAGAACATGAACAGATTCAAGTCGATCGTCGTTTGGTCGTATGGCGCGATCGCCGTCGTGACAACGACTCCGCCCTTCGCCGTGATCGAGCGCGCCTGTTCGACGAGTTCACTGGTGAGAACGCCCACGGTGATAATGGTGACGTCGCAGTTCTTTCCGCTGGTGAGTTCGGGCAAGACGCCAAAGGCCGCTTCGAGCGTGGTCGAGCAGCCGTGGGTGGCGCCGATCGTCAGGGCTCGATCGATCTTGGACCGATTGGGGTCGATGGCGATCACCGCGCGGGCCCCCGCGTGAGCTGAGCCTTGGATGGCTCCCGAACCCACACCCCCACAACCGATGACCGCGACCGTGTCGCCGGGCTTCACGCCACCGCGACTCACCGCCGAACCAAAACCGGTAGAAAGTCCGCACGAGATCAGCGCCGCCGCGCGAAGGTCGTACCAGGGCTCGATGCGAATCAGCGACGCCTCGTTGACCACGATGTACTCCGAGAACGTCCCCAACTGGCACATGCGATTGAGATCGATGTCGCCGAGGTGATGACGCCACGTCCCGTCCGAGATCATCGGGCCCATCAATGTGCGTGCGCCCAGATCACAAAGGTATTGCCGCCCTGAAGCGCAGTACTCACAGCGCCCACACGACGGGACGAAGGATGTGGCGACGTGGTCACCCGCCTTCAGTGTGGTGACGTTCTCGCCAACCGACTCGACCACCCCGGCACCCTCGTGACCCCCGATGGCGGGGAACATCGAGCCGTGGCCCGTCAGCAAGTGAACGAGCTCGGCGCCGGGAACCATGTCACCACTTCGGATGTGCTCATCGGAGTGGCACAGCCCGGCAAAGCTCATCTTCACGGTGACCTCGCCGGCGTGAGGCTCGTCTATCTCGATGGTCTCGGTGTGCCATGGCCCGTGGAGTTCGCTGACGATCGCGGCCTTAACGTGCATGGGGTCCCCCGAAGAATCAGGCGTTGTCGCCTCCGAGGTGACTTTAGTGAATGGCGGCGGCGAACTACATCTGGTCGGGAGAGTCAATGCCCAGGACCGAAAGCCCGAGCTGCAACGTACGCGCCGTGAGGTCACAAAGTGCCAGACGTTCGCTGCGTAGCGCTCCTTCTGAGGAGAGCACGGGGCACCGGTCGTAGAACAAGGTAAAGCGCTGAGCGAGATCGAACAGGTACGTACAGAGGCGATGAGGCTGGGATGTGGCCAGCGACGTCGCGAAGACCTCGGGGAGGGCTAGCAGTCCCAGGGCCAACTCTCGTTCGGCGCGCCCGCCCAAGGCGAAGTGAGTGTGTGGTGGGGTGTCCACGCCGGCGCGACGAAAGATCGAACGCACCCGCGCGTGCGCGTACTGGAGATAGGGACCGGTGTCGCCTTCGAAGGCGACCATGCGATCCAGGTCGAAGACGTAGTCGTGCTGACGCTCGGTCGAGAGGTCGGCGTATTTGATGGCGGCGCGCGCGATCTGCTCGGCCAGGTGAAGCTTGGCGTCACCATCGAGGTTCGTGCCGCGCTCTTCGAGGATGACGTACGCGCGTTCGATGGCCTCATCGATCAGGCTCACCAGCTTCACGCTCTCGCCCGAACGGGACTTGAACATCTTGTGGTCCTTGCCGAGAACGTTGCCAAAGACCACCTGCTCGTAGCGCACTCGTTGGGGGAGCCACCCGGCCATGCGGGCCACCGCGAAGACCATCTCTAGGTGTTGCACCTGAGGCGCGCCGACCACGTAGAGCATCTCATCGACGCGCAGGTACTCGACGCGATCTCGAATCGCCGCCAGGTCAGTCGCGGCGTATCCGAACCCGTCATCGCTCTTTTGCACGATGAGCGGGAGTGGTTCGCCCGCGCGATTCTGGAAGCCGGGCGGAAAGACGCACAGCGCCCCTTGGCTCTCGACGAGGAGGCCCGCCGCATCGAGGTCGTGCACGACACCCTCTAGTTGCTCGTTGTAATAGGACTCGCCTGCGATGTCCTCAGTCGTCAAGGTGACATCGAGCTTCGAGTAGACGAGGCTGAAGTAGGCGATCGATTCATTGACCAGCACGTGCCATAGTCGAAGGGTCTCGGGGTCACCGCCTTGGAGAGCCACCACACGCGCGCGGCTTCGCCCCTTGAAGGCGTCACTTGCGTCGAACTTCATCCGAGCCTCTTTGTAGAACTCGTCGAGGTCGCCGATGGAGAGCGTTGCGATGGCCTGATCCTCTCCCAGGTCGAAGAGGTGCTCAATCAACATCCCAAATGGCGTGCCCCAATCCCCCACGTGGTTGCGGGCGATGACCCCGTGTCCGGCGAATCGGTTCATGCGCGCGAGCGCGTCGCCGATCACCGTCGAGCGCAGATGGCCCACGTGCATCTCTTTGGCCGCGTTGGGTGCCGAGTAGTCGATCACGATGCGCCGCGGCTCATCGAGTCCAATCCCGAGACGAGCGTCACCACTCAGTGCACGCAGTTGGTCGTCCAGAAAAGTGGAGTCGAGGTACAGATTCAAAAACCCCGGGCCCGCAATCTCAACGACCGCCAATCCCTCCAGGTCAACGCGGTCCACGATCGCCTCGGCCACCTCGCGCGGCGGCCGTCCGAGACGTTTCGCGAGCGCCATCACGCCGTTCGCCTGATAGTCAGATCGCCCCGATGTCCGAAGAGCTGGATCGGCACCGGCTTCGAGCATGTCAAAGGCGCTCTGGAGACGAGAACGTAGTGTTTCGTAGGTTGACGTCACGCCTCCAGTCTCGCACTCGATGCGCCCCGTGTCACGATCGAGCCTGGATCGAGCCTGGATCGAGCCTGGATCGAGTTTGTCGAAACACGGCAGAATGGGAACATGACCTCCTCAATGAACTCCTTCAACACAAAGAGCACCTTGGATGTCTCGGGTCGCTCCCTCACCTTTTTCTCGTTGCAGAGCGACGGGTTGTCGAAGTTCGCAGTTGAGCGACTTCCGTTCTCGATCAAAGTGCTCTTAGAGAATCTCCTTCGCCACGAAGACGGCGTCAAGGTCACCGCCCGCGACATCGAGGCCCTCGCGCGCTGGGCGCAGACGCCCTCGTCTCACGGCGAGGCCGCCGGAGATGACGCCCGCGAGATTGCCTTCACCCCGGCGAGGGTCCTCATGCAGGACCTGACCGGCGTGCCGGCCGTCGTCGACCTAGCCGCGATGCGCGACGCCATCGTCGCCCTAGGGAGCGACGCGAAGAAGATCAATCCGTTGGTGCCCGTAGAGCTCGTGATCGACCACTCGGTCATCGTGGAGCGAAACGGAACCGCCTCGAGCTACGACGAGAACGTCGAGATTGAGTACCAGCGCAACGCCGAGCGCTACACGTTTCTGAAGTGGGCTCAGAGCTCCTTTGAGCAGTTCCGCGTGGTGCCTCCGGGGATGGGCATCTGTCACCAGGTGAACCTGGAGAACCTCGCCAAGGTCGTCTTCGACCTCGAAGGGGTCGCGTACTTTGACACGTTGGTAGGCACCGACTCGCACACCACGATGGTGAATGGACTCGGCGTGCTCGGCTGGGGCGTTGGAGGCATCGAAGCCGAGGCCAACATGCTGGGCCAGCCCGCGTCAATGCTGATCCCCCCGGTGGTGGGACTGCGCATCGTGGGTGAGACGCGCGAAGGCGTCACCGCAACCGACGTCGTTCTCACGATCACCCAGCTCCTTCGTCACCAAGGAGTCGTGGGCAAGTTCGTTGAGGCCTATGGACCGGGCGTCAAGGCACTCTCGGTGGAGACCCGGGCCACCATCGGCAACATGTCGCCCGAATATGGGGCCACGTGCACCATCTTTCCGATCGACCAGGTCACGCTCGACTACCTCGCCTTTACCGGGAGGCCCGCCGAGCAGCTCGCCCTCGTCGAGGCCTACGCCAAAGCTCAGGGCGTCTGGCACCACGAAGACGCGCCCGAACCCATCTACTCGGAATACGTCGAACTTGACTTGGCTAGCGTCGAACCGAGCCTCGCCGGTCCCAAGCGTCCTCAAGACCGCGTCTCGCTCGCTGGGGCTCGCGGCGCGTTCCGCGACGCCCTCGGTCGCGACCCCATTGAAGTTCGCGGTGTCGAGGCGGCCGAGCATTTGCGCGACGGTGACGTCGTGGTCGCGGCGATCACGTCGTGCACCAACACCTCTAACCCGTCGGTGTTGGTCGCCGCGGGTCTAGTCGCCAAGAACGCGTTGGAACGTGGCCTGACCACCAAGCCGTGGGTGAAGACCTCGCTGGCACCGGGTAGCCGCGTCGTGACCGACTACTTGGAGCGCGCCGGGCTCATAGAGCCACTCGACGCTCTGGGGTTCTACCTCGCGGGATACGGATGCACGACGTGCATCGGCAACACTGGCCCCCTGTTGGGTGGGGTATCGCAAGCCGTCATCGAACACGACCTCTCGGCGGTGTCGGTCTTGTCGGGCAATCGCAACTTCGAAGGACGCATCCACCCCGACGTGAAGCAGAACTTCCTCGCTAGCCCTCCTCTGGTCGTCGCCTACGCACTCGCCGGGACCATTGACATCGATCTGTCGAGCGAGCCTCTCGGGACCGACTCGAGCGGCCAGCCGGTCTTCCTCGCGGAACTCTGGCCGAGCGATGCCGACGTCGCGGCGGCCGTGCGCGCGTCAATCACCCCAGAGATGTTCAAGGAGCGTTACTCCAGCATCTTTGGCGGGGACGAGCGTTGGCGCGCGGTGCCCACCTCCCATGAAGTCACCTACAGCTGGGAGCAGAAGTCAACCTACGTGAAGCTTCCCCCGTTCTTCGAGGGTCTCACCATGCAACCCGACGTCGTCACCGACGTGCTGGGCGCTCGGGTTCTGGCCAAGCTGGGCGATTCGGTGACGACGGATCACATCTCGCCGGCGGGCAACATTCGCACCAGCAGCCCGGCCGGAAAGTACCTGGTGGACGTCGGCGTCGATCCCTTTGACTTCAACAGCTACGGCACGCGCCGTGGCAACTACCAGGTCATGGCGCGCGGCACCTTCGCCAACGTCCGGCTGCGCAACGTGATGGCGCCGGGCACCGAGGGTGGCGTCACGATCAAGCTGCCCGAAGGAACGCCCATGTCGATCTTCGACGCGGCCATGGCCTACGCCGAGGAGGGCACGCCCCTGGTGATCATCGCGGGCAAGGAGTACGGCAGTGGTTCGAGCCGCGACTGGGCGGCCAAGGGCACCAAGTTGCTGGGCGTGCGCGCGGTGCTGGTGGAGAGCTTCGAGCGCATCCACCGTTCGAACCTCGTGGGCATGGGCGTCTTGCCGTTGCAGTTCCTACCCGGGGAGAGCGCCGAGACGCACGGACTCGTGGGCACTGAGGTCATCTCGGTCACCGGGCTCGAGCCTCTCAATCGCGCTGAGACGCTGGCCCACGTCACGCTGCACGTCACCCGTGAGGACGGAGGAACGACGACCTTCGACGTGCGACTACGCATCGACACCCCTACCGAGGCCGAGTACTTCTGTCACGGTGGAGTCTTGAACTTCGTGCTGCGCCAACTGGCCCAGAGCTAGGTCACCTGGGCGACGACGGCGGCGTCGACGCTCTCGTACATCGGAATCTTTCGTATCGTCGGGTCGAAGGACATAACGAGACCCTCGTGCACCCCTTCGTTCGCCCGGGCGAAGGCGATCGTGACCTTGTCCCTCGCCAGATCCTCAACCACCTGGGAGAGGATGGTCATGCCGGTGAAATCGATCTCGGCCATGGCCACCGCGTCAATGATGAGATGTCGAGTCGTCGGATACGTCGTGAGAAGTTGGTGGACATCGCGTCGAAAGATCCCGGCGTTCGCGAAGAAGAGGTCGTTGTCAAAGAGTGCGACCAGCGCGTGGTCGACCGCGTTGACGTCGGGTTGGTCGATCGCCTCCCAGCTCGTCGTCCCTTCGCGCCGTCCGAGCACCACCATGTGCGGGCGCGCCGAGCGCCAGGTCTGATCGAGGACGGCGAGACCGACCGCGATAGCGATGCCCTGTTCGACACCAATGAAGATCACTCCCAGCGCGGAGACCGACGCGAAGAGGAACTCGATCCGACTGGCTCGCCAGATTTTGTGCAGGAGCCCGATCTTGATGAGCCGGGAGGCGATGAAGAAGAGGACGCCGGCGAGGGCGGCCAAGGGGATCGTGTGGGCGTATCGTCCGAGCGGCGAGAGGATGATCGCGAGCACGGCCGCGGTGATCCCGACCAACTTCGTCGATCCCCCGGCGAGGCCCGACACTGTCGTGCGCGCCGGCGAGGCGTCGACCGGAAAGGCTCCGACGAGCCCGGCCGCCACGTTCGCGAGGCCCACGCCCACGAAGTCCTTGCTGATGTTGGCTTCGACGCCAAGATCGTCGGCCGCGGTCCTGGACGTCGCGGCGGTTTGCGACAGAATCACGATGACCAGAGTCACCGACGTCGTCACGACAACTCCCCATTGTCCCGACGTGAGCCAGTGCAGCCTCCACCTGGGCAGCCCGACCACCACCGTGCCGAGCTCCGTTACGCCGCGGCTCGCCAAACTGAGTGCGACACACAGCACCGTCGACACGACGATCGCCGCGAGCGCCCACGGCAGGCGCGCGTTGATCTTCTCTCCCACCACCATCACCGCGAGCGTGCCGAGGGCGAGCGCGATGGACCACGCGCTGACGTGGGCGAGGTGGTGTGCGAGCCAGTCCACGCGTTGAATGACGCTGGTCCCCCCAGCAGGGACGCCGAGCGCCTCAGGGAACTGGTGAACGAAGATGATGACGCCGATGCCCCCGAGAAAGCCCGTCACAATAGGCAGCGAGAGAAAGTCGGCGATCCATCCCAGTTTGAGGAGTCCGACAGCCATCACGGCAATGCCCGTGATCACGGCCGTCGCGGTGACGAGTTCGAAGTAGAGGGTCGTCGACACCGGCGCCAGACGAATCAGCACGACGGCGAACAGCGGCGCGATCGTGGAGTCAGCCCCCACCGACACGATGGGGTTCGAGCCGAAAACGACGAATACCAACGTTGCGGTGATGAAGGCGATCAACGCGATGAAGGCGGGCACTCCCGCGAGTCGCGATGTCGCGAGTTGCTCAGGTATGGCGATAGCGAGAAGGGTGAGGCCGGCGAGCAGTTGACCCGAGTAGTTCTCTCTGGTCACACCACGGAAGGTGTCGTGAAGTCCTCTCCACGGCGTACGAAGTCCGATGGGCGTTCGCGACTCGCCGGGAGTCAACGGTGTCGCCATGACCTCACCTTACGATCACACGATGGGGCGATTCAGCTGGTCGCGACGACGCGGAATCCTTCGGCCAGTCGGCCCTCTTTCATTCCGGCGTTCTTCGCCGTGGCGGCAGACCAGCTCCGCAGCATCTTCTTCAGACCTTTGCGATTGCCGATCTGACTGACGTGCTTGGAGAGCGCGTCGAACTTCTGATCGAACGTCTTGGTGATATCGACGACCATCGTCGGATTCGAACCACCCAGCCACACCTCATCGACGGTGAAGGGCTCGAAGCCTTCGCGGATCAGCTCGGGGAAGGCGTGAGGGTTGCGCGCGTCGGGATAGACCGCGCGAAGCGTCGCCTCCCCCGTCGCCATGTGATCAGGATGGCTCGAGAAGATGCGCTCGTAGTTGCGCTCGGGGTTCTGAGTGATCACGAGTTGGGGTCGGTGCGTGCGGATCACGCGGGCGATCTCGCGCCTCAGCGCCATCGTCGTCTCCACCCGCCCATCGGGCCAGTGCAGGAAGGTCAAGTTGGTGACGCCCACCTCTTTGGCGGCCGCGGTCTGCTCGGCTTCACGCACCGCCATTCGCTCTTCACGGCTGTCGGTCGAGTCGTCGCCACCGGCGTCGCCCGACGTCACGAGGCAGTAGGCCACGTCCACTCCGTGGTTGGTTAGAAAGGCAATCGTGCCGGCCGTGCCAAAGTCCACGTCGTCAGGGTGGGCGACCACCACCAGCGCGCGCTTGAGCGACTTGTCGTACGAATAGACGGGCAGGGCTTTTGTACTCACGATACCGAGTCTTGCATCGTCGGGTCCCAACTCGCCAGATCCATCAACCGCGGGTCGTTGGAGAAGACCTCCACGATGGGCCGCTTGAGGTTCAGTCGGCGCATGATGACCTCCCCGTCAATGACCTGGTTGTAGAGCAGGAGCGACACAACGACGCCGGTCGATCCCGCCCGCGCGGTGCGACCAGAGCGGTGCAGATACGCCTTTTGGTCCTCGGGCGGGTCGAAGTGCATGACACAGTCGACGCCATCGATGTGCAGGCCCCGCGCTGCCACGTCCGTCGCGACGAGTACTGGCAGCTTCTCCGCCTGGAAGTCGGCCAACGCCTTTTCTCGCTGACTCTGACGAAGATCACCGTGGATCGCCGCGGCGACCACGCCTTCTTTTTGCAGTTGCTCCACCAGCCGGTCGGCCCCGCGCTTGGTGCGACAGAAGATGATGGTCTTGTCGAATGAGCGACAGATCGCGGCCGCGACCTTGACGCGGTCCATCTGGTGAACCTGCAAGAAGTGATGCACCATTCGAGAGACGGTCTGAGTGTCGCTCGCCACCTCGTGAAAGACGGGGTCGGCCAAGTAGCGCTTCACCAGTCGATCGATGGCGCCATCCAACGTCGCCGAGAACAGCAGGGTCTGGTGGGGCTTCTCAGCGATGCGACGAAGTACCCACTCGACTTGGGGCATGAAGCCCATGTCAGCCATGCGATCGGCTTCATCAAGGACCAACACGTCGAGGTTCTCGACGTTGACTTCGCCGCGATCACCGAGGTCGATGAGGCGACCGGGGGTCGCAATGATGACGTCACAGCCCTTCGCCAGCGCCTTGATCTGTCTCTCGATGTCGGCGCCACCGTAGACGGCCGCGACGTGCAGTCCCAGGGCCGCACCGAGCGGCTTGAGAACTTCGAAGACCTGGACGGCCAGTTCGCGCGTGGGCAACAGCACTAAACCGCGTGGCCGGGCCGGACGCGCATTCGGCGCGCCAAGGGTTGGCCCGCCAGCCAGGCGCTGGAGCATGGGCAGGCCAAAGCCGAGGGTCTTGCCTGAACCCGTCTTGGCCTTGCCACAGACGTCGCGGCCCCCCAGGGCGTCGGCGATGGTCAGGGCTTGAATCGGAAAGGCGGTCGTAATCCCCTGGGCGTTCAATACCGCCACAAGTTCACGAGAGACGCCCAGTCCCTCGAATGTCTGATTGGTTGCGTACGAGTCAGCGCCTTGCGCGACCGACTCAACTGTTTCACTGCTCACGTAAATACGGGTCGTTTCTCGGTTGGACCCGTAACCGTCCTAAGAAGCAAAGTGGGCCCGAGCCCATATCGTCGAGCTCCCCTCTAGTCTACGTGGGACCACGCCGCACCAGATCATGTAGGAGACACCATGACGCGCCTGAGCGAGGGCGATCGCGCCCCAATCTTCACCTTGAGTGACCAGAACGCCAAGAAAGTGGGCCTGAAGGACTACGGCGGCCAACGTGTGGTGCTCTACTTCTACCCCGCTGACGACACACCTGGATGCACCAAAGAGGCCTGCCAGTTCAACGACCAGCTTTCGGCGTTCAAGAAGCTCGACGTCGCGGTGGTGGGCATCTCGCCCGATGGAGCCGACAAACATCAGGCCTTTCGCTCGAAGTACGCGTTGAAGTTCACCCTCCTCAGCGATCCCAGCAAGAAGGTCATGGAGAAGTACGGCGCGTTCGGCGAGAAGATGATGTACGGCAAGAAAGTCATCGGCGTCATCCGCTCAACCTTCGTCATTGGGCCAACTGGCCGGGTCGAGCACGCCTTCTATAACGTGCGCGCCGACGGCCACGCGGCGAAGATTCTCTCAGGGCTGACGAGTTAGCGCGTGCTGGCGGCGCACCGAACGAAGCCGGTGCAAGAACCCGACGACCAAGAGCAGCACGACCACGATGATGGTGGGCCACTCGGCGTCTTTGAAGTCCCCCGAGACACGGTGCCAGTTCGATCCCGCGGCGTAGCCCAGCGACGCCAAGAGCGCGACCCACCCAGCAGAGCCCACCAAGGTGAGCGAGGCAAAGCGCGCGCGATTCATCTCAGCGACACCCGCCGGCACGGAGATGAAGCTTCGCACGAAGGGCAAGAGGCGTCCAAAGAGCACCGTCGCCGAGCCGTACTTGTCGAACCAGCGCTCGGACTTCTCAAGGTCCTGGGGACCGAGAAGCAGCCACTTGCCCCAGCGCTCCACCACCGTGCGTCCGGCGCTTCGCCCCACTTCGTAGGCGATCTGAGAGCCGACGACGGCACTCAGCGAGCACGAGACGATGACCGCCCACAGTGTGAACTGGACGTGTCCGGTCACCGCGGTTGTGCAGAGCGCCCCCGCGACGACGTAGGTGATCTCTGAGGGGATCGGGATGCACGCCGACGTCGCGATCGAGAGAATGATGAGCGCGAAGTACCCGTAGTGCTGAACGAAGGACTCCACCCGACCATTCTTGTCGACTCGGGCCAGGTGCCCGCACTTAGCGCTGGTGCAGCGAACACCAGTAGGTGGTGCGCCCGCCGACCGTGCCAATGAGCATGGCTCCCCCGTCCTTCGGGCATAGTCCGCCAGGAAAGCGGGCGTCCATATGGTCGCCCAAGTGCGAGCCCCCTCGACGCTTGAGCGAGTTCATGGTCTGGCGAAAGGCTCGAAAGATCCGATCCTTCTCGTCAGCGTTCAAGAGACCGATTCGCGTTCTAGGATCGACGCCCGCGCGATAGAGCATCTCGTCGGCGAGAAGGTTCCCGACTCCCGCGACGTGTGACTGATCGAGCAAGCGAGCTTTGATCGCGGGACCCTCTCCTCGCTCGACCGCCACGACGTCCTCAAACTGACGTCGCGTGAGCGTCAAGGCATCTGGGCCTAATTGATTCAGGTCGGGATTGACCTCAACGCGAGCCATGCGGCGAGGATCGTGAACGATGAGTTTGCGCCCGTCAGTGAATTCCAGACCACCGCGCAGCCACTTCTCGTCAAAGAGATGCGGTCCATAGAAGAGACCTTCGATTCCCGCAGCGCCGTCGAGAAGCAGCACGCCGGTCATGCCGAAGCGAAGTCCGAGCGTCGGACCGTCGGTCTCGAGCATCAGCATCTTGCCGCGACGTCTCGTTTCAGTGACCGTCAGCCCCCTCACCACACGGTTCCACGCCGCCGGTGACGTCAGTTTTTTGCCCAGGTAGGCGTCGGCCCATCCGCGGGCGATGGTCGCTCCAACGACCCGTTCGGCGAGGAGTCGATACGACTCCACCTCAAGGATTTCTGGCACGGTGCGAATGGTACTGGGGGACGAGTGACTCCCCTGCCTCGTTAAGGTTGTGGCGTGGCCGTCGACAAACCGCAGTGGCGAGAGCTCTTTCGTGAAGTGGTGACCTCGGGACTGTGCACGGGATGCGCCGCCTGCGTCATCGCCTGCCCCCACCCCGTCCTGGACTACGAGTCCGACCAGGGCATCTACAAGCCCTTTCACCTTGACCTCGACGGTGGACCCGACGACTGCACCCATGGACAAAAGGGCTGCACCATGTGCACCAGGGCTTGTCCTCGCTTTCGAAACTGGGAGGGCGAGATCGACATCCAACGCTTCGCACGCGAGCGCACCGATGACGAGGTCTGGGGCGTCGGTGACGTCCTGCTGGCGCGCGCGAACGACGAGTCACTCGTCGAGAACGGCCAGGACGGCGGGTTCGTCTCAGCGCTTCTCATCTACGCCCTGGAGCACGACATCATCGACGCCGCGCTGGTCAGTGGCCTGCAGGGTGACGGCTCGACGTGGGTCGCCAAGCCCGTGGTCGCTCGCACCAAAGAGGACGTGATCGACACGGCGAAGTCTCGCTACACCTACTGCGCGAACCTGCTCGCCTACAACGAGGCCGTCGAAGGTGGCGCCGAGCGCATCGGGCTCGTCGGTATGGGGTGCATGGCTTCGGCCCCCGGGGCGATGCAAGCCCGCAAAGCCGGCAAGGTCGCGCGCCGCCTCAGCCTCACCATTGGGCTGCTCTGCTCCAAGACCTTTGACGACTCGATCTTCGAGGAGCTCTTCGAGGCGAAGTACGACATCAAGCGCGCCGACATCGTAAAGATGAACATCAAGGGCGTCTTCCAACTCTGGACCAAGGACGGCGGCTACTACGAGATACCGCTCAAAGAGGCGCACGGGTACACCCGCGAGGGCTGCACGCACTGCCCCGACTTCGCGGCCGAGCACGCCGACCTCTCAACGGGCGGCATCGGCGCCTTTGGCGATTGGACTCTGGTGATCGTGCGCACCGACCTCGGTCGCGAGCTCATGAGCGCGATGAAGGGCGAGGGCCTCATTGAGACCCGCCCCGGCGACGACGACCCCGGAGCGGTGGCGCTGCTGCACAAACTCGCTCGCGTCTCGCGCAAGCGCTGGCCCGAGTCGGCCACACCGGGTCCTGGCCGACTGCCCGTCACGGCGGGCTAGAGCGTGGCGGCTCCCTCCACGACGACCGTCCTCTTCGTGCGTCACGGGGCGACCGACACCACTGGATCAGTGCTGCCCGGCCGAGCTCGGGGGCTTCATCTGTCTGAGCGAGGGAGAGAGCAAGCGGCCGCTCTCGCCGAACGTCTGAAGGATCTCAGCGCCAAGCCGACGGCGCTCTACGTGTCCCCCCTCGAACGCGCCCGAGAGACGGCCGCGCCCATCGCCAAGGCCCTGCGCTTGCGAGCCGTGGTGGACCAAGGTCTGACCGAGTGCGATTTCGGCCTCTGGACGGGCAAGCGCCTCTCGACGCTCGCGCGACGAGCCGAGTGGCGCACCATCCAGCACTCGCCGAGCACGTTTCGCTTCCCCGAGGGCGAGTCCTTCAGCGAGATGCAGGTGCGCGTATGGGACGCGGTCACCAAGATCGTCCGACGCCATCGCAACCGCACCGTGATCGTCGTGAGTCACGCCGACCCCATCAAGGCGGCGGTCACCTACGCTCAAGGAGTACCCCTTGATCTCTTCCAGCGCACGGTGATCTCGCCCGCCTCGCTGAGCGCGGTCGCCTTCAGCGCAGGCTGGCCCGTCGTGCTCTGCCTGAACAACACCGGTTCCCTGAAGGACCTCAGCCCGTCGTGAACTATATGTTCTCGAACCCCGACAAGGTCATGGTCGGCGTACTGGGAGAAGTGGGCAATCGGCTCTTCTTGCTCCAAGCGCGAGAGGGCCGCCGCCTCGTCATCGTCAAGTGCGAAAAGATCCAACTCGCGGCCCTGGCCGAGTGGATCGGCCAAGTGCTGCTCGAACTCGAACGGCCTGACCATCTGCCCGAGGACTTCTCCCTCGAGCCCGAGTATGAAAGCGACTTCGTCGCCGGTGACATCGCGGTGTCCATCGACGTAGAGGCCGCGGCGATCGACGTCACCATCGAGTCGATCGAGGAGGACTCGTCGCTGACCCTGCGCCTCACGCGCGAGTGGGCTGGCGGCCTGGCGATCGCCATCGTGCGCCTCGTGGAGGCGGGCCGCCCACTCTGTCCGCTCTGTGGCGGCCCACTGGACCCCAAGGGCCATGACTGTCCGCGCACGAACGGCCATCGCGCGCCGATCCGCTAGCCGTGACGCGTGACGAGCAGCACGAGTTGTTGGCGAGCGGAGAGATCCACGTCGAGGGTCGGGTCACGGGCTCTTCCAACCACGCTCTGCTCGTATCGGTGTCATTGGGCGACGTCAGCGCTCTCGCCTGTTACAAGCCCGAGGCCGGTGAGCGGCCCCTGTGGGACTTTCCCGATGGACTCTGGCGGCGAGAGGTCGCGGCTTATGAGCTGGACGTGCAACTCAGCACCGACCTCGTGCCGACGACGGTCGCCCGCGGCGACGCGCCCTTCGGCCCCGGATCCCTGCAGTGGTGGGTGGACGACAATCAAGAGGATCACTACTTCACCCTTCGCGAGAGAGGCGAGTTTCACGACTGGTTCGCGCGTCTCGCCGCCTTTGACGTGATCGCCAATAACGCCGATCGCAAGTCGGGCCACGTGCTCTTTGACGACACGCGACTCTGGGCGATCGATAACGGCCTGTGCTTTCACGAGGAAGACAAACTGCGCACCGTCATCTGGGAGTATGCCGGCTTGGCCGTCGAGGGGCATCTCCTTGCGCGCGTCGATCACTTTGCCAAGGGCGACGTCGGCCAGGTGGCCAAGTGGCTCAATCCAGCCGAGTTAGCCCTCGCTCAACTGCGCGCCCACGGGCTCGTGGAGAACGCCCTCTACCCCGAGCCCGACGACACCTCGGATTGGCCGCCGTACCCCTGGCCACTGGTCTGAGGGATGGGGGCGGGGGCGGGCTCGCTCAGCGGCGCGCCGGATTGCATCACCAAGAGCGAGACGACCGCCCCGACGCCAAAGAAGACGGCCGACCACCAAAAGGCCACCGAGTAACCGTGCAGCGTCGCCAAGGTCACCATTTGAGAGGTTGGCCTAGGACTCGATATCGCGTGCAACCTGACGGTGACCGCAATGGTGTTCAGCAGCGCCGTTCCGATTGAGCCGCCGATCTGCTGAGAGGTGTTGGCAATCGCCGACGCAGCTCCCGCGTCGCGGGTTTGCACTCCCGCGGTGGCGCTGGCGAAGGCCGGGGCAAAGATCAGCCCGAGGCCCAGTCCCAAGACAATCAGCCCCGGCAGCACGTGACCCCCGTAGTCCGAGTACGGCGTCACGCGAGTGAAGAGCACCATCCCCATCGTCGCGAGTGCCATCCCGGTAGGCACGAGCGGCCGCGGTCCCGTGCGTGCGAGGAGCCGCGCGCTGGCGAAGCCCGCCGATAGCGAGACCGACAGCACCAAGGGCAAGAAGGCGAAACCCGTACGCAGGGGCGAGAAGCCGAGCGTCTCTTCGAGATAGTACGCGAGAAGAAGGAACACGGCGAAGATGCCCATCGACGTCAACAGCAGGGCGATGAGAGAGCCCGCCCTGGTGCGACTGGCCAGGATGCGCAAGGGCAGCAGCGGATGGTCGCTGCGTCGCTGGGACACCACGAACAGTGCGAGTACACCCACGCCAAGGACGATCGAGCCCCAGGTGCCCACGCTCGACCAACTCGACATGCTCGCGTAACTGAAGCCGTAGACGATGAGAAAGAGCCCCCCGCTTCCCAGCACCGTGCCCGGAACGTCGAGGCGAGCCCGACTCTCGCTCCTCCCGCTCTGGACGAACATGGCGACACCGAGGAGCGCCACGGCGGCGAAGAAGAGGTTGATGTAGAGGCACCAGCGCCACGACGCCCACTGGGTGAGCGCTCCTCCCAGCAATAGCCCGATCGCCGCGCCGGAGCCACCGATGATGCCGTAGATCGCGAAGGCCTTGGCCCGCTCTTTGGGCTCGCTGAAGGTAACCGACAATGCCGCGAGTGACGCCGTGGCCAGCAATGCTCCAAAGGCCCCTTGGACGGCGCGCGCCACGATCAGCATGGTGAAGCTGTTCGCTGCTCCCCCGAATGCCGACGCCACGGCAAAGCCGGCGAGGCCCACGTAGAGCGCCGTCCGGCGCCCCCAGAGGTCGCTCAGCCGTCCACCAAGCAGCATCAAGGAGCCAAAAGCGAGCGCGTAGGCGGTGACCACCCACTGGCGATTGCCCAGCGAGAAGTGAAGGTCGCGCTGGGCCTGGGGAAGGGCGATGTTGATGACCGTCGCATCCAGGAGCACGATCAACTGGGCCAGGGACAATACCGACAGCGTCCACCATCGTCGCGCGTGGACGCCGTTCCCTTCACCCATAGATCTCCCGCCAGCGACTCGTACGAGCGACGAGCACGTCGATAATCTTGCCCCACGGTGGGGACTAACTACGACCTTTCAGCGCGTCAATCAACGCCGGTAACACCTTGTGCACGTCGCCCACGATACCCAAGTCCGCGATCTGAAAGATCGGAGCATCAGGATCTTTATTGATGGCCACGATATTCTTCGAGCCCTTCATGCCCACCAGGTGCTGGGTAGCCCCCGAGATGCCACAGGCCATGTACACGAGGGGCTTCACGGTCTTGCCGGTCTGACCGACTTGGTGAGAGTAGGGAACCCAACCCGCATCGACGATCGCGCGACTGGCTCCGGCGGCGCCGTGCAGGAGCTTCGCGATCTCTTCGATCAGGGCGTAGGCACTCGCTTCGCCAAGCCCTCGACCGCCCGACACGACGACAGACGCGTCTTCGAGCTTGGGACCACTTCGCTCCTCCACGTGGGAGGTGACAATCGTCGCGCCACCCGTCGTGCCAAGTTCACCGGGGGGTGCGCTCACCACGGTGGCAGGTGCCCCACCTGCGGGTTCACCCGGGAAGGACTTCGCCCGAACGACCACGATGCCCGGACCATCACCGGTGAACTTCGCGTCGACCATCAAGGATCCACCAAAGACCGGATGCTCGGTCACGAGTCCGCCCTCATCGCGTAGTCCGGTCACGTTGGTGAGCACGGGTCGATCCAGACGCGCAGAGAGTCGTCCCGCGACGTCGCGTCCGTCATAGCTCGTCGGAATCAAGATGGCCCCAGGTGCGCCTTCGCGATCGACGAGCGCCGCGATGGCTGAGGCGACGGGAACGCCGGGCAGCGCCCCGCCGAGGTCGCCGACGTCATAGAGCGTCGTCGCCCCATAGTCACCCGCCTGTGCGGCGAGGGACGCTCCGTTGCCCCACGTGATCGCCGCAACGTTGTCACTCAACGAACGAGCCTGGCTCAGCAGCTCCAGCGACGTGGAGCTAAAGGAATCTCCGTTCGGCTCGACCAGGACCCACAGCGTGGAAAGAGTCATCAGCTTCTCCTAAAGGACCTTGACGGATTCGAGGAACGCGACGACCTTTTGCGCCCCGTCTCCCTCGTCGATGTACTTCTCGCCCGCTTGACGACTCTCGGCCGCCTCAACCGAGCTGATCGCCTCACGCGCTCCCTCCGCCCCGACCTGGCCGTGGAGACCGAGGTCGGCGACGCTGAGCACTTCGAGCGGCTTGGACTTCGCGGCCATGATGCCCTTGAAGGAGGCGTAGCGGGGTTCGACGACGCCCGCGGTCACGGTGACGAGGGCGGGCAGCGACGAGGAGACCTCGTCGTAGCCAGCCTCGGTTTGACGACTTACCTTGACCGTGGTCCCCTCTAGGCTGACCGCCTTGGCGAAGGTGATCGACGGGAGACCCAAGAGTTCGGCGAGCTGCACCGGCGTCGTGCCCGTGTAGCCGTCCGATGACTCTGTCGCGGCCAACACGAGATCAAAGGGCGCGCGGCGTATGACAGCGGCGAGCACCTTGGCCGTCGAGAGGGCGTCGCTTCCGCGCAATGACTCGTCACTGACGATCACGGCTTTGCTCGCGCCCATCGCCAGCGCGTTGCGCAATCCCGCGACGTCAGTCGCCGAACCCATCGACACCACGGTGACCTCGCCCCCGCCGGCTTTGTCCGCGAGTTGCAAGGCCATCTCGACGCCGAAGGTGTCGGCCTCGTCGAGGATCAGCTTGCCTGATCGGTTCAGATTATTTGATGCGTCAAATGACTGCGGAGCCGCCGGGTCAGGAATCTGCTTGACGCAGACAACGATATTCATGAAAAATAATCTAGGCCATGTCCGACACGGTCAAATCAGATGACAACGTCATCACCCTTGCTTCACGCTGGGTTGCATCACGCGAGCAACTCTAAGGCGAGAACGGGTTCGTCCGTGATCACGCTGGCCACGCCGACGCGTCGCATGGCCATCAGATCTCGGGCAGAGTTCACCGTCCAGACGTTGAGAGCCACTCCCATCTCTTCCGCCTGTCGCTGCCTCTCCTCGGTCACCATCGAAACGTGAGGATTGATGGCGTTGAAGCGCTCACCGCGCGCGACCGCGAGGGCGTCAGCCAGCGAACCCTGCGACAGGAGCCACGCCACTTCGATGTCGTCATCGGCTGCTCGCACCTGCACGCACGTGGCACGGTCGAAGCACGAGACGAGGACCGCAGTGCTCTGCGCAGCTCGAACGCAGGCCACCACGCCGCGCGCCAGGACTCCCGTGTCGTCGTACGTCGGCTCATCGGGGCCTAACGAATTCTTGATGTCGACGTTGACCCGAAGTCCGCGCAACTCATCCAAGGTTTCGTCAAGGCGCGGGACGAAGTTAGGCAAGTCGCCCGCGGTGGAGTCGGCGATGACCAACATCTCAGCGATCGGATCGTGGTGAACTACCAGCACTCCGTCACGAGTTCGCCGCACGTCAAGCTCCACCCCCGCGACCCCGAGCGCCCTCGCCTCGCGGAAGGAGTCAAGAGTGTTCTCTCTTGAGTTGAGGTGAGCGCCGCGGTGCGCGAAGACGTCGGTCACTTCCCCACTCTCCCCTCTGACCAGGAGTTTTCGATGCTTTTTCGGGCCGTCGGACCCAATATGCCCTTGATTTTCAGGTTAATTCTCAGTAGAATCTTATCTTTCGCGTAGTTGATTTTCGAACAAATCACACTACGTCCCCCCAAGCCACAAAGGAATATTCATGTCGTTAATCTGGAACCGCACCCACGCCTGGGATGACTCGGAGTGGCGCAGCGTCGCGGCGTGCCGCGATACTGAGCCCGAACTCTTCTTCCCGGTGGGAACGACGGGAATGGCGACCGACCAGATCGAATCTGCCAAGCGCGTCTGCGACCACTGCGACGCGCAAAAGGCCTGCCTCGAGTTTGCCCTGGCCACCAACCAGGAGTCTGGCGTGTGGGGTGGCACGACCGAAGACGAGCGCCGCAAGTTGCGCAAGCAGTGGCTGGCCGCTCGCCGCCGCGCCAACAGCAACAACTAAAGCCGAGCGCTGAGCGGCACCGACACGCGCACGAAGGTGCCGCCGCCGTCACTCGACGGCAACGTCTTCATCTCGATCTCGCCGAAGAGTTGCGCCCGCACCAGGTCGCGCACGATAGACAACCCGAGGCTCGTTGGCAGGTCTAGCGAGAAATTCTCGCCGAGGCCTCGCCCGTTGTCACGAATCTCGGCGATCGCCGAACCGCTCTGTTGGTACAGATTCAACGTCACCACGCCCACGTGCTCGTTGTCGACTCCGCCAAAGTCCGTGAAGGCGTGCTCGACAGCGTTGGTGAGCAGCTCGGCGAGCGCGACCGCTAGCGGAGTCGCCAAGTCTGTCGAGAGCACGCCCAGCTCGCCGTTCACGACGATCTCGACGGGATGCAGGGCGAGGACCGTGTCTTCCACGAGCAAGACCAGTGAGCGCACGATCTCGTCGAACACGACCTCTTCGCCCGGTTCGCGAGAGAGCACCTCGTGCACGACGGCGATCGATCGCACACGCCTCTCCGCTTCATACAGCGCCGTTCGAGTCTCCTCTTGTTCGCTGCGTCGCGCCTGAAGGTGCAGGAGCGACGAGATCGTCTGCAGGTTGTTCTTCACGCGGTGGTGCACTTCACGCACGGCGGCCTCTTTGTTGAGCACCATTCGATTGAGTTGGCGAATGTCTGACACATCGCGTACCAAGGTGAGGACACCTGTCACGTCGCCCGCGGCGATCAGAGGGACACCGTGAAAGAGAATGGCCACGTCGTGGTCGCGATCGACCTCCTCGAGTGAGGGAATCCCGAACTCCAACGATCGCTCGATCGCCCGGGCCTTTAGGCCAACATCAGAGAAGGCCCGACCTTCGACCGAGGTGTAGATGCCGAGTCGGTGCAGCGCGTTGACGGCGTTGGGCGTGGCGAACTCGACTCGACCGAGCTCGTCCATCAAGATGACCCCGTCGCCCACGCGAGGCAGGCCCGGACCGGCCACCGCGTCTTCGCGGTACGGGAATGTCGCAGCGGCGACCATGTCGCACAGACGCTGGAAGATCGACAGATAGGACTGCTCGTAGAGCGACGCCGGACCGCGCAGTGGCCCCTGAAGGCGCACCACGACCGCGATGACCTCTCCCTTGAAGCGCACGGGCACGCACCACACCGGCACGAGGTCGTTGACGTGCTCAATCGCGAGTTCGCCGACCACGCGGGTACCTCGTCGAAAGGCGTCGCGCACCAGCAGCCAGGCGTCGACACGATGGGTCGTACCCACCAGGTCGTCATTGATCAAGGTGGTGCGATTGTTAGGGCGCATCTGGCCGAGCACCACGAACTGATCGTCGTGAGCGTCCTCCGTGACCTTGGCCATGAGCAGCATGTCCGAAAATGCGAGGTCGGCCAGGAGCGACCACGAGGCGATGAGCCGCAAGAGATGATCAATGGAAGGTTCGTCAAGATCCGTTCGGGCCTCAGCGAGCTCGGCCAGGGTGGCCACTACGACGCTCTGAGTGGAATCATCTGGCGTCGGCGCTTCGTATAGGACGCCAATTGGTGCACGCCTCGCGCCTCGAGCATCACGGCGAGGTCGTTCGCGCGCTCGCCGACGCGCTCGAGGCGGTGCGCGTCCGATGCCGTGGTGAACGTCGCACCCGTGGCCACGAGACGATCGAGGAATCCCTCGGCGGGGTATTGCTCCGTGACCGGCTTCTTCCATCCGGCTGACGAGCACTCGATCGACACGTCTACTCGAGCCGCTGAATCAGCCATTGCGTCCCAGATCTCGCCCGGGTTCGTGGCGCAGTACCCGGCCACCTTGATGAGGTCGGGGTGAGCCAACACGTCGACAGCGTGGGTGGCGCAGAGCTCGTCCAACGCGCGCGCGTAGTCCTTCCAGCACTGATCGACGTCACGTACCGTCCACTGATGCATGTTGACTTCGTTATCGATGTCGTCGAGCTGCCATGTGCCCAGCCAGTGCACTGAGCCGATCAGCACGTCGAAGGGATACTGGGCCAACATCGCCGACACATCGTCCATCTGATCCTGATAGAAGTCGACTTCGAGACCGATCTTTACCGGCAGACCCTCTTGCTTGGCGCGCTGGGCCAAGGTGACGTACTCCTCGAGTGAGCTGCGGGCGTGAAAAGCCCAGTACTCGGCCATTGTCGTGCTCGTGGGCTCGTGGCCGTGCCGCAGCCAGAAGGGTCCGACTACTGAGGCCACGTCGACGAAGCGATGCGAGTGCTCGGTGAGGGCGAGCTCGGTCACCCCATTGAGGGCGGCCTCGTCGCAGTAGTGGGCGATCTGATCGATCCGAAACGACACCGACGACTCCGAGTGGGGCCACAGGTGCAGGTGGTAGTCGATCACGAGGTGTTACGCGGCGCCGAATCCCACGACGCGGTCACTCGCTGGCGTCCCCAGCTCGACGTAGGCGATCCGACGCGCGGGCACGCCGACACGACGACCCTTGCGGTCAACCAGCCACAGCACCTGGTCGCCGGTGAGGGCGGCCTCGACTTCCTTCATGATCTTGTCGCGATCGGCGTCAGCCGGGAGTTCGACGTCAATTTCCTTCATTGACTGGACGATGCCAATACGAATATCCATGACGACTCTCCTACGCGCTGACTGCTGATTCCATGTTACGGCGCTGGGCCATGATGGGATACGTGAGCAGTGAACCGATCTCTGAGCGATCCCGGCGCTGGGCTGCGACCATGGAGGGCTACGAGGGCGCCAGCGATGACGTCACGGTCGCCCACCGTGACTCGCGCGCAACCATCGTAGAAACCGTGCCGGGCCATCCGTCTCTGGCGGGGCCTTTGGCGGCTCGCGAGGACCAGCTCGACAGTCTCTTGGTGCCCGGAGCGACGCGCAGCCACGGCGGCGGCCAACGCGAACGCGAGGAGGGGCCCGACGAGTTCCGCACCTGCTTCGAGCGCGACCGCGACCGCATCCTGCACTCCAACGCGTTTCGACGTTTGGCCGGCAAGACCCAAGTGTTCATCTTTCCTGACGACCACATGCGTACCCGTCTCACCCATGCGCTGGAGGTCGCTCAGGTCGCTACCGGCGTCGCACGGCCGCTCGGGCTGAACGTGGCCCTCACCGAGGCCATCGCTCTTGGACACGACTGCGGCCACGGCCCCGGTGGACACGCCAGCGAAGAGGCGCTGGACCCCTTCGTGGAGGGCGGCTTCGATCACGCCACGTGGGGTGCGGACGTCTCTCTCGCGCCGCTCAACCTCTGCGTCGAGACGCTCGACGGTATTCGCAACCACTCGTGGTCGCGTCCTGCTCCCATGACCCCCGAAGGGGAAGTCGTCTCGTGGGCCGACCGTATCGCCTACGTCTGCCACGACTTCGAAGATGCCGTCTCCGCGGGCATCGTCGACGTCGACACCCTGCCCACACTCGTTCGCGAACGATGCGGTCGTGAGCGACGCGAACAGCTCGGCGCGTTCATCACCTCGATGATTCATACGGTGCGATCAACGGGCGTGATTGGCATGGACGCGCGACACGGTGAAGCCCTGGCCGCTTTTCGCGCCTTCAACTACGACGCGATCTATCTGCGTGACGCCTCGCGTCAGCAGGGCTCGGCCGTGGTCGCCATGCTGCGCGCCCTCGTTGAGTATTACAGCGCGCAGGCGTCGTTGATACCCGACGTGGCGAGGCGTGGTGACGAGATCGATCCCGCCCGCGCGCTTCACGACGCCGTTGAGTACGTAGCGGGAATGACGGATCGCTACGCCTGTCGCCGGGCGCTCACCCAACTCGACTGGCCCGTCGACCGCCTACCGAGCGGAATCGACCGCTAGGGTTTCGTCGCCTTCATTGGGTCGAAGCGCATCGGGGGACCCCCGCGCATCCAGGCCAGGCGAAGTTCCGTGGTGCGCAAGGCCACACGCTCGTGGGTCAAAATCCAAAACGTGTTCTTTCGCACTGCGTCCTCGATCGCTCCCGCCACCACCTCGGCGTCGATACCCGCATTCACCGCCTTACCCGACAGGTCATTGACGAACTGGGCCACCGGACCTTCGGTGTCACTGATCAGCTCGTGAGGCATGTTGCGCGCCGACTCGTGAATCCGCGTGCGCACGAATCCGGGGCAGAGCACCGACACGCCGACGTTCGCCCCAATTACCGCCAACTCGTGAAAGAGCGACTCGGAGAGGCCCACGACGCCAAACTTGGCCGCGCTATAGGGACCCATGCCCGGGCCGCCACCGAGGCCCAACAGGGAGGCCGTGTTGATGACATGGCCCTCGTTCTGCTCGAGAAAAAGTGGGAGAAAGGCATTGATTCCATGGATGACGCCAAAGAGATCGACGTCAATGACCCACTTCCATACTTTGGTCGGCGTGCCGATGGTCGTACCCGACGTCACCCCGGCGTTGTTGAAGACCACGTGGGCGGCGCCGAACTCGGCGAGCGCCGCGTCGCGCAGCGCGATGACGTCGTCTTCCTGGGTGACGTCAGTTCTCACGCCAAGCACGTTCGCGCCACTGGAGCGAAGGCTATTCACTGCATCATTCAGCGCATCCTCCTCGATGTCACCGAGAACCAGTTTGGTGCCCGACTTCGCGAACTGCTTGGCCGTCGCCAGTCCGATTCCGCTCGCGCCGCCGGTGATGACCGCGGTCTTGCCTTCTAACTCCATCGCTCCCCCTCGAGACGAACTACACCAACTTGAGTTCCTGACGATAGACCCGAGAGGGACCTTGGGCGGATATGCGCGCCGCGAGGCCGACAAAAGCCAGCGCGGCCTCGGAGTCGGGAGTCGTCACCACGATGGGTTCGCCACTGTCGCCGCCGCTGCGCACGCCCGACTCGAGGGGAATCTGAGCGAGCAAGCTGACGCCTAACTCTCGCGCGAGTTGCTCCCCCCCGCCCGCGCCGAAGATCTCGTAGCGCGTGGCGTCGTCACCGGTGAACCAACTCATGTTCTCGATGACCCCCCGCACTGCGAGTTTGAGCTTGCGCGCGGCGTAGGCCGAACGTTGCGCCACGCGCTGCGCTGCGGCTTGGGGAGTCGTCACGACGTACATCTCGATGCGCGGCAGGATCTCCGACAAGGTCAACGCAACGTCGCCAGTTCCCGGAGGCATGTCGATCAGGAGGAAATCGGGCTCATCCCACCACGCCTCGGTGATCAGTTGCTCGATGGCCTTGTGCAGCATCGGCCCGCGCCAGATCACCGGCTGGGCGTCGTCAACGAAGTACCCCATGGACAGGCATCTCACACCGTGCACCAAGGTCGGGATGACGGTGTCCCCGAGAACGATGGGGTCGTTGGTCGCCCCGAGCATCTTCGGAAGCGAAAAGCCGTACACATCGGCGTCAAGGACCCCGACGGAGTGACCGGCCTGGGCGAGAGCGATGGCCAGGTTGACCGTCACTGATGACTTGCCCACGCCCCCCTTGCCCGACGAGATGCCCAGAACTCGGGTCTTGGAGAGCCGGTCCAGGAACTTCGGCGACGCCTCGCCGTGGTCGTGCCCGTGGTCCTTGGACGCTCCCTTCATAGCCCCGCGCAGAAAGTTCCGCAACGCCAGACGCTCGTCATCATTCATGGTGCGCACCACGACGTTGGCATCGGGCGCGATGGCGAGCACGGAGGCGCGAAGAGTCTCGATATGGGGCCAGTTGGTCACCGGCAGGACGAGCTCCACCGACGGGGTGCCCCTCACCTCGCGGACCGTGCCCAGGAAACCGAGTTCGGCCAAGGAACGAACCAGTTGGGGCTCAGAGATGGCGGCGAGTAGGTCGCGCAGTTGGGGATCGAGAGTCACGAAGTTCCTTTAGGAAGAGCCCTTTGAGGTTATCGCCGCCCCGAGGCGACTCACCCGTAAACTCTGCACGTGAGCGCCACCACGGAGAACGGACTCGATCCAGCGCTCTTCGCCGCCACGGTCACCAGTCTCACGCACTCCTTTGGCGACAGCACCCGCCGCAAGGTCTACTTCTACCTTCGCGACAATCCCGGAGCCACGGCGACCGAGCTTGCCACGCACTGCGAGGTCCACGCGAACGTGGTGCGCCACCACTTGGAGCGACTCACCGAGGGCGGCTACGTCACCTACGACAACGTGCGCAAGACGACGGTCGGACGCCCCGCCAAGGGGTATCGGGTCATTGACGAGACTGTCGTCATGGAGGGGTCGTTGCGCCGCGACGCTCTCCTGGTGGCGCTGCTCGAGATGGCCCTCGAACGCCTCGGCCCGGACGCCTCAGAGAAGATGGCTCACGACGTCGGAGTCGAATATGGACGAGTTCTCACCGACTCGAGTGGATCCGGTGAGAGCACCAAGACGGTGAAGAGCGCGATGGCCTCGATCGCCGGGCTCTTGACCGCGCACGGCTTTAGCGCCCGCGTCGAGGAGAACGAGACGACCAGTTCAGTCGTATCGGACAACTGCCCCTTCGGCACGGCCGCACAGCACCACCCGGTGCTGTGCGCCGTCGATCGCGGGCTCATCGCGGGCATGCTGGAGGGGCTCGGGGCCGAGCGCACCGTCGTGACCTTGACGTCCAAGGCCATGGGCGACGACGCCTGCCGCGTCACCGCCTGACCTAGGAGGTCGGCAGCTTCAGCGCAACCAGAAACGGGTGGGCGATCGCGAGTTGACCAATCGAAGGGTGCAGAGCCAAGAACACTCGGAACTCGCTCGTGGCCAGGGAAACGTTGCCGGGAGTGGAGTCGGCAACGATGGCGTAGTAGAGACGAGCCGCCGTGTTGGACGGTCCATAGGCGATGGCTTCTCGTAGATTCTCGATGCCGTCGGAGACGAGTTGGGGGTTCGTGTCCTTGCTTCCCGCGGACCAATCGAGCCACCCGATCTGAGTTAGCGCCGTCACGTTCTTTGCGTCGAGACCGAGCACCCCTTCGTAGGCCGCGAGTGCCGTCGTCACGTTGCCATCGGCCACATCAGCCTGGGCCTCGCTCAGAAGTTGAGTGACTTGTTGAGCATTGGAGAGCGAGAGACCTCCGGTGATCTGGGTGTTGGCTTGGCGCAAGGCGAGCGACGACAAGAGCACGATGATGAGGACGGCGAGAAAGCACAAGAGTCCGATCAAGAGGAGCGAACGGCGTCGCCGGCGACTTGGACGCTTCCCTGATGTGGTCGTGAGCTCGCTCAGCTCTTGGCGAATACGCGCCAGGGCCAACTCCTCGCGGGCCTCAATGGTCGCCGCCTGAATCACCGTCAATTCACCGGCCGCGAGTTCGCGCTTGGCGTCGGCGAGGGACGCTTCGCGCAGCAAGATCTCGTCGCGCAACTGCTGTTCGCTCTGCTTCATCGCCGTCGCCTGGCCAAGCGAACCGAGCTGCCAACGAGCAGCACGAGGCCGGTGAAGGGCACGACCCAGAGCAGCACCCCGAGGCCCGAGGTCGGCGGGCTGAGCAAGATCGATGTCCCATACGCCGCCTCCAGCGACGTCAGAATCTCGTTGTCGGACTGTCCATCCTTCACCCTGGCCGTAATCTCGTTGCGCACCGCCACCGCGGAGGTCGCGTCGCTTTCGGCCACCGAAAGGTCGTGGCACGAGGGACAGCGCACCAGGGTCTCCAGATGAGCGATCCGCGCGCCCTGCGTGGAGGGATGCGGGTTGAGAACCACGGCGATCGCCGCCACCGCCAGGAGCGCAACGCACCACACGGTGAAGGACTTTAGAACCTTCACGCCAGTGACGCGCGGACTACCGAGACCGCGTCCTCAAGTTGCTTCGTGCTCACCGGACCAATCAGGCTCGCCGCCACGACGCCCTTCGCGTTAATGATGAACGTGGTCGGCGGGGCGGTGACGCCGTAGCGATTGGCAATCTCCCCGGCGTTGTCGACGACCGACGGGTAGAGAGATCCATAGTAGCGAGCGAAGGATTCGGCGTCACTCACCGGGTCGTTAAAGACGACCCCGATGACGTCGACGCCACGATTCCTCTCCTGCCACGCGAAGGTCGAGATATCGGGAGCTTCGGTCTTGCACGGACCGCACCACGAGGCCCAAAAGTTCACCACGACAATGCGTCCGCGGTCATGTCGAATGTTGATGGTCGCTCCCCCGCCGAGGCGGGGGCCGAACAGCGCGGGCGCCGCTTTCCCCAGGAGCGAGGTGTTGGCTTCGCTCGCCCCCGTGACGGGCTTGCGCAGTCCCAAGAACAGCGACAGCGCGGCCACCACCACGATCACGATGATCGAGGTGATCATGACCGAGCGCTTCACGCTGTGCCCTCGTCGCCGTAGCGTCGTCGAAAGAACGTCAAGGCGCTTCCACAGCCGATGATCAGCCCCCCGAGCCACAACCAGGCGAGCAGCGGCTCCACCGTGACGCCAAGAACGACCGACCCCCTCGGCAGGTTGTCCTGCACCTGGGCGCCCGAGGTTGATCCGTTGCCGCCCACGGCGTCAAAGGTGACGTACACGTCGCGCGCGAGATTCGAGTCGATGGCGGGCGTGCCGACCGTCGTGCCGCCTCGCCCATTGAAGGTGGTGACGGCCGGCCACAACCGGTGGCCGTCGACATCCACGCGAAGCTGCGTCGCCGTCTCCAGGGCGTCTTTGACGTTGCGAAAGCCCGAGAAGCTGACCAGCTGACCGTCGACGACGGTGCTTTGACCCGTCGCCAACGTCACCTCGGAGCGTCGAACGTACGTGGTGGAGGTCACGATGCCCAGAGCCAGGATCACCACACCCAGGTGGACGACCATCCCCCCCGTCGAGGGAGAGCGCAACACGCTTCGCCACGATCCGCGACGGATCGCCGCGGTGAGAGACCCGCGCAGCGTTCGAAGCGCTGCTCCCGTGGCCAAGACCGAGAGGAAGACCGCGGCGATCTCCACGGGACGTCGGACGTTGAGCGCGAGCAGAATCGCCACCGCGATCAGGGCCGCCCATGCGCTCACACGCATCCGCGACCACAGCACCGCGGCGTCGGCGCTCCGCCAACTCACCAGCGGCGCGATCGCCATCAACACGAGCAGCACCACACTCATCGGCGCCGCGACCGAGGCGAAGTAGGGCGAACCCACGGTGACCTGGGTCCCGTTGATCGCCTGGTACAGGAGCGGAAAGACCGTGCCGAGCAGGACCACGATGGCAAAGCCCACGAAGAGGATGTTGTTCGCCACGAAGAGCCCCTCGCGTGAGAGGGGATGATCGACACCTACGGGTGCTCGCAGTCGGTCGCCGCGCCACGCCAGGAGTCCCGCTCCGAGCACGACGACGACGAAGAACAGCCCAATCAGCAACGGTCCAAGCGTGCTCGAAGAGAAAGCGTGGACACTCACCAGCACGCCAGAGCGGGTGAAGAACGTCCCCAGGATGGTGAGGGCAAACGTGGCGATGGCCAGCGACAGATTCCATACGCGAAAAAGCCCGCGACGGTCCTGGACGATCACCGAGTGGATGTAGGCCGTCGCCGTCAACCAGGGCAGCAAGGCCGCGTTCTCGACGGGGTCCCACCCCCAGAACCCACCCCACCCGAGGACTTGATAGCTCCACCACGCGCCCAGCACGATGCCCAGTGAGAGCGCCCCCCACGCGAGGACGCTCCAGCGACGTTGCTCGAGGGGCCAACGTTCGTGCACGCGTCCGGTGATGAGCATGGCGATCGCGAAGGCGAAGGGCACGCTGAAGCCCACGAAGCCGAGGTACAACAGCGGCGGGTGCACCGCGACCAAGGGATTGTCCTGCAGGAGTGCATTGGGGCCGGCCCCCTGGTGCACGAGCGCGGCATTGTGCAGAAACGGGTCGGCTGGACCCATCATCAACAGCGTGAAGAAGGCGTCGACGGCGAAGAGCACCATCACGGCCCACCCCACGACCGGCTCGGACCTCTCGCGCCGGTAGTAGATCATCACACCCAAGGTGATGGCGGTCTGTATGAGGACCCAGAGCATGAGCGAGCCCTCGAGCGCCGACCACAGCCCCGTGATCGAGTACAGCAGCGGAGTGAAGGTGGCGTTATTCTCCGCGACGTAGGCGAGTGAGAAGTTGTGCGTGATGAGCGCGAACTCCATCACCCCGATCGCGCCGGCGATGCCCAACACCGACAGACCGGCCCACCACAGAGCGCGCGACGCTCGACGCCGACGAAGGGCGACCGCCTGCTCGACAATTCCCCCCAGGGCGCCGAGAAAGCAGACGTAGAGTGCGGCTCGTCCGAGCCACGTCAGGATCATCGAGTCGTCCCGTTAGGGGCCCTCACGCGTTTGGGGTGCGCGGCGATATAGGACGCCGTGTGCTTGACGAGAATCTGCGTCGCAATGAAGGTGTCTGAGGTCTCGCTCGTGAAGTGGCCGTCGACGACGACGGGAATATCTCCTTGAAAGAGTTGCGGTAGCAAGCCGTGAGCGTCCACGAGCACCTTCTTGTCACCCCCGGTCATCCAGAACGTGGCGCCGTGCGCGGTGCGATCGATGCTGCGCGGTTGGACGAGGCCCTCCAGGCGAAACGTGTCGGTGCCGAGCTTGGCGCGCGAGCTCATGGCCTGATCGACCGTTTCGAAGTAGTTGAGGGAGTGCAGCAGACCTTGGCTCAGCAGCGCGAGGACGGCGAGGGCCAGGACGACCAGGACGCCTATAGAGCGCCATCGTCCCCGACGCTTGGTGGGAGGCGCGGCGACGGGGGTGAGATCGAGGGTGTCCTCAGGGTCCGACACGACGTCCTCGCCACCAGATAGACAGCGCGTACAACGCCAACCCCCCAAAGGCGAAGGAGTAGCCCGCGGCGACATACCCCATTAGTGGACTCCCTCACGACGACGCTGCTCCAGCGCCTCGCCGAGTGACGCACTGTAGCGCGCGTCGCGCTGCACTTCGAGTCGATATCGCGCGCGCAGTAGCCAGAAGAACAACAAGGTAAAGGCAAAGAGGCTGAGGAACAACGTCCACAGCATCGATCCGTGAACGAGGAAGTTCCCGTTTTGCGTGAACACCGTCGCTCCCTGGTGCAGTGTGTGCCACCAGTCGACCGAGAAGTGGTCGATGGGCACGTTGATGGCGGCGATGATCGCAAAGACCGCGCTGCGCCGCGCGCGTAGCTCGGGATCGTCATTGGCTCGACGCAGAGCCAGATACCCCAGAGCGAAGACCAGGAGAATCGCGGTCGAGGTGAGCCGGGCATCCCACGCCCACCACACGCCCCACGTCGGACGTCCCCAGATCGAGCCCGTGATGAGGGTGAGCGCGAGGAAGATCGCGCTGACCTCCATGGCGCAGTGCGCCACCCGGTCCATCACCACCGACCGCGTGCGCTTCCACAGATACAGGCAGCTGGCGATCACCGAGGTGCCGAAGGACACGTAGAGCGCGACCCAGGCGATCGCCGGGTGGACGTAGAGGAGGCGAACGAGATTTCCCTGAATCCGGTCAGGAGGGGTGACCCACAGGCCAAGCCAGAAGGTAAGTACCAGCAGGACGAGCGTGACCGGCCCGAGCAGGCGTTGGGAGAGCTGTTTTATCATGAATCCTCCAGAACACCGTAAAGCAAAATGCCAATAGCGATGTAGGCGACCAAAGCGACGAGGGAAATCACCCACCACTGCCAGAGGGAGCCTCCGTGCAGCGCATCACTATACGATCGTTCGCCGGCGATCAGAAGTGGCGCAAAGGCCGGGAACGAGAGGACCGGCAACAAGGTGGCTGGTCCTTGACCTCCTCCACTTAACGCGCCGTACATGGTCCCGGCGGCCGCCAGCGCGGCGAGTATGACCAGCACGCTGGGTAGCGCCTCGGCGCTTCCGACCAGGGCCGTGTGCAGTAGCAGAACCGCACCGGCCAGTACGACGATCCCGGTCAACCAGAGTTCGATGGCCAGAGCCAGGGTCTTGCCCAGAAATACACCGGCGGGGTCCAGGCCTAGGGTGGCGATCGACGTGCGCGTCCCCGTCGGCCCCTCGATCACCTGGGAGCGGTTGATCATCAGCAGCGCGACGAGCAGCATGACCAGATAGAACAGCCCCGGACCCGCCGTGGAGTTGCCGGCGTGGATGGGGCCGAGCGCGAGTCCACAGAGCACCAGCGCCATCACCCCAAAGGGCAGCACCTGCCAGAGCAGGACCCGGCTGCGCCGCTCGATGCGCAGGTCCTTTCCCGCCACCAGAAGTGCCGTTCGAATCACGGGTGGTCGCTCACGACGAGACCGCCCGCGAGGGTGATCATGCGCGGGGAGAGAGAACTGGAACGAAGCGGCTCGTGTGCGCTCACGACCACCGAGGCACCGCTCGCTACGACGCCACCGATCAATTCGTCAAAGAAGGTGCGCCCTTTGTCGTCGAGGGTGGCGTAGGGCTCGTCAAGCAGCCACGTCTCAGGCCGACGAAGTAGGAGCCACGCGAGGCCCAGGCGTCGACGCTGGCCCGCGCTGAGGCGCTTGGCCGTGGTATTGGCGCGGCCCGCGAGGCCCACGCGCTCAAGGACCCAAGGGATCTCTTCGATCGGACGCTCGAGTGCCTTCGCCGCGAAGATCAGATTCTCCCTCGCCGTCAGGTCGTCGTAGAAGGAACCCTCGTGACCGAGCCACCCCACCCGCCGACGCAGTTCACGCCGGTCGCCGGATCGTAGATCGACACCGCTGACGACGCCGCTCCCGCTGGATAGCGCAACGAGCCCTCCGAGCAATCGTAGAAGACTCGTCTTGCCCGCGCCGTTGGCGCCGGTGATGACGTTGAGGGTTCCCGCTTCGAGCTCGAGGGTGACTCCGCTCAGGAGGGGGAAGCTTTCGACGAGGACGACCGCGTCGCGCAGTTCGACGACCAGCGTGGGACTACTCATGAAATCTGGCTAATGCTGCAGCGCTTTGATGTCGGCGTCCACCATCATCTCGACGAGTCCATAGAAGTCGGTCTCGCACTTCCAGCCCAGCGTGGTCTCGGCCTTGCTCGCGTCGCCGACGAGCAAGTCGACCTCGGCCGGCCGAATGAACGCTGGATCAATCGTGACGAACTCTTCGTAGTCGAGATCCGCGCAGCGAAAGGCCACCTCGCAGAGTTCGCGAACCGAGTGAGTCTTGCCTGTGGCGATCACGAAGTCGTCAGGCACGTCGCGCTGCAGCATGAGCCACATCGCTCGAACGTAGTCCTCGGCGTAGCCCCAGTCGCGCTGCGATTCCAGGTTGCCGAGTCGCAACTCGCTGTCGAGTCCGGCCTTGATGCGCGCGACGCCGTGGGTGACCTTGCGCGTCACGAACTCGATGCCACGCCGCGGTGACTCGTGGTTGAACAGGATGCCACTGGAAGCGTGCAAGTTGTAGCTCTCGCGGTAGTTGACGGTGATCCAATGGCCGTAGACCTTCGCGACACCGTACGGGCTGCGCGGATAGAACTCGGTCTGTTCGTTCTGAGGCACCGTTCGGACCTTGCCGAACATCTCAGAGGAGCTTGCTTGGTAGAAGCGAATGTCGGAGTCAACGATGCGAATGGCGTCAAGAATCCGGGTCACGCCGAGCGCCGTGGCCTCACCGGTCAAGACGGGCTGAACCCACGAGGCCTGCACGAAACTCTGGGCCGCGAGGTTGTAGACCTCGCTCGGGCGATAGTCACGCAGGACATTGATGAGCGACACCTCATCCATCAAGTCGCCCGAGACCAGGGTCAGGTGCTCTTGAATATGGCTGATTCGCTCGATGTTGACCGTAGAGCTTCGGCGCATGAGCCCGATGACCTCATAACCCTGAGCGAGGAGCAACTCAGCCAGGTACGAACCATCCTGACCAGTGATTCCCGTAATCAGCGCACGTTCGGCCACTGAAATCTCCTCCACAGCGACGCCAGTAGCGGGCCATCACCTCCGACAACTCTACTACTGGGGTCTTGGAGCCTCCTCTCCTAGCCTGGGTCCATGGCACGACTCGCGGTGGTCAGTTTTCGCCTCGGTTCCACCGACGGGGTCAGCGTCGAAGCGGCGAAGTGGATCGAGGCCTTTCGTTCGCTGGGACACCACGTCACGACTCTCGCGGGAGAAGGCGAGGCAGATGTCGTGATGAGCGAGCTCGCCATCCGAGCCACGTGCGCACCAGACTCCGTCAAGGTCGCCGAAGCGCTTCGTGACGCCGAACTGGTGGTCGTCGAGAATATGGCGTCGCTTCCACTCAACGTCGCGGCCCGCGACCTGCTGTACCGATTGCTCTGGGATCGCCCCGCGCTGCTGCACCACCACGACCTCGCCTGGCAGCGGCCCGAGTGGGCGAAGGAACCGCCGCCGGCGGACCGCCCGCGATGGCGACACGTCACGATCAACGATCTCTCGCGGCGCGAACTGCGAGAGCGCGGGGTCGTCGCGACGACCATCCGAAACACATTCGACCCTGATCCACCGCGCGGCCGGCGAGACGCCACGCGAAACCTGTTGGGACTCTTCGACGAGAGACTCATCTTGTTGCCCACGCGGGCGATCCCGCGAAAGAATGTCGAGGGCGCGCTTCGACTGGCCAAAGAGCTCGACGCGGTGCTCTGGCTTCTCGGACCAGCGGAAGACGGATTTGGCCCTGAGCTTGAGCGACTCGTCATCAACTCTCACGTGGACGTTCGCCACGGACTCGTCGAGGGATCCTCCATCCACGACGCCTACGCGGCGAGCGATCTGGTCGTGCTGCCCTCGACGTGGGAGGGCTTCGGCAACCCGGTCCTGGAGTCCGTGACGCATCGACGAGCTCTCGCGGCGCATCCCTATCCCGTCCTGCGAGAGATCCGGGCATTCGGATTTCGATTCTTCGAACTCGACGATGTCGCAGGCATTGACGCCTTCCTCGACCAGCCCGACGAGAGCCTGATGGAAGCGAATCTGGCCATCGCCCGACGGCACTTCGACGTCGCCGATTTACCGAAACGACTGGCGCCGCTGTTGGGGGTGTGGGGCCTCAAGTAGAGCCAAGTAGTCTTTCGATGATGGTCCTAAATGACGAGCGATCACCCCAAGGCGACCGCACTCCCCAGGCTGAGCGCCGCGACCAACTCCTCCTGGTCGCTCGAAGAATCTTTGCGGAAAAGGGCTTCCAGGCGACCACGATGGACGACATCGCCAAGGAAGCCGGTTTCACCAAGCCCATCTTGTACCAGTACTTCGACTCGAAGACCGAGTTGTACCGCGAGATCGTCAATCAGACCGCGGAGAAGCTCATGGCCTCTCTTCGAAAGGCCGTCTCTGAGGAGGAGTCGCCGCGCGCCAAGATCGAAGTCGCCTTTCGTATCTACTTCGAGATGGTCGTCAGTGAGACTGACGCCTTTCGTATCCTCTTCATTCACTCCCACGAAGGCGAGACCAGAGGAGATCTTCGAGCCGTCGAGCTCGGGTGGGTGTCATTCATGGAGCCGCTGATCGCCGTGCGCATCAAGCCCGACCACCGCCGTCAGCTCGCCGCTGGCGTCGTGGGCATCGCCGAAGGTGCGGCCACCGCCTGGCTCATCCAGCAGGAGGGCAAGGGCTGGCCGACCCCAAACCCTGGGGTTGCGGAGCGCCTGGCCGCACGCAGCGCCACTCTCGCCTGGGGTGGGCTGCGCAGCGTCGAACTCGACTAAGCCGCACTGGCTAGGACGCTGCTGAAGTAGGGGCCTTTAGGGCCGCGAAGTGAACGCGCGAGAGTGGATTCGATGACGCGTTATGCAAATGGTGAACTTCGGACCGAAAAGTGCACTCGACAGAGGTTCCAAGAGCG
>JBOGFT010000026.1:0-35383 GCA_050701895.1 Acidimicrobiales bacterium
GGCCCGCTGTGCGGGCCACCACGTTGTCGCCCACTCGCTCTACCTCGAGCGTCGTGTTCTCGCGCAGGGCGCGCTCCACGTAGCTGGCGATCGCCGCCTCGTGATGGCTCAGCGAGCTGATCGACACCAGCTCGTAGGCGTCATCGAGTCGGCTCACGTGTCGACGCCGTAGTCGCGCAACACGTCATTCAGAGCGGCCTTGTCGTGGCGCTCGCCCTCGCTGAGTCGTTTGATGATTAGCACGGAAGGAAGATAGAAATCGCCACCTGGAAACTCTCGGCGTCGACTGGCCGTGACCGCGACGCAGTAGTCGGGCACGTACCCGCGTGAGACCTCGTCGCCGGACTCTGCGTCGAAGACGGGTATGGAGGGGTTCAGGTGCGTACCCGCGCCGACCACCGATCCACGTCCTACGCGCGCACCCGCGACGATCATGCACCGGCTCCCGATGAAGGCGTCATCTTCAATCACCACCGGCGTCGCGCTGGCGGGCTCCAGCACGCCGCCGATGCCCACTCCGCCAGCCAGATGCACGTTGGCCCCGATGTAAGAACAGCTGCCTACCGTCGCCCACGTGTCGACCATGGTGTTATGCCCTACCCAGGCTCCGATGTTGACGAAACTGGGCATCAGAATCACACCGGGGCTGAGATAGCTTCCGCGACGCGCAACAGCCCCGGGCACCACGCGAACGCCCCGGCGTTCGTAGTCAGATTTGAGTTCGAGCTTGTCGAGATACTCAAAGGGCCCGGCCTCACTCGGCTCGAGCCCGCGAAGTCGAAAGAGCAGCAGGATCGACTGCCTGATCCACTCGTGAACGACTAGGGACCCGTCGTCCGCAAAATCGCAAACGCGTATCTGGCCGTCGTCGAGCTTGGTAATGACGAACTCGACGTCGCGTCGTGCTTCCACGTTATCGGGCGACATCTCGGTGATGTGGTCGAACCACTGGCCGATGCGCGTTTCGAGATCACTCACAACTTCATCGTACTAACAGACCTATCGCCGTCTTTTCTTGCCAGTCCTCAATAGCTCAGATACAAGACCGAAAAGGGAAACCAAAATGACCGTGAAAAGAATGAACAACCTTTTGAGCAAAATGGGCAATCCATATCTCAGTTGCCGTCTAAACAACGCAGACCCTTGCAGGGCAGGCAGAGATGATTGCGTAGCGAGACGTTCAATCAGATCCCAGCGATCTAGAAGCTTTACATGATTCGACCGCGCAAGCTCCATTGCTGCTGGAGTGAAAATTGAGTTGGTGACGACCATGGCCTCATGAGCGCGATAATGAGCGCGAGCCGCCGCGACCTCCTGTATCGCGCTGGGTCCGACGGTCTTGCCATACCGCTTGGATTGAACAACCGTGCGGACGTCACTCATTAAAAGGATGAGGTCAGCTCCAAAGTCGCCACGGCCTCCGACGTGTTCGACGCCGTATCCTTCTGATTCGAACAGCGTCACCAAGAAACGCTCAAACGTTTGTCCTGACATCAAATCGATAGAACCGATATTCGCCCGTCGAAGGTATTCGACTTCTCTGGCTCGGCGAATGCCCATCACGCCCGCCAGGCCAACTATCCCGATAAAAACGCCAAGTAGCGCCAAACTTGACCCAATTCGCGTGCCAACGACGGTAACGAGCACTCCACACAACAGAATCAACTCGGCTGGATGACTTCTCGCCCATAATCGCGTGCTCGCATTCGCCGAAGTTTCCTCGTCACCTTCTCGATCAGCCGTTTGGTCCCAATCGCTTCGCTCATCTTTGCCACCGTATTGTCGATCATCTTCCTTGTTGTGTGACTGCGGTTCATGCGAATCACAAAGTACGTCGTACGCCCACTTCACTTGACGGAAAAGACCGTCGGTCCCCCCGGTGTCCGAATGAACTTGCCGGCTGAGGCGCAGAAACGCCTTGCGAATGTCCTCCTTCGAGGCATCTCTTGAAACTCCAAGAATTTCGTAAGGATCCAACTCGTCCATCGAATTGGAAGCGTACCAATCGGCTCTAACAGCGCAAACTATGTCTGCCACGCCGCGAGCAACTTGGGGCCAACATGATCTGCTTAGGCGTCAAGGTCTGCGACGCCCACGACGTAGCAGGAAAATTTATGAGGCTTCGAGGCGTGACGCAGCGAGCTCAAGTCGCTCGTCAGGTTGCACGACGGCGATACGCACGAAGTCGTGGCCGCCGTCGCCGTAGAGATCGCCGGGACTCACCACCAGTCCCGAACTCTCGGCCAGTAGCGCCGCGAGCTTCCAACCGTCGAGGCCCTCTTTCGAGCACCACAGGTAGAACGAGCCCTCAGGCATCGGCGCGTCAACGCCGAACGACTTGAGGGCGTGGCCGAGCATCTCCAGACGTGACAAGTATCGTGACCTCTGCGCGTTCACGTGCTCGTCATCGTTATAGGCCAGCGCGGCGGCGGCTTGGACTGGACCGGAGACCATGAGACCCGCGTGCTGGCGCACGCTGCGCAGGTAACTGACAACGTCGCGGTCCCCGGTGTAGAAGCCCGCGCGGAATCCGGCCAAGTTCGAGCGTTTGGAGATCGAATGGACCGCGAGGACGCTCTCGACTCCGTGCTCGAGGATCGTGCGCGCAGGCAGCGTCCAGGTGAACTCGCAGTAGCACTCGTCACTCGCTACCAGCACCCCCTTCGTTCGCCCCCAGTTCGCGACTCGCTCGAGGTCGTCGAGGAACCCGCTCGGGTTCGAGGGCGAGTTGGACCAGAGCACCAGAGCTCGCCGGGCGTCCTTCGGATCGATCGAATCGACGTCGAGCTGTCCATTCACCAGGGGAACCGCCACCGATCGCAAACCCGCGAGCGTCGCGCTCATGGCGTAGGTCGGGTAGCTGATCGCGGGATACAGCACGGTGTCGCGCTCAGGGTGTCGCAAGTGCAAGTAGCCAGCCAGGGAGGCGACGAACTCCTTGGTTCCCACACAGGCCGCGAGGTCGCCGGATGCCACGTCGAGATGAAATCGGCGACTGGCCCATCCCGCGGCCGCGTCGCGAAAATCTACCGTTCCGGCGGAGGGCGGATAGCCCCTCGCGCCCACTCCTCGGGACAGCTCTTCGAGTACGAAGTCCGGAGGCGGATCGATCGGGGTGCCGATCGAGCAGTCAATGGCTCCGCCCTCGAAGGCCGACGCCGTTGCCTTGAGGCCGTCGAGGCGTTCGTAGGGATAGGCCGGGGGCTGGAAACTCACGCGGACACCCGCCACTCGCTGAAGCGCGCCGCTCCCACGGCGTCGAGCACCACGTGAATCAAGACGCCGTCGTCGTTGACCGAAGTATCGAGAACATCGCCCTCGCGGTGCGCCGCCGCGATGAGGTCACCGCGATCGAGGGGCAACTGGAGCGTGAGAACGCGGTCGCCCGAGCGAAGCCGTTCTGCGATCACGCCAATCACCTCATCGAGATTGTCACCGGTCTTGGCTGACACCCACACCCCGTCGTAGATCTTGGCCAGGTCTTTGGCACGCGACCCCGCAAGGTCGGCCTTGTTAAAGACCAGGAGCTCGGGCACGTGCTCGGCGCCGATCTCGATCAGTACGTCGCGCACTGCGGCGATCTGCTCCTCGGCGCGGTCGCTGGATCCGTCCACGACGTGGACCAAGAGATCGGCCAACTGCACGGAGTTCAGCGTGCTCATGAAGGCCTCGACGAGTTCGTGGGGCAGGTTCGAAATGAATCCGACCGTGTCGGTGAAGAGCACCGTCTCGCCACCGGGCAGCTGGCGTTGACGAGTTCGCGGATCGAGCGTGACGAATAGGCGGTCCTCGACGTCGACGCCCGCGTGGGTGAGGGCGTTGAGCATCGAGGACTTCCCCGCATTGGTGTAGCCGACCAGGGTCACCTCACGATGACGACCGCGATCGCGTCCCTGGCGCTGGACTTTGCGCGTGCGATCGATCTGCTTGAGTTCGGCGCGGATGCGGTGGATGCGTTGGACGAGGCGGCGGCGGTCGACCTCAAGTTGAGTCTCGCCCGGCCCCCGCGTGCCAATGCGACCAGCCTGTTGCGAGAAGGTTCCGCCGGTCCGGCGAAGGCGGGGCAAGCGATACTCCAACAGCGCGAGCTCAACTTGAGCCTTACCCTCGGGAGTACGCGCGTTCTGAGCAAAGATGTCCAGGATCACCGCAGTGCGATCGATGGCGGTTCGCCCCAGTATCTTCTCCAGGTTGCGCTGCTGCGCGGGTGAGAGGGTGTCCTCGAAGACGACGGTGTCCGCGTCCAGGGCCAGACAGACGTCGCGTAGCTCCTTGACCTTGCCTGAGCCCACGTACGTCGCGGGGTCGGGCGCGTCGCGACGCTGGACGACGCGCGCGACGACGTCAGCCCCCGCCGTGTCGACCAGAAGAGCGAGCTCGTCAAGTTGCTGTTCGAGCTGGTCCTCGCTCGTGTCGGGAAAGAGAACCCCTACGAGCACGATCTTCTCGCGAAAACTCCGTTCAATGAGAGTGTCGGGTAGGTACGTCAAGCTTCGAGCCACTCCACATCCGCGACGAACTGCACCGGCCCGCTGAGCGTTGCGTTGGGTCCAGATAGTTCCACGCGCAAGGTTCCTCCCGGATTCTCCACGGTGACAGCATCGCCGGTGAGTCCGGCGCGGCGAGCGAGAGCGGCTACGGCGCACGACCCTGTGCCACAGGCCAACGTCCACCCCACCCCGCGTTCGATGACGCGAATGCTGAGATGGTCAGGGCCGAGCACCGTGACGAACTCGACGTTCGCTCCGCCCACCTGGGCGGCCAGCTTGTCGGCGATATCTTCGCGCTGGAGATCGCTCCAACCTTCGTTGTCGAAGAGGGCAACGTGGGGATTCCCGACGTTCGCCACGCCCCAGGCTCCGGCAATGTCCTCGTGGAACGTGATGTCGCCCATGTCGATGCTCCCGTACCCCGAAGTCTCGCTCTCCATGGCGAGACGGATCGTTTTCAGCCCCGCGGCCGTCTGCACCGCGAACTCCTCTTGGTTGGTCTTGGTCGCGCGGCGCACCGCGGCGGCCAGGCAACGAGCGCCGTTCCCAGACATCTCGGCGACCGAGCCGTCGGCGTTGTACAAGGTCATCGTCACCGGCTCGTCGAGGACCGCGACGATGAGACCATCAGCCCCGACGCCCGTCGCTCGGGCGCACAGCGCGCGCGCGAGGTCACTGCTCCAGGGCTCGACCTCTCCTGGATGCTGCACGTCTACCAGGAAGTCGTTCCCCGCCCCGTGCCACTTTTGCAGCGATCTCATAGCCACCATTTAAGTCTCACATGGGTCAACTGAGGCATCCAGCACCTCGGCCAGGCGTCGGGCCGCGTCGCCGGAGTCCCGGAACCACTCCACGCGCGGATCGCGACGGAACCAGGAACGCTGGCGTCGCGCCAAGCGTCGGCTCTGGGTGACGGCGTCGCGCACAGCGTCCTCGAGTGGAACATCCTGCTCGAGGTGAGCGAGCATCTCGCGGTACCCGACCGCCTGGCGCGCCGTACGGCCCAGGCCCCCCGGGCGCTCGAGCAGCGCGCGGACCTCTTCCAACAGCCCTTCGTCCATCCAGCGGCGAAAACGGACCTCGATGCGCTCATCGAGCACTTCGAGCTCAACGTCCAAACCGACCTGGACAACGCGCACCGGACCGTAGGTCATCAGTCCCTCCCCGTAGGAGGAGAAGGGCCGACCGGCTCCGAGAGTCACTTCGAGCGCGCGCACCACTCGTCGCTCGTTGGCTGGTTCGAGTCGACTGGCCGCCACGGGGTCCAAAGCTTGCAGCTCTTCAAAGAGCCCGTCGAGATCGAACATCGCGCGCTCATCGAGCGCTTCACGCACTTCGGGGTAGCGGGCGGGGATCTCCAAATCGTCCAGGACGGCGCGCCCGTACAGACCGGTACCGCCGACGAAGAGCGCGCGTCGACCCTCGCCAAAGATCTGATCGGTGGCGACGTGAGCGTCGCGCTGAAACCTCGCGACGGTGAACTCCTCACTCGGCTCCACCAGGTCAAGCAAGTGGTAGCGAACTTCCTTTCGTTCGCCAGGCGCGGGCTTGGCGGTGGCGAGGTCCATCCCTCGATAGACGCACATGGCGTCGACGCTCACGATGTCGACGTCACCCAACTCAACGGCCAGTTGATGGGCCAGGGCTGACTTGCCCGCAGCGGTCGCCCCGACGAGTGCGACCGCCGGTCCACCCAGTGGCGTCACGACGAGAAGAGCGGCACGCGAATCTTGTGGCGCGCCGGACGCAAAACCTCGCGCAGCTCTCCCAGCAAGTAGTACGGCGCACCGTAGGTGACATCGACACTCACCAGCGAACCCGCGCGAAGGGGGCTGTCGGTCACGGGAAAGTGGATCAACTTGCCCTGACGGGTGCGACCCGAGAGCATCTGATCGTTCCGTCGTGAGGGCCCTTCGACGAGGACCTCCTCACGTCGCCCCACCCGCGCGCGGTGTCGGCGCAAGGCCGATCGATCGGTGACGTCCTTCAGGCGTTCGAAGCGCTCCTTGATGACGTCGCTCGCCACGAACGACTCAGTCATCTCCGCTGCGCGAGTCCCTTCGCGCGGCGAGAAGATGAACGTGTAGGCCAGGTCAAACTCACAGGCCGCGACCACTTCGAGCGTCTCGTCGAACTCCACGTCGCTCTCTCCGGGAAAGCCCACAATGAGGTCAGTCGTCACGGCCAGATCCGGTATGGCTGCGCGCGCGGCGTTGAGCTTCTCGATGTAGCGCTCGACGCGATATCCCCGGCGCATCGCGGTCAGGACGCGATTCGATCCGGACTGCAGTGGCAGGTGAAGTTGGTTGCAGACGTTCTGAGTCTCGGCCATCGCCGCGATCGTCTCGGGGCGCAGATCCTTGGGGTGGGGGCTGGTGAAGCGCACGCGCTCAAGGCCCTCAATCTCACCGAGGGAACGCAGGAGTTCTGCGAAGAGCGGTCGCCGCCCGGTGATGTCGCGGCCGTAGGAGTTGACGTTTTGACCCAGCACCGTGATCTCGGTCACGCCTGAGGCCGCCAGCATCTGCGCCTCGGCCAGCAGGTCCTCCATCGGCCGACTGATCTCCCCGCCGCGCACACTGGGCACGATGCAGTACGCGCACGTGTTGTCACAGCCCGTCTGGATCGTCATCCACGCGGCGAAGCCCAACTCGCGTACGGCGTAGAGCGCGGGCGCCATATCGCGGCTGGTCACCGGGTCGGGCGCATCGAGGATCTCGACCAGCGGGCCCTCGCTGACCGAACGGCGCAGCAATGAGGGCGCCGCCCCCAGGTTGTGGGTGCCAAAGACGACATCGACCCAGCTCGCCCGCTGCAAGATAGCGCCACGATCCTTTTGGGCCATGCATCCTCCAACGGCGATCTGCATGCCGGGGCGTGACTCCTTGAGGGCCTTCAACTGGCCCAGGGCGCTGTAGAGCTTGAGGTCGGCGTTCTCGCGGATGGTGCAGGTATTGAAAACCACGACGTCCGCCTCGGCGTCGCTCGCCGCGACCACCAGTCCATCGGCCACCAGCAGTCCCGCCAGGCGTTCGGAATCGTGCTCGTTCATCTGGCAGCCAAAGGTGCGTATGGCGAAGGTTCGCGGTTCGGACACCCCTTTAGTTTACGAAGAGAGCCCGCCTTCACCCACCGTGGACCCGTAGGTCACCGCGGCCCCGGCGATCACCACGCAGGCCAGGCCCACCAGGTCCCATCCTCGAACCGATTGACTCAACAACAGCCACCCCACGAGGAAGGCAATCGCCGGGTCACTCGCCAATAGCACCCCGGCAATCGAGGGCTTCAGTCGACGCAGTCCTTGAAGATCCGCGGCGAAGCCGAGCACGATCGCCATCACCGCGACGATGAGAACTCGCGCGATGGTCCCGGGATGATCCATGAGCCGGCGCGCCGTGCCCAGCGAGAACGGCAGCGTCAACACGGCGGCGAAGCACATAGACACGGCGAGCCCTTCGAACCCGGGAGTCAATCCCCCAACCCGGTGCGAGGCGAGAATGTACATCGCCCAGCCAAGGCCGGCGCCCGCGGCGAAGAGGACACCGACAGCGTGAGCCCGTTCCCTGGACGCGTCAAGGCCACGACGCCGAGACCCGCGAGAGCCACGAACGCGAGGTGCTTCGGGTTGCGCTTACCAAAGGCCGCCACGCAGAACGGCCCCAGAAACTCGATGGCCACCGCTCCCCCGAGGGGGATTCGCGCGATGGCTTGGTAGAAGCTCTGATTCATGAAGGCGGTGGAGGCACCAAGGGCGAACGCGCCCACCCACTGGCGCCGAGTCCAATGGCGTACCTTTGGACGCGTTATCGCCATCAGGACTGCTGCGCCAAGGAGAAAGCGCCACGCACTCGTCGCCGGTGGCCCCAGCACCGGAAACACGCGCAACACGATCGCGGCGCTCCACTGGACCAACGCTGCACCGCCCAGCATGAAGCCCGCCCCAGAGAGCGTGCGGGCGTCGAGCGCCGAGTGGCCTCGGCTCAATGGATAACCAGGCCGGCGCGATCAGCGTCGAGCGTGTGCACCTCACCGGGGATTGAATGGGCGCGCAGGAACTCCTTCGCGCCGAGGGCGACGTCCGCGGCGCTGTCGCTCGTCACGAGACCCAGCATCGACGATCCCGCGCCCGACCAACACGACCCCGCGGCACCCGCGTCGCGCAGAGCCGCCAGCAGGTCGTCGGCGAATCCCAACAGCGGCGCGCGGTACGGCTGGTGCAGAGCGTCGTCCATGGATGACCCAACGAACTGGCGGTGATCGCCGAGTCCGGCGATCAGCAAGCCCAGCGCGCTGAGATTGTGCACGGCATCAGAGAAGGCGACGCGCTCGGGCAGTGCTTCGCGCGCCCCGCTCGTCGCCAGTTCTTCATCGGGCACCACCACGACGAAGCGCCAAATCTCGTCGAGGGGAAGCGGCCGCGCCACGACGCCCTCGCCGCCCATGCTCGCCACGACCAAACCCCCGAGCACCGACGCGGCCGCATTCTCCGCGTGCCCATCGAGGCCCGCGGCGACGGCTAGAGGGTCCGGCGCTCCCGCTGCCGCAGCCGCGGCGACCGCGAGCGCCGCGGAGGAGCCGAGACCACGGGAGAGGGGAATCGATGAGTTCACTCGCAACGAGAAGTTGGAGTGGCCCAGGACGCTCATAGCGACCCGAGCGGCCAAATGGCCCTCATCGTCAAAGAGACCGGCCCCACAACCCTCACTGGAGATGCTGAACCCGTCAGCTAGCTCCAAGGTCACCTCCACGTAGAGACTTAGGGCCACCGCGAGCGCGTCGAATCCCGGCCCCAGGTTGGCCGAGGTGGCCGGGGTGCGCGCAAACATTACGTCAGCGTAGGCGCTGAACCAGCGTGGGCGGAGCGAGCGAGCCGAACGCACGAAGCGTCAACGTCTCGTGAACCGGACCACTCACCACGAGGTGACCCACGATTTCGCCCCGGCGAATGGTTCGCGTGATGCGATTAACGCTGGCGTGCACGTGCAACGTGCCCTGTGTAGGCCACCACCAAAACTCGTGGGATCGGGCAAGACCAAAGGCCACCCGCCGACCGTCGTACGCCAGTTCGCCGAACGCGCGATGGCCGACCAACGTGTAGTGCGCGCGACTCACGACGGCCGAATTGGCGAGCGCGAGGGCGGCGTCTCCCGCGGGGGTGAGTAGATTGCCGCCTTGCTGCCCAAGCACCACCGCATACAGCACTCGCGTCCGTGCGCCGTCGCGAAAGGTCATGGCCATCACGTCACAACCACCCGCCGCCGCGGTGCGTCCCGACTTCACCCCGATCACGTTGTCGATCCCCACGTCGGGCGTGTAGGACTCCTCGACGCCGGCGAAGGGCAGCGCGACGCTCTGTTGAATCACGATCTCTCGCACAAGTGAGGACTTCATCAGTAGTGCGGCCAACCTCGCCTGGTCGAGCGCGGTTGACACCGAGAGAGATGACAGACCCGTCACGTCGGCGTAGGAGGTGCCCACGAGACCGAGGTCCTGCGCCTCTTGATTCATAAGGGCTACGAACGCCTCGTTCGGTCCCACGACCAAATTGGCCAGCATGACGGCATAGTTGGCGGCCGAGTGCACCAGGACACCGTTGAGCAGGTCGCTCTCGCAGAGCTGCTCGCCCACGATGACGGGCACGCTCGACGCGTCGAGACCGATGAGCTGGTCGTAGGTCGTAACGTCCTCGGAGGTGACGGTGTGGCAGGGACCGGTCTCGCCGATCGACAGCGGGTCCTCCAGCAGGGCTACGTAGGCGGTCATCATCTTGGTGAGGCTGGCGATGGGAACCACGCTGTTGTCGTGGGCGCTCACTACGCCGAGGGAGGGAATGTCGAGTGCCGCGGAGCCGACACTGGGCCACGCGAGGGACGCCGACGCCGGCACGGCCGCCACGCTGCGCACAGCCAGATAGGACCGCGCCGGTCGGTGGAGCAGCGGTACCTGGAGGGCCACGACTGCGCCGACGGCGATGACGAGGCCGAGGAGAACGCCGACGAGGCGCGCGAAGAGGCCACGGCGCCTTGGATGAGGTGAAGCCGAATGCCGCGACAAAACTACAGCGACGTCTGTTCGTCGTACTCTTCGAGCGAGATGAGCACCTTGCGGGCTTTGGAGCCGTCGCCCGCGGCGACCACCCCCTCCTGCTCCAGTTGATCCATGATGCGACCGGCTCGCGCGAAGCCGACGCGCAACTTGCGCTGGAGCATCGAGGTCGATCCGGACTGATTGCGAATGACCATGTCGCGCGCCAGGCGAAGGATCTCGTCATCGTCATCGCCCGAACCTGAGCCCGACCCACCACGAGAGAGTGGTACGTCCAGGGCGACTACTGTTTCGCGCCGACCACCTTGCTTGCGCCACGCTTCGACCACTCGTCGCACTTCCTCTTCGGAGACCCAGGGCGACTGCAATCGACGGGCGATGTTGCTCGAGGCCGTCACTACCAACATGTCGCCCTTGCCGATCAGTCGTTCAGCGCCGGCCTGATCCAAGATGACCCGGCTGTCGGCGAGTGACGACACCGCAAAGGCCATGCGACTCGGGATGTTGGCCTTGATGACGCCGGTAATGACGTCAACGCTCGGTCGCTGGGTCGCGAGTACGAGATGGATCCCCACGGCCCGGGCCATCTGGGCGATGCGCACGACGGACTCCTCGACGTCGCGCGCCGCCACCATCATGAGGTCGTTGAGCTCATCCACCAATATGACGATGTAGGGCAGATCCTCGGGCTCGAGCGGAACGGCGTCCGAGGGAAGCCCGGTCGCGCGCTCGAAGGCGTCGGCCACGAGCTCGCGCGACGTGGGTTCGGGCACCAGCTCGCCGCGCGCGATCATCTGCTGATAGCTGGTGATGTCACGGGCGCCGCTCTCCGCTAACAAGTCGTAGCGGCGCTCCATCTCCTTGACGGCCCAGTGCAAGGCCCCCGCCGCCCTCTTTGGATCCACGACCACGGGCGAGAGAAGGTGCGGTAGGTCGTTGTACTGCTGCATCTCCACGCGCTTGGGGTCGATGAGCAGTAGGCGCAACTGGTCAGGTGTCGCGCGCATGACCAGGCTGGTGATGAGTGAGTTCATCGCCGAGCTCTTGCCCGCGCCCGTCGCCCCAGAGATCAGCACGTGGGGCATCTCGCCCAGGTTGGCCATCACGGTGCGGCCCGCGATGTCCCGACCAAGAGGCACGTCGAGGGGATGCGACGCGACTATCGACTCTTCGGTCGTGAGCAGGTCGCCCAACGCCACGAGCGAGCGCTGACGGTTGGGAACCTCGACGCCGATGGCCGAGCGCCCCGGTATGGGCGCCAGGATTCGCACGTCGGGCGAGGCCATGGCGTAGGCGATGTCCTTGTTGAGCGACGTCACCCGCGACACCTTGACGCCCGGTCCCAACTCCAACTCAAATCGCGTCACGGTCGGACCCACGGTGTAGCCCACGAGAGTCGTCTCGACGCCGTGGGCAGCCAGAGCGTCGACCAACTCTTCTCCGGCCGCGTCGGTGAGCGAACGATCGAGCCTCTGATCTCGAGTGCGTTGCAGGAGCGACAGCGCCGGTAACACCCATTCGCTGGGCGGACTCACGTACGCGGGACGAGTGCCGTGGGTCTCGTCGTCGAACTCGTCGCCCTCTTGCTCCTCCTCCTCGTCGTCTTCGTCTTCCTCTTCGTACTCGTCGTCTTCGTCTTCCTCTTCGTACTCGTCGTACTCGAATTCGGGCTCCGGTTCGGGTTCCACCAGGCGCAGGCGCGGGCGACGCGTCGGCGCGAGGTCCGCAGGCTCCACTTCCGCGTCTTCTTCTTCGTCACGCCGCGGTCGTGCGGTCCACCATCGCGAGAGCAATCGACCGATCGCGGCCAGGACCGCTCCGATACCCAGCAAGAGACTCCGCAGTCCCACTCCCGTCACGACGATGATCGCGATGACAAACAAAGCGACGAGGACGATCGTTGCGCCGGCGGCGCCGATCCAACTCGCCAGGGCCCCCCCGGTCCCGACGCCAAGCCACCCACCGGCGTGTCCGAGGGCGTGAGTCGTGGCGTGGATGCCCGGTCGATCTCCGGCGAGGTCGGCGATCCCACTGACCGCGACCAACGCAAACACCCCTCCCCAGCTCACGCGAGCCTGATCGAATTCGACCTGGCCCCAGACGAGAGAGACACCCAACCCCAAGAGGATCAGGGCCAACGCGAAGCGCCCCACCCCGAGGGCGTCGGAGAGTCCACGCACGATCTCTCGGCCCACTGGTCCCAGGGCGTGCACGTCGGCCAGGGCGACGAAGAGCCCCACCACGATCAGCAGGACGATCGAGAGATCGCGCTGGTGGCGCTGCCACAGATTCGGCTCGGACTTGCTCTTTGCCCGAGCGCGAGTGGCGGCCTTTTTTACAGGCTTCTTTTGGTGTCGCGCTTGTACCACAACCATCTAACTTACTAATGAACAGCGCAAATCTTGAACCACTTGAGCGATTGGTTGCATCGGATGGTCATTCGCCGTGGCCCGCACGTAGATGACCCAAGCTCGTGGGGTGACGCCGTTGATCGGCGCTCATCCACGAAAAACAGCACCACTGGCGACACTTCGCCGTCGCAATAGGCTGAGCCCGTGACCAACGAACCCGACTCCTCCACGCTCAAACTGGCCGAGCGAACCGGGGCGAACGCCGAGCGGTGCGAGGTCGCCTCCACGAAGCGACTCAGCACATCGGTGGTTGAGATCGGCCTGCGCGGCAACGCCGTCGCGCTCGGGGGCGTGCCGGGCAACGACGTCATGATCCGCCTCACCGACGCGAACGGGCGCCTCGTCAGTCGCCGCTACAGCGTGCGCGACGTTGACGCCGACAAGGACGAACTGACTCTCTGGGTCACGACCGATCACGAGGGCCCGGGAAGCAGTTGGGTGCAAAGCGCGCGCAGTGGTGACCGTATCGACGTCATCGGGCCGCGGGGCAAGATACCTCTTGATCCCGTCGCCGATTGGCACCTCTTTATGGGGGACATCAGCGCGCTCGCGGCCGCCTATCGCATGTCGAGCGTCATCGAGGTGCCGGGCCGCGCCATCTTCATCATCGAGATCGATGCGCCCGATGATGCCCTTGGGGCAACGTTTGACGAAGGTCTCGGCGTGACCGGTATCTTCGTCGAGCGACGCGGCCGCGACCTGAAGGACCCTGCGGGGCTGCTGAGTGGTCTCGCCGCCTTCGAGCTGCCCCTTGAGCTCGGTCACGTCTATCTCTTTGGCGAATTCCACGTGGTGCGCGCGTTGCTCAGCGCTGTCAGCGACCGCGGCATCGCGCCCGAGCAGATCAACCACAAGTCCTACTGGCGAAGTGGCATCAGCAACGCCGAGCACGGAGAGCCCGACAAATCTTGAACTAGTCAGAGCTGGAGCTTGTTTCAGTAACCGCGCAGGCGCGCTATAGGCCGCCACACTGCTCGTCTAGTCGCTCAAGGGTGGTGGTCATGGCGTCCAGCCAGACCTGTCCGTTCTTCAGGCGGTTGCGAAGGTCTTCGGGGGCCCGGGAGCAGTCGTAGAACTCGGTCACCACCGTCTCGGTACCGTCCGCCGCGAGGTCGTAGCCCCATCGGTGCCCCATCCGTTCACCGACGCGCCCAACGTGTTCAGGTTGTGAGACGGCGCTGATGGCGGGCTCCCACACGATGCGCTGATCGGGGACGAATTCGACCACGTGATTGCTGATCTCGTAGTCGCCCAGCGTCTGGTTGTGCATCTTCATGACGAAGACGTCGCCCAGTGCGGCGATAGTGGCATTGCCGCTGCCGTCTCTGAGCATGCCCGAGCCATCAAATTCGGGGTGCTTCGCCGGATCGGTGAGGAGAGCGAAAACCTGGTGCGCGCGAGCGCCGATACGTCGGGTCACCGAAACGGTGTCGTCATCGGTCGTGGTCATCAGTTCCTCCATCGCGTCGAACCTGACTCTGTCACCTCGTTGGAGTTCACGCAAACCCAGGCCTCATCGACCCGACCCTCACCGATCACCCCGGATTCACCGATCCTTAAAGGACGATGACCGCCGGCAGGATGACGGGCTGGCGACGATAGCGCTGGCCGAGCAGTCGACCGGCGGCGCGCTGGGCGACTTTGGAGAGCGACTCGCTATCGAGATTTCCCTCGGCGATGGCCCCCTGCAGCGCGGTGCGCACCTCACCGGTGAGATTCACCAGCACGTCGGCGTCGCTCGCTCCCTCGAACCAGCCGCGCGCCGTCACGGAGACGGGCTGGACGATCTTCGCGCTCTCATGATCGACGCCCGCCGAGATCAGCAATACGCCGTACTCGGCGAGCATGCGACGCTCCTCCAGGGGTCGTTCGTCGAAGTCTCCATCGTTCCCGTCGATGTAGTGAAACCCCGCCGGAACCTTCCCGGAGCGGCGAATCCCCTTCGCTGAGACTTCGATCTGATCGCCGTCTTCGCAGATCAGCACGTGACGCGAGCTGAGCCCCATCGAGACGGCCAGTTCCGCGTGATGGACCATGTGGCGATACTCCCCGTGCACCGGGACGAAGTTCTTTGGTCGCAGCAGCTGCTGGAAGGTTCGCAGTTCGCCCTGGCGCGCGTGGCCCGAGGCGTGCACCGGCTCCTGGGTCGAGTCGATGACTTCAGTCGCCTCGCGATGCAAGTCGTCGATGACCCGACCGACCGACCACTCGTTGCCGGGGATGGGGTGCGAGCTGAGGATGATCGTGTCGTCGGCTCCCACCTTGAAGTTCCTGGCGTCGCCACGCGAGAGCCGAGAGAGCACCGCGAGTGGCTCCCCCTGGCTCCCGGTGCAGATAACGCACACCTCACCGGGGGTGAAGCGGCTGATGTTCTCGACATCGATGAGGTCCGCGTTGTCCACCCGCAGCAGATGCAGCTTCCTCGCCAATTTGACATTGGCCTCCATCGACCGTCCCATGAAGGCGACCTTGCGGCCCGTCTCGTGGGCGACGTTCACGATCTGTTGAATGCGGTGGATGTGACTGGCGAAACAGGCAACGACCATCCGACGGTTCGGTCGCTCGAGGAATATTCGCCGCAGCGCCATACCGACACTGCTCTCGGAGGGAGTGAATCCGGGCTCTTCGGCGTTGGTGGAATCGGCGAGCAGGAGCACCACGCCTTCGTCGCCGAGCGCAGCTAGTCGGTTGATGTCGGTTCGTCGTCCATCAATCGGGGTCAGATCCAGCTTGAAGTCACCCGAGTGCACGACGATGCCCACCTTGGTGTGAAAGGCGATGGCCTGCGCACTCGGGACCGAGTGCGTCACGGGGATGAACTCGACCTCAAAGGGCCCGATACGGCGGCGCTCGGCGTCGGCGACCTCGATGAACGTGAGACCGTCGAGAACTTTGGCCTCGCTCAGGCGATGTCGGGCGAATCCCAAGGTCAGGGGGGCTCCGTAGATGGGAACGTTGACGTCCTTCACCAAGTAGCGCAGGGCTCCCGTGTGGTCCTCGTGACCGTGGGTGAGGATGATCGCGTCCACGCGGTCGCGTCGCTCGATGAGCCAGCGAAAGTCCGGCAGGATGATGTCGACGCCGTACATGGTGGGCTCGGGAAACATGAGGCCGGCGTCGACCACGACAATTCGGCCGTCTTGCTCGATGGCGGCACAGTTTCTGCCGATCTCGCCCAGTCCGCCGAGAAAGGTGACCCGCAGCGTTTCAGCCACGAGAAGTCTTCAGCGACGCCACGACCTTCGCCGCCGTGGCGTCGAGGTCGGGGTCGCTTGGGCCGTGGGGCAGTCGGCACTCCCCCACGGGAAGTCCCAGTACGCGCAAGGCCGCCTTGGACGGCATCGGATTGGGGTAGGCGTCAGTGCTCTCGAAGGCGAAGCTCTTAGCCGCCAACTCGTTGAAGCGTCGCGCCTCGTCCCAGTCGCCCCGCGCGGCCGCGTGAGCGATCCCTGCCACCTCGGGTCCGGCCCAGTGGGCCGCGACTGACACGATACCCACCGCGCCCACGCTCATGAAGGCGAGCAGCATCGAATCGTCTCCGCTGTAGAGATCGAGGGCGTCGCCGAGGACGAACTTCGTGTGCGCGGCGGCGGCCGTGTCACCAGACGCGTCCTTCATGGCCACGATGTTCTTGTGCTTACGCACGAGGTCGATCGTGGTCGCCGAAGCGATCTTTCGTCCGGTGCGGATCGGGATGTCGTAGAGCATGACGTCGAGCGGCGTGCTCTCGGCGATGGCCCCGAGGTGCCCGGCGATGCCCGCCTGGTTGGGGCGCGCGTACGCGGGGGTGGTGGCCAAGACGCCAGCGACGCCCGTGGCCTTGACCTGCGTGGTCAGAGCCACCGACTGCTGGGTGTTGGCGAACGTGCTGCCCGCGAGCACCGGAACCGTCACCGCCTCGGCCACGCAGGCGAAGAGGTCGAGCTTCTCGTCATCACTCAGCGAGGAACCCTCGCCGGTCGATCCGCCAACAACCAGACCCTCACTGCCCTCTTCGACCAAGAACTTCGCCAGGGACGCAGCGACATCGAAGTTCACGGACCCGTCCGCGCTGAAGGGGGTGATCATCGCCGTCAGGACACGTCCAAAACGCGGCTCGCTCATAGCAAGAAGTTACCAGTCGCTTTGACGCGCCGAGGCCGTCGGTGGGGCCGCGACGCCGACCAGTACAGTCAACGAGATGAGCATCCGCACCAATCCACCCTTTCGAGCCGATCACGTCGGTAGCCTCCTTCGTCCACCCGAGCTCCTCGACGCTCGACGAGCCCACGCTGCCGGCAAGATCGACACCAGCGCCCTGGCCCAGGTGGAGGATCAGGCGATTCGAGATGTGGTGACGCTCCAGGAGGAGATCGGGCTTCGCGCCGCCACCGACGGCGAGTTCCGACGCACCTCGTGGCACATGGACTTCATCTATCAACTGGGCGGCATCACTCGGGGAGACGAGGAGTTGCAGGTGGCTTTTCGCAACAGCGAAGGCACCACGACGTTCAAGTCGGCCGCGTTGAAAGTGTCGGAACGCGTGCACCTGGAGAACCCGATCTTCGACGACGCTTTCACGTTCTTGAAGTCGGTGACGACCACCGCCGTGGCGAAGTTGACGATACCGTCGCCCAGCATGGTCCACTACCGCGGCGGCACGGCGGCGATTGACGCCGCCGTCTACCCCGACCTCGACGAGTTCTGGTCCGACCTCAGCGGCGCCTACGCCGAAGAGATACGTCGACTCGCTCAGCTGGGCTGCACGTATCTCCAGCTGGACGACACGTCCCTCGCCTACCTCAACGATCCTGCGCAGCGACAGATGATCGACGAGCGTGGCGACGACGCGGAGCATCAGCACCTGCGCTACATCAAGCAGATCAACGCGGCGCTCGCCGGTCGTCCAAAGGGCATGTCGGTGACCACGCACTCGTGCCGGGGAAACTTCCAGTCCTTTTGGGCCGCCGAAGGTGGCTATGACTTCGTGGCCGAAGCGCTGTTCAGCGAGCTCGACGTGGACGGCTTCTTCTTGGAGTTCGACGACGAGCGATCTGGGGGTTTCGAGCCGCTGCGATTCTTGCCCCCCGACAAAGTGGTGGTACTCGGCCTCGTGACGACCAAGCGAGGCGCACTGGAGTCCAAAGACGACTTGAAGCGTCGCATCGATCAGGCCGCCAAGTTCGTGCCTCTGGAGCAGCTCTGCCTCTCACCGCAGTGTGGCTTCTCTTCCACCGTCGAAGGAAACAGTCTCACCTTTGACGACGAGGTAGCCAAGCTTCGCCTCGTTGTCGAAACAGCTAGCGAGGTCTGGGGCTAGCCCCGCTACCAGGTCTTCAAGTAATCAAGGACGAGATGCCGTCGATGAACCGGGGCGTCGCGTCCACGGCGTCAAGCGCCACCGCGACTCCGTGCACGAAGCTCTGTCGGTCAAAGGAGTCGTGACGAATGGTGAGCCCCTCGCCCGCTGAGCCAAACAGCACCTCTTGGTGCGCCACGAGCCCGGGGAGACGCACCGAGTGAATCTTGACGCCGTCCGCAGCGTCGGCGCCGCGCGCGCCATCGACACTGAAGCGCGTGGTCGGGTCAACAAGGGGGTCCTGACCGGCGCCGCGGCGCGCCACGGCGATGCCGCGAGCGGTGGAGAGCGACGTCCCCGAGGGGGCGTCGACTTTCTTATCGTGGTGCAACTCGACAATCTCGACGCGCTCGAAATACGGCGCGGCGGCAGTGGCGAAGCGCTCGGCGAGCACAGCGCCAATAGAGAAATTCGACGCCACGACGACACCCACTCGCGCTGCCGTGTCGTGCAAGGCCTTTCGCTGTTCGTCCGAGAGTCCCGTCGCTCCTACCACCAGAGCGACGACGTTCTTGGCGCACCAGGCAGCCGATCGCGCCACACCCTCGGGCGAGGAGAAGTCCACCACCGCGTCAACTGATCCCGCGTCGAGTCCGTCCAGTGACGCCAGATACTGGCCACCAAACAACTCACGAGGCTCGTGCTCGTCGATCAGGGCGGTGACACGAAAGCGACCCGTGTCGCTCAGGCCCTCGCCGAGCGCCTGGCCCATCCGTCCGGCGCCACCCACGATGGCCAGTGACTTCACGCCAGAACCTTAGCCTTGAGCCTTCGACGCCTAGAGACGACCAGGCCCGTCGAAACACCGACCCACAGCACGATAGACGCGGCCGACGCGGCCGCGCCGACTTCGATGTACGGCGCGTGATAGTGGAAATGAATAACCCACTTGCCCCGCGGGACGTCCACCTTCTCGATGAGGCCCGCTCGAGTGACCTTCAGCTGGTCAACCTGGTGAGTCACGTTATTGACGGCCGTCGCTCGCCACCCGGGCAGATACGCTTCGCTGCGCTCGAGGGCACTCGCCTTCGTGAGGGTGACGCTCACCCACGCGTCGCCCCACGGCGCCGTGCGGATATTCGTGACGCGCCCCGAGGAGGGGGTGACGAGCCAAGCGCGAGGGATCAACTTGACGGCCTTAAAGACCGAGAACGTGTCCTCGGTCGAGGTGAGCTTCCATTGTCTGGTCGCTATGGCCAGCTGGAAGTTGGTGTCGAGTCGGTATCTCGTCGATGATCCGTACGGTGTCACCACCGAGTCGCCTATCGTGGCGCCGCGCGCCGACGAGACGACGAAGCCGGCCGCTCGCTTGGTGGCCGAGTTCGACGTCACACTGAAGTTCGTGGATCCCCCCGGGATCGTCCAGCGCGGCCCCTTGATCACCCGCCCAGCGCTGGAGAGCAGCTGAATGGTGAGTGGACCGCTCGAGATCGGCGCCCCGTTCACTCCGGCGAGGGTGATCGAGCCCACCGAGAACACCTCGCCGAAGTAGCGCCGAACCGACGAAGAAGATGTCTCCTTCACGCAGCTGTGGGGAACCGACGGCGTGAATGAGGTCGTCGTCATCAACTGGGTAGAGGAGATCGCCACCGCTCCCAGACGCAACTGGGTGAACGTGCCCGCCGCGAGGTGGCACGCGTTCAAATACGCCTGAGGGTGCGTGCCCGTCGCGTCGTCGTAGATGATCGAGATCAAAGAGCCGTACCCCTGAACGCTGGCCATGTGCGTGAACACGTTCATGTTGGGTTCGCCGAGTTTGCGATACACGCCGGTGTGCTGTCCCCCGTCGTCCACGAGCGCGAAGCGACCATTGTTGCCCAGCAGGCGCTGCGCGTAGGACTCGGACGCCTCGCGCGGACCCGGACCCCCGATGAGCCCGGTGGATGAGAACATGAGAAATACCACCAAGTCAGCGGTGAGCACCACCATCAGTATGGTAAAGAGCCGCCTCGAGTGCCGAGCGAGGAGTACGACGGCGAGCGCGGCCACCAGCGCGATCGCCAGATGCAACGCATTGGCCGTTTTCAGCTCGTCCTCGATATTGACGTCTCCGCCCGAGATATGGATCTTGTTGATGAGCCCCGGGCCCCACCCGATCAGCACCGCCGAGAGTGCGACGATGATGATCGCTGGTGCGACGGTCACCCAGCGAAGTCGCTTCCCCAGGCCAGCGAGTTGGGTGGCGCCGTCACGCACCTGCTGGAGCCACCAACCCAGCATGATGGCCAGCGGAAAGTCCACCAGGATGACACTTCGACTCTGGAGTCGAGTCGAGCCGTAGAGCGGGATCTTGTGAAAGATGTGGCCGAGCGGGGTGAAACTGCCCCACGTCGCAAAGATCCCCACGACGCCGATCACCACGTAGATCATGTAGTCGCGGTCACCCCCTCGCCATCCTCGCCGGGTCAGTCGAGTGAGGAATGCGGCGCTGGCCACTAACGCCAGCACACCGGCGTATCCCGTCACCTCGGCCAGGTTGTAGTTGGCGAAGTAGCCCGGCTGACCGTACGCGCCGTTGCCCCCGAGCAGATCGGGGGTGAAGAGCAGCGCCGACCAGCGCACGGGGAGCGAGCCCGCCCCAAAGTACGAGTAGCTGATCGACGAGCGCTCTGAGTAGTTGATGAAAGCCCAGCCCGGGAGCAGTTGAATCAAACCGATCCCGACCCCCCACGCAAAACCGACGCAGAGGGTCCCGAGGTAGGCGACTCTCATGCGCCACGAGTCCAGCCAGTACGAACTGCGCAGGATCAACACGCAGGGAACGACCACGATGGTGAGCAGTTCGACGGACGAGATGGCCCGCGGCTCGCCCGAGAGGAAGGTCATGCTCCACAGCGCCGCTACGCCGATCGTCCATGGCAAGCCCACCCGCGCGAGCCCCAAGACGCTCGTCTCGGGGTTGACCCGAGTCAGTCGCCGCGCGAGCGCGAGCATCACCAGCACAGCCCAGGGAATGAAGGAGTAGCCCTGGATGACCCCGAGATGAACCATCTGGCCGACCATCGCCCCGCTATAGGCGTAGCTGAGACCCGCGACAAAGGCCGGGATGGTTCGCACCCCGTGCCAACGCAGTAGGGCGAACACGCCCACGGCCGCGGTCACGTAGACGACGATCATGTTGAACACCCAGGTGACGAGAGGAGGGATGAAGGCGTAGATGATCGTGAGCGGGTAGAGCGCCCCCGCGTTCATTCCCCCCAGGAGAGGGGTGCCGCCGTTGGTCAGCGGGTCCAGGAGTGGAAGGTGACCGGTGGCGATCTGCTGACCGGCGAGCACTCGCAGAGGAAAGTTCTGGATCAGGTTGTCGGCGTCGATCGCGGGGTGACCGAATAGTGCGGGCACGATGAAGAGCACCGACGGGACTATGACGAGGGAGATCAACGCCCATCGATCGCTGCGAGACATCGGTCGCCACCAGGGCGTGTAGTCCGACGGCTCTGGCGTACTCATGGTCCCCACGCTACGAAAAGCAAGAGGACCGTGTCGCGCATGCTTTGACGCGACACGGTCCTTCGTTACTTAGCGGCGGCGAGGACGTGGACTGCGACGTCCGCCACCATCACCGTCGCTGAAGCCCGGGCCACCGGGACCGAGATCACCGATCTCCCCAGCCAACTCGGCCTCGAAACTCGCCTCGAATGACGATGTCGCGACGTTCGACGTTGCCCGACGCTCGGAACGCTCGTGACTCACGCGGTCGGGACGATCGGTTCGCTCGCGACTCAGGCGGTCGGATCGCTCGCGGCGCGGCTCTTCGACGACGTCGGGAAACTCCCCGACGAGTGACAGAGAGACCTTGCCTTGAGGGTCGATGTCGTCGACCTTCACCTCAAGCGCCTGACCCAACTCAAGGACATCCTCGACCCGTCCGATGCGCTTGCCGCCATTGAGCGGCGCCAGCTTCGAGATGTGCAAGAGTCCATCGCGACCGGGAAGGATGTTGATGAACGCGCCAAACTTCGCGATCGAGACGACGCGACCTTGATAGATCGCTCCGACATCCGCAGACGGGGGGTCCAGAATCAGTGAGATGCGACGTCGAGCTTCCTCAACGGCACGTCCATCCTTCGCCCCAATGGTGACCGTGCCCACGGTCCCGTCGTCGTCGACGGCGATGTCCGCGCCAGTCTCTTGCTGCAGGGTGTTAATGACCTTGCCCTTAGGTCCGATGACCTCACCGATCTTGTCGATGGGAATCTCCATGGTCACGATCTTGGGCGCGACGTCAGCCACTTCGCTGCGAGGCTCGGCGATCGTGTCGGTCAAGACCTTCAAGATCGTGAGACGCGCATCCTTCGCCTGATGCAGCGCCTTCGCCAGCACGTCGGCGGGCAGACCGTCAATCTTGGTGTCGAGTTGGAGTGCGGTCACGGCGTCGGCGGTACCGGCAACCTTGAAGTCCATGTCGCCGAAGGCGTCTTCGGCGCCGAGGATGTCCGTCAAGGTGACGTAGTTGCCCTCGTCATAGACGAGGCCCATCGCGATGCCCGCGACGGGCGCCTTGATCGGCACGCCGGCGGCCATCAACGACAGCGTCGACCCACAGACCGAGCCCATCGAGGTCGACCCGTTCGACTGCATGATGTCGGAGACCACGCGAATGGTGTAGGCAAAGTCCTCCTCGCTGGGCAACACGGGTATCAGCGCGCGCTCGGCGAGCGCCCCATGGCCGACTTCTCGGCGCTTGGGCGCTCCGACGCGGCCAGTCTCGCCCGTGGAGTACGGCGGGAAGTTGTAGTGGTGAATGTAGCGACGGAACTCGTCGGGCGAGATCGTGTCGAGCAGCTGGCGCATGCGGGGCATGCCCAGCGTCGTCACGTTGACCACCTGAGTCTCGCCACGCTGGAACACGGCAGAGCCATGGGTCATCGGGAACAGGTCGATCTCGGCTGAGAGCGGTCGAATGTCCGCGAGTCCGCGTCCGTCGATGCGAACGCCCTCTTCGACGATGCGCTCTCGCACGAGCTTCTTCGTGATGGAGCGCACAGCCGCCTTGATCTCGCTGGCGCGACCCTCGAACTGCGCGCCGATCTGCTCGGTGATGTACTTGGCGGCCTCGTCGAGCGCCTCGCTGCGCGCAGCCTTCGTCGTGATCTTGTTGGCCTCGGAGAGAGCCTGTTTGCCCACTTCTTCGACGCGGGCGTAGACGTCATCTTGGTAGTCGGCGAAGGTCTCATAGGAGAACTCAGGCAATGGGCCGCGGTCAGCAATGAAGTCGCGCACCAGTTCGCGCTGGAGGTTGATGGCTTCGCGGATCCAGAGCTTGGACGCTTCGAGTCCCTCGGCCAGCACTTCTTCGCTCACCTTGGGCGCACCGTCTAGGTACTTCTCGAACGAACCGTCCGTGCCACCGGCCTCCACCATCATGATGGCGACGTCGGCGTCGGCCGAGTCGCTCAACGCGCGCCCGGCAACGACGAGCTCGAAGGTCGCGGCGTCGCCCTCTTGGTAGGTGGGGTGCGGCACCCACTCACCGTCAGTCGTGTAGGCCATGCGCACTGCGCCGATCGGGCCATCGAAGGGAATGCCCGAGATCATCAGCGCGGCCGAGGAGGCGTTGATGGCGAGGATGTCGTGCGGGTTCTGCTGGTCGGCGCTGAAGATGGTGCCGACGACTTGGACCTCGTTGCGAAAGCCCTTTGGAAACGAGGGGCGCAGCGGGCGGTCAATGAGGCGACAGATCAGAATGGCTTGGTCGGAGAGCTTGCCCTCGCGACGAAAGAACGCCCCGGGGATCTTTCCAGCGGCGTAGGCCCGCTCTTCGATGTCGATGGTGAGGGGGAAGAAATCCATTCCCTCTCGGGCTGTCTTCGCGGCGGCGACCGTCGCGAGAAGCATGGTGTCACCGATGCGCGCGAGGACGGCGCCGTCGGCGAGTTGGGCAAGGTGACCGGCTTCAAAACTCATGGTTTTGTCGGTACCGGTGATGGGACTGCTGACGCGAATCGCGTTTGGCATGTGTTGGCTCCTTATGTAGCAACACCCGCCCGAATCCCAGTGGGCGACCTTCGCGCGAGGCGACTGTCCTCCACTGGCTTTCGGGCCTCGGATGTTGAACACGTCGACGGCGTCGACGTGGGTGGTTCGGCTAGCGACGAATGCCGAGTCGGCCGATCAACGCGCGGTAGCGCTCCACGTTGCCTTTTTGCACGTAGTCCAGCAGTCGACGGCGCTGACCAATGAGCTTCATGAGTCCACGGCGGGTGTGATGATCGCCCTTGTGAACCTTGAGGTGCTCGGTGAGATGCGCGATCCGAGCCGTCAAGAGCGCGACCTGAACTTCCGGCGAGCCGGTGTCCTTGTCGTGGGCTCGAAAGTCCTCGATGATCGGTTGCTTCTCAGTCATAACGTGTTTGCCTTGTTTGAGTCGGGGTTCCCGTTGCGAGCCGCCAACGAGACGACCCACGTGATCAGCGTCGCTGACCGAACATCTACTCTAGCAGTCTCAACGCGTCGAGCGACTCGGAGTCAACGATTTGGCGCGTTTTCGCGACGTCGCGTCCGATCTGTGCGATCAGATCTTGCACCGTCGCGAAGGTCGTCTGGTCGCGAAGGCGAGTGAGAAACACGACGTCAAGAGTGCGTCCGTAGAGTTGCCCCTCGTAGTCCACGACGTGCACTTCTACGAGCAGCGCACCGTGCTCGTAGAAGTGCGGCCGCGTGCCTATCGATATCGCCGCGGCTCTCCGGGCGTGATCGATAAAGGTCGCTCCGGCGTACACGCCCTCTTCGGGCAACGCCTGATCCTTGGCCACCATGAGGTTGGCGGTCGGATAGCCGAGGGCCTCACCGCGATTGTCGCCGTGCTCGACCACGCCGCGCAGGGTGAAGGGTTGGCCAAGTACGCGGCGGGCCTCGTCGAGATCGCCGTCCTCGAGCGCCCTCCGCACCGCGCTCGAGCTCCATCTGGTGCCCTCGCCATGGGTGGGCGCCGCGATCACGTCGAATCCGCGCACCTGGCCAACCTCGCGTAGCAATGAGAGATTCCCCTCGCGGTTGTGGCCGAAGTGGAAGTCCTCACCCACGAGCACGCAGCGCGCCGAGAGATCGTGGACCACGACCCGATCAATGAACTCAGTCGCCGACTCGCTGGCGAGATCCTTGCTAAAAGTCAAAATACGAACCTGCTCCACGCCGAGGGCTTCCAGTCCTTCGAGGCGCTGGTTGATCGTGGCCAGCTGATGAGGGGCGCGGTCGGGCGCGAGCACGCTTGCGGGAGAAGGGTCGAATGTCACGACGGTCGCGGTCGCCTCAAAGCGACCAGCCAACTCCAAGAGTTGGGCGATGACGGCTTGATGCCCCCGGTGAAGTCCGTCGAAGACGCCAATGGCCACCACGCTGGGGTCGTGGGATGCCGCATCGCCATCGTGTCGTACTTTCATCACTGGCAAACTAGTCGAACCGAGCGTCGATACCGGGCAAGACGACCACGGGCTGCCACACCTCTCCGCGACGTCGCAGCACCGCTACGAGGTTGCCCGCATTGCTCAGCGCGGCGATCTCCTCACCCTCTGGCTGATCGAAAGTGAGGCGCTGTCCCATTCGCAACCGCCTCTCCTGGTCGTCACTGACCTCCACCGTCGCGAGGTGGTCGACGAAGCAGCGCGGCGCCAAGAGGACCGAAGCGTCCTGGCTGACTCGATCATCAAGTTCGTAGTACGTCAAGGCATCACGCACGTGATGGGTTCCGCTCGACAGTCGCCTCAGGGCGCTCAAGTGGCCGATGGTCGCGAGTCGCTGCGCGAGGTCACTCATCAGGACCCGGACGTAGGTCCCGACCGAGCACGTGACGTCAAAGGACCAGCGAGTCTCGTCCAACGGAGCGAGCGTCAGTGCGAAGACCGTGATCGAGCGCGGCCTTCGATCAACGACGAGACCCTCGCGCGCCAGCGCGTGCAGCCGCCGACCGTTGACTTTGACCGCGGACACCATGGGCGGTATCTGCTCTTGGTCGCCAAACAAGGTCTCCGCCGCGAGGTCGACGCTCGCTTGGGTGAGCATCGGCACCGGAGCGGTTTCAACGACGGCCCCGTCCGCGTCGAGTGAATCCGTCCGCACGCCGAAGGTCATGACGCCTTCATAGTGCTTCACTTGGTCTTGGGCGAAACGCAAGAGACGTGTCGAGGGACCCACTCCAAGGATCAACAGACCCGTCGCCATGGGATCGAGCGTGCCCGCGTGGCCGACGCGCTGCTCATTCAGTACGCGCCGCACGTGACCCACCACGTCATGACTCGTCACCCCCTGGGGCTTGTCGATGAGTAAAAGGCCGTTACTCGTCGTCATGGCGTTGGCGGCGCAAGAGCTCCTCCACGGCCTCACCGCTCGCCACCGCAGGGTCAGCCATGAACGAGAGCTTCGGCGTGCGCTTGAGGCGAGTCTGGGAGTTCACCGACGCCTGAACCTGTCCGCGGTGCTCCTCGAGGGCTTCTTTTGCCTCACCCGAGAGCGAGTCCAGGTAGACCATGGCTTGGCGCAGGTCCGGCGTCGTCTCGACGCCCGTCACCGTCAAGAGACCCAATCGCTCATCGATGTCCGAGATCCGCACGAGCTCCTCGGAGATGACCTCGCGCAGAATCTGGTTCACCCGTGCGGAGCGCGGATAGGGGTGGTTCGAGCCGGAGGATCGCGCCATGGCTTATGCCGTGCGCGGAATCTCGCGCTCTTCGTATGTTTCGATGACGTCGCCGGACTTGAGGTCCTGGTAGTCCGAGAGCCCCACACCGCACTCAAAGCCCGCGGGCACCTCGCGCGCGTCCTCTTTGAATCGACGTAGCGACGTGATCGAGCCCTTCCAGATGATGGCGCCCTCGCGCAGGAATCGAACCTTCGAGCCACGGGTGATCACGCCGTCGCGCACGTAGCAACCGGCGACGGCACCGACGCGCGGGATGCGGAACACCTCGCGCACCTCGGCTTCGCCCGTCACCACCTCTTCGAAGACCGGCGTCAAGAGGCCGAGCATCGCGGCCTCAATCTCTTCGATCAGCTTGTAGATGATCTCGTAGGTGCGTATCTGCACGCCCTCGCTGGCCGCCAGCTCGCGGCTTCGCTTGTCCGGGCGGACGTTGAAGCCGATGATGGTCGCGTTGGAGGCCTTGGCCAGCTGAACGTCATTCTCGGTGATGCCACCGACACCGCGGTGCACGATGACGAGCTTCACGTCGTCGCGCTCCAACTTGCGCAACGACTCGGTGCACGCTTCGAGCGAGCCCTGCACGTCGGCCTTCAAGACGATGTTGAGGGTCGCGGTCTCGCCTCGTTGGATCTGCTCGAACAAGTCTTCGAGTCGCGCGCCACTCGACGAGGCGACGGGCTGTTGACCCACCAGTCGTGTGCGCTGCGCGCGAGCTTCGGCGAGTGAGCGGGCGTGTGCCAGGTCGCGTGCGACGCGCATCTCATCTCCGGCAAAGGGCGGTTCGCTGAAGCCGAGGATCTGCACGGGCGTGGAGGGACCGGCGCTCTTGACCTGCTTGCCCTGGTCGTTGATGAGCGCTTTGACTTTTCCGAAGGCCGGTCCCGCGACGACCGGATCTCCCACCTGCAAGAGCCCCTTCTGCACCATCACCGTGGCCACGGGTCCACGACCCACTTCGAGGTTGGCTTCGAGAACGGTCCCAACGGCGCGACCGCTCGGTCGCACGGCCAGTTCACCAATCTCGGCGACCAGCAGCACCTGCTCCAAGAGGTCGTCGATGCCCGTTCCCTGCAGGGCCGAGATCTCGACGATGATGGTGTCGCCGCCCCACTTTTCGGGAACCAGGCCCTGCTCAGAGAGCTGTTGCAGCACGCGATCGGGGTTGGCGTCGGGTCGGTCCATCTTGTTGATCGCCACGATGATTGGAACCTCGGCCGCTTTGGCGTGATCGATGGCTTCGATGGTCTGGGGCATCACGCCATCGTCAGCCGCGACCACGAGGATGATGACGTCGGTGACCTTGGCGCCGCGCGCGCGCATGGCGGTGAACGCCTCGTGACCGGGGGTATCGAGGAACGTGATGGACTTCCCGTGCCAGGCGACCTGGTAGGCCCCAATGTGCTGGGTGATGCCACCGGCCTCGCCCGCAACGACGTTGGTCTTTCGAATCTTGTCCAACAGCAGGGTCTTGCCGTGGTCCACGTGTCCCATCACCGTGACAATCGGTGGTCGCGGCGTGGGCGCAATGACGTCGTCCTCGTCGTCCTCGTCGAAGAACTTGGCGAGGAGTTCGGCTTCCTTTTGCTCACCGGGGTCGACCAGGTGCACGTCGGCCCCGACCTCAGCGGCGTAGAGCTCGATCATGTCGTCCGAGAGACTCTGCACGGCCGTCACGATCTCGCCCTGGAGGAACAAGAAGCGAATGATGTCGGCAGCGCTGCGATTGAGCTTGGGCCCGACGTCTTTTGCCGTCGAACCGCGCTCGATGATGATCTCGCCCTCGGGAACGGGAGCGCTGCTCGGCTGCCACGTCGTCATCTGCGTCGGCTCAAGCTCTTCCACGTTGCGACGACGACGCCGAGTTACCTTGCGCTGGGAACCTCTCGGTCCACCACCACCGCGCGCCGGACCGCCACTGCGACTGGCGCCGGCGGGTGCTCCACCAGTCGGGGGCCCGGGGCGCGTGGAGCTATATCCGCCCCCTGGGCGCGACGGCCCACCAGTGCGCGGGGCGCCGGTGCTCGGACGTGCGCTCATGGGTCGTGGGCCACTGGAGGGTCCGCGACCCGGGCCGCCGGTGGGCATGGGACGTCGAACGCCCGGTGGCGGGGGAATGGGCCGACCCGTGGCACTCATGGGTCGCCCGGGCGGAGGCGGAATCGGTCGGCCGGTGGAACTGAGCGGCGGCCGCTGACCACCGTCGCCCGAGGCGCCGCCGCGAGGAGTGGGGCGAATGGTGGTCGGCCCGTCGGGCGACACGCTGCGCGTCGGAGCGGGCTTAGGCGCTACGACGCGAGAGCGCACGACTTGGGGCCTCGAGGCTGTTTCGGCGGCGGCCGTCGACGTTGATGGCGCAGCGGACGCCGCCTCGCTGGGACCAGCCGCTCGAGCAACCGCGGGCTCGGTCGCAGAGCTTGGGGCTGGCGTGCTGGTGACACGCGCGGGACTCGGGGCGGCCTCAACGGGCGCTGCAGCGGGGACTTTGGCGGCCTTGATCGCCTTCGTCGCCTTTTCCGCCTTGGCGGCCTCGGCTGGCACCACGCGACGGAGTCCGTCGGCGTCGGCGCGCCGACGGATGCGGTCCGCCTGGGCGTCCTCGATCGACGCCGAGGGGCTCGAGGCGCCGATGCCTAGTTTTTGGGCGAGTACGAGCAATTCCTTGCTCGTCAAGCCGAGCTCTTTGGAGAGCTCGTGCACTCGTATCTTCTTTGGAGCCAAAACGATCCCTTACTTCGTGTCCCCGCACGTTCGACGGGCACAGTTTCCTATTCTTTCACAACTACGGCCTTTTCCTGGTCGCGAGACCGTGCAACACCACCACATCAGACTCTGAGACACTCACGCGCAGCGCCCGTGCCACGTGGGAGGCGCGAACGTCTTTCCCACAGCCACGGTCGCCACACCACCACACCCCACGACCCGCGCCTCGCCCCAGGTACCACGTACCCGCAGCGTTGCGACCGGCGCGCACCATGTCGGCGTCGTCGCGTCGACTTCGACAGACTATGCACGTCCGTGTCGGGGCTATGCCTCATCCTCCGAATTCGTCTCCACCGCAACCGCGTCGGCGGCGTCGCCCCGGGCGTCGGTGACCGTCTCGGCGGCGACCGCCTCGACCTCGCCGGTCTCACTCGAGACGGTCGTAACCGTTTCGTCGACCACCACGTCGCCTTCAGTCCACACCTCTTCGACGACTTCGTCGTTGCCTTCGTTCTCGGAGCGAATGTCAATGCGCCAGCCTGTCAAACGCGCGGCCAGGCGCGCGTTCTGGCCCTCTTTGCCAATGGCGAGTGAGAGCTGCTGATCGTGGACGATGACCGTGGCGATGCCCTCGACCTCATCGAGTCGCACCTCGCGCACGCGCGCCGGCTGCAAGGCCGACTGAATGAACTCCACCGGGTCGTCGCTGTAGGGCACGACATCGATGCGCTCAGAGCGAAGCTCGTTGGTGATGTTGCGCACGCGTGAGCCACGCGCGCCCACGCAGGCGCCCACCGGGTCGATCATCTGATCGTTCGAGGCGACGGCGATCTTCGAGCGGTGACCGGGCTCGCGAGCGAGCGCCTTGATCTCCACGATGCCGTTGGCGATCTCGGGAACTTCGATCTCGAAGAGCTTCGCGACCAACGCAGGGTGCGTACGCGACACCACGATCTGAGGTCCCTTGTTGGTCTTTCGCACCTCGACGATGTAGACCTTGATGCGCGCGCCGTGCTCGTAGCGCTCGAAAGCGATCTGCTCGGCTTGGGGCAGCAGGGCCTCGACTCGACCGAGGTCGAGCAAGGTGTAGCGGTTGTCGTTCTGCTGGACGGTGCCCGAGACGATGTCGCCTTCGCGGTTGGCGAACTCCTCGTACATCTGACGACGCTGGATGTCCCGGATGAGCTGCATGAGCACTTGCTTGGCCGTCTGGGCGGCGATGCGCCCGAAGTCCTCAGGCGTGGCGTCCCACTCGCGCGTGACGTTGCCCTCGAGGTCAAGCTCGAGTCCCCACACTTTGATCTCGCCCGTCTCGGGGTTGATCTCGACTTCGGCGTCTTCGGCCGAGTCTGGGCGGCGCTTGTACGCCGCCAGCAGTGCGTTGGCCAGCGCGATTAAGAGTTCGCCCTCGTCAATGTTCTGGTCACGCGCGATCTGACCGAGAGCCTCAAGAAATTCGAAGTTAGCCATGATTTAGCCTTTCTTGCTCGTCGATGACGTGCGTGCGCCCTTGGTCGCGGTCTTCTTTGGCTCGGGGGGCCTGGCCTTCTCGGGCTTCGTCGCGCCCCACGCGAAGACGGTGCGCGCGCGTTCAATCGCGTCCAGTCGTAGCGTGACGTCGCCGAGTTCGTGCTCGTCCAAGGTCAGTGACGAGTCGGTGACGCTGAGCAGCATTCCCTCGAGACGTCGCGTTGGTTCATCTCGGCGAAGTTCACGCAGCGTGACGACTTCGCCGATGGCGCTCTTGAAGTGAGCAAGCGTGCGCAGGCGTCGCTCGAGCCCTGGGCTGGACACGTCCAGGGTGAATCGGCTCTCAATAGGGTCGTTCGCGTCCAGCCACTCAGAGATGGTGTGGTTCGCCCTGGTGAGTGACTCCAGGTCCACCCCACCGGGCCGTGACACGACCACATTCAGGATTCCCGAGGAAAATTCCGCGTCGTACAGTTCAAGTCCCAGCGGCTCTACGAGCGGACGAAGCGCGGTGTCCCATTCCATGTCCGTCTCCTTTCGCTGTCGCCCAAAGTCGCACAGACAGCGAAAAAGCGCGGGCCCGAGGCCCGCGCTTAAACGAGTCCATACGTCCTGTGCGGACTGTAGACATCAATTCTAGCAGGAAAACACTGACTTCACAATCGGTCACCTACGACGTAAAACTCATAATCGTGCAATAAATCTCATCGTAAAAATATCTTAGTAACTTTTTGCCACCAGGCAGACGAGACCCCCTTCGTCCTCGTTCTCCGGCATCGACCCATCCTGGCGCTGGATGCATCGCACGCTCACGGCCTCCGCGTTGAGGGTGACTTCGCCCTCCCCCTTGACGGCGTCCCACGCGAGTCGCGCGAAACCGTCCTTCGCCGCGTCCAGCGCTTCGCCAATCGTGTTCACGTCGGAGGTTCGCTCGTCGCGAAAGGCCACCGCCCGAGATAACAGGTCACTTTGAATGCGCTCTAGTAGCGCGGGTACCTCGCTCTCAAGCGATCCAAGACCGGCCGTCATCTTCTCCTCGTTGTCGCGACGCGCCAGGGTAACGAGGCCTTGAGCGAGATCACGGGGACCCACTTCGATGCGCAGCGGAACGCCCTTGATCTCCCAATCGGTCACCCGACGTCCAAAGCTGCCCCTCCCCCGGTCCACTTCGACGCGCACGCCGACGTCACCCAGTTGGGCGGCGATGCGCTCGCACACCACATTGACCTCGGCCTCATCGCGCACCGCGATCACGACAACTTGCACCGGCGCGAGGCGAGGGGGCAGAATCAGTCCGTTGTCGTCGCCGTGAGCCATGATGAGTCCTCCGACCAGGCGCGTCGAGGCGCCCCAGGACGTCGTGAAGCACAACTCGGCCTGGCCGGCCTCGCTCTGAAAGTAAATGTCGAAGGCCCGCGCGAAGTTCTGTCCCAGCTCGTGCGTCGTCACCATCTGTAGCGCCTTGCCGTCGCGCATGACCGATTCCAGGGTCATGGAGTTGACCGCACCGGGAAAGCGCTCGTTGGCCGGCTTGATTCCCGTGTAGGACGGACAGGCGAGAACCTCGATCAGGAAGTCGTTGTAGACCTCGTCGTGGATGCGCCGCGCGTAGGCCGCAGCATCGTCGTAGCTCTCGTGCGCCGTGTGTCCCTCTTGCCAGAGGAACTCCGTGCCGCGCAGGAACAGTCGCGGGCGCAGCTCCCAGCGCACGACGTTCGCCCATTGGTTCAAGAGCAGCGGCAGATCTCGGTAGCTCTGGATCCACTTGGCCATGAACTCACCCACCACGGTCTCAGAGGTCGGGCGCACCACGATGGGCTCGGCCAAGTCCTCGCCACCGGCGTGGGTCACGATGGCCAGCTCGGGACTAAATCCCTCAACGTGCTCGGCCTCTCTGGAGAAGTAGCTCTCGGGGATAAAGAGCGGGAAGTACGCGTTCTTGGCGCCCGTCTTCTTGATGCGCACGTCCATCTCGTACTGCATGCGCTCCCAGATGGCGTATCCGTAGGGGCGAATGACCATGGTGCCGCGTACCGGACCGTTGTCGGCCATCTCGGCCTTCGCCACGACGTCTTGATACCAGCGCGGGAAGTCTTTCGATTGCGGGGTCAGAACGCTCTGTGAAGCCACGGCTCTCCTTCAGGAATTCGGATAAGCCTACTCAGAGGTTATTCCTCGACGTGCTTGCGAATCTTCTCGATGCGTATCTGAGCGTTGTTCGCGTCGACGCCGCGGTCATCCAGCAACGCAGCCCGGTCAGCCGCCGCTTCCTTCTCGGCGCTCGTATCGCGCGCGGCGAGACGCGCCTCGACGCCCTCGGCGATGATCTTCTTCGCCTCCTCGACGAGGGCCTCGACCATCTCGTCTTCGGGTACCACGCGGATGATCTGGCCTTGGATGAAAAGGTGTCCGCGGTGCTTGCCGGCCGCGATCCCCAGGTCCGCGTGACGCGCTTCGCCCGGCCCGTTCACGACACAGCCCATCACCGCGACCTGCAGGGGAACGCTCAGTTCATTGAGGGCCTCTTGAGCCTCGTTCGCCACTTTGATGACGTCGACCTCGGCGCGACCGCAACTGGGACAGGCAATGAGGTCTAGCCCCTTTCGCTCGCGCAGCCCGAGCGACTCGAGCAGCGTGCGCCCGGCGCGCGCCTCTTCGACGGGGTCGGCGGTGAGTGAGTAGCGAAGGGTGTCCCCGATGCCTTCGGCCAGCAGTGTCGCGATGCCCGCGGTGCCCTTCAACAGGCCTCCGGGAAGAGGACCGGCCTCGGTCACGCCGAGGTGCAAGGGATGATCGAACGTCTGTGACGCCAGGCGGTACGCGGCGATCATGGTGGCGACCGACGAGGCCTTGACAGAGATCTTCACGTCCGAGAAGTCGACCTCCTCGAAGTAGGCCAACTCGATGCGCGCCGACTCCACCAGGGCTTCGGGCGTCGCGCCCCCGAAGCGCTCGTAGATGTCGGGATGCAGAGAGCCAGCGTTCACGCCGATGCGAATGGGCACGCCGCGGTCCTTCGCCTCGCTCGCGACGAGCTTGATCTCTTCGGGCTTGCGCAAGTTGCCGGGGTTGAGGCGAAGTCCGTTCACTCCCGCCTCGAGTGCGGCGAGGGCCATCTCGACGTGAAAGTGAATGTCCGCGACGATCGGTACCGGCGAGCGCGGCACGATCTGGGCCAGGGCCTCGGCCGCGGCGCGCTCGTTGCAGGTGCAACGCACGATGTCCGCACCATTCGCAGCCAGGGCGTAGATCTGCTGCAGGGTCCCTTCGACGTCGGCCGTCTTGGTGGTCGTCATCGACTGGACCGAGATCGGCGCGTCGCCCCCGACGGCCACCTCCCCCACGCGGATCTGGCGCGTGGGACGGCGCTCGGTCAGGAAGTTGCCTTGGGTTTCCACACCTTCATTGTGCCGCGCCGGGGGCCCGGGCGGTCACCCGGTCAGCCGAAGGGGTTGGGGACCGGGTGCGTGATGTCCAGGTAGGCGGCTGAGACCACCAGCAGGAAGAGCACAGCCATGAAGCCGTAGGCGACGGGCAGGAGCTTGGCCGCGTCGGCCTGGTAGTAGGGGCGGCCGCGCCGGGTGCGCACCCGTTCGTAGAGGGCGATGGCGACGTGGCCGCCGTCGAGGGGGAGCATCGGCAGCATGTTCAGGATCCCGAAGAAGACGTTCAGGGCGATGAGCACGGCCAATAGGGAGCCGATCCCGGCCTGGGCGCCCTGGACGGCGGTGCGGACAGCCCCGATGAGGGACTCCGGACGGTTCGCCCGCTGGGTGGGGGTGGCTTGGGAGGGGTGCAGCACCTGGTGGACGTAGCCCGAGATGCCACTCGGCGAGAACAGGTGGCCGAGGCCGGTCACCGCGCCGGAGGCGGTCTGGCCGATGACCACCCCGGCTCCGCCGATCGCGCCGAAGGGGTTCTCTGGAACGTTCACGGTCCCGAGCGCCACCCCGATCTCGCCGCTCACCTGTTCCTTCCCGTTCACCTCGTGGCGGCGGAGCTCGGGGACGACCGTCAGGGTGATCGTCCGGCCGCCGCGCTGCACCTGGAGGCCGACCGGCCTATTGGGCGACTGCTCGATCTCCCCGGTCAGCTGGTCGGGGTCGGAGAAGGCGTGCCCGTCGACCCCGACGATCACGTCGCCGACGTGCAGCCCGGCCTGCTGCGCCGGGTTGCGAGCCTGGCCGGCGAACGCGCTGAACGCCACGACCTGCATTCGGCTGTTCGACGCCGAGCCGATGAAGACGAGCGCGCTCCAGGCGAGCACGAAGGCGATGAGGAAGTGCACGAC
>JBOGFT010000027.1:0-7870 GCA_050701895.1 Acidimicrobiales bacterium
CCAGGATCGAGGCTGGCAAGCAGTTACGAGAACTGGTCAGGGAGCTTGAGCGAACGGAGACACTAAGCGTGGAGCGAGCTGAAGGGTGGGGGAGGTAAATGGGGTCTGAGATGTGCGGAAAGCGAGCTGGATGCGTTAGACCCGGACAAACCCACGGTCTCTCCTCGCGAGGGAGTCACCGCTGGAGGAGTGCGGCGGACCGCGACAGGTCTCATTTTACCTGTTCATTGGTGGGGGAGCGCCGACTCAGTGGGACTCTGCGATTTTGAGGGCGACCTCGATTTCACACCGCTCGTATTGGATCAGATCGTGGAAACTTTAGAATTCGTGAGAGCGAACCTCGACCCCACTACGAGGTTGCTCGGCTTGGCCAGTTAACGCTCCACGCATTCTTACAAGGCCTGACCCTATGATCCGCCATCGACGCTGAGGAGCGCATGATGAGCGCTGGCGATACTGTTTTTGTTCTCATAGGTGCCTCTTCCTCGTTGCCTGGAGCATCCTTGTGTACATCCCCGCGCGCACCGGATCTGGGGCGGTCGGTTTCTTGATCGCTGGGGAGCGCAAGACTTCGCCGGAGGACTCGTTGTGCACGCAAGCGCGGGATTCGCGGCGCTGGCGTCCATTGTCGTCATCGGGCGGCGCACGACGGACTCGGGAGACGTGACGGCGTCCAACGGTGTCGTGCTCAGTGTGTGTGCGTGAAGAGCTGCCGTGTTCCCAGATAACTTGGCGACGTGGTTACTTGGCGGCCCTGATCACGACGACGGGGCAGTGTGCATGCGCGGCGCAGTATTGGCTCACCGAACCAATCAGGAGTCCGGCGACTTCGCCATGTCCTCGAGTTCCGACGACGAGCAAAGCGGCTCCACGAGATTCGTCGACAAGAGAGTTGAATGCTGATCCCTCAATGACCCGTGACGTGACGCTCACGTTGGGACGAGCAACCTTGATTTTCGCAACTGCCTCATCGAGCGTCTTTGTGACTTCCTTTGAGGGGTCGAAGTCGGACGGAGGAATGGCCACCCAACCGAGCCCGGTGGGCCACTCCCAGACGCCGATCAATTGAAGGTGAGATCCAGTGAACTCGGCCTGTTGCGCCGCCCACTCGAGCGCGCGTTCTGAGTCAGGTGATCCGTCGTATCCCACGACAATGCGCTCTGCTTTCACATTCTGTGTCACTGTCAATCCTCCTTCGGGGCGTATTCTCTTTCAATTCCACACGCCTCGCCCTGCCAGTTTGCTCGAATCGTCATGGCCCGCAAAAGAGCAAGTTCTCCATGCCCGCGAGTCCCCACCACGAGTAAGTCTGCTCCGCGCGACGCTTTTACGAGGATTGGAGTCGGAGAACCTTCGAGGATCCGTACCGAGACTTTCGTACGGGGATGCGCGAGTTGGAGACCCTGGTCCTGATCGGCGCGGGGACGCTCGCCGACTTGGCGATCGGCCATCTGGTCGCGTTCGAAACCGATGAGGTTGACGAGGGGGCCGAGCTCGTCTGGAGCGTCCTGGTGAGAGGCCTTGCGACCCGGGTCGAGGCGATCGATACGGTCGACCCGAGACACCTCCCATCCCCGCTCGTTCCTGCGCCCGGTCATACTCTGATTTCCGTTCGTCCCGACGCGGTCTCGGGAAGGCGTTTCGCCTTGCAGGTCGTTGGCGGAGATCCGAGTGAGAGGTAGCGGTGTTCGCCGCAATTATGACAGCGCCCGCCAGGATCGTTACGCTCCCTCCGTCGATCAAACTCTTGAGGAGAGCACCGTCGTCGATCACGCGCAAATCATCTCGCCGCTTGCGGCTCTTAAGGATTACCCGACGATGATCGTGCTCTCCATCTGATAGATGCCCTAACTATCCCCCAGACGCACTCCGTACCGGCGCATCATCACCCGAACCCGGCGACACGTGCCAGCGCGACTCTATTGGACGCCAGGCTCGCGCTCACCAACGTGTCGCGGTATAGGGCTTCGTAGCCGGCCACCATGGTGGCAGCGGAAAAACGTTCCACGACCCGGTATCGGCAGTCCTCCGGTTTGAGTTCGACTGCGTCCGCTACGGCTTCGACCATCTGCTCGGGGGTGGAGCAAAGGAACCCCGTGACTCCGTCGCGTACCACTTCAGAGGCCGCGCCGAGCGAGCGAGCGATTACGGGAGTCCCACAGGCCATTGCCTCGGTCATCACCAATCCGAAGGGCTCGGGCCAGTCGATGGGGAACAGCAGTGCTCGGGCCCGCCCCATCACATCGACCTTTACGTCGTGAGGCGGTTGATCGAGAACCACGACATCGTCGCCCAATAGCGGAGCCACGACCTCGTCGAAGTAAGTCTGCTCGGCCGGTTCACTGCGTTTGATGACCATCACCAGGGGCAACTTGGCGGCGCGCGCCACCTCAACGGCAACTTCTGGCCGCTTCTCGGGACTGATCCGACCCACGAAGACCAAGAAGTCTTCTTTGTCGGGCTGAAATGGGTGCGCCGACAAATCAATCCCGTTGTACACCATGCCGGCGTAATGCAGTCGGGGATTGGCCCTGCGCTGCGACTGGCTGATGGCGACCAGGTGCACCCGGTCCTGTACAAGTCCGAGCAAACGCTGGCTGGGTTCAGTCCACGGGCCGTGCAGAGTGTGCACGACGGGCGTCCGGCCGCTGAGCATGGCGCCGAGAGCGGGGCCCATCCCGGTATGGTCATGAATGACGTCGAACTCATTGGCGTGGAGGAATGCAGCGGTCGTGTGGTAAAGGTCGTCAGACGCCGAAGCGGGATCACCCAGCTTCGCCGGCGTCTTCAGCGGGGTCACCAAGCGCGCGCTGGTCACAGATCCCGCTGCGGCGAACAAGGTCACATCGTGGCCAGCGGCCACGAGGCCTTCGGTGAGAACCGACACCACTCGCTCGATGCCGCCATAGCCGATCGGCGGAACCGCTAGCCACCCAGGGGCAACCATGCCGATCCGCAAGGATCGTCCCTTGGTCACGCGCGGTCGATACGAATCTGGTACACGGTGATCGTCTAGCGTCGTCATGACTTCTCTTTCTTCGTAAAACAGACCCCCTCTAACCATGATGGAGCAGGTTTGGCCGGATGGCTAGGGCCTTTGGTCCCGAACGTCAATGGCGCTCCAGATACCATCTGGACCTGTCGGTCCCGGTTCGACCTCAGTCACCGTGAGGGGCCAATGCCACTCGAGCACCGACCACGTCGACTCCCCAGTATGTGCAAGGGGTATGCGCTTGTCGAGGTGTGAGGCCTGCCGCCAGCGCCTTCTCGTCATCCGTCAACGACCGATCCCTGCAATTCAACTTCGAACGGTTCGGGAGCAACTTTCGCCCCGCGACGGTTCCTATACGCTCTCAACGATGACGAGTCAATGGACCTACGCGGGCAAGGTGACGGCGTTGGATCCTGGCGGTGGGGCGATCATCCTGGTCGACGAGTCAACATTCGCTATATCCAATCGCGCCGGGGACATCATTCCCGGAACCGCCCAGGGGCTCTTCGTGCAGGATAAACGCGTGCTCTCCAGGTTAGAGTTCACGATCGATGGCTCGGCGCTCGAGGCCCTGGCGGCAATCAACTTGAATTCCTATTCCGCCACCTTTGTCACTCGAACCCTGCCTTCCCCTGGTCGAGCTGACTCGACCCTGATGATCTTTCGGACCCGCTACGTCGGCCAGGGAATGCGCGAGGACGTGATCATCCACAACTTCGGCGACGAGGCCGCCGTATGTGTGCTTGAGGGCTTCATCGACTCCGATTTCGCTGATCTATTCGCCGTCAAGGAGGGTCGGGCCGGATCACCAGAGGGGGAGTTCACCCGTTCGATCGACGGCAATTCACTCACCATCGCCGTCCGCCGCGGCGCGGTCAGCCGAGGGGTGCGACTGGAGTTCAATGAGCGCCAAGACGACCCACCTCCTTTAGGTGTCATCGATCGAGAAGGGCCCGCTGACCGGATCTCATTCGCTCCCGAGCTGGCCGAGGATCACGTGCGGGCAAAGGTGGTAGTCCCGGCGAAGGGTGAGTGGTCCGGCTGCGTCGAAGTTATTCCGATCATCGAGTCTTCTTTAGTGTTGCCTCGTTTTCGCTGCGGCCAGCCCATTGAGCGAGCCGCGCCGACTGAGAGGTTGGCCCACTGGCGACAAATGGTGCCCCACGTTGAGACCGATCACGATGCCTTGCGCACGGTGATAGCCCAGAGCGCCGAAGACTTGGGTGCGCTACGGATGTTTGATCCCGATTTCCCCGAGCGGGTGGTAGTGGCCGCGGGGGCGCCGTGGTTCATGACGGTGTTCGGGCGCGACTCACTGTTGACGGCCTGGTCGGCGCTCATCGTCGATCCCAGCCTCGCCCTCGGTGTCCTCCAGACGCTGGCTCGCTTCCAGGGCCAGGAAATCAATGCTGCCCACGAGGAGGAACCTGGCCGCATTCTCCATGAGATGCGATTCGGCGACGCACCGTCGCTCTCCCTTGGCGGAGGCAGCATCTACTACGGCACGGCCGACGCCACGCCTTTGTTCGTGATGCTTCTTGGCGAATTGCGTAGATGGGGGCTCGCCCGAGAACAGATTGAAGAGTTAATGCCCAATGCTGACCGAGCGATGGCATGGATTCAAGACTTCGGCGACATCGACGGCGACGGCTACGTCGAGTGCCATCGTGCGACAGACCGGGGGTTGGCCAATCAAGGCTGGAAAGACAGTTGGGATGGAGTGCGCTACGCCGATGGACGGATCGCCGAAGCGCCCACCGCGCTGTGCGAAGTCCAGGCCTACGTCTACGCCGCATATTTGGCCCGGGCCCGCTTCGCCCTTGAAGCGGGGGAGGGTGCGCTCTCCGACACCTATCGAATCAAGGCCGCCACTCTCAAAACAGCGTTTAATCGCGACTTTTGGCTTGAGGACCGTGCGTGGTTCGCCATCGGCCTCGACCGTGACAAATCACCCATCGACTCACTGACCTCGAACATGGGACATTGCCTGTGGACGGGAATTGTTGACGACGACAAGGCCCAGGCCGTGGCGCGCCACCTGCTCAGCGATGAGATGTTCAGCGGCTGGGGGGTCCGCACGTTGGCGACGTCCATGGGTGGATACAACCCAGTGAGTTACCACTGCGGTTCGGTCTGGCCGCACGACACCGCCATCGCCGTGGCCGGGCTGGCTCGCTACGGCTTCGAAGAGGGTGCGCAACGCCTGGTGCTCTCACTCCTCGACGCCGGCATGGCTCAGGGTGGGAGGCTGCCGGAGCTCTTTAGCGGACTTGGCCGTAACGCGATCGGCGTTCCCGTGGGTTATCCGACCTCATGCTCACCTCAAGCGTGGTCCGCCGCGTCGCCACTCTTGTGCCTGCGGACACTGTTACGCTTCGACCCCCAGGTGCCCGATGGCAAGACGTGGCTCGCCCCCATGATCCCCGGCGAGATCGGATCACTACGAGTCGAAGGCATCCCGCTCGCAGGATCGCGGATTACCGTGGAGATCGAAAATGGCAACGTTGAAGTGAGCGGACTACCCGAACACATCGAACTGATAGAAACGCCTCGCCATCCTCACACGGCCCTCTGAACGACAAACCACACTCCCATGGGTCGCTTACGTAGTGCTCGCATGCCGGGTCACCGACACGGGTTCATGGGTGCTCCTACTGAGGCCGGCACATCGTTGTGTCACGGCAACTCTGGCCGTTCGATACAGGCGTCCCACGCCCCTCGGCCCGGAGCTAGAGGTACGCGGTCGAGTGACCAGCGTCAAGGGACGGCGCGTATCGGTAGCGTCGCGAGTTGAGATTGGCGGCGACGTCGTTGTCGAGAGCGAGGCCGTGGTCATCGAGGTTCTCGAGGATTTCGGGGTAGCGGCCGAGCACTCCTGAGCTCCTCATTTTCTGAAGGAGCCCCAGTTCGCCCAAACGGCACCACTCAAAGAGGACGCTCGCAGATTGACGATCCCACAGAATACAGAAACCGCGCAAGGGGTCATGCGGAGTCGACGTAAAGTTGACACGACTTTAACCCAAATGACTGTTCGACTATCGATGAGATAGCGCAAGTTCGGTTGCGGGACGTAGGGGTTCTTCATTGGGATAACCCGGAGTGTGAAGCAGAGACGATCCGCGCTTCAGATACTTCTCACCAACATGCATCGGTTGATGCAAACAAATAGCCGCGCGGAACGAAGTCAGAAGTCGATTCCAAGGGCTGCGCTCGGCGCCATGACGAACTGCTCGAGTGAACGTTCGTGAGCAGTGACGATAGGTGCGGACGCCGGATCGGTCAATCTATGTGCTTGTTGCGCTGCACAAATCACACGGCGCGACGATGGTCTCGTACTGCGTCACGAGGGAGGAAATCGACTGTTCTACGCCACGCGAATGAAGAAAAGTGTCGACGAACCCGACGCTTAGACGCGTCGCTGATGCGCCAGCGCGACGATATCAAGGCCCAGACTCGCCAGTGATCTCTCAAGTCTGAGACGCTCCCGCTGGGGATCCGAGAAGTCCGCGGCGTTCGCATAAAGAGCGTGTGCGCGGGCGAGTTTGATCAGCGCGCGATCATAGGAGAGCTCTGTGGCGAGCGCGTCGTAGGCATTCGTCCCCTGTCGCGCCGTGTGATTCAACATCTTTGCCCGACACGTCAGGGCGTGTTCGAGCAAGTCGTCGTGACCAGTGTCGTCGACCCAATCGTCGAGGGCTCGAGTCAACAGTTCTTTGTACATCATGGTGAACCTCCTTTTGAACGCGTCCGCAATCGGTCGCTGCCGGTTACCTCACCCCAGCGAGTACCACCTTCAGTGCCCCCGTCTCCCCAGCGCGAGCGAATGTGTCGTACACCTCTTCGATTTCTTCCGGGGCGAAGCGGGGGTGACAAAGCGCTGGGCGTCGGGCTGCTTCGATGAGACCAGTTTCGACAACATCGGCGTCGAGTACGTGTCGACGAGTCGCGTTGTGATCGTAACGTCGCGGATCCAGAGCGTCTTGAGATGTGCGGTCGCGGACTTGCCTTGCGTCGCACGCACTCTTGGAAAACTTGTAGGTAGACGTGTCGGCGAAGGAGACGCGCACCCGCTTCGCCTGTGCGGAATCGATCATGTGGCCGAGGATCCAGCCGCCTCCACCGAGGCGCTGTCCGTACCGGCGGTCCCGGCAGTAGCGACAGGTACCGCGGGCCAAGATGCACGAGACGAGGATGCGATTCCCGACAGCAACCGTCTTCACTAAGGAGCCGATCCGTTCCACCGTACCGACAGCCTCGTGGTCGAGGATGCGGCCCCGGGGGTGACTTCGGGCACGTCGCCTCTTCAAAATAAGCAGTTCCGTCCCACAGATGGTGGTGGAGTCGACGCGCACGGCGGCGTCGGTGTCCTCGAGGAAGATGGGGTTGGAGACATCCATCCAGGTTTTGGATCCCGGACCCTGGTAAACGAGCTCTTTCATAGCGAACTCCTTACAAGTTGAGCGACACCGGTCGAACAATCCAGTCGGTGTCCCACTCGAGGAAAGGAACCGCCGAAGTCGACTTCTCCGCATCCGAATAATGAGATCACCCGATCAGTTTCGAACGGCGATGAACGAGTGCGTTAGGGAAGAAAGTCCTTTACGGGGGTGACGTAAGACCCTTCTTGCCTGATACGTCGACGCGTCAAAAGTTCTTACGTCAGTCGCCGCCCTTCTGGCGGTACTGAGATCTCTTGGCGCATACCAATTGAGCGATAAGGGGAGTCGATTCGGATGGACCATTCCCAAAGGAAGGGCTATATAGGTAACTACGCGGACACAAGATGTAGTGCACGGATTCTCACGCGAGAGTCTCGCCGCCCGTCGGCTTGCGGTGATAGGGGCGCACCGATCGTCCCCGCTCTTTAGCCTCGTCGCG
>JBOGFT010000028.1:0-4423 GCA_050701895.1 Acidimicrobiales bacterium
GTTCCCATCAGTCCACGCGCCACACTGAAAGCGCACACTCGGTTGCAATCGGGGTTCGACGACCAGCCCGACAGCCGATCCCAGCATTTCATTCATCGTGGGTGGCTAGCACGGCCATCGGCACTGATTTCCGATGCGCCGTATAAGTCTGGACACATTGCGACGAGCTATCCCTCCGATTCGAGAAGGTGCCACGGCAACGCGGCGCATTCATTTTAGATTTCGCTCACGGCGATGGCGGGAGCGTCGCGACGCGCTTTCTCAGAAGCCGTCGAGAGGTCGGTGAGCAGCGATTATGCCGCGTGCACCGGATCGATGTCCAGGGACCGAGCGTCGATCGGATTCAGACGTTCAATCAGCTCCTTGGAAGCGAGCGCTCGACCCAGCCGAGTTCGTCCGCGACGATTCGCGCAACAGATAGCACCAACCATCGTGGCCGAGGAACTGGCCAACTTAATTTGTTCCAAAGAATCACCCGGTCAAGAAAGCGATCGCGAGGTACTCCCAACACTCCGTCAGTTCCTCGAACGCTTACGCAAGAACGACGGTGACGATCACGGAATGGGGCTCTAACGTTGAGGTGCCTCAAAGCGCCACACAGTCGGTAACTATCGAGACTTCGGGGTTAAGTCGTTGGACGGGGGCTGTCTAGTGGCCAGGGGGCGTGGCGTAGGGCAAGGGCGACGGCAATACCCCACGGGATCCCGAGCAGCATCCCAAAGGCGACGTCGCTGAACCAGTGCACTCCGAGCACGAGCCGAGAACAGGCCACGGCGAACGCGACGAGAACGAGGATGCTTGCGAGCATCCACCCCCAGAGGCGCCAGGTGATGACAGCGAGGACGGCGAGTGAGATAATCACCGCCACTGCAGCGGTGGCGTGACCGGATGGGTAGGAGTAGCTCGTCTCATGGACCCCGACGATGGCATGGGGCGCCGGGAAGTTTGCTGTGGGCGGCCTCGGTCGAGCGATTACCTGGCGGGTGATGAAGACGAGCGCCTCCCCGCCAAGATAGGCGACGATCGGAATGAAGGCTCGCATCTGCTGGCGGAGCGCAAGCAGGATGAGGGTGAGGATGACGCTGATAGCACCGAGCGCAGGGGCGTCACCGAGCACCGCGATTATCTTGGACACCCCGACGAGATGCGCCCGGTGAAAGATCCACCATTGCTCGACTGTGTTGTCCCAGCCCTGAATGGCACCGCCACCGTGGCGTCCGACGACGGCGAAGCCGAGCACCAGGGCGACGACCTCCAAGATAACGAAGGCAACGACGCCGATTACGACGGTACGCCGAAGACCAGCGTAAGAAGACGTTGTAAATTTGAAGGCGGCACGGATGAGGACAGGATAGTCCGCGGCGCGCTGACAAGGTGCTAACGCGTAATGAACTCAATCCAGAGTTCACCGTCAAGTCAGAAGGTGCTCGTCGACATCGGTGATACACACGATTTCTGAGGTCAATGGCCTGAAACTCTACCTAAATTCGGTGGCGTTCGATCCAGCAGCCCCGACAAAAGAGGCGAGAAGGGTATGCCATCCGACCCTACATACTTCGTTTATGAAAATTGGCGGGCAAACGGGCACGTGGCGACCATTCACCGGGGTGAGTGTCCGTTCTGCAACTTCGGTAAAGGCACCCATCCCGGCTCCTCAGCGGTCAACGGACAATGGCACGGGGCTTTCGAAACCGTCGCAGACGCTGCCGAGTTGGCTGAGCAGACAGGAGCGGCGACGCGGGCTTGCGAACATTGCGATCCCACGTAATAGACGTACCCCTAATTCCTCGGTGGACGATTCAATCCGGTTGAAAACTTCGGCTATCAGATCAGGCGAATCGCCGTGAAGGGGACACTCAGGATCACAAGCCATATCAGCTAAGCCCACTTCGCTCAAGTCATGCGTACAACCTTCCGGGCATGTGCAGTCGTCCTCAGACGGCGTTGTCCGCAAGCGTGATATTAAGAGCGCTGTCTTCGTCGGTCATGCCGTACGCCCCGTTTTTGACATCACCAATCCCTTCTTGATTGGCGACGAATCCGACGCCGCTCCCACCCACGGTAGAGCCATGAGGCGAGCATCGCGTCGAGCACAGTGAGCTGACCAATAGGTCGAGTCGCCTTGCGGATCAGAACTACGACGGCGAGGAGGAGGGTAATAAGGAGCAAGATCAATACGACTGCACAGAGCACGACTACGGCCCTCCAGCTCTCGATGATGAGAATAGTTCCGATGAGAGCAACGAGCCACCGAACAATGTGACGATTGCGACGCGGCGCTGAAAGATCATTCGGTGGGCGTACGAGTTCCATAGGGTTGGACCCTACGTGGAAGGTGTGACAGGAACTAACAACTCAGTGGGCCCGGCGTGTCCGACTTTTGGTCAAGGGAAGCCCTCGCTCTGAGTACCTAACCCATCTGGTCAATTACTTTGCCCACCGAGTTGTCCGCCAGCCCCCGGTAGAGGGCCTCGATGAGCGCCGGCGCCGAGAAGTAGCGCACCTTGTAGCCCCGCGCGACGGCCTCGTGGCCGAGCGCGACCAGCAGGTGACTCTTGCCGGTGCCGGCCGGCCCCACCAGGCAGAGGTTCTCGCGGGCGGCTATCCATTCGAGACTCACGAGGTAGTTGAACGTGGCGCGCGGAACTGAACTGGCTGACACGTCGAACTCCTCCAAGGTCTTGGTCACTGGGAAGCCGGCGGACTTCAGTCGCGCCACCGCGTTGCTCGCGTCGCGCGAAGTGATCTCCGCTTCGAGCAGGGTGCGCAAGAACTCCTCGGGGCTCCAGCGCTGGGTCTTGGCGGTGACGAGGAGCTCCGAGGAGCTCGCGAATGGCGCGAAGGCGCAGTCGCCGCAGTACCCCATCGAGGTCCGGGGCCAGGGCCGTCGCGCCGCTCATGAGCCCGCCCCGGTCGCGTAGTCGCTGAGTGGTCGACTCGCCGCGACCGGCAACGAAACGATGATGGCCTCACCGCGACTGGTCGGGCGCGCCACCCCGGCCCCGGCCAACAGGATCGACTCCACGTCACTGGCGCGGTAGCGAGCGAACTGCGTGGCGCAGGTCAGTGCCGCCAACAGGGCGTCGCGTCCGTGGGATCGCTCGAGTCGGTTGAGGACCACGAGGTCGCCCTTCAAGGAGGTGATGCCCGCGCTGGCCGCTCGCTTGAGGTAGGTCTCGGCGACCGGGCCGAGGGCGCAAAAGGCCACCTCGGCGTCGGTGCGAGGACGAAGCGCGCGACGCGGCTTGGCTCGGGGTCCGCCGTAGTGGTCGTCGAGGATCGAGGTCTCGCCCGGCGCCACGAGGCCGTGCGTGGCTTGGAGAACGCCGAGGTGGGTGACCTCGAGTTGGCCGTGGGCGACGCGGACCTCGACCTGCTTCGAGACGAGCGTCATCGGCACGCTGTAGCGAGCGCTGGCGTAGCGCACGCAACTGAGTTTGTCGACACGGCGATAGATCACGTGACCCAGGTTCGCGCGCAACTGCGGCAGCGACCCGAGCAGTTCGCGCTCGACCTCGAGGCGCTGCGCGGGCACCGCCATGATCTCGGAGTGCGTGGCCGCGTTCACCTCCTCCAACCAGTCCCGGGCCTCCTCATTGGCGCGAACCAGGTCTCGAGAACTGAGTCCGCCCGGGATCATCAGGTCGCTCTTGGCGTAACCGACGAGGTTCTCGACGAGGCCCTTGGAGGCGGGGTCGGCCGCCTCGCAGAAGTCGGGACGAAAGCCGTAGTGCGTGGCCAGTCGCACGTAGTCCGGTGAGGGGATCACCACGTTGGCGACGACCCCGCCCTTCAAGCACCCCATCCGGTCCGCGAGCACCGTCTTGGGCACGCCACCCAAGAACTCGAAGCACGCGGCGAGGGCCGCCAGCGTCGTCTCGGAGCGTTCGTTGTCGGCGAAGTAGATGAAGCGGATCCGACTCCATGCGAGCACCGCGCAAAAGACGTGCAGCGTGCCGATGGCGCCCCAGTCAATGGCTAGCACGTCGCCGGGTTCCCACACGCCCGGGCGACGACCGCGGTGGTGATCGATGCGCCACTCGCGCTTCTCGTCGGCCACGAGTCGACGAAAGTTGCGATCCGAGCCTGAGTAGCCGGCGGCCCGAGCCGCGGGCAGCAGCCGCTTCGCGGTGATGCGACCCTTGGTCTTTTCGACTCGCTGGGCCACGAGCTCGGCGACAACGTCGTAGTTGTGCGGCGTGATCGAGTCGGTCTCGCTGCGCTGCGCCCCTTCGACCACGCGTTTCACGGTTTTGGCCGTCGTAGAGCAGATATCGGCCGCCCCGCGATAGGAGTCGACCTCTCGATAAGCAGAAATGATGTCCATACGTTCCCTAACTGATTTCATTGAAGGTGTCTCCTGGTTGGTGCGGCGGTTGTATCGCAACCACCACCGTCACCGACCAGGGGGCACTTCTCTTGG
>JBOGFT010000029.1:0-3692 GCA_050701895.1 Acidimicrobiales bacterium
CGATCAGCAGCTCGGTCAGCCAAACGCCACCCAGGCTCCAAGCAGTCGGGTCGAAGTACGCGGCGCGGTGACCGGTGCTCTGGCCATAGGTGGCGATCGCGCCGAGGACGACCGTGAGCACGATCACGGCGAGCAGAGTCCAGCGGGTGGACCGCACCGAGCGGAGCTTGGTCAACTCCGAACGGAGCGCTCCGCCGAAGGTCACCTTGCTCATCGACGAAGACAGCGAGTCCTGGGTCGGTGCCGCAGTATGCATAGCAGTCACGTCAGGAGTCCCTTTCCGTCTGTACTCGGTGATTTGGCGTGTCAGCGCGGAACTCCACGCTGGTCCCGGTCAGCTCGATGAACGCTTGCTCTAGTGAGGCGTGCACTGGCACGAGCTCGTCCAATCGGACCGCGTTCTCGAGGGCAAGGTCCCAGATCGCACCGGTCTCCAGACCCGACACCATGACCACTCCCTCGCCGTCGCCTCTGACCGTGGCCCCCGCCGCCGCCACGAGCCTGGTCAGGTCTTCCGGTTGTGGCGTGCGCACCCGGACGCTGCCCCGTGGGCTCGCGGCAATGAATTCATGGACCGTGCAGTCGGCGATGAGCCTGCCCCTGCCGATGACCAGCACGTGGTCGGCGATGTGCTCCATCTCCGACATCAGGTGGCTGGACACGATCACCGTCCGGCCCTCGGCGGCCAGCGCCTTCATCAAACCGCGAATCCAGAGGATGCCCTCCGGGTCTAGCCCGTTGGTCGGCTCGTCGAACATCAGGATCCGCGGGTTGCCGAGCATTGATGCGGCGATGCCAAGCCGCTGCCCCATGCCGAGCGAGAAACCCTTGGTCCGCTTCTTGGCGACCTCGGTTAGCCCGACCAGGGCGAGTACCTCGTCCACTCGTCCGGACGGTAGGTTGTTGGTCTGGGCGAGGCAGAGCACGTGGTCGTAGGCGCTCCGACCCCCGTGTATGGCTTTCACGTCCAGCAGCGCCCCGACCTGGCCCATCGGCCCGGCCAGCCGGCAGAACGGCTTGCCGTCGATAGTGACCTCGCCGGCCGTCGGCCGGTCCAGCCCCAGGATCAGCCGCATCGTGGAGGTCTTGCCTGCCCCGTTCGGACCGAGGAAGGCGGTGATCTTCCCCGGCCCGATTCTGAACGACAGGTTGTCCACGGCGAGCGTGCCGCCGTACCTCTTGGTGAGGCCTCGTGCCTCGATCATGTTTTCTCCGATTCCCTAGTCGTGGCAGGCACGGACTGCCTAGCGCCGCCGTCAGGTGTCACAACTCGGCGCAGACAACCTCTGTGCATCCACAATCGTGACCGATCGCTGCGGTGTTGTCGTCGGTTGAGCGGCGGCTTCTGGGGTACGACAGAGGACGTAGGGAGCTGGTTCGGGATACGTTCAGCGTGTGGTTGAGGATGCGTATCGCGACTGATGTGTCGTGAAAGACGCATCGTTACGCTGGATTCGTAATGGGAGATCTTCTTGCCGCACTCTCTATCCGAGCGTCTCGCGTTCGATCAAAGCTGCGCACGCCGAATGTACGCCGGGATCTGGCGATTCCACTGGTGGTGCTCGCCGCGCAGCTCATCGGCGCCGCATTCGTCGGTCGGACCTTCAACGTGTTCACGCCGTCGCGCAACCTTGGGGCGGAGGACTGGGTACTGCTCGTAGTCGGCCCAGTGGCCTTGTTGGCATGGCGCTGGTACCCGGTACTAACCCTCTGGCTGTGTCTCGCCGTGGTGATTACACCGTGGGGTGGTGGCTTCGCTCGTCTGAGCTTCTTCCCAGTCGCGGTATTTTTGGCGATCTCCGCGGGGAGGCGCCGCGCGGCCTGGGCGGCGCTGGCATTCGCCTTTATCTGGACGATCTGGCTCGCCCCACTCAGTTACGGATACGCGATCTCACCGCTCAACGACATCCTGGCTGCTGCGGGTTGGATGTTGGCGCTGATAATGGCAACCGAAGCAATCCGTATCCGTGACGAGCGTGCGGCAGTGTCCAGAACCAGTCGCCAACTCGACCAGCGCCGCCGTCAGAGTGAGGAGCGTTGGCGGATCGCGAGGGATCTCCACGACGTGATCGGCCATGACATCTCTCTGATCAACGTCCAGGCCAGCATGGGACTTGAACTTATCGATAGCCAGCCCGAGCAGGCTCGAGCGGCTCTAAGCGCGATCAAATCGGCGTCCAAAGGAGCTCTCGAGGAGTTGCGCACGATGCTCACGACGCTGCGCCGTGACGATGATAACGCGCCACACTCACCCGCGCCGGGACTCGACCGCATCTCCGAACTTATGGAGCCTGCGAGATCGGCCGGCCTCAGTGTCGAAGTCGAGACCAATGGAGTACTTGCGTCTCTGCCTGCCGCGGTGCAACTGGCCACGTATCGCATCATCCAAGAGTCACTAACCAACGTCGTCCGCCACGCCGGGAAGACTCGTGTCACTGTGCGAGTGACGTGCGACGACACGGTCATACACGTGGAGATCGACGACGACGGGAAGTCTTGCGCCAATGGTGCTGCTTTGATGGGCATGGGGAGCGGTATCGCCGGGATGCGCGAACGCGCCGCCGCCCTCGGTGGCGACCTCAACGCCGAGTTCCGCCCGGGTGGGGGATTCCGAGTCAGCGCGCACCTTCCAATCGGCTCCTTACCATGATCCGTGTCCTGCTCGCCGATGATCAGGGTCTGGTACGTGCCGGCTTCAAAGCACTACTTGATGCCCGCGACGACATCGACGTCGTCGGAGAGGCGTCTGACGGGGCCGCTGCAGTGGACATGGCCAGAAATCTTCAACCCGACGTGATCCTCATGGACATCCGCATGCCGGGCCTCGACGGTCTGGAAGCTACCCGTCAGATCACCGCCGACCCCCAACTCACCGGCGTGCGCATCGTCATCCTTACGACCTTCGCGCAGGATGAGTACCTCTTTGACGCCCTACGCTTTGGCGCCAGCGGCTTCCTCGTAAAAGACACCGAGCCGGCTGACCTTGCAAACGCGGTCCGAGTGGTGGCGAATGGTGAATCGCTCATCTCTCCCAGCATGACACGCAGGCTCGTCGCCGAATTCGCCAGCCGTTCCAAGGAGCCGCGCGCGACTAAAGAACTCGATGTGCTCACCGAACGTGAACGCGAAGTGGTGATACTCGTCGCCGATGGACTCACCAACCACGAGATCGCCGAGAAACTCTTCATGAGTTCGGCCACCGCGCGGACCCACGTCAGCCGGGCGATGACCAAACTCAACGTACGAGACCGAGCTCAGCTCGTCTTCTTTGCGTACGAAACTGGACTCGTGCGACCAAATTGGACAATCTGAGCTCCTGCGCGGGTATCAAAATCGCGTGGGCGGATTGGCCAAAACTCCGTGGAATAGATCTCTGCCCGTTTGGAATGTCATTCCACTCGGGACCGAGACATTTTATGGAAGTGACTGTCGTACACCTTCGCACTGTCGCTGAGCCATGTCTCGGGCCATCCCTTCGCGTGCGCGACCCGCCTTACGGCTTCGCCAATGGCGGGGGATGGGTTGTGGAGAGTATCAATGTCTCGCGTAAGTTCTTCTCGGCCGACTAGTGGTGCGTCTGTGAATTGATGGAAGCAAGTGTCGCGCGTCCGCGTTTCACCTTGGCGATGATCTCGTCGGCCGGCTTCTTCCAGACGAAGGGCGTGGGGTTCTCGTTCCAGCCTTTGGCCCAG
>JBOGFT010000030.1:0-6548 GCA_050701895.1 Acidimicrobiales bacterium
CAAGACGCTGCAGATCCACATGATCCTGGACAACTGCGCCACCCACAAGCATCCCGACGTGAAGAACTGGCTCGAAAAGCACTCTCGCTTTCACCTGCACTTCACCCCGACGTCGAGTTCGTGGCTCCACCTCGTCGAGCGTTGGTTCCGTGAGATCACCCACAAGGCGATTCGTCGTGGTGTCATTCCTTCGGTACCCGATCTCATCAGTGCGATCGAGCACTACCTCAACGCGCACAATGGCGACCCCAAGCCGTTCGTGTGGGTGGCCTCCGCCGAGAGCATCCTCGAAAAGGTGAGTCGCGGTCGCGTAGCACTCGAAGCAATCACCAATTAAAACTGATTCACTGCACTAGATCGTGCTGGCGAGCCTCGCCTCTCGGATCGTTGGCTCGAAAAGCTCGACGGGATTGCCGGACGGGTCTTCGAGCAGGATCTGTTTGCCTCCGACCCCTTCGACGATCTCGTTGCGAAAGTGGGCACCCTGCGCGCGCAACTTGTGGACGAGGTCGGCGAGGTCCTTGACCTCGAGAGTGAAACGGTTCCAACCTCCCGACTCTGGCAAGGAGCCGTCGGGCATTGCTTGTCCACCGCCCGGCCCTCCCCCCGGCATGCTCAGCAAGAGCCGGAGGTCTCCCCGAGACAGCATGGCGAAGCTGGGAGCCGGACGCATCTCCTCTCGAAAGCCGAGCTGCCCCGTATAGAACTCGATGGCTTGATCGACGTCGTTGACGAAGTATCGGACGCTTACAGTTGCCATCGGCTCACCCCTATCGTCTAGGCTCCGCTATAAAACTACATCGTATCATAGCGAGACGTCAACGTCGCATAGCGGTGAAACAGGAGCAGGAGTGGACAGCCCAACCATCAAAATACCCTCGAGCCCTGGGTCCACCGATCCCCGCATCGAACGGACGCGCCGGCTCGTTCTCGGCTCCGTCCTGGAGGAACTGGGTGACGTGGGCTACGGCGGGTTCACGATCGAGTCGGTGGCTTCTCGCGCTGGCGTTGCCAAGTCGACGATCTACCGCCACTGGGAGGACAAGATCGCCCTGATTGTCGACGCCTTCGAGTCCGCCCATGAAGAAATGGTGCCGGACACCAGCGCGGGCACCGCCCGTGAACGCGCCGAACGGCTTATCCACCACGTAGCCGAAGTTCTCGCCGACTCGACGTTCTCGCGCTGCATCCCTGCACTGGTCGAGGGCGCAGCGCGTGACTCACGCCTTCGTGACTTCCATTATCGCTACTCTGAGCACCGCCGCCAGGGCCTCACCGACGTGCTGCGCGAGGGAGTCGCGAGCGGCGAGTTCCCCAAGGTGACCGACGTCGAGCTGGCAACCGTCACGCTCCTCGGTGCGCTCTTTTATCGGCGGTTGATGTCTCCCCTGGCATTTGCACCCGATCGGGCGGGCCAGTTGCTCGACTGTGTTCTGGCACCGGTCAATTCGAAGCGGCGCCCGGCGCCGAAGACGGTCGGGTGCCAACTGACCCCCGTAGGGTGGGTCGAGTCACCGCTCATCGAGATAACGGATGCACCGTGTCAAGGCGACGAAGGCGCACCGCCGGCGTGGCTGGTGTTCGCTGACGAGTTCGCAGACGCGATCGCCGACCTTCTGCCCGGAGAGGAACTGATCGTGCTGACCTGGCTCGATCGAGCGATTCGCGACGAACTTCGTACGTATCCTGAAGACGACGCGAGCGCTGGCCTCCATGGCGTCTTCAGCACTCGTTCTCCCAACCGCCCGAATCCGATCGGCCTGCACCGGGTGACCGTGCAGGCGCGCGACAAGATGCGAATCCTCGTCTACCCACTTGAGGCGATCGATGGCACGCCGATCATCGATGTAAAGCCGGTCCTCGACGCGAGCGCCGAGAAGTAGTGCGACATGTGCCGACCCAGCGGCAGCAGGTTGATCCGGGTGCACCGCAGCCCGCTCGTCACCCGCTCTACGACGCCCCACTCGCTCTTTCGCAACCCCACGGTGCTCAAGAGCGTCGACGGTCACTGGAAAGGCCTCGACGACCTAGAAGATCGAGGCCGCCAAGTGGTTGTCGTGGTTCTCGCCCGCCCTCTCGACCCTGCTGAAGTCCGTGCGCTCAAATGAGTTACGCGATGGCTACCCCGGGCGACGGATCGGGATCCTCGACGCCGCCGCGCTCCCATCCCCGAACTCGCTGGTGATCATCATCAGGTCGGCGCGATCTCCGCGGTAAGAGGCGCTCGTGGCCGCATTCGCGGGCGTCGCCGTCGGCTTCGCCGTCTTCTTCGCGTTCCGGCCCCTTCTCTACCATGTTCCCTTCACTGGTTCACCGCTCGCGCCGGGCGACCTCTCGCTCAACTTGACCGATATCTTGCTCGCGGTAATCGGCGTCCCGGTCGCTGCGGTCGTCTCCTCTCGACTCGCGCTGCGCGGCGCCCGGAGTTCGCCGCTAAGCGTCACGAGGCGCACGTTCTCCGCCCCGTCCAGGATTGTTCGAGTCGTCCCGCTTGTCGCGGGAATCGCATGGCTTGCGTACTTTGACGCAACGGGGAAACCGAGCACGGTGGGGAGCCAGCTCCTCGAGGTAATCATCGGCTTCACTCTCTTGGTGGTCGGGCTCGTGCTCGCTGGGCCGTGGTTCACGACCGCCGGGCGCGGCTCATGGCTAGACGGGCTAGTCGCCCCGCCACCCTCATTGCCGGCCGCCGACTCCTCGACAATCCCAAAGCGGCGTTTCGGTTCATCAGCGGGCTGGTCATCGCCCTCTTCATCACCAGCGCGGTCGTAGGAGCACTGAGTTCGATCATGGTTTCCAACACCACGTTGGGTGGCAGCGCGGGAAGGGACATGATCGCCGACACGTCTGTGGTTACTCGCAGTCCAATTGTCTCGCATCCTTGACAATTTCTTCAGTGTCACGACGGGTGTTGAGTGAGATTCGGGCCACGCCCGGCGTGCGCGCCGTGGCGGTTGCGCCGCGCTTAAATCGACCCCCGCCATCGGAAAGTGCGCGCGGCGCGCCACCGTGGTAACGGTCGGCGACTTTCTTTCAAATCTCCTCGGTCACAACTCACACGCGTCTACGACCACGTGGCCATCAGCCCATCTCACGGCGAAGAATCTGGCAAAGCTTCCGGTCGACGCTGTCGTGGTTGCCACGAACGGTTCATCCGGTTCCCTCGAACGGGCTTAGACGTCGCTCGAGCGAGCATTTCCCTTCCAGGGAGCCCCGCAGGCTATCGAGTCGTTCGACCCGTCGACCGCGCGCCTTCTGGCGGCCATTCAAGATATGACCGATGTGGTCATTGTGGCCAGTCTGATCATCGCCACGTGCAGTCTCGCCGTGAACATCGCCGCCGGGTTGGGCGAGCGCAAACGACCCTTCAGTCTTCTTCGGCTCACCGGTGTTCCCACCTCCCTCTTGCATCGCGTGGTCGCGCTAGAAACTGCGTTGCCCCTCTTGATGGTCGCCGTGGTGTCAATCGCCGTCGGACTCGTGTCGGCCGCCCTCTTCCTCCACTCGCAGGTCGGGATTGCCTTCCAACTCCCAGGATTCGCCTACTGGGCCACGGTCCTCGGCGGGCTCGCGGCGTCGCTAGCGATCATCGCGTCGACGTTCCCGATCCTGAGTCGGATCACCGGACCAGAAGTGGCGCGAAATGAATGACCGTGCCCTGAAAGGAGATGACGTTATGAGCTCCATCAATGATCGCAAAGGAAAAGAGAGTATCCGCTGGAAGTTTCCGCCTCTCGGAGCGCGTCATGTTCGATCTTCTCTTTGACACGGTGCTCTTTGCCGCGTTTGCGATTGCCTACGCGGAGGACTTCACCGGTCTCAGCCTGCACGAGTGGTTCGGCATCGGCTTTGGCGTCGCGCTGCTGTTTCATTTCTCGCTGCACTGGGAGTGGGTCGTGCGAACGACAAAGGGCTTGCTCATCACCTCTGAACGTCGTCGTTTCGTGTGTCTGAAGAACCTGGCGCTGCTCGGGGACCTGATTCTGTGCATTGGTTCGGGCGTCATGATCACCGGCTGGCGGGTCTTTGGCGTCGCCCTCAACGGAAATGCTTTGGACCAACCTGCATGGAACGAGTGCGGGAGTGGCGCTGATCGGGATCCACATCGGGATTGACTGGCGCTGGATCACGAACGCGCTTCGTCGAATGATGCGAAGGTCGCCGAGTCGCGGTGGGAGGATCGACGATGCGCAGTGACGATATACGTCGGACTCATTCGAAGCGAATCCTCGCGTTCGCCACCGCGACGGGAGTCGTTGTTGTGCTGTGGATCGCGGTCGTGCTCGCGGCGCGACTCTTCGCTTCGTCATCGCCACTGGGCGATCGTGGGGACCTCATGGGCAAGCGATCAGGGGCGGCGGCGTTCTCAAAGAGATCACGAGAAACGGCAAGACTCACTTCGTCGTGCTGCACCACTTCGCCGGGTACGTCGGCGGATTCGAGGCGTGGCACAAGGTGGCGATGGTCGTGATCCTGGTCGCCTTCGCAGCGCTCGCGGTTGCTGGTATTGATGGGCTTAGACGTAGCGCGCACAGAAATCGTCGAGCGCGCGAGGCGACTTGACTGTTCGCGCCACGCGATGTAATGTACTTTCCATGACGGAAAGTACATTCGAACCTGAAACGAACCCACCGAGTGACCCCCGTGAACTGCTTTCTGCAGTCGATGCCTCGAAGCAGAGGGTGAGAGATCGCACCCCTAAGGAGTGGAAGGTTTTCGCGCTCTGGGGTTCATGGGTGTTGGTATTTGTTCCGCCTTTCGACTTTGTGAACGTGAACCGTTGGTCGATCGTCGTTGTGGTTGCCTCGGTGCTTGGCGGGGTCATCACGAAGATCTACTTGACGCGGAGATCGCGTCTCATTCACTGGAGGCGCCAGTACTCGTGGCGAGTCTGGCCGGGCATCGGCCTTTTCTACGGAGCGATCATGGCTTTGGCAATCTTCGAGCAGGGTCGCTTGCGTTACATCTGGACGGTTGCCGCCCTTATTGGTGCGCTACCTTATTTCGTCGCTGCGATCGTCATTCGTGATCGAGAGCGACGCTATGTCACACCCTAGGGAAGCACTCGACGAACTCCTCCAGCACGCCGTTCGACTCTCGGTCATGGGAGCCCTCTCGTCTGCACAGGAGTTGGAGTTTGGCTTCCTTCGAGAACAGCTGTTGGTAAGCGACTCGGTATTATCTCGCCAACTGAGCCGACTTGAACGAGTTGGATACGTCCATATTCGAAAAGGGTACGTCGGCAAACGACCGCGCACGTGGCTGTCAATTACAGAATTGGGTGCAGACGCACTCGCCCGACACGTCGAGGCTCTAAGAGAGATAGTGGCATTCGATCCAAGATGCGAGCCTAAGACTGACTCGTTCGGAGCTCACCAATCTCGAACTTGACGTTCAACCGTCCTTTGAAGGTTGTGATCTAGCCAATTGTTGAGCCAGGAGCTCAACTCCGAGCGCATCGTTACTGCGAGAAGATGATCGTTCGATTCCCGACTAAGGCCACTCGATCTTCAGCGATCAGCCGCACGGTTCTGGAGAGAACGTTGCGCTCGACGTCTCGACCAAGCGACTCAAGGTCCCGTGGTTGTCGTGCATGCGAAATACGCACGACGTCTTGTTCAATGATCGGTCCTTCATCAAGGTCGGACGTAACGAAGTGGCACGTCGCGCCGATGATCTTGACGCCCCGCGCGTACGCCTGTTGGTACGGTCTCGCTCCTTTGAAACTCGGAAGAAAGGAATGATGGATATTGATCGCGCGGCCGCTCCACTCCGCGCACAGTTCTGGAGACAGGATTTGCATGAACCGAGCCAGCACGACAAAGTCAACTCGATAGGAAGCAACCAGCGCGCGAAGCTCGTCCTCCGCCGATTGCTTCGCCGCACCGGTGAATTCGATCTGGTGGAATGGAACTTCGTAGCGTGCGGCGAGTTGACGGCAGTCCGCGTGATTGCTCGCCACCGCGGCAATGTCGACGGGAAGATCACCTTGCTCGTGTAGGTACAGAAGGTCTGCCAGGCAATGATCGCGCTTCGACACCAAGATGAGTGCACGTCTGGCATGGTCTTCGAGGCGAACCCCGAGCGTTGGGCGAAAGTCTGCGAGGTCACTGGTCAATTGCGAGAGCACCAAGTCGACGTCCCCGACTTTCGATTCAAACCGAGTCCGTTGACAGAACAACCCAGTGATGGGATCGGTGAACTGATCGTTTTCCAAAATGTTTCCGCCCATGGTGAATATGGACGAACTCATGGCGCGAACGATCCCGGGCACGTCCGCGCATTTCAACGTCACTACGTAGTTGAACAATGTGGCTTCCATTCAAAAGATCACGGGATTCTACAGGCGCCGCCCCTCGACGGACAAGGCAACACAAACAAGTCTTCGTGATACGGCAGGCAATATGAACTGACGCCCATCACACGACACTTTCCCCGGCGCCGCGCGAGAAGGCGCGTGTAGGATTGGCATTCGGGCCTGTTGACTCATGTCAAATCCTCCGCGAACCCTGATTCATTGCCTCATCTAAAACCTCCGGATGGAGAGA
>JBOGFT010000031.1:0-6148 GCA_050701895.1 Acidimicrobiales bacterium
GCACCCCCCGAAATTCACCAAACCCGGTCCCGGACGTCCCAAGGGCACTCAGAAACCACCGAGAACTCGATATCCAGTGGTCAAGAAAGCAGCGTGACCCGACGCCGAGGGTTTAATCGCAAGCTAAAGAACCACGTCATTCCCGCGCACGTTGCAGCCATCCACTCTCCATAAACGAGGACACTGCCTCGCCCGAAAACTTCAAACTCGCGTCTTCGCTGCGTTCTTTATGCCGATCATAGGCTTGTATTCACCGCCAGTACTTCGGACAAACCCGCAGCGTAAGGTTTACGGCCCGCCGGTGGTAAGTGGCGGCGCCTTGAAAGACGGTCTCGTCCTAGGTCCAGTCCTCCCAGGGATGTTCGACTGGGCCCTTCCAACGACATCTGCTCAGTATGATTGACATTCGCGGCCCACAAGGCGGACGCGTCGTTGAAGCCGGTTTTGAATACCGGGGCATCCCGGTCACGTTGGTTTCGCGGGTGGCCCAATGTAGTCCGGTGGCCAATCTTGACTTCGCTAACTTCCGATGGGCCGTTTTCGAGTCATTTGAGTAACCATAATTGGTCGCAGTAAGTTGTCGACATCCCGCAACGGGAGTCCTCAGTTGCCGGCTCCGGGTCGCCAAGTCCCGAGCGAACAACGAGAGCTCACGAATATCACTGGCGCCAAACCCAAATCTCAGGCAGACTTGCGCCATCATCACGCGTGGCCGTTTTTGATGATCACGCCTGCAGTTTGTCGATGCGCGTTTACGGGATGGGGGCCGAACAATGAGGAGATCTCGCGTAGGTACAGTCGGCCGTTGGACGTTACCGCTCTGCGCCCTGCTTACGTTGTCAGCAGCCGCATCAGGATGCTTTTCGGTGGCGTCAGCGAATTCCGTCCAAACGAAAGAGGCGCCTGCCGGACTTGATGCGTCGTCTCTGGTCACGCCACCTGACCTTTCACAAGCTGTGGGATCGCCAGTTCACGGCCTCGAGGACGACGGAGGTGCTAGCACGAACATCGAAGGGATCCCAGCGTTTAGTAGTCAGGTTGTCACCGCGAGTACAGGTACGAGGTTCGTGATCACGCTCGAAACCTTCGCGAGCTCATCCGCCGCGACTCGAGCCTACCGGCAGGAGACGAGCGGCGCCGGGGCGCTCGACACTATGTCGGGAGTTGGCACGGCGGCCAACTTTGTCGACCTCGCGAACGTGGACTCCAAGTTAACTGGGGTGTGCCCGCCGTCCGGCTCAAGCCTGCCTGCCGATTGCCGACAATTCCTGACCGACTTGTTCACCGGGGGCATCGGTGGCGTCTACGTCGAGAGGGGTGGACAGATTCTCGAAGTGAAGTCGAGCGCGGTTGGCGCGGTCAGCGCATTAGTGCGACCTGACGAAACCCTTTCGAACGTCATGACACTCTTGCAACTGACCATGGTGACTCAGCCAAAGGCGGTGGCGACCGAACTCGCTCTGCGTATGACGGGACAAACGTCAAATGAGCCGTACTTGGACGTGCCTAAAGATGGGCTCAACGCCTGCTCCGTACCGGCGTCAAAGTTGGCCAGCAAAAAAGTGGTGGCGAGTGCACAAAACGTTGTCTCGGACACGCCGCCAGAGCAAGAGTGCGTCTACACGATCAATGGCGAAGAGTTCAATTTCTACAGCGAAACCTCAGCACAGGCAACCGACTCCGTACCAACCACCACGCTCCAGGACGTGTATGGCGCGCAGGCCAAAGGAGCTGCCAAGAGCAAGCACCTGACCCTGGGTAATGGTGTCACCGCTATCGTCTACGCCGATGGCGGCGACTTTCTCTCGGGTGGGTTGCTGCTGGCGCAAAATAAGAGTGGCACCGATCCAGCAATACTCTTGACCATTGAGCCAGCCGAAGGCGCGTCCGCGGGTGAAATAGTCACCAAGAACGATTGCGAAGAACTTTTCGCGGCGTTGCCAAAGGACTATATCGAGTCAGAAACGGCTAACTTGAATTTCCACAAGGGTGAAGAAGGGCCTTTGTATAACCCGACGGATTTACTTGTGGGGTATTGCTACGCACTTGCCGCTCGATAACGTGGCACGCGTTCGGATGATCAGAGACCGATCGACGTCGTCGTTTCCGGTCGTTTAGCAGCTGCAAGGATCTTTCGTCGTTCGCAGAGCGCTGGCGCTCACCGGTTGAAGACGCCTGACGTTTTAAAGGTACCTATCACCTATCCCACCTATCAGGGTGGACCTTGAGTCACGCAATACGAACCGGGAGCTACTTGTCGACGGTTCGGTCACGGGGCTCGATATGCCGCCGCCCGCGCATCACCAGGACACTGGACGACGGTGCGACTGAGATGAAAGATGTGCTACGCCGTCGCACATGAAGGTTGGCGTACGTGAACTTCGCAATCAGACGAGTCGGGTCATAGATGCCGTGCGGGCCGGGGAGCGGGTAGTCCTGACCGTGCACGGGGAGTCGGTCGCCGGCCCGCACGGCTCGTGGACCGAACACGACCCCTTGATCGCACCGCGGCGACTCTGCTTGAGCGATCGCGGGCGCTGGATCACCGAGTAGGTGGGACGCTGCGGACAGCGTGAGCGAGGTCGCCAAAGAGATGGGCTGTGATTGGCACACCGTCAACGACGCCCTCCTCGCTTACGGCGAAGCCCTGATCAATGACGAGCACCGCATCGGCATGGTCGAGGCGCTGGGTCTCGACGAGGTGCTCTTCGTGCGCGAGGGCGAGTATCGCCGCCAGTGCCTCTCCACCCAGATCGTCGACGTGCAACGCGGACAACTACTCGACGTGGTGTCCGGTCGAAGCGGGGCCGCGCCCACGCAGTGGCTGTTGGCGCGCGGGCCCGAGAGGTCGAGCGTCGTCTGCAGCGCCGTTTATCGGATCCTTATCGAGGATGCCGACTGGATCGAACTCGAACCGACGATGACCGAGTTCGACGATGCCATCGATTTTCGGCTTAGAGTTGGAGACAAGACCGAAGTTCACCAGGCGAAGCGAAATCGTTCGCAGGAAATTGGACGATCAACAACATGCTTAGCTTTAACCAGCTGGGGTCTCTGCTCGCCGACGCATCGGTCTCAGCTCGCTTCGTATCTGGCACGAACGCGCCGCAACTATCTGCGATCTGCGACCGCGCGAAGTTGGAACGACTGGACCTCGTGGATCAAGACTGAATCGTGAAAGGAGCGACGGCGCTAAGGAGCCCCCAGATGCCGCCCGAACCTTTCGGTGCCGTCAACCGCAGTTCCAGCTAGCGCTTACGCTCACTGTGCTGGTCACCTTGTTGCCCGGCTCGATCTTGCTCGATGCGGCTTTCATCCGCACCGTCAGATGGCCACGCGCTCCGACCTGTTTCGACTGAACGACGAGCGTTCCGGACCCAACTGTCGACCCCCCCGTGCTTGGCTCGGCGGGGTCCAACGCTCCGCTCCAACCCGCCAGCCAGATACGGATCTTCGTGGGTCCGGCGCTATCGCCGAAGCTCACGAGATCCTTGCGCGTCGTGGCGAGGTTGACCGTGCCGGTCTGGTAGGCGCGAACGACGACCGCGATCTGCGGGTCGGCGCGATCACTGATCGTCACCGAGCGCACTCCGCCGCGATTGATCACCGAGCAGATGGTGCTGGTGACCTTGAGATGGACCGAACCGCTGACGGCAAACGTGGCCGACGGGCTCGGCGATGCGGCGCTTGTCGAGGGGCTCGTCAGTGCAGTCGCAGCTGCTCCCATCGCAATAAGCGAGGCGAGCGCGAACGTCCGCTTCGCGACGTGGCGGCAAACCCCCTGAGGCCTTGCGAGCCGCCGGCCTGTAGGCAGGTGCCTTGTTGACATCATGCTCACTCCCCCGCTTCGGCATCCATACATCGCGGCTCAATAACCACGAGCCGAGACGGTGGTCGACCGATGACTCCCCTTTGAAGGGAATCTACAGCAGGGACCTCCGACCTGACGCTTTACGAAGGGCTGGTCGGGATGGGTCATGATAAGGTACTCCACAATGTCGCAAACGTCGATGTTCGACCGTGAGATCGAGGCAGCCCTTTCTTGTCTGAGCTGGAGGGTTCGCAGGTCATGGCGATGAGACGTGGGCGCGTGGGCATCAGGGCTTCTCGTCGGCGTCGGCGGACGACCCCTTCTCGACCCGAACCGTCGGCGTGAGCTGCGGTCATGGTTTACGCGGTTCACATCGGTTCCGATTGGCCTCAGCGCGCCAGGGGCGGATGTGGCAATCTGGCACCGCGCGATGCGATGACCTCTTGATGGGCCTCCTCGCGCGTGCCTCGCAAGGCCGCCCGCTCCACCCGCGGGACTCCCGATTAGGAGGTCCCGCTGTGCGTGGTAACTGCTCGACGTGACCATCGGGTGACGTGGGTCGGACGAAAGACCGAGGTCATTTGGACGAGGCCCCCACGATGGTAGCTCCACCTCTCGAGCCCGCCGGTGAGGCGACGATCTCGGCCAGCCAGTCGTGAGCACTCACGCCCGATTTGGTGCCACCGTCGGTGTGGTCCTCATGTGTCTTACGATGATCACAACCCCGGTCCTTGGGGCTTCTTCACAGACCAAGAGCCCAGAGAAGTCTTACGTCATCGACTATGTCGGCAGCTACGAGGCCCACACGGAGAACTTCTGGATAGGGGTGGATGGGAGTGGGAAGACTCCTGACTCGAAGGGATCGATCTCCTTCACGTTCGCCCTCGGCGAGCTGGTCACTCCCACGGGCAGCTTGACCGGGTTGGCAGACAAGGTCCAGACCTCGCTCCGGCTATCGGGCACGATAAAGGGTTCTTTCTTGGGCCCTGGGGCCTCGTCGCCCTGTAGCGGAGCGCTCTCGGCAACCACGGACGCACAAGGAGACGCGGCTCTGGTCTTCGATTCTCCGCACAAAGGGGATATCACCGCTTCGACCACCATGCCCGAAGCCTCGATGATCGCGTCAATGTACCACGGGCTCAACTCGCTTTGTGAATACGCCAACGGCGAGGAGCTCGACTCTGACCCTGGGCTCGTGCCCGTCAGTACGCCAGCCGTACAGAAAGTGATCAATCCCTCGCTTACTTTAAAGCCGGGCGAGAAGCGAGGCGTCCAGGTCTTCAGTGCTAGCGCCACCAAAGGTACCAATGGAGAAACGCTTTCTGGCGTCCTCACGGTCGAGCCGGCGCCCTCTTACGTGGCTCTTGGAGATTCGTTTAGCGCAGGAGACTCGATGTCGAGCTACGACAGCGATGCACATTGTTGGCGGTCGAGCGACGCCTACCCGGTCGACTACAGCCCTTCGGTCCTCTTCCTCGCCTGTTCTGGGGCGTCGCCGGCAGAGATCCTCGCGAACCAGGTGCCACTCATCCCATCCGCTACCCGTCTCGTCACCATTACAGCAGGAGGAGACGATCCCAACATCAACCTGTTTTTGGTCCTCGGACAGTGCATTCTTGATGTGGATTCACACTTCGGGTTCAGCACGTGCCAGAACCATATGTCCGCCGGCTTACGCGACGGCGACGCCTTTGTGACTCTCCGGCAGACCTTGGTGGACCTCTTCCACGCCGTCCACCATCAAGCTCCGCACGCCAAGCTCTACGTCCTCGGGTACCCCAATCCCATACCGAATCAGATCTCGTCATCAGGTTGTCCTGGTTTGGCTCCCAAGGAAACACCCGCATGGGTGTTACTCGCCGACCACGACTTGCCGACATTGCAGGGCTTAGTGAGGAAACTGAACGCCGTCATCCAGTCCGCAGCCGGCGGGGCAGCCGGGACCTTCTACGTACAACCATTTTCGGGTCAAGACGTATGTAGCGCCGAATCCGCCTTCTTCCCCATGAGCGTGACCGAGGTCGGCGCCGGTATCGCCCCGGCGCCACTGCACCCTGACGCCGTTGGCCAGCATGAAATGGCGACACTCCTTCGTAAGGCGGCCGGACCTCCGCCGTAATCGCGGCGCTAGTCCTAAAACAAGCGCTTGGGGGGTTGGCCGGCTGCCAAGGAAAGCCGGGACCGATTGACACCACGATCGCCGAGTTTGTTGGCGCATCGGAAATCAGCGAGGTGTGATGGTGGCGAGCAGTGACCAGGTGGGCTTGCCGGCATAAAGTAGCGACCTGATCCTGTAGTTTCGAAATGACCGGAACCCGAAGGCAACACGCTTCACGC
>JBOGFT010000032.1:0-7153 GCA_050701895.1 Acidimicrobiales bacterium
AACTCGGCGAGATCTCTCGGGTAGTGGCGCCCGGCAATGGGGGCACCGGCATCAACTTCCCAGGTCCGCACCGCTCAAGCATAACCACAACATCTTGTGCCTGCGTAGTTACCTATATAGCCCTTTCAATCAGAATGACTGTACGAAAACCTCCAGAATCGCCATTCGCACGAGCTTCGGCTGCGGTCTCCTCGTTGTGATCATGGGCCGACGTGTCTCGTGTTCTGCGCGCAAGTGGACCGGTATCTGGAGTTACGCATATCGAGTACTTTAAATTAAGAAGGAAATGTCGAACCGAATGACTTGATGGAGCCGATGACTGACGAAGATAACTCCCAATTGCGCGATGATCTGGTGACCTGTACGCGTTTGCTGGTTTTCGCGAAGATCCTTGACTACAGTGGACACCTGAGCGCTCGAGTTCCAGGCACGGACCTCATTTTGATCCAGCCACGAGACATGAGTCGCGCTGCGCTCACACCTGCCGACTTGATTGTCGTCGATCTCGAGGGTCAGGTGCGAGAGGGTGAAGGGACGCCTCCGGCGGAGACGGCAATCCACACCGGCGTTTATCGAGCCCGCTTCGACGTCAACATGATCTGCCACGGGCACCCCACGTTGTCGACGACTTTTACGATGGTCGACCGCCCATTGTTGCCGGTTCGCCATTTTGCTTATAAGTTCCCAGGGGGGTTTGCCGTTCATCCCGATCCGACCCATATTCGCTCACGTGAGCAAGGCGATGCGGTCGCGAAGACCCTGGGACAGGCGGGTGCTTGTTTATTGCGCGCCCACGGGACAGTTGTCGTTGCGCGCAGTATTGAGGAGCTCTTTATGGACTGCCTCGATATTGAAGAGAACGCGAGGACCCTCATCATCGCTACTCAGCTTGGCAGGGTCCTTCCGCTCAGCCCAGATGAAATCGAGCAGGTCAAGGAAAGCTACGAGCGCGGCGGACACCGGCCGCGCAAACTCTGGGAACACTACGTCCATCGTGGTCGCGTTGCCGGAGTTCTTTGATCCGCTGGCTACCGACGGCGTCCTACATCTCCATTCGGGTTGCCCTGACCTTGGTCGGCTCGAAACGTCTCACTTGATCACACGGCGCTGCGGGTGGCCAGCCCCGATATTTGTCCAACTGAGATAATCCAGTGGGCGAATCGCGGCTCGTGGAAACTCGGTTCCCACGGCCCTGCGGAGAACCCACGACGAATGAAAACCGGCCCGTTGTCGGGGCAGGATCGAGACACCCGAGTTCGACAGTTGAGAGCCGTTTTCGGACGCGCGCCGATGCAGACGACCTGGTCAACGCGCTGGAAGGTGCTCAGAATGTTCCGAGAGCGCAGGCACACGTTTTCGTCCGTCATCGTTGAAAGTCTGGATTGCGTTGGCAGAACTACAGTCATGCACTTACGGACGATTCCGCGCAAGAATAAGGACGGCTCTACCGTGCGCTACTGCCAACTCGCCCACAACGTGCGCAACGCTCGCGGTCAGTCCCAGGCCTAGGTCGTCTACTCTTTTGGTCGCGAAGGCCCTTGACCGCAGAGCGTTCATCCGTCTCGTGCGTTCGATCTCGCGCTTCTTAGAGCCCGGCCACGCCCTCGTGGCGTCGGCGACCTCGGAGCTGCGTTTCCTCAGCTCGCACCCTCATCCAAACTCGCGACGCTCGAGTGGGCGAGTGAGAACGTCGCGATCCCGCACATCGTCGAGTTCGGAAGCGACGCCCAGGCCTTTTGCCGCGCCATGGACTTCCTGCTCGACGCGGAAGGGCCCCTCCAGCCCGGGTTCGACAGTTGAGAGCCATTTTCGGGCACACGGCGATGTGGATGTCCTGGTCAACGGGCTGCGGGATGGTCAGAATGCGCTGAGAGCGTAGGCACACGTTTTCGTCTGTAATGATCGAATTCATAGGTAGACAGGCTTAGAATTACAGGCATGTACTTGCGGACGATTCAGCGTAGGAATAAGGACGGCTCCACCGTTCGTTACTGCCAGTTGGCCCACAACGTGCGCAACCAGAGCGGCCAGTCCCAGGCGGAGGTCGTCTACTCCTTCGGGCGCGAGGGCCAGCTCGACCGCGAGGCGCTGAGTCGTCTCGTGCGTTCAATCTCGCGCTTCTTAGAGCCCGACCAGGCGCTCGTCGCGTCAGCCAGCTCCGAGTTACGTTTCCTCGGTTCTCGCCCCTACGGTGGTGCCTACGTGCTCGACCATCTCTGGCGGCGCCTGGGCATCGACGAGGCGCTGCAGAACTGCGCGGGTGCTCGGCGCCTCGATCCCGCCGTCGAACGAGTGTTGTTCTCACTCGTGGCGAATCGCTGCCTCGCACCCTCGTCCAAACGGGCCGCCCTGGAGTGGGCGAGCTTCGACGTGGCGATTCCTGACATGGTCGAGCTCGGTGCTGATCCCCAGGTCTTCTACCGCGCCATGGACTTCCTGCTCGAGGTGGACGAGCAGCTCCAGCGCGAGGTCTTCTTCTCGGTCGCCAAGCTGCTCAACTTGGAAGTCGACGTGATCCTCTTCGATACCACCTCCACCTACTTCGAGAGTGAGGTCGACGACGACTTTCGACGCTTCGGGCACTCGAAGGACTCACGACCCGACCGCCCTCAGGTCGTGATCGGCCTCGCCGTCACCAAAGAGGGGATCCCCGTGCGAGTCTGGTCCTTCGCGGGCAACGCCAGTGACACGCTCGTCATCCGCCAGGTCCACGACGAACTTGGTGACTGGAAGCTGCACCGCGTGCTCTGGGTCGGGGATCGGGGCTTTAGCTCGAGCGAGAACCGCACGTATCTCCAGCGCGGCGGCCACTTCCTCTTCGGTGAGAAGCTGCGCTCGGGCAAGGACAACACCGAGGCCTTGGCGCGCGCCGAACGCTACCAGCAGGTCGGCGACCACCTCGAGGTGAAAGAGGTCTGGCTCTCTCCTGAAGGCACCGCCCGACGACGCTTCGTCATCTGTCGCAATCTCGCCGAGGCCACACGAGACCAGAGTCGACGCGAGAGTGCCCTTGAGCGTGTCGCTCACGAACTTGAAGCGATCGAAGCAAAGCGCGGTGACGCGCGCCTCGCGGGCGAGGGTGAACTGCTCGCGCATCCGACGCTCGCTCGCTACCTCACGAGGAGAGGCCGCTCCCTCGTGATCGATAAGAAGAAGGTCGCGGCCGAGGCCCGCCTGGACGGCAAGTTCCTGCTCTCTTCGTCCGACGACTCGCTCTCGGCCTCGGACATGGCCCGCCTCTACAAGGGTCTCCTCGAGGTCGAAGACTCCTGGCGTGAGATGAAACAGACCTTGGAACTGCGCCCGGTCCATCACCGCAAGGAGGAGCGCATCCGCGCCCACGTCACGCTCTGCTTCTTGGGTCTCATGTTGATTCGCGTCGCGGAGCGGGCGACCGACGACACCTGGCGCAACCTTCGCCGTGAACTCGATCGCATGCATTTGGGCACCTTTGCCGGACCGGCCGGCAGCATTACTCAACGCACCAAGACCACTGCTCGCCAGCGTGAGATCCTGCACGACCTCGACATCAAGGGACCGCCCGTCGTCCTTGCACTTCAGACTCCGCACCCCCGCAGACAGAAAAAGTCCGCGTAGGCACTACACGCGAAACCACTCTCTCGCATTGCTCCTCGTGAACGGGCAGATCAAAGAACGCGTTCACCTACAACTGTCGAACCCGGGTCCAGCGTGAGGTTTTCTTCTCGTTCGACAATCTGCTCAACTTAGAAGTGGACGTGATCCTCTTTGACACGACCTCCACCTACTTCGAGACCGAAGAAGACGACAACGTTCGACGCTTCGGTCACTCAAAATCTCGCGGAGATGCGTCGCGACCAGAGTCGGCACGCGAGTGCGCTCGTTCGTCTCGTAGCCGAGTTCTTGGCGACGTCGACCAGAGTCGGCGACGCCGGCCTGTCGGCCGAGGGCGAACTGCTCGCTCACCTCACCCTCGCCCGCTACCTCACGAGGAAGAGTGGCGCGATCGTGATCGATAAGAAGAAGATCGCCTCCGAAGCCCGCCTCGACGGGAAGGCTCTGCTCTTCGGACGACTCGCTCTCATCGTCAGATACGGCCCGTCTCTACAAGCGCCTGTTAGAAGTTTAGGATTCCTTGCGCAAGATGAAACAGACCTTGGAGTTACGCCCGGTCCACCACCGCAAAGAAGAGCGCATTCGCGCCCACGTCACGCTCCGCTTCCTCGGCCTCATGCTGATTCGTGTCGCCGAGCGTGCCACCGGCGACACTTGGCGCAACCTGCGCCGTGAACTCGACCGCATTCACCTCCGCACCTTCGCCGGACCAGCCGGCAGCGTCACCCAGCGCACCGAGACCACGTCACGTCAGCGCGAGATACTTCGCGACCTGGACATCGCGGGAGCCGGCAATCGTCCTCGAACTTCAAACACCCCGTGCCCGCGGGTCAAAAAAGCCGCGTAGCCACTACACGCCACAAGCCCCTCTGGCGGTATTCCTCGTGAATGCTCAGATCGGTGAGCGTGCTTACCTACAACTGTCGAACTCCGGAGGTGCGTTGAATGAGATTCCAAGATTCGGGCGCTGGCGCCACCCGCTCAAAGTGGCTTGTCTAATTTTGGTAAGGTGCTCATAAACAGCGGATCCTTGAGGAGTCGAGTCGTAATGCGTCACATGAATTCATGCCTAACCAATAGTTCCGGTTCTATTTGCATAAGTACTTGTTCAATGAGTGTGTCGCCATGACTATCACCGATAAATTCGAGTCGGCGACCGACGTGAGCGTGCCTTCGAGTTCGACAGTTACGAAGAAGTGGCGGAAAAGGTTCTTGCGGCGACGAGCGCTTTTGATCGGGCCCGCTTCGGTTGCGGTGTTCCTCGGCTTTTGGCAATACGAAGGTGGTCGTGCGAATCCGATCTTGTTCTCAACTCCGACCCTCGTGGTGCGCTCCTTTTTCCATCTCGTTGACGATGGAACACTCGGACCCGCCTTCCTCCGTGCGATGGAAGATCTCTTCTTGGGCTACACGTTGGCAGTTGTTGTCGGCATTACTCTCGGTATCCTTATGGGCCGACACCGGACGGTTGAACGCGTGATGGCGCCGTACGTCACGTTCTTTCAGGCTACGCCGATTATTGCGCTTACCCCTCTGCTCGTGATTTGGTTCGGTCTTGGGATCAAGGCCGAGGTCGCGATTGTGTTCTTACTGTCGGTGTGGACCATCATCATCAACACGTGCGAGGGTGTGAAGTCGGTGCCGCCGATCATGCTCGACATGGCGCGCATTTACCACGTCCCGGAGCGCAAAATAGTCCGTAAAATCGCAATCCCCAACGCGGTACCTTACATTTTTGCCGGTCTGAACATCGCCATTGCCAAGGGGCTCATTGGTATGATCATCGGCGGCATGGATATCTCCTTGAGGGGCCTCGGTGGGCTCGTTTCCACGTTTGGGGACGACTTCCAGACCTCTTCGCTCCTTGCGGCAGTGATCTGCTCATCGCTCGTCGGTGTGATCCTCACTGTCCTAATCAATCTTGCTCGTCGGACTTTCGCCCCATGGAGTATTGCCGTTCAGGTGAAGGCAGTGAAGGGGGGGAAGGCGAGGTGATGGATACTGCCTCCTGGGATGATGGGTAGGCAGTGCAGGGAGGAGTTCCCGGATAATTAGATGAACCACGACCACCAAGGATGAACTGCGATGTCAAGACAATTTAAAGAAGGGCGGGCCGCAACGGTACTTGAAGTGTGCGGCGTGACAAAGCGATTCCCACGCCCCGATAGTTCGGGAATGCTCACTGTCCTGGAGGACATAAATTTCTCGCTCACCCGAGGAGAATTCATCAGTTTAATCGGACCCTCGGGCTGCGGCAAAACAACACTCATTCGCATGATGAGCGGCCTAGTCAACTGTGATGAAGGCTGGATGACGCTACGAAATGAACGCTTTGATTCAGTCCCCGAAGGTGTCGGCTTCGTTTTTCAAGAGCCAGTTCTCTTGCCGTGGCTTACTGTATCTGAGAACATCGCGTTTGGATTAACGGCGCGCACTTCGAAGGTAAAGCGTACCCAATCAGACGAAGAGCTAGTTTCTCGCCAACTTGAGCTCACTGACCTAAGTGCGTTTGCCAATTACTACCCCACTCAGATTTCGGGTGGAATGCAACAGCGTGTGGGTCTCGCACGTGCGCTCGTGGGGAGTCCTGACGTACTCTTCATGGATGAGCCTTTGTCAGCGGTCGACGCGTTCACCCGCACTGCGCTCCAAACTGACCTTGGGCAGATCATCGAAGCGGCTGAGGCTACGACCGTCTTGGTGACGCACGATATCGATGAAGCGATCTACATGTCTGACCGCGTTGTCGTGTTTCAGTCCCAGCCAGGGAAAGTGGCTGCAATCATAGATATTCCGTTGCCTCGTCCTCGATCGCATGAAGAACTTATCGAGGATCCTCGCTATGGCGAATTACGAACTGAGCTCTTGCGCGTGCTGCTCAAAGTTTCACCACAAATCTGGAAGGGTCCGCAAGTTTGAATAGAGTCCGACGGTCCGGCGTGGCCGAGCTCATAGGTCGGATGACAGGTTGATCGAATGGGCGGTTTCAAGCGGTCAGCGCAACAAGCTCACTCAGTTTCTCCACTGTTTTAAGGAATCCTAGTGGTCCGTCAGAGAAATAGTGGAAGTGGTTAGTATTGAGGAATGACCTCAACTCTTGCCGCGCCTCCCCTTCGTGTGTCCGACGAGCAACGAGCCACGCTACGACACTGGTCTCGTTCGTCAACCCTGGCACATCGCACCGTGGTGCAAGCCAAAGCTCTCCTCCTGTGCGCCGACGGAGCAGCGATCTACGAGGTCGCCCGTCGCCTCGAGGTCGGGTCCAACTCCGTTCGTCGGTGGCGACGACGCTTCGAACAAGACGGTCTTGACTCGGTGGGCGTGATCGCTCCGGGTCGAGGACGCAAGCCCTCACTGCCCGAGGGCACGGTCGCTGAGGTGGTGAATCTCACGAGGAACTTCCTACCCCAGGACGGATCGACCGAGTGGTCCACCAGGTCCCTCGGCCGCTACCTCGGCATCAGTCACGACACCGTCGCGCGCATCTGGAAGGATCACGGCCTCCAGCCCTGGAAGGTGGACTCGTTCAAGGTCTCTAACGATCCGCACTTCGAAGAGA
>JBOGFT010000033.1:0-4093 GCA_050701895.1 Acidimicrobiales bacterium
TCGCCCGAGGCGTCGAGCCAGACTCGCATGATGCGACTGGTCGAAGGGTCACTGAAGACCTCGTCTGTTCGTTTCCACTCTGGGTGGGCTCGGTCGGACTCGCCGTGGCGACGCAGGAAGAGGCTCACCGCGAGAAATGCGAGCAGGACCGCGATGATAATGAGCACGACCACGGATCGACCGACTATCCGCGGGTCTTGAAGGTCACGGCGGTGCCATAAGCCACGATCTCGGTCATGGTCTTGCCGACCTCGGTCGAGTCAAAGCGCATTGAGGAGTGCGGTAGTTAATCTGACATACGTCCCTCCTGGTGCGGTTCTGCTTGAGAGAAGCAACAGCAGGCAACCGCGCTTTGACGTCGCGTCGTCAAGTAGAGATTGATCGACGGGGCCGATCACGTGGTCCCGTTTCGTCGTCCGCGCCATCACGGTGTTTCATTTCTCTTGACTCCGTCAGTACATGGCCCCACCCCTAGGTCATTTTCTCTCGGAACACCCAGTCGTCCCGCCCGGCCCACCGAGAGCCCGATGGGTGGACGAAGTCCACCAAGGCCACCGCCGCCCGTCGAAACTCAGCCCAGCACGTTGCGGCGAGTCCGGCGCTGACACCTCGAACTAGCATCGCGCCGTGGGAGAGACCGAGCCAGATATCCAGAGCCTCTATCCCGATCACTTCGCTCTGTGTTACGGCTGCGGACGGCTCAACGAACGTGGTTACCAACTGAAGACGCGCTTGGACGGTGACGAGACGGTGACGCGCTTCACCCCCGCCCACTACCACACCGCGATCTCTGGTTTCGTCTACGGGGGCCTGCTGGCGAGCGTCATCGACTGCCACTCGACGGCCACCGGGGCGGCGGCGCTGTATCGCGCTGAAGGACGTCGTCTCGACGACGGCGGGCCGGCACATCGTTGTGTCACGGGCACGCTGGCCGTGCGATTCAGGCGTCCCACGCCCCTCGGTCCTGAACTGGTGGTGCGCGGTCGAGTCACCAGCGTCGAGGGACGGCGCGTATCGGTAGCATCGCGAGTTGAGATTGGCGGCGACGTCGTTGTCGAGGGCGAGGCCGTGGTCATCGAGGTTCCCGAAGGCTTCGGAGCAGCGGCCGAGCTCACCTGAGCTCCTCATTTGGAGCTGCGGGAGGCCCCAATTCGCCATCAAGTTAGTGTTCGCGACGTGGGATCGCTCGCACGACGGAATGCTCTTTCAGGGCACGGACGCTCTCAGATTGTCCGATGAGGGTGAGACGATCATCGGACTCAAAGACGGTATCGCCGGTGGGGATGATGAGGTCACGAGATCTAAAGATTGCGGTGACGACCACGTCCTTGGGCAGCGACACCCCTCGAAAGGAGAGCCCTACGAGCGGCGAGTTAGCCGGGACGGTCACGTCGTAAATGTTCGTGTCGTCGCCTTCTACGTTGGTCGAAAGGCTCTCTAGCAGGCCCAGGCGATATCCGCGGACGATGTCTGAGATCGCGATCGTTCCTAGCACGCGACGATCGTCATCGAGCACGGGAATCCAGCGTTGCCCGGCGCCAACGAGCGATTCTAAGGCCACGTCCAAGGTGGCGTACTCCCGTACGCTGGGCGTCGATGGGTCGAGATATGAGCTGAGCTCTCGGGCGCCGCCGTCTTCGACCTCCTTCAGCACGTCGAGACCGACACTGCCTTCGAATTGACCTTCCCGGTCGACTACTGGTGCGCCCGGAACTCCGTTGTCCTTCATCTCACGTCGAGCAATAGACGGTGCGACATCGTCAGACAGCACTAGACGAGCCGGGGACATAGCGTTCGTAACGCGCACGTTGGCCAAGAGGGGCATTCCGACGAGGAGTCTCTGAGCGGGCGCGTCGGAGCGATTCTCTAACTGACTTCGGTAAATCGTGTCTCCGGCGCGACGCGCGATGAACCAGGCGAGTCCCACCGCGATCATGGCGGGCGCGAGGACAGACAGACTTCCCGTCATCTTGGCGACCATCAACATCACCGCTAAGGGCGCGCGTGCGATGCTCCCCAAGCAACACATCATCCCGATGATGACGTAAGGGGCAGGGTTGTGACCCATCGAGGGAACGAGTGGCTCGAAAAGTCGCCACACCGAAGCTCCGACGAAAGCTCCGATTACCATGCCTGGACCGAAGATTCCTCCTGATCCACCCGAGCCAATCGACAGACCCGTGGCGATAATTCGCGCGAAGGGCAGGATGAGGACGATCCACAGCGGCAGCTGAAGAAGTTGGCCACCCAAGCTCTGTCGGATCCAGCCATAGCCGGTCCCCAGCACCTCAGGGACAGCGACCGCAATCGATCCCACCACTAGCCCGCCAAGGAGGGGCTTCGTCCAACGCGGTAGGCGCAGACGCTCGAATCCAGCCGCGAATCCATAGAAGCCCTTGGCGTAGAGGAGCCCGACGCCGCCGCCGAGCACGCCGATGAGCGTGAACCACAGCAGGTTCGTTGGATCGCTGTAGCGGTAGGAAAGATTGAAACCAAACAGAGGCGTGAAGCCTTTGACCGCGGCGAAGATCAGGTAGGCCACCGTCGATGCTATGAAGCAGGGGAGGAGCGCCTGCGCGTCGAAGTCGTCACGGTAGGGGATCTCCGTGGCGAGCACTGCTCCACCGAGGGGCGCGCCAAAGATCGCTCCGATACCTGATCCGATTCCCGTGGAGACGGCGACGCGTGCGTCGGTCGGGCTCAAGTCGAGCTCGCGCGCCAACAGGGAGGCGAAGCCCGCGCTGATTTGCCCGGTTGGCCCCTCTCGTCCCCCGGATCCACCCGATCCGATGGTGAGAGCCGAGGCCACAATTTTCACGATCACGGTCCGAAAGCGAATGCCGCGCGGGTTGTGGTGAATGGCTGAGATGGCGGCGTCGGTCCCGTGGCCCTCCGCTTCGGGGGCGAAGCGAAAGACGAGGATGGCGCCAAGTAGTGCGCCGAGTCCGACGACTAGGGGAAGAGCCCAGGGTCGAGTGAACGACGCCGAGCCAACGCGGCCTCCTTCGCTGATCGGGGTGGGGACCCGATAACCAGCGAGAATGCCCAGGAAGAGATGGGTGGCGCCGAGCAGTGCCTCGTAGAACACGACCGCGCCCATGCCGGCCATGGCGCCGATGAGGGTCCCCAGAACCAGCCACTTTTGGAGATACGACGATCTGCTGAGCCATCGTGACGCCCGGGTCATCGCCGATCGCCAGGCGGCGCGACCGAAATTACGAAGTCGGCCCTCTCGCGTCGAAGGAGTTAAGGGGTCTTCGCTGCTCAGAGATTCCAACCCATGCTCCAGTCCTGGTCGGGCGCCTCACCGGCTGCCTCGGCAAGATGCCTTAGCCCGAGGGCCATCGCCTGATGCACCTCGGGCGGGATCGCACTGAGGAGAGCGACGATCTCCGCGCGACGTCGATCGGTGACGACGTCCACCAAGTGTCGACCGCTTTCGGTCAGTCCAATTCGCACCTGCCGCCGGTCGTGCCGGTCGGTGCGGCGTCTCACCAACCCTTTGTGCACCAGTCGATCGACCAGGCGCGAGGCGGTCGGGGGAGTCACGGCCACAGCTTCCGCCAAGGACGCCACGCCCAAGGGTCCCTGGGCCGCGAGTATCACGAGCGAGCGGTACTGGGTAAGTGTTACCTCTTCACCAACGTCAGCAAGGGATCGAGCCGCCAGCGCGACCAGCGCTCGGCTCGCGGTGAGCACGGCGTCGAGCACTGCGTTGTCGTCCATTGACGTTGGCGACTCATTTACGTGCATGTACTAATGATTACATATAACAAGAGAATGAACAATCGCCTGGAGGAGCCACATCGGCACTCCGGCTAACCGCCGTCAGCGCGCGTCCTCAAATGTGAGTCAATGTGATTGAAACGAAGGAGTGAGAAATCAGAAGCGGCGGCCCATTTCTGGGCCAAGGCTTAGTGTCAGTCGACCTTCACGACCAATTCGGTTTCGCGTGGCAGCCGCTTAGCTTGCGTGCCCCTTGCCCTCAGGCACGTAGTGGCGTTCGCCCGAGGCGTCGAGCCAGACTCGCATGATGCGACTGGTCGAAGGGTCACTGAAGACCTCGTCTGTTCGTTTCCACTCTGGGTGGGCT
>JBOGFT010000034.1:0-125483 GCA_050701895.1 Acidimicrobiales bacterium
CTCTACCTGAACCCGCCCGAGCGGGCCGTGGTCTTTAGCTTTGATGAGAAAACCCAGGTCCAGGCGCTCGATCGCACCCAGCCGAGTCTGCCGATGAAGAAGGGACGCGGCTCCACCATGACCCACGACTACAAGCGTCACGGCACGACCGACCTCTTCGCCGCGATGAACGTGGCGACCGGCGAAGTGCTCCACGGCACGAAGGATCGCCACTCCTCCAAAGAAGTGCTCGCCTTCTTTAAAGAGATCGACGCCCACGTGGCGCGTTCACTCGAGATCCACGTGGTCTTAGACAACCTCTCTGCGCACAAGTCCGAGCTCATCACGACGTGGCTGGCCCACCCCCGGCGAGCTCGCTGGCACCTGCACTTCACGCCCACGAGTTCCTCGTGGCTGATCCTCTTCGAGGGCTGGTTCGCCAAGCTCACCTATCGCCGACTAAAGAAGGGCGCCTTCAACTCCGTCGCCCATCTGCAAGAGGAGATCAATCGGTGGACACAGCACTGGAACGACGATCCCACGCAGTTCATATGGAAGAAGCCCGCCGAAGAGATCATCGCCAAAGTGCAACGCGGACGATCCGCGCTCACCTTAGTTAATTCAAAGACGGACCACTAGTCACGATCGTCGCGGTTGGTGGCGCGTCGACTTTGGGTCTGGTGATGCCATCAATAAGTGGGGCGTCCACCGCAAGCACGCCGACCAACACGATCACCCTGGCCGAAGCGCCAGGAACGTATCCGAATTACATCTTTCCCTATATGAGTTGCACGTACTTCTCAGTGGCGAATATCAACGGATTTGGCGACCAGATGTTTAGGCCCGTCTACTGGTTCGGCCTCGGCTCGACCAGCACGGTCCAGTTTCCGCTCTCCACCGCGAACAAGCCCCTCTTCAGCAACGGCGACAAGACCATCACGATCGACATGAAAGGCTGGAAGTTCGCCGACGGGCAGACTATCGACGCTGAATCGGTCATGTTCTTCTTGAACATGTACAAGGCCAACCCCACCGGGTACTGCGGCTACAACCAGGGATACGGAATCCCCGACCAAGTCGCCTCGGCCACCGGCTCGGGCAACACCGTGACCATCAAGTTCACCACGTCGGTGAACCCCAACTGGATCCTCTATAACTACCTCTCGGAGCTCACGCCGATGCCCAACACCTGGGACATCACCGGCCCGGGCAAGACGTCCACGTGCGCAACCGGCGTCTACGGCGCCAAGTCCACCGACACCGCGTGTAACGCGGTGCTCAAGTACTTGCAGGGCCAGTCCGCGAAAACGAGCACGTACACCGATGCCATGTGGCAGTCTGGCGACAGCGGGCCGTGGAAGTTAGTTGCCTTCGACAACCTGGGGAACGCCACATTCGTTCCCAACGCCAAGTACTCCGGACCACAAAAGGCCCAGGTGAAGTACTTCAAGGAGGATGCCTTCACCACCGCAAGCGCGGAGCAGACCGCACTTCGCGCGGGGACCATTGACCTCGGGTACATCGACAACTCAGTGCTGACGTCCGCTGGTACGCCTTCGAAGCCCGGCGCGAACTGGCCCTCCATAGCGAGTAACTACAACCTGGAACTCGCTCCGCCGTGGTCGGTGGACTACGCGGCGTTCAACTTAAATCCGCTGAATCCACAAGCCCCGTTTTTGGACCAGCTCTACATTCGCCAGGCCCTGCAATACGCGGTCAACCAACCGCAAATGATCAAACAGATTCTGAAGGGCTACGGCTACGTGCAGATCAACCCATTACCGCCAGTCACCCCGTTGGCGATCTCGGGCGGCGCTTCGACGTCAGACCCCTATCCCTACAACCCGACCAAGGCCGAGTCGCTCCTGACCAGCCACGGTTGGGTGAAAACCGGCGGCAGCCTTGAGTGCCAGAAGCCCGGTACCGCCTCGACGGACTGCGGCGCCAACATCAAAAAGGGCCAGGCGCTCGATTTCAACTTCCTCTACGGCAGTGGCACGCCGTACATCACGTTGCAGGTCAACACCGAGATTTCAGAGTGGAAGACGTTGGGCATCAGCACGAAGGTCACCACCGAGCCCTTCGACCAAGTGGTCAGCATCTGCTCCGCCAAGACATCCCTGTGGAGCATCTGCTACTGGGGTGCGGGCTGGATCTACGCACCGGACTACTACCCCTCGGGCGAGTCGCTCTTCGTGCCGGGCGCCAGCTTCAACATTGGCAAATTCAGCAACGCGGCGCTCACCGCGTCAGTGAAGGCATCGACCCAAGGCCCGGCATCGCTCAAGCTGTTCGCCAACTTGGCCGCAAAGGACTTGCCCGATCTCTACCAGCCCAACACGACCAACGACTTTGTCGCCGGTGGAATTGGTGAGATCATCAAGACCCTCAAGAGCAGCATCGGCTACGCTCCGAACCCGCTTGAGGACATCATGCCGGAGTACTACCACTACTAAAGCCGCGCTCACGCGCGATTGACAGCACAGCAGAGAAGGGCCCCTCGAGGGCCCTTCTCTGCTGTGCGACTGAGATGCGCGCAGATTCAAAGAACTCGCGTGCACGCTTGAGTCCCGCGTACGCGAAACAAAAATGGCAACCGAAGACTGGTAAACTCACCCCGGTGACTAGTTACATATTGCGACGACTGGTGCAGTCAATCATCGTCCTACTGATCGTGATGTTGATCACGTTCACTCTTCCGTACTTCGAGCCCAACGGCACCCTCGGACCGGCCTTCACCGTACTAGGCACGCATGCGACCAAACTTAACGTCCACCGCTGGGGGGTCCAGAACGGGATATTTCACCCCTACCCCGTTCGCTTCTGGAACTACATCGTCCAAGTGTTCTGGCACTTCAACCTTGGTCACTCGTACAAGCAGAATCTCTCGGTGTGGGGCATCATCTCCCTCTACGTTCCGCGCACTATCTGGCTCGCCGTCTCGTCGCTCGTCTTCACCATCATCATCGCGATCCCGATGGGCATCTACCAGGCGTCATGGAGGAACAGCACATTTGACTACGCCGCCACCGGAACGGCCTTCGTGCTCTATGGCATTCCCGCGTTTCTCCTGGGTATTCTGATGCTTCAATTCTTTAGTTTTGGCGTGGCTCACTTGCCCGCGTCCCCACCATCTGGTGTCGCTCCTTGGGCCATGTTCACCAATCCCGTGGGCTTCATACTCCCCGTGTTGACCCTCACGTTGCTGAGCATTGCGTTTCTTAGTCGCTTCATGCGCAGCGCCGTGTTGGAAGTGCTGGTTCAGGACTACATCCGCACCGCCAAAGCCAAGGGCTGCAGCGCTCGTCGAGTCCTGTTCCGCCACGCATTTCGAAACGCGCTCGGTCCAATTATCATCATCTTCGGTCTCTACATTCCCGCGCTCCTTGGTGGCGCGGTGGTGATCGAGAGCGTCTTCAATTACAGCGGTCTGGGCATACAACTGGTCACCGCCGCGTCGTCCCTCGACATACCGACGGTCCTAGGCATCACCTTGCTCGTCTCCATCCTGACTTTGTTCGGAAACTTCATGGCGGACGTCATGCTCGGCGTCGCCAATCCACGAATTCGAATTCAGGGCAGAAACCAATGAGCGACATATTAGATCCCGCTTTAGGAAGCCTGGCTGGTCTGCGGACCGCCCCTTCGGTGTCCGAAACCACGCTGCTCGACAGCGGCATTGAGCCGCCGGGACCCGGGGTCGCGAACGAGGCCATCGTCCCCATGTGGCGTCAACGCCTGAACATATTTCTTCACAACAAACTGGCCATCGCTTCTGTCCTCTTCCTGCTCGCGACCGTTTTCTTTTGCTACGTCGGCCCGATTTTCTACCACACCAATCAAACGAACCAGGCCCAAGCCCTAAACGTCGCGTTCAATCAGTCCCCGTCGCTCAAACATTTGCTCGGGACCGATAGCTCAGGATTTGACGAGCTGGGGCGAATCATGTTCGGCGGCGAGTACTCGCTCACCCTCGGCATGCTCGCAGGCATCATCACGATCGTGGTGGGCACGTTGTACGGCATGATCGCCGGTTTCATCGGCGGCGTCTTGGACACCGTGATGATGCGTGTCCTCGACGCGTTGCTGTCGATCCCGCTTCTCTTCCTGCTCATTGCCCTCATCGCCGTGTTCCAGAGAACCACCGTGTTCCTCATCTTCATCATCGGGGTCACGGGATGGTTCGGCAACGCCCGAATAATCCGAAGCGACGCGTTGCTGATAAAAAAACTCGAGTACACCCAAGCGGCCACGGCCATGGGAGCTAGCCGGAGGCACATAATCCGGCGCCACGTGTTTCCCAACTCAATGAGTAACATCGTCACGGTCGCTACGTTCTCGGTCGCCGACGCCATCTTGTTCCTTTCGACGCTTGGATTTCTCGGCCTCGGCATCCCCGCTCCTCAGACTGACTGGGGAACCATGATGCAAAATGGCGCGATCGTCCAGCCGAACGGCTACTGGTGGGAGATATACCCGACGGCCCTACTCTTCGTCCTCGTCATCGTGGCCATCACCTACGTGGGTGAGGCGATGCGCGACGCCTTCGAAGTTAGATTGCTCGAGCGATAGGTCAGTTGCCATCTCACTGATGCCCGCGAAAGTCAGGCGGCGAAATCGATTGGCGGCACCTACGCGCCGTTGACTGACCTGGACGCCGAGATGGACACCGGAGTCTTCAGCGGAAAGTGGCACGCGGCCTGCTGTGATTCGCCAAAATACTCGAATGGAGGTTCCTCAACGGCGCATATCTCTTGCGCCCTGGGGCACCGCGTGCGAAAGCGACAGCCTGAGGGCGGGTGCACCGAGGAAGGGAGCTCACCAACGACGGCGCGCCCGATGCGCGAACGGGCCTCTTCGGGATCAGGAACTGGCACGGCGTCCAGGAGGCCCCGGGTATAGGGATGCGCGGGCGAGCGAAAGACAGACTCCGCATCACCAATCTCTACGATTTTGCCGAGATACATGACGGCGATCGTGTCGGCCATGTAGTAGACAACCGCCAAGTCATGACTCACCATGACGTACGAGAGGTTGTACTCGCTTTGAAGGCCCTTCATGAGATTCAGAATTTGAGCCTGGACTGAAACGTCAAGCGCCGATACCGGCTCGTCCGCGACGATGAGTCGAGGGTGCAGCGCCAACGCTCGGGCCAGTCCAATCCGCTGGCGCTGGCCCCCGGAGAATTCGTGCGGATACCGATCCGCCGCCAAGCGATCAAGGCCAACCGACTCGAGCAACTCGGTCACGCGCTGGCTCTGCTCGGCCTTCGTACCCTGACGCTGCACCATGAGCGGCTCGCCGAGAATCTGAGCGACCTTCATACGCGGGTCCAGTGAGGAATACGGATCTTGGAACATCATTTGGCGATCTCGCCGTTCACTTCGAGTGGGCTTGTGCTTCTTAGACGTCACCAATCGACCGTCGTAGTAGATCTCGCCCGCGGTCAACTGCTCGAGCCCCACCAACATCCGCCCGATCGTGGTCTTGCCGCAGCCCGACTCGCCCACGAGGCCGAAGGTCTCGCCGGCGTTGAGGGTAAAACTCACGTTGGACACCGCGTGAACGGCGCCAACCTTGTGTCTAATAAGACCGCCCTTAATGGCGAACTCCTTCACCAGGCCCTCGGCGCGAATGAGTTCTACGCTCTCGCGCTTCGCCGCCACCGCCTCCGGTGCCGAGGCGATCCTCACGGGGAGTGGACCATCCGTCGGGTGAATGCACGCGTAGGAGTGGGTGCCGTCAAGCGTGAGTTCAGGGTCCACATCGCGGCACTCTTGGGTGGCGTAGACGCACCGCGGCGCAAAGCGACAACCAACAATCGCGTGGGTCAGATCGGGCGGCATCCCCGCGATCGACACGAGCTCGTGCTTCGTCGTATTCTCCAAATTCGGCATCGACGCCAAAAGGGCCTGCGTGTAGGGGTGGCGCATGGCGCGAAAGAGGTCGCTCGTCGAGCCCTCTTCGGCCTTTTTCCCGGCGTACATGACATCAACGCGATCAGAGCGTCCGGCGATGACGCCCATGTCATGAGTGATCAGTAGAACCGCCATCCCCAACTCTTTGCGAAGATTATCGAGAATGTCCAGGATCTGCGCTTGAATCGTGACGTCAAGTGCCGTCGTGGGTTCGTCGGCGATCAGCAGTTTTGGCTCACAGACGAGGCCCATAGCAATGACCACGCGCTGGCGTAGACCGCCGGATAGCTCAAAGGGATACTGATCGAGTCTTTCTTCTGGTGCTGGCATTTCGACCATCTCGAGAACTTCGAGGGCGCGTTTGCGGGCGTCGCCGTAAGAGGCGCCCTTGTGAATCCGGAATCCTTCGCCGATCTGTCGACCGATCTTCGTCGTGGGGTTCAACGAACTCATGGGATCCTGGGGAATCAATGCGACACTGTTTCCCCTCTGGCGCTGCATATCCTTTTCGCTTAGCGTCGCCAAATCGACACCGTCGAGAATCACTGAGCCACCGGTGATCTTGCCGTTTCCGGGCAGCAAACGCATGATGGCGAGTCCAGTGGTCGTTTTCCCGCAACCGGACTCACCGACAAGACCAACACACTCGCCTTCTGAAATGTTGAGGGAAAAGTCGTCGACCGCAGTGGCGAAGGTGCTACGAGTAGCGAACTGAACCTTCAGGTTGTTGACGCTCAGCAACGGACGCATAGACGCCAAATCCTACCGTATTTCATGCAATTCAACGGTCCGCTGTTGCTCCGGTAACAGCCGCCGGCGCTCGGGCGCTCGGGCAGCCGGTCGCTTCCTCGCCTCGCTAAAAGCTGATTTGATTCGGGCAGAGCAACCACTCAATCTGGCTTCACTGCCCGCAGGACGACCGAGATTTAATGACCTGAGCGCCTTCCCCGGCCTCGTTCTGACCGGCCGACCGAGTTGCCCCGCGTCGTGTGCGACAACGCTTGGTGAGATCAAACCCTCAATCCGCTCCGGCACGAAATGGCGGGTCAAGGGTGGCGAGACCGTCCCAAATGCAGACGCTCTCAGGTTGCCCGCCTGATCTGACCCATTTTCGCCCCGAATTACCGATACTGTTGCCTTCGGTCATTCGAAATGAATGGGCGAACGGGAAGTGACAATGTTGATAGTCAAGGGGGACTACAAAGAAATGGTGAAGAGACAACATAAATTTCGGGCCCTGGTTGCGCTGGGCGCCGCAGGTGCCGCGCTGTTACTGGGACTGACTATTCCGGCGGTGAGCGAAGCGGCAACCGTTAGTACACCGACAAACACGATATCCATTGCTGAAGGACCTGGCGCCAACCCGAATTACATCTTTCCTTACATGGGTTGTCAGTTCTTCTCGTCGGCCAACATCGCGACATTTCAAGAGCTCATGTATCGTCCGCTGTATTTTTTTGGCCTAGGATCTTCGGCTGCTGTTCAACCGACCCTTTCACTGGGAGATATGCCGGTATTTAGCAACGGCAACAAAACGATCACCATCACAACGAAGGGCTGGCAATTTGCCAGTGGCCAGACCGTAAATGCTCAGTCGGTCATGTTCTTCTTGAACATGTACAAGGCCGACCCCACCGCCTACTGCGGCTACAACCAGGGATATGGGATACCTGACCAATTGGCGAGCGCCTCGGGCACGGGAAACACGGTGACTCTGAATTTCTCGCAGTCGGTGAACCCAAACTGGATTCTCTATAACTACCTCTCGGAGATTACGCCCATGCCCGACACCTGGGACATCACCGCTCCGGGTGTGACGTCGACCTGCGCAACGGGAACCTTCGGAGCCGCTGCGACCGACACCGCGTGCAAGGCCGTCGAGGCGTACCTGGACGCGCAGTCTGGCGAAACTTCAACGTACACCGATAGCATGTGGCAGAGCGGAGTCGACGGCCCTTGGACATTGACGGCCTTTGACAACCTCGGCAACGCCACCCTCGTACCGAACCCAACCTATTCCGGTCCCCAAAAGGCCCAGGTTGCTTTCGTCAAGGAAGTCGCGTTTACCAGCACCGAGGCCGAGCAGAACGATCTTCGCGCGGGCACAATCGACATTGGCTATGTGGACAACACGGTTCTGACTCAAAACGGCACACCATCGAAGCCGGGAGCAAACTGGCCAGCCATCGCCAACAGTTTCAACATAGAAGTCGTATCGCCGTGGTCAGTCGACTATGCCGCATACAATTTCAACCCGAAGAACCCGCAGGCGATTTTCCTCAATCAGCTCTACATTCGTCAAGCCCTGCAATTATCGGTGGATCAGCCGGGCATCATCAACAAGATTTTCAAGGGCTACGGATATCCCCAGATCAATCCCATGCCTTCGGTGACCCCGACATCAATATCTGGCGGAGCTTCGACGAAGAACCCCTATCCCTACAACCCACGCAAGGCAGCGAAGCTCCTCACCAGCCACGGTTGGGTGAACAAGGGAGGCACCGCGTTCTGTGAGAAGCCGGGTACCAGCGCGAAGCAGTGCGGCAAGGGAATCTCTAAGGGTTCGCCACTCAATATTTCGTTGCTCTACGGCAGCGGAATCCCGTTCTTCACCTTGCAGGTGAACACGGAGGTCTCGGAGTGGAAGTCCATCGGCATGTCGGTCAAGGTCATCACTGAGCCCTTCGACCAAGTCGTGAGCATCTGCACCGCGCGCGCCAACCTCTGGAGCATTTGCCTTTGGGGCGCCGGTTGGACGTACTTTCCCGACTACTACCCCTCGGGTGAGTCGCTGTTCGTGCCCGGAGCCAGCTTTAACATCGGCAAATACGACAATCCTGCGCTCACGGCGACGGTGAAGGCGTCAACGTTCGGAACGGCGAGTCTGAAGGCATTCGCCAACCTGGCCGCGGTGCAACTACCTGACCTCTACCAGCCAGCCACCACGAATGACTACATCGGTGGAGGCATCGGTGAGATCATCAAGACTCTGAAGAGCAGCATCGGGTACTCTCCAAGCCCAATCCAAGTCTTCACGCCCGAGTATTACCACTATTAATTTCTAAGGAACGCATTCAACGGCCCCCCATACAAGGGAGGCCGTTGAATGCGTCAGGCCGAGAACCCAAATACATGGGGACTTCCGAGCGCTAGCCGATTGAGCATTTTGCATCGAATCAAGAATTGACGGGAGGAGTACGCCACTAGTGCTCGCAGCGTCTCACTCACTTTCGGAGCCGTACTTTGCGATCGGTCTCGTAATTATCGGATGGCTCTCGGTGGACCGAAGCCGTAGGCAGAAGGAGCCGCTATCGCCCTTTACGTGCGTTCTAGACGATTTTCGAAGCTCGAGCCCGATTGAACTCCTAAACGCCATGTGATGCGGTGATGGCAACTTGGCCCCACCTCTCCCAACGCGCGAAGATGCTGTGGCACGCCGTACCCTTTATTATCCGCCCAGCCATAGACGGGAAACTCATCCGAAATTCCCACCATTGTGCGGTCCCTTTGGACCTTGGCCAGGACCGAGGCGGCCGCGATGCTGGCGCTCAGGCTGTCGCCTTTGATAAGGGTCGTGTGCGCCAGACCCGCGTAACGCAGTTCCGGCGCGCCACTCAGTTGATCCTCAAGTCGAAGTGGCGCGTCGAGCAGGTTGAGTGGACCATCCATCAGAGCGTGAGTTGGCAAGACTTGCAGCCCGTCGATGGCCCGGGTCGCCGCCACGGCCAGAGCGAGGCGAAGTCCCCATCGATCGATCTCGTTGGAGCTCGAAGAGCCGAGTGACCAGTCCGTCGCCCACGACTCCAACGGTGCCACCAGCGCTTCACGTTCACCCGGGGTTAGAAGTTTCGAATCGTTCAGTCCCTTGGGCGCTCTGGTGACGTGGGTGAGGACCACGGCGCCCACGGTGAGCGGACCGGCGAGAGCGCCGCGTCCCACTTCGTCGATTCCGACGACCACCTCGCCACGTTTGACGAGAGCCCGCTCATAGGCGAGAAGATCCGGGCGCTTGCGGGTCACCCCCAAATGGTACCGAGGGTGGCGCCACCTATCATTCATTGTCATGGCCGATGAGGTATTCGTCGTACCGCTGAAGCGCTTTGACCTCGCCAAAGAACGACTTCGCCAGGGCGGCGTCGAGAACGTCACAGGACTGGTGAGCCAACTCGCGACGGCCGTCGTGCGAAACTGCGCGCCGCGACACGTCATAGTGCTAAGCGAATCGAAGGACGTTACCCATTTCGCCCTCAACCTTGGCGTCGACGTGCTCGAGTCGGACGCCACGAATTTAAACGATGCCGTCCAGAACGCTTACGCGCGGCTCGGTGATCGCTTTGGGAGCGTCATTGTCGTCCACGGCGACTTGCGCGAGCCTGGGGGACTAGGAGAGTTTCAGCCCGGCGCGGGCGTCACCATCGTCACCGACTATCTTTCGCGCGGCACTAACGTGCTCGTTGTTCCCACGGGTCTTGACTTTCGCTTCCGCTACGGCAAGGACTCGGCAATCAGGCACCAGCACGAAGCCCAGCGCCTCGGGGTTGACTGGCGGATGATCAACGACAGCCCGTGGCGCTTCGATGTCGACGAGCCGGGTGACGTGGGGAGTTCCTAGACAGCACTCGAGGGGGTCCTTCGACCCCCTCGAGAACACACTCTTTCGAAAAAGAGCTGGTTACGCCTTTTTGGCGGCCTTCTTCGCAGGAGCCCGCCTCTTGGCGGCCTTCTTCGCAGGAGCCCGCTTCTTGGCGGCCTTCTTGGCGGCCGGACGCTTCTTAGCAGCCTTCTTCGCTGCCGGACGCTTCTTAGCGGCCTTCTTGGCGGCCGGACGCTTCTTGGCCGGAGCCTTCTTCGCAGCGGCCTTCCTCTTGGCTGGGGCCTTCTTGGCCGCTGCCTTCTTCTTCGCGGCTGGTGCCACTTTCCCTCCTTGGGACTCAACGTTGAATCAAATTGGGACCCTGAAGCACCGAGTGGTGTTCCTACTGCTAGTCACCGCATTGATATCTCATGTACTCGGTCATGTGCCACCCAGTCTCGCGACTGTACGGCGACTGATCGCAGTGCACGGTCCTTTCGCGGACGAGCGCTCTTCACTGCGTTGCACGCAACGCGAAGAAAAACGTAGACCTCCTCCGCAGAAGGACAACTAAAAGTTCAGTCGTTATTTACACCAATGTCAAGCATTTCGAGATTTTTTACGACCGATGTGTCACGTGCACTCGTCGCGTGGCATCTACTTAGGTCGAGGTGCACACGGTGATGCAATGAGTGGTGATGAACGTTCCACACTCGTATTAGGTCCCACGCGTAGTGGAAAGACAACCTCAATCATCGTTCCGAATCTCCTGATGACAAATGATTCGTGCGTGGTGACATCGACGAAGAACGACGTCGTGTCAATGATGGCGAATGCACGCCGCGATAGTGCAACATTGCTCTTCGACCCCTCAGGAACCGTACCCACGCCACGTGGCGTGCACCGAGTGGGATATTCACCTCTAAGACAATCTTCAACCTGGGATGGGGCAGTTTTAGCGGCGCGGAGCCTCCTTGACGTCGCGCGACGAGGTCGAGGAGAGCGAAGCGACGACCACTGGAGCGAACGAGCGGGTGCACTGGTAGCGCCGTTGATGCACGCCTGCGCGCTGCGCAACGAGTCACTCGGTCAACTTGCGTCGCGCGTGGACGAGCGGAGTTGCGACGACCTCGCACAGGAGTTGAGCGAGCGTCACGGCGAACATCATCCCGCGGTCTCTCTCTTGCACGGTGTGCTCGCGACCGAAGAACGCGAGCGCTCCAGCATCTGGTCGACCACGTCCGGTCTTTTCGCGGGCGTGCGCACTGAAGCCGCGCGAGCGTCGGCCCGGGAGGCTCCCCTCGACGTCGACGAGTTCCTCCGCGGACCCCATCAGTTGCACATTGTCGCCCCCAGCCGCCATCAGGCCGTGTCCGTTCCGCTGGTGGTCGGCCTCGTCGAAGAACTAGTCCACGCCACCTATGATCGGCACCACGAGGGGGCGCGACTACTGCTAGCGCTGGATGAACTCGCCAACGTCGCGCCGCTCCCGCGCCTCTCGGGCATTGTCTCTGAGGGCGGAGGCCAAGGCGTGCTGACCTTGGCGTGCCTGCAAGATCTCTCCCAAGCCCGGGCCCGTTGGGGTACCTCGGCCGAGGGGTTTCTCTCCCTGTTTCCCACCACGCTGGTCCTGGGCGGCATCGCCGACCGCACCACCCTCGAGACCCTCCGCCATCTCGCGGGGAAAGAGATGACACCCTCGCCAAGCGTGCAGCGCGACGTGAAGGGACGGGCTGTGGGCCACTCATTGAGTTGGGTCGAACGCGACCGCCTCACGCTGAGCGAAATCGCCCGAGGGCGCGAGGGCCATGCCCTCGGTCTGGACGCGCGGAACCAAATTCGCTGGGTCCAACTCACGCCGTCCTACCAAGACGCTCGATTTCGGCCCTATCTTGAGCGCCCTGCCCGTGAACGCGAGTTCTCCAGCGAACGCTCGCGCCACTCCTCAAACTGAACACGCTCAAGAGGTCGAGGACCGTGCCGTCGTACTGTGGCGATCATCCTCGCGTCGCGAACAGCCATGGTGGGCTCATGAACGCCCGCGCGCGATCGAAGCTCAGGATAGATCTCATCGAGTTGGCGGGTCAGGTCACCGGGGTCCTGTCCGAAGGGAGCCGCGTCGGCCCAGGCGGCGATGAGATGTCGACGCGCCACGTCGAAGCGACCCTCGAGGGCGCCGGCGAAGCGATGCTCGTCGAGCATCCCACGCTGCGCTCGATCGGTCGGTACGACACCGAGGGGCTCGAATCGGTTGAGGTCACGAGACCACGATCTCGCCGCTTCGTCGCGGGTCCATGAGAGCTTCTCACCGCGGTCTCGATGATGCCCCGACCACAGTGCCCGGTACCCTTCGTCGAGCCCGACGACTCGCTCGACGCCTTCGAAGGAGCGCCACGCCGACCACGAGGTACGTGTCGCCAGTTCGTGGCGCAACGACGCGCGATATAGGGCGTCGGCCGCAAGCGCGTGAGCGAATAGGGCTCGTGAGTCGAGGACGTTACGTTGGTCAGCGGGTCGAGCCCCCACCAAGACGTGATCGTGAAGGTGGGGTTCGCCGTGGCGATTGACGCCGTGAGTGAAAGCAACGACGCTCTGCCAGGTGGCCATCACCTCTTGGTCGCGTCCACTTCGCCGATCACGCACCACCAGCGCCCGATCTTCGAGGTACTCAATGCTCGCGCGGACCGACGCTCGATGCGCTTCGACCACGCCGCCACCGTGATAGGGGTCGATTGCCAGGAGCGTGGAGATAGGGCGCGGTGCCGCGACGATGAGGTCATAGCCCACGACCTTCGAGCGCGCGCTCGTCGTCAGCACTCTGGACACATCCGCGCGATCGCGCGTATCGCCCTCGCCGCGGATCCACCACCCGGGACCCCCATCGCGCATCCCGTCTAGTTCAAGGGCCGCATCCTTGGTGAAGTACGTGACGTCATTCGAGTGGCGAAGCATGAGACGAATCACCGTGCCCCCTTTCGGGGCCCAACGGTCGCTTAGAGCTGTGCGGCGATCTTGCGCGCGAGGTCGTGACCGGCCAGCGCGTACTTCTCGGTCACCACTACGGCACCTGGTCCGGCACGCAACATGAGGTAATCGAGGAAGCGTCCCTCACCCACACGAAACTTGACCGCGTGACGACCGTCATCCAGGGCCCGCCACACCGCTCCGGGAAGCGGCTCAAACAGCCAGCGGTTGTGCGATTCCACAACAACAACGACCTCGTCCCCCTCCTCGCCCACCTGGGTCAACCAGTTGGCGACGGGGTCGACGGGACGTTCGGGCGCGGGCGACGTCGCGAGGACGTGGTTGATGCGATCCACCCGAAACGTCCGCCACCCTTCGCGCGACGTGCAGAACGCGCGCACGTACGTGTGCCCGTTCAATACCTTCATCTCGCTGGGTTCGATCGCCCGGGTGTGGGACTCATCGCTCTCCGCTGACGTGTAGTCGATCTTGATCTGTGAGTGAGTCTCGATCGCGCGCTCCACCTCGTAGAGAAGGTCCTCGCTGGTCGTCGTCTCGACCTGCACGGGCGCACTCGTCGCCCGCTCAATCTTTTCGATCGCGGAGAAGATCGCCGGATCGGTGTAGATCCGCGACGCCTCGCGCAGGGCAATGTTTAGTTCAAAGAGATCGCGCCACATGAAGGCTGATGGGTCCTCGGCCCCCTCGGGTAGATCCGAGAAGTCCGCTCGGTATAGCGAATCGTCCTCATCCTCATCGTCCCAGTCGTCGCACTCCTTTATCACGTGGGCGGGGAACCGATCCGTCCCATCGCTTGACTCGGCCATCGGCTCGAGCGACACGAGCCGATCCATGATGAGGCGTACGTGCTCGGGCGACAGTGAGAAGCGCCTCGACAGTTCGCTGATACGCAGTCCGTCCTCACTCGCGTAGACGGCGTGCAGCAACTGCAACGTCTGGCCCAAGACGTCGTTCGCCGGGGTCACGTCAAAAGTAAGGGAGCTCGATCTGGGGAGGTCGCCGCGGTTGACGCCGCGCAGCCAGGCAGTGAGATCGTTCTTGAGGGACTTTGGTGACTGAAGTCGCACGCGGTCAGCCCCGTCCAGTACAAAGCGCAGCGCCGCCCGGGGACTCTCGAAGGTCATGCCCACCTCCACCGCGCCGTTCTTCTTGGCGGTAGCGAGCGCGCCGGGGTACTGTCGCACCAGTAGATCGGCGTGGTCCTCATTCGTGGCCACGACCACGTCAAAGGGACGTGGCGATCGCGCGAACTCCGGCCGCCACGCGCGCGCTACGTCAACGTCCTCATCAGAGGCGTCGAAGGTCTCATTGAGCACTTCGGGCATGGAGGTCATGCGCGTGAAGCGATAGCCCTTGATCTCTCGGGTGTCCTGAACACGCGCCACCAAGTAGCTCGCGCCGTTGATGACATCAATCACGAGCGGCTCCACGACGCGAGGCTTGTTGACCGCCGAGAGGTAGTCAAAGGAGAGGGCGCGACGTAGATTCAACGCTCGAAGTACCGGCGTGTAGTAGTTCGATGCTTCGAGGCCGCCGTCACTCGCAGGAATGTCGTTAAAGACGCTGAAGGCGCCCGACTTGCCGAAGCCACAAAACCGAAGGGCTAGCCGCACGACTCTCTCCTCATCCCGCGTGAATAGGATCGGCGGGGCGTAGCCGCTGGACGGGTCGATCTTGTAGCCCACCAAATTGTCTTCATTAGGTACCGTCTCAATGACGAAGCCCAGTTCACGAATGCGGGCCTTGTCGCGCTCGAACTTCTGACGCACCGTGGAGTCACTGCCTTCGTAAGCGCGAATCTTGCGCGGACCCTTGGCGGCGACGGGATACTCATCGATGGTGAGTTCGCGCAGGATCTCCACTTGAGTCAGCGCGCCGTACTGCCACGCGCGCTGGAGCAGCAACACGAGCGCCACCAGGCGTTCGCGACTCTGCTCTACTCCCCCACGAATGGCGCTCATCGTTCTCCCGTTTTCGTCTGCAACGACAGTAGCGGCGAACGGAAGTTACTGGCCGACGACGCCGTTGCTCGACGGCTCGTCACGGCGCCACGTGCCCGAACGGCCTCCCGACTTCTCCCACAGAGCCACGTGTTCTATCGTCATCGTCCGATCAGCCGATTTGCACATGTCGTATATGGTGAGCGCGGCGACCGTCACGGCCGTAAGGGCCTCCATCTCGACACCCGTGCGGTCAACGGTATCGACCCCCGCTTCGAGGTCGATGTAGGTGTCGCCGACCATGAAGTTCACGTACACGTTGCCGACCAGCACCGGGTGGGCCATTGGTAACAACGTCGACGCTCGCTTGGCCGCCTGGATACCCGCAACGCGCGCCGTGGCGAGAACGTCGCCCTTGTTAAGCGTGTTGGCCGCGATGGCCGTCGTGGTGGAGGCCAGCATCGTTACTCGGCCACGCGCCAGAGCTCGACGGGCGCTGACCTCAGAGGGGCCCACGTCACGTGGGAAAGCGGCACCCACAGGCCCTCCGCGTCGAAGTTGGTGGAAGTCGTCCACCTCGCAATGTTACGTCACGAGCTGAGCGGTGCCCCTGGCCCGGTACACTGCTCAGATCGGTTTTTCTGCCCGGAGTCAGTCATGCCCACCTACGAATATGAGTGCCAGGAGTGCCAGGAGCGCGTCGAGGCCGTCCAGAAGTTCTCTGAGGCCGCGCTGACTGTGTGCCCACTTTGTGGCGGCGAACTGCGCAAGGTGTTTTCCGCGGTCGGAATCGTCTTCAAAGGCGGTGGGTTTTACAAGAACGACAGTCGAGAATCGAAGTCCACGCCGTCGACGCCCGACAAGACTGAGACGTCGACCGCCGCGACAACAGGTGAGGCCGGGTCAACGCCGTCCAGTGCGCCCGCGACGTCCACGTCAAGCACTTCGCCTGACTAGTCATCCGCGTCTCCTCGCTCATTCGTGTTCGCCGTAGCGGGTGCGCATCATTCTTCCGCGCCCGCGAATATGACACCGATAGGCTGACTCCCGTGATCTTGCCGTCGATCGAAACACCCGCCGATCTTCAGCCGCTCTCATATCACCAGTTGCAAAAACTCTCTGAGGAGATCCGCGAGTTCATCATCGCAAGCGTCACAAAGACCGGCGGGCACCTCGGCTCAAATCTCGGCGTCGTGGAGTTGACGATCGCGCTGCATCGCGTCTTTGAGTCGCCCAGGGACATCCTGCTCTTCGATACAGGCCACCAGGCCTGACCGGTCGACGCTACGGCTTTAAGAACCTTCGCCAGCGCGGTGGCCTCTCGGGCTATCCCAGCCGGTCAGAGAGCCAGCACGACTGGATTGAGTCGAGTCACGCCTCAACCGCCCTCTCCTACGCGCACGGTCTGTCGGTGGCATTGCAGCAGCGCGGAGAACTCGTTGGCCACGGCGGACAGCGTCACGTCGTCGCGGTGGTGGGCGACGGGTCGCTCACCGGTGGCATGTCTTATGAGGCGCTGAACAATCTCGGTCACTCCAATCAGCGCGTCGTCATCATCTTGAACGACAATGGTCGCAGCTACGCGCCGACCGTGTCCAAGCTGTCGGAGTCTCTGACGACACTGCGCTTGAACCGTCGATACCTTACGTTTCGCGAGCGCTTGCGCCGGCTAGTCCCGCACCTGCCCCGCGTCGGCAAGGCCGCCTACTACGGCATTGACGGGTTCACGGTCGTGCGCGAAATGGTCACGCCACATACCTTCTTTGAGAATCTCGGCGTGCGCTACGTCGGCCCCATCGACGGTCACAATATTGAGTCGCTCGAGAATGCGTATCGCAGCGCCGCCGAGTGGGACGGGCCTATCGTGGTGCACACGCTGACCCAGAAGGGTCGAGGCTATCAGCCGGCCGTCACCGACGACCCCAAGATGCACGACTACAAGCTTCCGGCGGCCCACGCGATGAGCGCGCCGATGACCTCCTTCACCGAGGTGTTCTCTGAATCGCTCGTGAAGGTCGCGGCCGCCGACGACCGCATCGTGGCCTTGACCGCCGCGATGGCCGGTCCAACGGGCCTCTTGGAGTTCGAGTCTCGCTATCCCGATCGCTTCTTCGACGTCGGGATCGCCGAACAACACGCCGTCACCGCGGCGGCGGGCATGGCGATGGGCGGCATGAAGCCGGTCGTGGCTATGTACTCGACATTCTTCGCGCGCGCCCTCGATCAGGCCAACCTCGACGTCGGTCTGTTGAACCTTCCGGTCGTCTTCATCTTCAAGAGCTCTGGCATCACTGGTGACGACGGTCCGAGCCACCACGGCCTGCTCGACATCGTGCTCTGCCTGGCGATTCCAAACATGACGATCTTCGCGCCCTCCACGGCGGAGGAGATCCCCGTCATGCTCGACACCGCCCTCTCCCTCTCCTCCCCCAGCGCCATCCGATACCCCGACTCACAGTCCTTCGACGGGCGAGTGGGCGAGGGACTCGACGCACGTCGCGTCATCGAGGGCGACGGATCGCTCTGCGTGATGGCCCTGGGCAAGATGGCCGCGAACTCGTACGCCGCGCTGGAACTCATGGGGAGCGACGCATCGCGCGTCACGCTCTATGACGTTCGAGTCCTTCCCCCCGATCCGCGAATGATCGACGATGCTCTGCGCCACGAGCGCGTCATCACGGTTGAGGATGCCACCCGCCACGGCGGTGCGGGGACGCTGATGGTGTCGGCGATTCGCTTGAGGGCCCAGGAGTTCGGCCAGCCCCATCCCACGACGCGCATTCTGGGCGCTCCGCGTGTCTACTTGGCTCACAACAAGCCTGACGCACTGCTGGCCGAGCTCGGGCTCGACCCCGAGGGCCTCGCGGGCGCCTTCACTCGCCTGCTCGAGGGCACGCCCGAGTTCCCTCCGACTTTTCACGAGTCACCGCGCCCGAACTACTCCTGAGCGCTCTAACCCACGCACTTCTGCCATGGCCTTTGAGACCAAGAAGAACGACGAAGAGTGGCGCGGGGAACTCTCTCGCGACCGGTACGCGGTGCTGCGCAAGGCTGCGACCGACGCCCCTTCAGCGGTTCTCTGCTCCACGTCGACGCCAACGGCGTCTTCAGTTGCGGCGGTTGCCACCAGGTACTCTTCATGAGCGCCCAAAAGTTCGATTCAGGCTGCGGCTGGCCGAGCTTTGACGCCTGCGAGCCAGGAACGATCACCGAACGTGTCGATCGGTCGCTGTTTCGTGAGCGAACCGAGATCCTCTGCTCACGGTGCGGGCTCTTAGGCCACGTCTTTAACGACGGCCCAACATCGAGCGGCCTGCGCTACTGCGTCAACTCGCTGGCGATCGACTTCCACGAGGCGGAGAGCTAGACGTCGAGGAAGCGGCGAATCGCTATTCCCGATCCGACCGAACCGATGACAACTCCGACGATCAAGACCACGGCGTTGGTTCCATACAGTGCCGAAGAGTTGAGGGCGAACTCGTTGTGCAGGGGGTAGAACTCCTTCAACAGGCTCACAAAGATGATGGCGACCACCGAGCCCAAAAGGCCCTGGATAAACCCTTCGGTGATGTAGGGAACGCGAATGAACCAGTTCGTCGCGCCGACCAGTTTCATCACCGACACCTCTCGCCGTCGCGAGAATATGGCCATGCGAATGGTGTTGAGGATCAACACCAATGCGCTGAGCAGCAGCACCGCCGCCAGGGCCAAAAAGACGATCTGCAACACCCGGATGACCCGGTTCATCGAGCGAATCTGTTGGTTCGGCGCCGTAACAGCATAGACATGTGGCTGGCTTTTAAACGTTGACTCGACGGTGTACGCATCTGACGGCACGACTGGAACGCACTGGAAAGAAGACGGCACGGACTTCACGCTCAACACCTGCCACTCGGGTAGGGGCAGGATCTTCTTCGCTTGGGCGAAATCCTGAGCCTGCGAGTAGTACACGCAGTGCTTGACGATGGGCATGGCCTTCAACTGACTGTCGACCGCTGTAATCTCGTTTGACGTCGCGTTGGGCTGCATCCAGACCGTCACCCGGGTGCCCTGTTGCCAATCGACCGAGGCCTGGGCCGCGCTCTGCTTCAGCAGCAACGCCGCGCCGACCAGGGAGAGCGAGACCGCCACGGTCAGAACAGCAGCGATGGTCATCATCCGGTTGCGCCACAAGTTCCCGAAGGTCTCCTTGAAGGCGTAGCGAAAGTAGACGCGCATTAGATCGCGACCCCTTCGTCGATGCCGTACACCCCTCGCACCTGGTCGCGGATCATCTCGCCCCTGTCCAGCTCAACGACGCGACGACGCATCCGGTCCACGAGCGTCTTGTCGTGGGTCGCCATGACGACCGTCGTGCCGGTGCGGTTGATGCGCTCAAGAAGCGCCATGATCGATTCAGAGTTTGCGGGGTCGAGGTTGCCGGTCGGTTCATCGGCGAGGAGAATCAGTGGTCGATTCACGAAAGCCCGGGCCACGGCGACGCGCTGCTGCTCTCCGCCGGAGAGTTCGTGAGGGCGATTCTTGGACTTGTCGCTCAGTCCCACCAACTCCAGGATCTGAGGTACCTGCGACTCGACCGTCGATCGTGGTCGTCCAATGACCTCCAATGCAAAGGCCACATTCTCAAAGACGCTCTTGTTGGGTAGAAGTCGAAAGTCCTGAAAGACGCAACCAATGTTTCGACGAAGATAGGGCACGCGCCACTTGGGCAGGTCCCCGATGTCGCGTCCGGCCTCAAGAATGCGCCCCCTGTCGGGATGCTCTTCACGCAGTAAGAGGCGCAAGAATGTCGTCTTGCCCGAACCCGATGCACCCACGAGAAAGACGAACTCGCCCTTTTCGATATCGAGTGTGATGTCCTTGAGGGCCGGGGTGCCGTTCTTGTAGGTCTTGGACACGTTCTCGAATCGAATCACGGATTCACCCCCTTGGGATTATCGAATAGTTGTGCAAATGTTCGGGCACGATGACGCGACCATTCTACTGAAGCGCTCTCGTCGACTTGATCCATCAAACACCAGCAATTGAAACAACTCGGAACTTTTACGACGCCGAGCGCTGACGTCGCAGTTCAGCCTCCATAAAACCGTCGAGATCGCCGTCGAGCACCGCGTCTACGTTGCCCGTCTCGTACTCGCTCCGGTGGTCCTTCACAAGCTGGTAGGGCGCCTGCACGTAACTGCGAATCTGTGAGCCCCACGCGTTGTCTGAGCGGTTGCCGCTGAGCGCGTCCATCTCCGCTTGGCGTTGCTCGCGCGCGCGCTCTGAGAGCTTCGCTTCAAGAATCTGCAGAGCTCTCGCACGGTTTTGGTGCTGAGAGCGCTCGTTCTGACATGTCACGACGATTCCCGTCGGCAAGTGGGTGATGCGTATGGCCGAGTCGGTTTTGTTGATGTGCTGTCCCCCGGCACCCGAGGAGCGAAAGGTGTCGACGCGTAGGTCCTTCTCATCGATCTCTACTTCCCCCGCGCTGTCATCGAGAAGGGGCGTCACATCGAGGCTGGCGAAACTTGTCTGGCGTCGCGCCTGTGAGTCGAAGGGACTGATGCGCACGAGACGGTGCACGCCGCGCTCGGCCGACAGCCATCCATACGCGAAGCGCCCGTTCACGATGAATGTGGAGGACAGCAGACCCGCCTCTTGGCCTTCGGTCGCTTCGTCGATCTCGACCCCAAATCCGCGACGCTCAGCCCAGCGTGAATACATGCGCAACAGCATCTCGGTCCAGTCCTGCGCGTCGGTGCCGCCCGCTCCCGCGTGCAGATCAACGATCGCGTCGTTCTCGTCGTAGGGACCACTGAAGAGACTCTGATTTTCCAGAGCGGCGATGTCGCGTCCGAGCACCTCGACGGCGTCGGAGAGTTCTTGGAAGGTCGCGCCATCGGGCTCACCCGCGTCTAGCGACTCGCGCGCGAATTCAGCCAAGACAACCGCGTCGTCGAGCTCACGACGCAACGCCTCAAAGGAGTCGAGGTCGTTGGAGAGGCGTCCCAACTCGGTCGTCACCTCCCGGGCGTTGTCCTGGTCGTCCCAGAGATTCGGGTCAGCGGCGCGCTCGTTGAGAAGGGCGTGTCGCGCTCGGCTCGCGTCGATTTTCAGGTACTCGCGCGCCGCGTCCCACCTGATCTCAAGCTCCTCGATCGTGACCTGGGCGAGTCGAAGGGCGTTCTCCGCCTTAGGGTCGGCCATGGCACTGCTTGAACTTGCGCTTCGAGCCGCACCAGCACGGGTCGTTACGACCAATCTTCTCGCGGGTCGTCGCCGTGGGCGCTGACGCGCCGACGTTCACCTGCGCCGGCAGTTCCGTGGCTCCCGGGGCGACCTCGTTCGCGTTCGTGAGCGCGCCCTCTAGACCCTCGTCAAGCACGCTCTCCTCCACTGCAGCGGTCGCCTCAACGTGGGTGATGTAGCGCACATAGTCCATGTCGACAGATTCGAGGAGGTGCTCGAACATCAGGTACCCCTCTTTCTGCCACGCCGTGAGAGGGTCCTGCTGAGCGGTCTGGCGTAGGTGGATGCCATCGCGCAGGTAGTCCATGTCCGAGAGGTGTTCACGCCAGCGCTGGTCGAGTATCTGGAGCATGACGTCGCGCTCGATCTCCTTCGCGGTGTCGATGCCACCTGGGAAGTTCTCGGCCTTCTTCTCGTACTGACCAACCGCTTCGTCGATAACGATCGCCCCAATCTCTTCGGCGTCGTTGTACGCGCCCAGCGCCTCGACGGTCTGCTCGGTCGGGTAGTAGGACTGCAACTCAAGAACCAGAGCGTTGATGTCCCACTCTTCGGCGAAGCCCAAGCCCACGTGGGCCGCGACGACGTCCGCGAGACTTTCTTCGATGAGTTCCAGGGTGGCATCGTGAATGTCCTCACCGTCAATAACCTGCTGACGACGCTTGTAGATGACCTTGCGCTGCTCGTTCATCACCTCGTCGTACTTCAAGACGTCCTTACGAATCTCGGCGTTGCGCGCTTCGACGGTGTTTTGGGCACGTTCGATGGCCTTTGACACCATCTTCGCCTCAATTGCCTCTTCTTCGGGCATGGCGCGATCCATCACCCACGAGACAGCCCCGGTCGCAAACAGTCGCAAGAGCTCATCTTCAAGAGATAGATAGAACCGGCTCTCACCAGGGTCCCCCTGGCGCCCCGATCGACCGCGCAACTGGTTGTCAATGCGCCGCGAGTCGTGACGCTCAGTTCCCAGCACGTACAGTCCACCAGCCGCGCGTACCTTGTCGCCCTCGGCTTCGGTGACGGCCTTCCATTTTTGCGCCGCCGCCTGGTAGGCTGCCTCATACTCGTCAGTGCCCGACGTAAGGCCCTGACTTAGAGCTTCCCGCGTAGCGAGACCTTGGAAGTTGCCGCCAAGGACGACGTCAACGCCCCGACCGGCCATGTTGGTGGCAACGGTCACCGCGCCTAAGCGACCCGCCTGAGCGACGATTTCCGCCTCGCGGAAGTGCTGTTTCGCGTTCAAAACCTCATGGGGAATGCCCGCCTTGGACAGTTCTCGCGAGAGTAGTTCAGACTTCTCCACCGAGGCCGTGCCCAGTAGAACGGGTTGGCCGTGGTCTGTGCGATCACGCACGTCCTCGACGATGGCGGCGAACTTCGACGCTTCGGTCTTGTAGATGAGATCCGCCTGGTCCTCGCGAATGTTGGGCTCATTGGTCGGTATCGGCACCACCGACAGTCCGTAGGTGTTGCCGAACTCCGCGGCCTCGGTCTCCGCGGTGCCGGTCATGCCGGCCAACTTCTCGTACAGGCGGAAGTAGTTCTGCAGGGTGACCGTCGCCCAGGTGTGGTTCTCCTCTTGGATGCGCACTCGCTCTTTGGCCTCCACGGCTTGGTGCAGGCCGTCGCTCCATCGTCGACCTTCCAGCGTTCGTCCGGTGAACTCGTCAACGATCTTCACTTCACCGGCGTCCACGAGGTAGTCCTTGTCCCGGTGGAAGAGCTCCTTCGCCCGAAGTGCCTGACCGAGCTGGTGAACGTAGTTGGTCGCGACCGCATCATAGAGATTGGTCACCCCCAGTTGGCGCTCCACCTTCTCGATACCCGCTTCGGTGGGGACAACGGTCTTCTTCTCCTCGTCGACTTCGTAGTCCAGATCCCGCGTGAGGGACCGAGCAATCGAGGCGAACTGGTAGTAGAGCTTCGTCACGTCCGAAGCGGGGCCTGAGATGATGAGCGGCGTACGCGCTTCATCGATCAAGATTGAGTCGACCTCGTCAACGATGGCGTAGTGGTGCCCGCGTTGGACCATGTGCTCGCTACGTCGCGCCATGTTGTCGCGCAGGTAGTCGAAGCCGAACTCCGTGTTCGTGCCGTAGGTGACGTCACACGCGTACGCCGCGCGCTTGTCCTCGAAGTCCTGCAAATCGGGACCGACTCGCCCGACGGTGATGCCGAGCCAGCGGTGCACCGCGCCCATCCAGTCGGCGTCACGGGTGGCCAGGTAGTCGTTGGTCGTCACGACGTGCACACCCTGGCCCGAGAGCGCGTTCAGATAGACCGGCAATGTGGAGACGAGGGTCTTGCCCTCACCGGTCTTCATTTCTGCGATCCAACCGAAGTGCAGAGCCATGCCCCCCATGAGCTGGACGTCGTAGGGGCGCTGGCCCAAGACTCGACTCGAGGCTTCGCGAACTACGGCGAAAGCTTCGATGAGGAGGTCATCGAGCGTCTCGCCCTCGGCCAGACGAGTGCGAAATTCGTCGGTTTTGGCCCTCAGTTCGGCGTCGCTCAGGGCGGCCGTCTCCTCGGCGAGGTCGTTGATGGGCCCCACCAGACTCGCCAGTTCACGGACGCGCTTGCCCTCGCCCGCCTTCAAAATCTTCTGAAATACGCTCATGTCGTGTTTTACCCTACCGGTACAGTTCCCAATTAAGAGGGTTGCGGATGCTGACCTGGTCTTTGACCCCACACTTGCCTGCGGCGGTGTCCGTGCGCACTCTGGGCAGCTCTCGCTCTCCCAGCGTGTTCTCGCACACTTCACCGGCTCCCGGGTTGGCCACGATGGTCAACCCGGGGCAGGGCTTACTTCTAAACCGCGCCATGCTCAGCGTCGACAAGACACCTTACGTGGATCGTTTCGCCCGCGACTGGCATCGACTTTCAACCACAGACCACCCGCAACCCTCCATCCAGTGTAGGTCCCACAGTCCCTAGATCTTGGGGCGCGCGATCAACGTGAGAGCGAGGCGGGCGCTCAGCACGACGCTGGCGAGGGGCACCAACAGACGGCGCCAGCCCCGGGCGGTCTGGACTTCGAAGCGCATGGCGCTTTTGTGGTGGGCGATCAGCATCTCGCGCGACACTCGGGCCCGCGACACCCCCTCGACATGGGTCACGACCGCTTCTGAGGTGGCAGCGACTCGATGACCGTGCTCGCGCAGGGCCCAGCACAGAGCCATATCTTCGGCGAACATGAAGTATCGCTCGTCGAACCCGCCGACCTCCTCGAAAGCCGAACGGCGCACCAAGAAACACGCCCCCGACACCCAATCGACGTTCCCGTCGGGCCGCGTCGAACGGTAGCGGCGCGTCGCAGGATTGTGGGGCCACAGCGGCGCGAGGATCGCGTGCATCCCCGCGAGCACCGGATTGGGAAACTCACGCATCGAGGGGTAGACCGTCCCGTCGGGCCGAAGGATCCGCGGACCCACCAAGGCCACGTCACGGTGATGGTCGAGGTAGTTCACGAGGGCGGCGACCGCCCCATCGTGGACCACCACGTCGGGATTGGAGACGAGCACGTACGGCGTGGCCCTCGCGACGGCCACGCCTCTATTGACACCGCGACCGTAGCCAAGGTTGACCCCGGGCGACACGAGGACGACGTCGTGATCGAGCAGTGCCGCGGGCACTGAACCCACCTCGCCGTTCTCGACGACGACGACCTGAGAGACGCCATTGTCGAAGAGCGAGTCGACGCACTCGATGAGAAACTGGTCCGCGTGGTAGTCGACGACCACCGCGACCACGTCGTTTTCAACGTCGCTCATGCGCTCTCACCCAGACGATCGCGGCCGACGACCAGACGAGTCACACCCTCTCGCCACGGAGGGAGCGCCGACCAGGTGGACGCGAACTTCTCGGTGTTGAGATCGCTTCTCGTCGGGCGGGTCGCCACCTGAGAGGTACCCAACTCATCGGAGGAGATGGGGGTGGCAAAGTCCTCACCCCGATGGAGAAGGGCGCCCACATATGCCGCGATGGAGAACCAGGTTGTCGCGCCGACGTTGGCTACGTGCCACAGTCCACTCGGACGTTCGCGCACGAGGGTCGCCAGAGCCCGTGCGAGGTCGCTCGAGGCCGTGACGGTGCCCATCTGGTCGTCCACGAAGCGTACGGTGTCACCGCTCAGCGCGCGGTCGGCGATCGTATGAACGACATTCTTTCCCCGTATCCCCATCACCCACGACGTGCGCACGATGGTGTCATCATCGGTGCAGCGCAGCTCACCTTCACGCTTCGAGGCGCCGTAAACGTTAAGCGGGTGGGGTTCGTCGTGCTCGAGATACGCCTCGCCTTTTCTCCCGTCGAAGACGTAGTCGGTCGAGATGGTGATCAGGTGCGCGCCAACGTCCTGCGCCCCGCGGGACATGTTGAGCACCCCGTGCTCGTTCACATTGAAGCAATTGTCCGCATCACCTTCGGCACGATCCACCGCCGTGTAGGCCGCCAGGTGCACGACCACGTCCGGACGAACATCGCGCAAGGTCGCAACGACGCTGTCGGTATCGGTGACGTCAAGGTCGCGGCGCGCGAGACCTATGGGATCAAACTCCCCCCGGTTCACTGGTCGCGCGTCGGGTTGAAACGTCGCGTCACCGCCGAGCGGCGTCACCCCGGTAAGGACATCTATCAGATCGACGCCCACTTGGCCGGCGGCACCGGTGACGAGCACTCGCGTTGCCTGACTCATCGCTCTGCCTCGCTCGCGCGGACGTGAACGACATCGCCCGCGGCGAAGGTGCGCACGATGCCGTCGACGTCGACGAGCAACCGACCCTGGTCATCGACCCCCACCGCCAGGCCATGAGCGATGTCGTCGGACTGTTCCACACGGATGGGTTGACCGATGGTGGAGAGTGCTCCTACATACTCCTCACGCAACGCCTGCCTACCGCCTTCGTGGTCGAGGAGCGCGCGGCGAAAATCGATCTCTTCAAGCAGTACGTCGAGGAGCGCGCGAGGAGCGATGGTGAGGCCGGTTCGCGCGCTCACTGACGTGGACGCGACATCGACGGGACCGTCGTACGTCAAGTTCACGCCAATCCCCACGACGACGGCGAAGCTGTCACCGACGGACACAATTTCGGCCAGCAGACCGGCCAGTTTGTCGCCGCCCACGACCAAGTCATTGGGCCACTTCAACGCTGGGCGAAGCCCGCTGAGACGTTCGAGGGCGCTGCGGGCACTCAGTGCCACAAGCGCCACGACCAGTTGGAACCGCGACGGATCAAGATCGGGGTGAAACAGAATCGACGCGAGTAGGGACGATCTGGCGGGCGCAGTCCAACTCCGATCCATGCGACCGCGACCCGATGTCTGAAAGTCGGCTAGGGCCACCAGGCCCTCGACCTCGTGCGCTCGATCCTTGACGTAGGTGTTCGTTGAATCGATTTCCTCGAAGTGCTCGACGCGCCATACGGTGGACTCCACGGTCAAACATTAGGGTTTCGAGCACGGGTGCTAGAAAATAGCAGGCTCACGACGGAGGATCCGTGCTGGAAAAAGTCCTAATCGCCAATCGGGGGGAGATCGCGGTTCGCGTGATCAGGACCTGTCGGGAGTTGGGCATCGCCACTGTCGCCGTCTACTCCGAACTCGACCGCAACGCTTTGCACGTTCGTATCGCCGATGAGTCGTACGCCCTGGGCGGTCAGAGCGCCGCCGAGAGCTACCTCAATACCGAGACGATCTTGGACGTCATCGAGCGCTCCGGTGCCGACGCCGTGCACCCGGGATACGGCTTCTTCTCCGAGAACACCGAATTCGCGCGGGCCATCACGTCACGTGGGGTGACGTTCATCGGTCCCCCGCCCGAGGCGATCGAGGTGATGGGCGACAAGATCTCCTCTCGTCTCGCGGCCGAGGCGGCGGGCGTCGCGGGAGTCCCCGGACGTAGCCAAGCACTCACGAGTGCCGATGAGGTCGTGGCCTTCGGCGAGGAGTTCGGTTGGCCCGTCGCGATCAAAGCCGCTTTCGGTGGCGGGGGGCGCGGTATGAAGGTCGTCAACGCCCCCGACGAAGCCGACGCGGCCCTCGAGAGCGCACAGCGAGAGGCACTCAGTTATTTCGGGCGCAATGAGTGCTACGTCGAGCGTTACCTCACCTGGCCGCGGCACATCGAAATGCAAGTTCTCGCCGACGCTCACGACACGACGCTCTGGCTGGGTGAACGTGACTGCTCGGCACAGCGACGTCACCAGAAGTTGATCGAAGAGAGTCCCGCGCCGAACTTCCCCGACGCCGTGCGCCAGGCCATGGGTGCCGCGGCCGTCAAGGTTTCCGAAGCCTGCGGATACGTCAACGCGGGCACCGTTGAGTTCCTCTACCAAGACGGCGAGTTCTTCTTTCTTGAGATGAACACGCGCTTGCAGGTCGAACACCCCGTGACCGAACTCGTGACCGGACTAGACCTCGTCGAATGGCAGTTGCGCATCGCGGCCGGTGAGTCTCTCGATTTCTCTCAGGACGACGTCACGAGCACCGGACACGCTATCGAAGTTCGCATCAACGCTGAAGACCCCGCGGGCGGCAAGTTCATACCGTCGCCGGGGACGATCTCGCGCTTCGATCAGCCCGCGGGTCCGGGCGTACGCCTCGACGCGGGGTATAGTGCCGGCGACACCATCTCGCAGTACTACGACAACCTCATCGCCAAGTTGGTCGTCTGGGCCCCCGACCGCGAACGCGCTCGCCGGCGAATGCTGCGCGCGATCGAAGAGACCACGATCGATGGAGTAGCGACAACGCTGCCCGCCGACGTGATCATCCTCGCGAGCGAGGAGTTCGTCAATGGGACGCACTCGACCAAATGGGTCGAGACCGATCTCGACTTCTCGACTCTCCCTCCTTCCGCCCCCGCGGCCGTGTCCATCGGAGAGGGTACGGTGCGCAAGGACGTGACCGCTGAAGTGAACGGCCGTAGGGTCACCGTGGCCCTGTGGGTGCCCGACGCGGAGGAGGAACTTCCGGCGCGACCTCAAAGCACGGCGCTCAAGCCTCGCCGTCAGCACCACACCGGAGTGGTGGGGAGTGGTTCGGGCGTGGTTACGGTCCCGATGCAGGGAACAATTGTGAAAGTCAATGTCACAGAGGGCCAAGCCGTCGAGGCGGGCGATACCGTCGTGATCCTTGAGGCGATGAAGATGGAGAACTCGGTCAACGCCGAAAAGTCGGGCGTCGTGAAGAAAGTCCACGTGACCACCGGCGCGTCCGTGTCCGCGGGAGACGTCGTCGTGGAGATCGAGTGAGCCTCAACGAGCAGGCGGCAGGGGCGATCGAACACGTTCGCGAGGAGCTGATCTCACTCAGCCACTTCATCCACGCGCATCCCGAGCTCGGCTACGAAGAGTTCGAGTCGAGTGCGGCGCTCGCCGAAACTCTCGAGACCTGGGGCTTTGACGTCGAGCGAGAAAGCGCGGGACTCGCCACGGCCTTTCGCGCTACCAAGGGAGCCGGGGATTTTCACGTCACCTTCTGCGCAGAGTACGACGCCTTGCCCGATGTTGGCCACGCGTGCGGGCACAACATCATCGCTACATCGTCGCTCGGTGCGGCGCTCGGCCTGGGCGCCGTCGCCGACGAACTCAACCTGCGCGTCACACTTCTTGGAACCCCCTCGGAAGAGGGTGGAGGCGGCAAGATCGATCTCTTGAATGCGGGCTACTTCGACGACGAGCACATGGCCCTTATGGTTCACCCCTTTGCGAGTGAGCGCTTGGACGCGATCTGTCTCGCCGTCGAGCACTTTGACGTGATTTACACCGGCAAGGAGGCTCACGCGTCGGCGGCGCCGTGGCTGGGCATCAACGCGCTCGACGCACTCACCATCGCCCAAGTGGCACTCGGACTTCTGCGCCAGCAACTTCCACCAGGCGATCAGTTCCATGGCATCGTGACCGAAGGCGGCTCGGCTGCGAACATAATCCCTAGTCGCGTCGCCGGCCGCTTCATGGTACGAGCCGCTAGCGCGGGCCGCCTCGCGCAACTACGAGAGCGCGTGAACGCCTGCTTTGGAGCCGGGGCACTCGCGACGGGCGCCCACCTCGAGATCGTCGAATTGGGCCACCCCTTCTCACACATGGAGTCCGACGCCGACATCCTCACCCACTACCGGCACGCGGCCGAGGCCCTGGGGCGAAGTTTCGCACTGGATGACGAGGAGACGCCCCGGCCCACGATCTCGACCGACATGGCTAACGTTTCGCTCGTCATTCCCTCGATTCATCCCCTCTTGATGATTCCGACGAACGGCGCCGTTAACCACCAACCCGAGTTCGCCGCGGCCAGCATCACAGGCGCCGCTGACCAGGCGGTCATCGACGGGGCCGTGGCCCTCGCCACCACCGCGATCGCTGTGGCCCATGACGCACCCTTGCGCAAACGTTTGATGAATCGCTCGTGATACTCGAACACGCTCTCTTGCGCGTACGAGAGGGTGAGGAGGAGGCCTTCGAGGTATCGGCACGACAAGCGTTCCCGATCATCGAAGTGGCACCAGGGTGCGCGGGCGCCGAGATTCGCCGTCAAGTCGAAGACCCGTCCATCTACCTTCTCCTCGTGCGCTGGGCGTCGCTCGACGCTCATATGGCGTTCCGCGACTCAGACCTCTACGTGATGTGGCGCGATTTGACGCACCCGTTCTACGTCGGGACGCTCAGCGTCACGCACTTTCACGAACCCTTCGAGCGCTAGGTCGCGCGATAGACGCCGAACTCGTCGCGAAGAACGTCGGCCACTTCTCCCAAGGTCGCCATGCCAGCCAGCGCCACTTTCATCGGATAGAGCAGATTGGCCGACCCGCGTGCGGCGGATCGCACATCCTCTAGAGCGACGCGCACGGCATCGTTGTCGCGCGTGGCCCTGAGCAATCGCACGCGGTCGATCTGAGCCTGCTGTTGGGTTTCGTCAATGGGAAAGACATCGGTTTTCGTTACGTCAGTCTCCGCGAACTTATTAACCCCGACGACGATCTTCTCCCCACTCTCCACGCGACGCGCGAATTCATAGGCAGCGGCCTCAATCTCGTCTTGGAGGTAATGCGCCTCGATGGCCGCAACCGATCCGCCCAATTCATCGATCGCCGCGATGTACTCTTTCGCGAGTTGCTCAACTTCGTCAGTCAAGGTCTCGAGGAAGTACGAACCCGCGAGTGGGTCCACTGTGTCGGCGACCCCCGACTCGTAGCCGACGATCTGTTGCGTGCGCAGCGCCAACTTGGCCGCGCGCTCGGTCGGTAAGCCGAGCGCCTCGTCGAAGCCGTTGGTGTGCAGGCTCTGGGTCCCGCCGAGGGCGGCCGCCAGCGCTTGGAGGGTCACTCGCACGATATTGTTTTCGGGCTGCTGGGCCGTCAGTGTCGAACCCCCGGTTTGAGTGTGAAAGCGCAGCATGGTTGACTTGGGGTCGCTCGAGTGAAAGCGATCACGCATAATCGACGCCCACAGACGCCTCGCCGCTCGGTACTTGGCAATCTCCTCGAAGACGTTGTTGTGCGCGTTGAAAAAGAAACTGAGCCGAGGCGCAAAGTTATCGAGTTCGAGGCCGGCGGCGAGGGCCGCCTCGACGTAGGCAATGCCGTTGGCGAGAGTGAAGGCGATCTCCTGGACAGCGGTCGAACCTGCCTCGCGGATGTGGTACCCCGAGATTGAAATGGTGTTCCAGTTGGGCATCTCTTTGGCGCAGTACGCGAACGTGTCCACAACGAGGCGCATCGAGGACCGCGGCGGGTATATGTAGGTGCCGCGCGCGACGTACTCCTTCAATACGTCGTTTTGAATGGTGCCACGTAGTTGCCGCCCCTGCACCCCCTGCTCTTCAGCGACCAGCTGGTAGAGCAGCAGCAACGTCGACGCCGTGGCGTTAATGGTCATCGAGGTCGTCACCTCATCGAGCGGCAGACCAGCGAGCAGGAGACGCATATCCTCGAGCGAGGAGATGGCGACCCCGACTTTCCCGACTTCCCCTTCGGCGCGCACGTGATCGGCGTCGAGGCCCATCTGCGTTGGCAGATCGAAGGCGCACGACAAGCCCGTTTGGCCAGCGCCCAGGAGGAACTTGAAGCGCTCGTTGGTCGCCTCAGCCGTGCCGAAGCCCGCATATTGGCGCATGGTCCAGAGCCGACCGCGGTACATCGTCTCCTGGACGCCGCGGGTGTACGGGTAGGAACCGGGTTCGCCCAGTTGGGTCGCCTCGTCAAAGTCCTTCAGGTCTGATCCGCGATAGACCGATTTGATCTCGATACCCGAATCAGTCCTACGTTCGTTCGCATCCACGAGGCCAGGTTACGCCTTCGAGTCCAGACGACTGAAGTGAACGTAACTCCCTCGAAACATTCGCGCAGAGAACGCGGCCGAGCAGCGACATGGATAGATACGTGTACTGTTCAAACTGCGGTTCAACCATGAGCGCCACCGCATGTCCTTCGTGCAGGCGCACTCTGCCCACAAACGCCCGCGGCAAGGTGGACGAGACAACGAGACTGATGCTCGCGGGGTGGGGACGTCGCGTGGGGCGACATTTGCTGACGCGGTCGTGCTCTTTCTGCCGGCGCTAGTTATCTATTCGATCTTCACCGAATTAGACGGCTACGTCGTCGGTGCTCTGATCACCGAGGTCGCCGCGGGGGCCTACCTCGTCACGATGTGGACGACAAAGGGGGGCCAGACTGTCGGGAACCGCGTGGCGATCACGCGAGTGCGCGATGCGTCGACCGGAAAGCGGATCGCGGGACTCCAGGCGTTCAGGTCTTCGTGGCGATCTATTGCGCGCTCAGTCTGATTCCGGGTGCGATCCCCGCGGTTCTCTTGGTCGTGATCGCGCTCGCCGACATCTTCTACCCGCTCTTTGACGCTCGTCGTCAGACGCTGCACGACAAATTTGTCGGCACCCTCGTGGTCGTTGCTTAAACACCCACGGGATGGGGCATGCAGAGATCGTCGTACTCGGCAATGACAATCTCTCCCGCGTGCTCGCCACAGGCTGGGCAGTCGGGATCGCGACGAACCTTGAAGGTTCGAAACTCTTCCTCCAACGCGTCGTACGTCAATAGACGCCCCACCAGTGGCTCGCCGAGGCCGAGCAGGATCTTGATCGCTTCGACGGCCTGGAGCGAACCGACGATTCCAGGCAGGACGCCGAGCACGCCGGCCTCGGCGCAACTCGGTGCAAGATCCGCGGGTGGCGGCTCGGGGATCATGCAGCGGTAGCACGGGCCGACGAAGGGACTAAAGACGGTGACCTGACCCTCGAATCGAAAGATGGAGCCGTGAACGACCGGGATGCGCTTGATGAGAGAAGCGTCGTTCACGAGGTAGCGCGTGGGAAAGTTGTCGGTACCGTCGACGATGACGTCGTAGCCGTCGATGATGTCAAGAATGTTGTCGGCGCCGAGTCGCGTGTCGTAGGTAACGACCGTGACGTCGGGATTCATCGCCGTCAGGGCTGCCTTGGCGCTGTCGACCTTGCGCATGCCCACGCGATCCAAGGTGTGCAGGATCTGACGTTGGAGATTCGACTCGTCGACGACGTCCATGTCGATGATTCCGATCGTGCCCACTCCAGCCGCGGCGAAGTACAGCGCCGCCGGCGAGCCCAATCCGCCCGCCCCGAGCAGCAAGACCTTAGCGTCGAGGAGTTGCATCTGACCCTTCTCGCCCACCTCGGGCAAGAGCAGGTGACGGTGGTAGCGAAGGCGCTGGTTCTGGGTCATCGTCTGGGGCGTCGACCACGCGTGGCCCTCGTCCTTCCACCTGTTGAAACCGCCCGCTATCGACACGACATCGCGGTATCCGAGATCCTGCAGGGTCTTGGCGGCAAAGGCGCTACGGGTCCCACCGGCGCAGTACACCGCAATTGGCGCGCTCTTGTCGCTCAGGCGCCCCTCAATGGAGAACTCCAGTTGGCCGCGAGGGACGTGGACCGCACCGAGAAGCGCACCTTGTTCGTATTCGTCGGGTTCGCGCACGTCAAGAATGGTCAGGTGCTCGAGTTTCGCCGCGACCTCCCCCGGTGATACCTCGCGAATCTCCGCCTTGGCGGCGTTCAGTAGGTCTCGCGGTGACGGCACGGCACGCTCCTCTTTCGGTGGGGAAATCTTACTGGTTCGGTCAACAATGGATGTCGGCGACCTGATAGACCCAAACTCGTGGATCTGCACTCGTTGCTTGCTCGTCGGCGCATGACGCGGTCATTTGATGGCACGCCCGTCGATCTTGACTGGCTCGACGAACTGTGCTCCGAGGCCCTACGAGCCCCGACGGCCGGCAACGCCGCCGGTGTTCGATTTCACACCGTGGACGCGCATCACGTGAGCGACTACTTCGAAGTCGCGACGGACGCCACATGGCGCGCGAGGTCGCGTCGCTACGACGGACTGAGCCGTGCGGGGGCGGTCGTTCTCGTGACTACCCGTCCTGGCGACTATGCCGCACGTTACGCCGAGGCAGACAAGTCGGAGTCGGAACTCGCTGCCCTAGACGCGTGGCCCCTCCCGTATTGGCATACCGACGCGGCCATGGCCACGATGGCGCTGTTGCTGCTGGTCGAAGAGAGCGGCTGGCAGGCGGCGCTGTGGGGGAACTTTCGCCACGATGGCGCAGTTCGTCGATGGGCCAACCTCAACGACGAGGAACTGTTCGCGAGCGTTCTGGTGGGAAGAGGCGATGGCAACGACCGCAAGTCCAGCTCGCTATTGCGCGACGTGCCCTCGCGCCGCGATCGGGTGCGCCGAGTCTTCTAACTCGCGAGGGCGCTCAGATACTCGACCAACGTACGAACGGTGAACGCCGTGGCCCCTTTGCTGAGGTAACCACGGGCGGCGTCGGCGCGAGCGGGTCCCGCGATGTCGAGGTGGGCCCAAGGCTTGTCTCTGGTAAAGCGCCGAAGTATGAGGGCGGCAATGATGGAGCCGGCCTTAGGCGGTTTCCCAATATTCTTCATGTCCGCAACGTCGGATTCAAAGTGCGAGTTGTAACTATCCACGAGAGGCATGCGCCAAAGAGTCTCACCCGATCGAAAAGATGCCTCCAGCAACGCAGTCGCCAGATCGTCGCTGGACGCGAACAGAGCACCCACCTCATCTCCAAGGGCGACATTCTGTGCTCCTGTCAAGGTGGCGACATCGATAATGGCCTCGGCGCCGGTCTCAGCGGCGAGGCTGAGTCCGTCAGCCAGGATCAGACGGCCTTCGGCATCGGTATTCAGGACCTCGATGGTCATGCCGTTGCGAATCGTCAGAACGTCGCCGGGCTTCGTCGCCCTATCACCCAGAAGATTCTCGGTGAGCGGGGCGATCGCCGTTATGCGTACGCGCAGCCCTAACCGACTTGCGACGGACGTGGCGGCCATGACGATCGCCGCACCGCTCATGTCCGTTTTCATCGCCATCATGCCCTCAGCGGGCTTGATGGAAAGGCCTCCCGCGTCAAAGGTCACGCCCTTGCCCACGAGGGCGACGTGAGGCAAGGTCGTTCCGGGCTCGGGGTCGTAGGTCACGTAGACGAGACGTGTTGGTTGGGCCGACCCTTCACCAACCCCTAGCAAGCCGCCGAGGCGCTCCTCTCGTATTTTCGATTCGGTCCAGACCTGCGCCTCGATGTGGGCGTCTTGGTTCAAGCGGACATCGAACTCATTCGCGAGCGCCTTAGGTGACATCGCGCCAGCGGGCGAGTCGATCAAGAACTTCGCCCAGTTGACGGCCTCGGCCACGAGGGCGCCGCGTTCGACGCCGCGTGTCACCTCGTCGTGCACCGACACGGTCGGCAGTGGCACGCCGATGGGCACCACCTCGACGCTCGAAGCCGCCTCGTGATCCTTGAACTTGTACGAGGCGAGCAGCGCCCCTTCGACAATTGCCTGTGCGACGGCCGCCGGATTCGCTAGTCCCGCGGTTGGCAAGAAGAAGGCGAGTGATCCCTCGCCGGCCACGTGTACCGCTGCGGCGCCGGCGAGTCGGTAGCTCTGGGTCAACTGATCGTCGGCCCCCAACGAGATCAGCGCGATGTTCGAGCCAGTGACCGAGCGCAGCACAACAATCGAACCGGGCTCGCCCTTAAGACCCTGCTGGCGAGTCCAGTCGACGCCGAGCGAACTCGGGACCGGGACGCCCGAGTGGGCCACCGCCTCGCTGATCACGGTGGCGCCATCTTCAACGATGACGGGCACCGCGATCGTTGGTAGCGCCAAACCCTCTTGGATAGACGAGACGCGCGCCGTTAGTGTCATATCAACCTTTACTTTTCACTGTGGGAGAGAGCGAGCAGTACGGTGATCGGGACCCTCGGCCCAGCGCGCCATGGCCCACACCAGGTCGCTCAGCCTGTTGAGGAACTGATTAACGAGGGAATCGTTGAGTGGGTAGGTGAGCGAGACTCTCTCGGCGCGGCGCACTACCGTCCGTGCCACGTCGAGGGCCGCGGAGAGCTGATTTTCCCCCGGAACCAGGAACTCAGTCGGCATGGTCGTCTCTTCGCTCAGCGCATCTATCTCGCGCTCGATTCGTTCGACCATCGCCGAGGTGACGAGCGACTTCTCGGCAACGAGCTTTGCTCGATTGATGGGCAACGTCGCCACCTCGGCCATCAAGACCCAGAGATCGCGCTCGATAGTGATCAAGAGCTCGTTGAGTCGCGCGCCCCTTTCGCTCAACGAACGAGCAAAGCCGAGGGCAGCTTGCGCTTCGTCAACCGCACCATTCACCTCAATCGGCTCAGACGTCTTCGCCACGCGACCACCAAGGTAGAGACCGGTCGTCCCGTCGTCACCCTTGCGGGTGTATATCTTCACCGCTTCAGCGTAGTGAACCTGGACATCACAAGTAACCTGATGATCCAATGGAGTCCTTAATTCGACCGCCGTTCGAACGGCCCAAAGCGGACGACCCCTACCTGGCCGCTCTCGCCGAACGAGTCCTCATATTCGATGGCGCAACGGGGACCAATCTGCAACTTCGCCACCTGAGTGCTGATGACTTCGGCGGAGCCAACTTTGAGGGGTGCAATGAGATCCTCGCGGTCACTCGACCCGAAGTCGTCGAATCGCTACATCGCTCCTTCTTCGACGTAGGCGTCGACGCCGTTGAAACCGACTCCTTCGGGTCATTCTCGGTAGTGCTGGCCGAATACGGCATCGCCGACCGGGCCCACGAATTAGCCCTAGCGTCAGCCCAGATCGCCCGACGGATCGCTGACAGTTACGCCAGCGCGAACGAGCCAAAGTTCGTGGCGGGATCCGTGGGGCCGGGCACAAAATTTCCTACTCTCGGCCAGATCTCGTACGACGATCTCTCGGCCAGTTACGAGGAGTTGGCCTACGGTCTCCTTGAGGGTGGGGTCGATCTCCTGCTCATCGAGACGATGTTTGACCTGTTATCGGGCAAGGCGGCGATCGCGGCGTGCCACCGAGCCATGGCGCGCCACGGGCGGGTCGTGCCCATTCAGGCACAAGTGACCATCGAACTCACGGGGCGAATGCTGCCGGGCACCGAGATCGGCGCGGCCATCGCGGCCCTCTCTCCGCTGGGCATTGACGTGCTGGGCCTCAACTGCGCCACCGGTCCCGTCGAGATGTACGAGCCGCTACGTGCCCTTAGCGACAACGCGCCGACTCCCGTCTCCTGCATGCCCAACGCGGGCCTGCCGAGCGTGGTCGAGGGGAAGATGCACTACGACCTCACTCCCGACGCCCTGGCAGAGCATCTCTCGAAATTCGTGACCGAATACGGCGTGCAGGTCGTAGGTGGCTGCTGCGGGACGACACCCGAGCACTTGAGTCGAGTCATTGAGATCGTGCGCCCCTTGCGCGCGACCAAGCGCTCCCCTGTCCTTGAGCCGTCCGTCGCGTCGATCTATTCACCGGTCGCCTACCAGCAGGACCGTTCAGTTCTGCTCGTGGGCGAGCGCACCAACGCGAATGGCTCCAAGAAGTTCCGCGACGCCATGCTCGAGGGCGACTGGGACGCCTGCGTCGAGATCGGACGCGAGCAGATAAAAGAAGGCGCACATATCATCGACGTTTGCGTCGACTACACCGGGGCTGACGGCGTCGGTGACATGAACGACCTGATCAGCCGACTCGCCACCCAATCGTCGGTTCCGATCATGATCGACACGACCGAGGCGCCCGTCGCGCGGGCCGCGCTCGCCTGGCTCGGCGGAAAGCCCCTGTTGAACTCGGTCAACCTCGAAGAGGGGGATGCGCCGGGCACTCGCCTCGACAGCTTCCTGACCTTGGCGGCGGAGTTTGGGGCGGCGGTGGTGGCGACCTGCATCGACGAGCAGGGCCAGGCTCGCACCGCCGAATGGAAGGTGCGCGCCGCGCGAGCCATTACGGACCTCGCCGTCGAGCGCTACGGTATCGATCCTCACGACATCTTCATCGACACCCTCGCTCTCCCACTCTCCACGGGCATGATTGAGTCTCGTCGCGATGGCATCGAGACTCTGGAGGCAATCCGACGCATCAAGGCCGAAATGCCGGGCGTGCGAACGATCCTCGGGCTCTCGAACATCTCCTTTGGCCTCAACCCCGCGGCGCGCCAGGTCCTCAACAGTGTCTTCCTGCATGAAGCAGCCGAGGCCGGACTCGACGCCGCTATCGTGCATGCCTCCAAGATCCTCCCGCTGCATCGCATCGAAGAGGAATCTCGCCAAGTCTGCCTCGACCTCATCTACGATCGCCGCCGCGACGACTACGACCCGCTCGGTGAGTTGCTTCGCCTGTTCGAGGGGGTCTCCACGTCCAGAAATCGCGGGCCGTCACTCGAGGACCTGCCCCTTAATGAACGCCTGAAGCGACGAATCATCGACGGCGCCCGCGTGGGCCTGGAGGGCGATCTCAACGAGGCCATGGTCGGCGGCGCGACGCCCCTGGACATAGTGAATGAAGTACTGCTCGACGGCATGCGTGTCGTGGGCGACCTCTTCGCGAGCGGAGAGATGCAACTGCCTTTCGTCTTGCAGAGCGCCGAGACGATGAAGTCCGCGGTGTCCTTCCTCGAACCGTTGATGGAGAAGAGTGACCAGGGTGGTCGAGGTCGCGTCGTTCTGGCCACGGTGAAGGGCGACGTACACGACATCGGCAAGAACCTCGTCGACATCATCTTGACCAACAACGGCTACGAAGTCATCAACCTCGGCATCAAAGTCGGAGTGAACGAGATGTTAAGCGCCGTCGAAGAGCACAAAGCCGACGCCCTTGGCATGAGTGGGCTCCTGGTCAAGTCGACGCTGATCATGCGCGAGAACCTCGAGATCATGAACGAACGCGCCATGTCCAACGTGCCGGTCCTCTTGGGTGGAGCGGCGTTGACTCGAACGTACGTTGAGCGAGATTTGCGCGAGATCTACGCGGGACGCCTCTTTTATGGCAAGGATGCCTTCGAAGGATTGCGCGTGCTTGATCAACTAGGCGATATACGCCGTGGCGCAACGGACGATCCGTCTTTCGGCAGAGAACTCTCGACCAAGAACGTCCAGCGTCGCTTTCGCGATGAGAAGCCGGCGAGTATGGAAAATACCCAGCGCAGCGCCGATATTGACGACGAGAATCCGCTTTTTGTGCCTCCGTTTCTCGGGAGTCGCGTCGCCAAAGGTATGAGCCTTGACGAGATCATCGAGTTTTTGAATCAGACGGCACTCTTTCGAAATCAGTGGGGATTTCGTCCCGAGGAGGGCGAGAACGATGCCGAATTCAAGGATCGCGTTAGTGCGACGCTCCGTGAGCAGTTGAGTCTCGCCAAAGAGGATAACCTCCTCGTCCCTCAGGTCGTCTGGGGACACTACCCCGCCGCCTCGCGAGGCAACGAGCTCGTCGTCTTCGCCGACGACTCCCACGACCAAGAGGTCACCCGTTTTCACTTCCCTCGACAGAGCGACGCGCCGAACCTCTGCATCGCCGACTTCTTTCGCCCGATCGAAAGCTCCGATCGTGACTACGCCAGCTTCATGCTGGTCACGATGGGCAATCGTGTATCTGAACGCGCCCACCAACTCTTCAGCGAGAACCGCTACAGTGACTACCTCATGCTGCACGGCCTCGGCGTCGAGATGGCCGAGGCGCTCGCCGAGATGTGGCACAAGCGCATCCGCGCGGAGCTCGGATTCGTCAAGGAAGACGGTCCCACGCTGACCGGCCTCTTTCGTCAGCAGTACCGTGGCGGGCGCTACTCGTGGGGGTACCCCGCGTGCCCGGACCTTACCGACAACGCCAAAGTGGCCACGCTTCTCGAGTCCGAGCGAATCGGCGTCTCGGTCTCTGAGGGTTTTCAACTGCACCCCGAGCAGACGACGGACGCCATCATCTGTCACCACCCCAAAGCCAAGTACTTCATTGCCTGACACCGCGGCGCGCGGCGATCGACGACTCTGCGTTCAGTCGCTGGTCTGACGCTGAATCAACGGCACCGGTGCTCTCGTGCCGCCAGCCCTGGCCGTACTCGACGTCGTGTAAATGGCGGAGTTGGTGAGCGCAGTGGTCTAAATGGTCCGCCACGGTCTCGGCCCGATGCTCATCTCCCTCGTGGTTTCGAGCAGGAGTGTCCTTTCTCGCTTCCGAACGATGTGCGGCTCTTGTTGAGCGTGTTCGACAACTTTCGCCAACGTTCCTTCAAGATTCATATGGCACCTCCCGCTCATTTGCTCCGGCCACCCGTTACGGGCAAAGTTTTCCAGCCCCGATTCTTGCCTGAGACCTCTCTCAGTAATGTTAGTTGACACTTACGTAAGTATTTGCTAACATAAACGCGTGGACGCGCTTCTTAAAACGTTGAGCGAGCCGAAACGCTGCGAAATCATCCGCCTGGTGTGGTCAGAGGAGAAGCGCGCGACCGAGATTGCTGAGCACTTCCCCAAGGTCACCCGTTCGGCCATTTCCCAACATCTGGGAGTACTTCGCCGTAGCGGTTTGGTCAGTGAGCGACGTGAGGGAACGCGTCGGCTGTACTCGGTCAATCACCAAGAGGTCGCTCGCCTGCGAGCATTCATCGACTCTTTTTGGACCGACAGCCTCGAGAAACTCCGCGACCTAGCTGAATTGAGTGAGCAAATGAAAGGACAACCATGAGCACCGACGCCGTCAAAGAGGTAGTGGTGAAAGCGTCACCGACTACCGTCTTTCCGTACCTGATCGATCAAGACCTCATGCTGCAATGGCTGGGTTCCCAGGTATCTCTGGATCCCGTCGTCGGTGGGAACCTTCGCGTGACGTGCGGGGGCAATCACGGTGCGGGGAGGTTCATCGAAATCGTCCCCAACGAGAAGGTCGTGTTCACCTTTGGTTGGAGCGAACCCGGGCATCCAATCCCCTCGGGCTCGACGGAGGTCGAAATCAGTCTGACGCCTACGGGCGGTGACACCCTCGTACGACTAACGCACCGTGGATTGCCGGACGACGCGATTGGGGACCACCAGGACGGCTGGGGTTTCTACCTCACTCGACTCGAGAAGGTCATGGCTGGCGTTGATCCCGGCCCCGACATGGTCCCTTCACACGATTGAGGCGTCCGCTCATCGTCTGAGAGTTGGCGCTCCCACGGGTGTTGCTTCACTTAGAGCCTCGCGGGCGTGGTAGCTGGACCTCGTAAGTGGCGAGGACTGCACGTGACGAAGCCCCAAACGACGGCCCCGCTCTGCGAGATCGTCGAACTCCCACGGCTCCCAAAAGCGGGCGACAGGAAGGTGGCGTTCAGTGGGCCGCAGATACTGACCAATGGTCACGATGGAGACTCCGACGGCGGCCAGGTCGCTCAAGGTCTCTTCGACCTCGTCGACCGTCTCGCCGAGCCCAACCATCAGTCCAGATTTGGTCGTCAGCCCTGTGTGGGCGCTCCGCGCCAGGACGGTCAGTGAGCGCAGATACCCAGCGCTAGGGCGAACGGCTCGCTGCAGGCGCGCGACAGTTTCGATGTTGTGATTCAGAACGTCAGGGCGCTCGTCCAGGAGGATCTGCAAAGCGGCGGAGTCGCCGCGAAGGTCGCTGGTCAGAACCTCGACGTGCGTGCCCGGGGATCGATCTCTAATGGCGCGGACATTGGCCGCGATGGCGCCAGCTCCCCCATCGTCTAGGTCATCGCGCGCCACGCACGTGATCACGGCGTGGGCCAACTTGAGTCGAGCCACCGCTTCGGCGACCCGCTCGGGCTCAGTCGGATCTAGTGGAAGGGGCTTGCGGGTATCGACCAGACAGAACCCGCACGCCCGTGTGCAGCGTTCCCCGTTCACCATGAAGGTCGCCGTCCCAGCTGACCAGCATTCGAAGATGTTGGGGCACCCGGCTTCCTCGCAGACTGTCACGAGACGAAGGTCTTCGGTCAACTTGCGCAATGACTGGTACTCACTTCCCATGTGCGCTTCGATCCGCAGCCACTCAGGCTTTCGCGTGGCGATCGAGAGTCCCGCGTCGGGGTCAACGCCGGCCTTACGAAGACGTCGAATCAGGGGTCGCTCGTCCGAGGTGGTCGCCGCGCTGCGATCGACCTTCGCCACGTGTAACGATCCTCCCAACTCACGATCGAGTTCCTCGCCGAGCAGATTCTCCACGTCAAGAGACGTGACACCGAGACCCAACGAGTTCAGCGACGCGACCGGCTTGTCGGCAATGCCGCACGGCACGATGGCGTTGAAGCCCTGCAGGTCGATCGCGACGTTGAGTGCGATGCCATGCAGAGTGCGCCGCTCTCCCATGGCGTTACGCTCCGTGCGCACGCCGACCGCGGCGATCTTCGCCGGCCGCGTCGCCAGGTTCGCCCACACCCCCGGGTACCCCTTGAGTCGACCAACCTCGCCAAGGAGACCCTCGGGGTCGAGGAAACGGACAGTCTCGATGACGGCGTCTTCCAGGTGTCGAACGTGCGACTTACCCGCCGCAGGGTCGTCGGCGACGGTGACGATGGCCCACGCGACGACCTGCCCGGGCGCGTGATAGGTGACGTCACCTCCGCGATCGGCGTCAATGACGACGGCGTTCAGTTTGTCGGGCGGCACGAGGAAGTGCTCCTCGAGGGTTCGAACGCCCCGGGTGTAGGTCGGTGGATGCTCGAACAACAATACGTAGTCGTCCCTCGCCTGCAACAACGCTCGTTGAAGGTCGTTCGCTTCGGCGAAGGACACACGTCCGAGGTGGCGGCGACGCAGCATCTATCGCTCGCTCTCGAGATCCATCCCGGCAAGCAGTTCGCCAACCCGCTCCAAATACTTCGCGGCGCCCGTCGGCTCATAGATACGGTGGTCGAAGGAGAGCGCCAGAACGAGCCGACGACCCACCTCGAGACTCGTTCCGTCGTTGGCAACAACCGGCACGACGCGCACGGCTCCCACGGAAAGGATCGCCACTTCTGGTTGAATGATGATCGGCTTCGCCCACAGCGTGTGCGCGGTCGGTGCACCGGCGATCGTGAAAGTTCCGCCCATCAAGTCGTCCGCCGTGAGCTGGCGCGACGCGAGTCGATCATCGAGCTCGTTCACCCGGCGAGCGAGCGCTCGCAATGTAAGCCCGCCCGCCGCGTGGACAACCGGTACGAGCATGCCATCGTCGGCAATGGCGCGAATGACGCCTAAGTTGACCGTGCGGTGAAGCGTGAGCTCGTCTCCCGCGTACGTGGCGTTCAAGAACTCGAACTCCGCGAGAGCTCGCACGGCGGCGAGACTGACGACCATCTCGTCACTGATGGGCTCACCATCTCCTGTGACGCGACCAATCGCCTCCAGTTTGGCGAAGATAGTCCCGTCAACTTCGACCGCGACGAAGCCGTGGGGCGTCCCCTGGCTGGAGACCGACATGTGTTGACCCATGCGACGCCGTGCGTTACTGAGGGGAAGAACCACCTCTTCGGTGGGACCCTGAGCGACCGCCCGCTCAGCGTCGCGGCGCGTGATCGATCCACCCGGGCCTGTGCCGCGAAGAGTCGAGGGCTCGACACCGCCGTCGTTCAGGATGCGTCTCACTACCGGTGATACAACAACGCCAGACGCGGCGTCATCGGCGGCGGGTGGTGGCGACGCGGGCGCCACCGAAGCGGGGTGAGTGTTCGCCGGTGGCGCGGACGGCTTGGCGGGGCTTTCGGGCTCGAGAGTCTGGGGCGGAGCGCTTGGTGGCGACGCGCCAGCCTTCGCTGACTCATCGATGACCGCAACGCGAGACCCCGTCTCGACAGTGTCCCCTTCGCCCGCAATGATCTCCGCCAGAACACCGGCAGCGGGCGAGGGCATCTCAGAGTCAACTTTGTCGGTCGACACCTCAAAGAGTGGTTCGTCGCGAGCGACGACGTCGCCCACCTTCTTGAACCACTGCGTGATGATTCCTTCGGTGACCGACTCACCCAACGAGGGAAGCGTGACGTCAGCCAACGTGCAGTCCTCGACCGGTTAGCGCGATGAGAGTTTCACCAAAGGTTTCGGACAGGGAGGGGTGGGGCTGAATGAGCGCGGCAGCCTCCTCGGCGGTGGCTTCCCAGTTGACGGCGTAGTACCCGGCGCCGAGTTGCTCGGTGACCCAGGGCCCGGCCATGTGCACGCCAAGAATCTGCCCGCCAGACCCATCGGCGCGCTTCTCGGCGATAATCTTCACGACGCCTTCAGTGTCTCCGATGATCTGAGCGCGCGAGTTTCCGCCGAAGGGGTCCTTCTTGACGACGACCTCGTAGCCTTTTTCCTTCGCTGCGGCCTCGGTGAGACCAACGAAAGCGACCTCGGGATTCGAGTAGATGGCCCAGGGCACGCGCTCGTAGTCAACCGGCAGGACCGGCTCACCAAGAATGGTCTTGATGGCGACAATCGCCTCAGCGAATCCCACGTGGGCGAGTTGCGGCGTTCCCGCCACCACGTCACCAACCGCGTAGACATTCGGGGCCGCCGTGCGCATGTAGTCGTCGGCAACGACGAAGCCGCGATCGTCGATGACAACCCCCGTGCCCTCGCCGAGCAGGCCCTCTGTGCGTGGTCGTCGTCCCACGGACATAACGACCATGTCGGTCTCGACATCGTCGCCATCCGCAACGGCGATGGTCGTCGAGCCTTTCTTCGCAGTGTGCCCCGTGATCTTGATCCCGGTGCGAATATCGATGCCGCGCTTTTTGAACGAGCGATTGACGACGCTCGCCACCTCGGTGTCACAGCCCACCAAGATTGACGGCAGCGCCTCGAGCACGATCACCTCAGTGCCCATGTCGGACAGGAGCGACGCGAACTCACAGCCAATGGCCCCGCCGCCGATGACCGTGGCGCGCTTGGGCAGAACCGTAAGGTCTAAGAACTCGTCCGACGTCACGACGATCTTGCCGTCGATATCAAAACCCGGCAGCGTACGCGGGACCGAGCCAGCGGCCAGGATGATGCTGGTGCCTTTGACGACCACTCCCCCATCGGCCCCGTCGGTGACGGTGACCGTGAGGTCGTGGTCGAGGCGTCCCGTGCCATCGAAGATGGTGACCTTTCGGCCCTTCAAGAGACCCGAGAGTCCCTTGAACAGCCGGTCGACAATCTCGTTCTTGCGCGCTTGGCTGACGGTGAAGTCGACGCTAACGCCCTTCGCTTCGATGCCGAAGGCCGAGGAGTGCTCAACGGTACGAAGAACGTGAGCGGTCTCGAGGAACTCCTTCGCGGGCACGCAACCGCGGTGCAGACATGTCCCACCGACTTTGTCGCGCTCGACAATCGCAATATTGAGACCTGCGGCGGCACCGTAGAGGGCGGCGGCGTAGCCACCGGGTCCTCCGCCAATGACGACCACGTCGTACTGCTGGACCTCGTTAACCACAGTCATTCCCTTCGGTTGAACCGCGAAATTCCCCGCCGAGAAATCCTAATGTTTTTGGCCTTCGCTGCTTGCGCCGAAACTAGGAGTGGTGACCGCGCTGCGAGTCGGCCGCAGCCGTCGCTAAGCCGTCGACAAAATCATTCATCAGGTCGCCCGAATGACCCTTCACCCACGAGAAGGTGACCGGACGTCCGCTTTCTAAGGCCAGTGGAATCAACGCCTCCCAGAGGTCGCGATTGGCGACGGACTGACCCTTGGAGTTCTTCCAATTGCGCCGCATCCACCCCGCGTACCACTTATCATGGAAGCACTTCACCACATAATTCGAGTCGCTGACGATCTCAACTGGACCGTCGGGGTGTTCGCGAAGGGCCTCAATGGCAGCGAGGACCTCCATGCGCTGGTTGGTGGTGTGCGCGTCGTGGCCGCTGGCGAAGTCGCTCGGCCCACTCGCCCAAGCCCAACCGCCTCGACCGGGATTACCGCGGCAGGCGCCGTCGGTATAGACGCGAATCATATGACTCGCGTGATCCAGGCGTCCGGGTCCTCGGTAAATCGAGTCACGGCCGGTGGCAAGTCGCCACGCAGAACCTGTCCCAGGGTGACGTGCTCCAGCACCTCACGAAGCGTCCCGCGCACCGCTACCCACACGTCACGGAGATGCTTTGCCTCGCCCTCGTAGATAAGCGTTTCGGGACGCATGCCGCGCACACCGGCCATCGGCCCGCTCACCACTCGGAGAATGTCCGCAATCATGATCGTGTCCGGATCGCGAGCAAGTTTGAAGCCGCCCTCGGGACCACGTTGACTCGTTACGAGCCCCCCGCGACGAAGGTCGCTCAATATCGCGCCCAAGAACTTGGCCGGAAGGTCTTGCTCGTGGGCGAGATGATCGGCGCTGACTGACACATCGCTCGCCGCCAAGGTTAAGAGCGCGCGAATGGCGTACTCGGCCTTGGCGGGAATCTGCATGACACCATTCTGCCGCACAGGGGCCAAGAATGTGGCGCCAGCGGTGACTTCTAGGCTCATTAGCGTGTTTGATCTTTCCGCGTGTCGCCTCTATATATGCGTGGGCGTGCGCGATGACCTCGATGACTTCCTGCCGAAGGTCCTGCGCGGCGGCGTCGATGTCGTGCAACTGAGAGAAAAGACACTCGACCTCGACTCTCAGCGCGTCGCGGCACGCCTCATCAAGGCGATCTGCGCCGACTTCGGCGTTCCGTTCATCGTGAACGACTCGCCTGAACTGGCCTGCGACGTCGGAGCTGACGGAGTACACGTGGGCCAAGAGGACGCCAGCGTTGAGAGCTGCAGAGAGTTGCTCGGCGGCGGCGCCATCGTCGGTCTGTCCACGCACTCGACACGTGAGTTCGACGCCGCCCTGGGCGAGCGGGCAACTTACTTCAGTGCCGGCCCGATTGAGGCGACGCCGACCAAGCCCGGGCGCGACGGCACGGGCCTTGACTACGCGGTCGAAAGCCAGAGACGAAGCGCCCAGCCAGTCTTCGTCACCGGCGGAGTGAACGCCTCCACTGTGGGCGATCTCGTCACGGCCGGACTCCGCCACTTCGTAGTGGTGCGCGCTCTCACCCAGGCGAGCAATCCTGAGTCGTCAGCGCGAGCGATTCGCCACGCACTCGATCACGCCTTAGCGATGGCGATCGAGCCAACCTAGCAGCGTCGCTACCATGCGCGGATCAGCGCGAAGTTGGTGACCCGCTCCTTGAATGAGGCGTAGCTCGGCGCGCCCGTCGGCGGCAGCCACCAGGTCGCGTGCGTCGGACGCGGGCACTTCGATGTCATCGGTACCGTGCCCAATCAACAGACGCCGAGGCGGAAGTGTGGCGATGGCGTCCATCGGATCAATGTTCAATATGTCCTTGTAGAGGGCGTCAGGTGCCAGCAGATCGCGCTCGTTGCCGACCACGCCGGAAATCAACACCGCGCGATGGATCTCTTGGGCCGATCCGCACCACGCTCCCAGATCAGCGGGAGCGGCAAAGGTGGCCACGCCGCGGACCCTTTCGTCGTTCGCCGCCACCGCGAGAGCCAGCGCACCCCCGAATCCAAACCCGGCGAGCGAGACGCGCGGCTCGCCCTCGGCGACACGATCGAGAATCGTCGCCAAGTCCTCGCGCCACTTTGTCGCCGAAAACGTTCCCGTGCTACCCCCAACTCCCGACAAAGTCCCGGTCGCCACGAGCCACCCCGACTCATTGGACACGTGTTCGGCGAGTTCGGGCAAGAGTCCTGCGGCTTGCCGACCCATACCCACCAGCCGTGGCAAACCGTGCACGAGCACCAGGACGTGACCGACCACCGGTCGCGCGTTTGAATTGGAGAAACGTAGGTCCAGCAGCGACGTCCCGCTGGTCAGCTGCTCGTGGACGAGCACGAAACTAAATGCCTAGGAGTTGCGCCAGTAGTTCTCGGTGATAGGCCGGGTCCCCAAGAAAGAGTTCAGAGCTCTTCGCGCGCTTGAAGTAGAGATGGGCCGGGTGCTCCCACGTGAACCCGATTCCGCCATGGATCTGAATGTTCTCGGCCGCGCAGTGAAAGTACGCCTCGGAGCAGAAGGACTTGGCCAGGCTGGCCGCGATCGGGAGTTCGTCGTTGCGCTCCTGGGCGGCCCAGGCGGCGTAGTAGGCAGCCGACTTGGCCGACTCCACGTCGAGAAGCATGTCGGCGCACTTGTGCTTGATCGCCTGAAACGACCCAATCGGTCGCCCGAACTGCACTCGGTTCTTCGCATACTCAACGGACGCGTCTAACACGCGCTGCGCCCCGCCCACCTGCTCAGCCGCGAGCGCCGACTCGGCGATCTGCACGGTGGTTTCCAGTCCGGCCAACGCAGCGCCCTCCTCACCCACCAAGACGGCCGGTGTGTTCGTCAAGACGATTCGACTCTGCTTGCGCGTTTGGTCCATGGTCGCCAGCGCCTCGCGCTGGACCCCGCTCGCGTCGCCCTTCACCGCGAAGAGGGAGAGGCCTTTGTCCGTCATCGCCGGTATCAACAGCAACGACGCCGTTGACCCGTCGGTCACGTAGCTCCGCACGCCGCTGACCGTGAATCCCGCATCCTCGCGGGTGGCCACGGTGGAGGTCGCGCCGAGATCCCACTGTCCTTCGTCGTCGGTAAGGGCGACTGTCGCGATCGTCTCACCTGAGGCGATACCCGGCAGGTAGGCGGACTTCGCGGCGTCATCGCCCACGAGGAGCAGTGCGTTCGCGGCCAAGGCGACGGTGGAGAAGTACGGCGAGCACAGCAGAGCTGCACCCATCTCCTCGAACACGACGTACAGCTCGACGGGTCCGTACCCCTGACCACCAAACTCTTCGGGAATGCCCAGGCCCTGGAGGGCGAGTTCGTTGGCCATCTGAGCCCACACCGCGGGGTCGTAGCCCTCTGCGGTCGCCATGAGCCGACGTACTTCGCTCTCGGGGGACTTTTCCTCTAGGAAGCGGCGCACCATTTTGCGAAGTTCTTCCTGCTCTTCGCTGAATCCGAAGTTCATTGTGGGCCCTCTTCCTCCTCGATGCCACGCACCAGGACCGAGATTACTCAATCTTTTGCGGCCCGATTTTCGTGGCAGTCTTTTGGGTGTGAGCAACGTGGAAGTCGTCTGGTCGGACGCCCTTAGCGAGGTGCATCGCTTCGTCGTAGGGCCTATCGCGAACAATGTGTACGTCGTGCGCTGTCGAAGGACCGGTGAAGCCGCGTTGCTGGACGCCGCCAATGAGCACGAGAGGCTACTCGAGGTCGCTCGACAGCTGGGCGTGACCTCGGTACTGGAGACCCACGGCCACTGGGATCACATCGGGGCCGTAGAAGCCGTTCGCGACGCCGGCATCGACGTGTGGGTTCGCGAGGAAGACGCCCACCTGCTGCCGAGCTACGACCACCTGCTCGAGGACGATGCTGTACACAGTGTCGGACAGCTGCGCCTGCGAACTGTGCACACTCCCGGGCACACGCCGGGAAGCATCTGCTTCGCCCTTGAGAACACGCCGTTGCTCTTTACCGGCGACACACTGTTCCCTGGGGGCCCGGGCAACACCACCTTCGAAGGTGGGAGTTTCTCTATGATCATCGCGTCCATCGACGAGCGACTCTTCGGTGCCTATCGCGACGAGGTTGTCTTCTGGCCCGGGCACGGAGCACCATCGACCATCGGCGCCGAACGACGTCACCTCCAAGAGTGGGTCGAGCGGGGCTGGTAGAGACTGGTCGGTGACTCGAGCGTGCCCAGTAGGCTCACTTCGTGCCAAAACCGCTCCTCGAGCTGCGAAACCTTCACGCGGAAGCCGAGGGAACTTCGATCCTGCGCGGAGTTGACTTCGTAGTCAACGAGGGCGAGGTTCACGCTCTCATGGGGCCCAACGGTGCGGGCAAATCCACCCTCGCCAGCGTCATCATGGGACACCCCGGCTATCGCGTCACCGCGGGCGAAATACTTTTGCTCGGCGAGAACATCGCCACCTGGACTCCCGACGAGCGCGCCCGGGCGGGCATCTTCCTGGCCTTCCAGTACCCCGAGGCGATTAGCGGCGTCTCGGTCGTCCAGTTTCTGCGTCAAGCCCTCGCAGCGCGCAAGGGACTGGAGGAGTTGAGCGTGCTCGAAGTCCGCCTCGACCTCGCTGAATGGATGGACCGCCTGGGCATCGACAGCGCATTCGCCGAACGACACTTGAACGATGGCTTCTCGGGTGGAGAGCGAAAGCGCAATGAGGTACTTCAGATGGCTCTGCTCGAACCGGTGATCGCGTTGCTCGATGAGACCGACTCGGGCCTCGACATCGACGCGCTTCGCGTCGTGGCTAAGGGCGTTCGCACGGTGCGCGATGAGCACCCCACCATGGGCGCCGTCGTCGTCACGCACTACGTGAAGCTCCTCGACGAGATTCACCCCGACTTTGTCCACGTCCTCGTGGACGGTCGACTGGTTCACACCGGCGGTGTCGAGTTGGCCAAAGAGATCGATCACGACGGCTACGACGCGTGGCGACCGGTCAGCGCGTGACCAGCTTCGACGCCCGACGCGTGCGTGCCGATTTCCCTGAGTTGACCCGGATAGTGAACGGCCGTCCCATCACCTACCTGGACTCGGGGGCGACTTCGCTTCAACCGCGCGCGGTCATCGACGCGATGAGCCAGTACTACCGGCTGCGCCACGCCAACGTTCACCGCGGCGTGTACCAGACCGCCAACGAAGCGACAGAAGAGTACGAAGGATCGCGCGCGGCGGTGGCGCGCTTTATCAATGCGCCCGGCGGAGATCAGGAGATTGTCTTCACGAAAAACACGACGGAGTCGTTCAACCTCCTCGCGAAGGTGTGGGGCACGGCACACCTAAGTGAGGGCGATGTCGTGTTGCTGACCGGGATGGAGCATCACTCGAACATCGTGCCGTGGTTCCAACTACGAGAGGCGACGGGTGCCGAGGTTCGCTTCATCCCCGTCGGCGACGACTATCGCCTCGATCTCAGCAATCTCGATGAGCTCTTGCGTGGCGTGAAGTTGCTCTCGGTGACGGGTATGTCAAATGTACTGGGCACGAAGAACAAGGTGCACGATCTCGCCGTGGCCGCCCACGCCGTAGGCGCACTCGTCGCGGTCGACGGCGCCCAATCGGTCGCGCACAGCTCGACCGACGTTGGCGCGCTCGACATTGACTTCCTGGCCTTCTCCGGTCACAAGATGCTTGGACCCACGGGCATCGGCGTGCTCTGGACGCGCGCGAGCATCCTGGACACCATGGGGCCCTTCATGGGTGGTGGCGGCATGATCGCGGACGTGAGCATGGATGGCTTCACCCCCGCGAAGGACGTGTCCCGCTTCGAGGCCGGCACTCCCCCGATCGCCGAAGCCGTCGGCCTCCACGCCGCCGTACGCTACTTCGAGGGACTCGGGATGGACAACGTCACCGCCCACGAGCGCTATTTGACCGAGGATGCTCTCGCTCGCCTTGAGTTGGCCTTCGACGGACGCGTACGCGTAGTGGGCCCGCCCGACCTCATTGATCGCGGCGGTGTGATCAGCCTGGACGTCGAGGGCGTGCACCCTCATGACGTGGCCCAGGTGCTCGATCAGTTCGGCGTGTGCGTGCGACCGGGTCACCACTGCGCCAAGCCTCTCATGCGTCGCTTCAACCTCGCGGCGACTGCGCGCGTCTCTTTTGGGCCTTACTCCAACACGGCCGACACGTCGGTGCTGCTCGAGGCTCTCGAACACACCCTCAAAATGTTTGGCTAGAACGATGTCGAATCTCGAAGACCTGTATCGCGAAATCATCCTTGACCACTACCGATCTCCGCGCAACCGCGGGGAGCTGGCCACTCCCCCAGCTCATCGGGTCGAAGGCTTCAATCCCCTCTGTGGCGACGAAGTCACGGTCTACCTCGACGTAAAAGATGGGGTATTGAACGACATCAAGCTGACCGGACACGGTTGCTCAATCTCGCAGTCGTCATCTTCACTGATGAGCGCCGCCGTCAAGGGAAAGCCCCTGGAGGATGTTCGTGCCACCATCGCAACGTTCAAAGAGCTCATGATGAGCCGCGAGACAAACCTAAATGACGAGGGTCGCGCCGACGCGAACCTGCGCGCTCTCGGCGAGCTCGCCGCGCTCGCTGGCGTGGTCAAGTTCCCCGTGCGCATCAAGTGCGCGACGCTCGCCTGGAACACCCTCGAACAGGGTCTCGAGGAGACCCCCAACTAGGCGAGGGCGCACCTCGACTTCGACGTTTCGTTCGAGGCGGTCCTGGCGGCGGTCACTCACCGCGCGCGATGTCAGCCTCCGTGCGGCGAGCGGGTTCGCTACGAGGGTGTGCAGGGCACCGGATCGTAACTAGGAGCAGCCAGCGTCGGGTTCGTCGTCGTCGTCGAAGCGTGACTCTTCTTTGAGGTCGTCGCTGCCGTGGCGCTCGCGGTTGGCGTCACCCTCGGGGGCAACGGCGTCTGGCCCGCCTCGTTGGGCGGAGGATCCGCCGGCGTGTCGAGTTGGGAACCGAAGACGCGCACGAGCATCTGCTGGGCTTCGGGCTGCTGTACGTAGAGGACGTCGCCGAGTGCCGTATTGTTCGCCGCGTACGTGGGGAGCGTCCACGTCTCAATTGTGTTGGCGTTGATGCTGTGAAATCGAACGGCCAGACCGATGAGCTCGTTGAGTGAGATGTTCTTATCGAGAGCGACTCCTTGAGGGATCTTCGACAAGAACGAGTTGAGCGTGAGCGGGTTATAGAGTGTCTTGGCCCGTTCAATCATCGCCCGCAAGAACACGTCCTGGCGAACTATGCGCCCGAAGTCACTCGTCGGGTCGTACATCCACCCCTCGTTGTACAGTTCGCTCGCGCCTACATCGGTAGAGCCCCAGCTGACGGGTGGAAACGTCTTCGCGTGGTCGACGTTGTAATAGAAGTGACGACTGCGCGAAAGGGCGAGAGCCTGAAATCCAGTGAGCAACCGGCAGCCTGGGTGCAAGACACGTAACCCCGAATACGGATCCCACGAGGGGTAGCGAAAGTCCAAGTAGACCCCGCCGAGCGCGTCGGCGGCGTTGATCAGACCCGAGAAACTCACCACCACCGTCTGGTTGATGGGAATCCCGAAGTTAGCGGTGATGGTCTGTGCCAGGAGAGAGGGACCCTCGCCGAAGTTGACGTTGATGCGATTGAATTGGCCATACAACGACTGATTCGCGAGCAGCGTCACCATGATGTCGCGCGGGATGGAGATCATGTTGATGGTGCCCGCGCTGGGGTCAACGTGGATGATCTTCACGCTGTCGCTGCGCTGGCCCTCGACCGATCCGCTCGTGGCGCCGGTTTGCCGGGCCACCAGACCGCTGAGCCCCGAGCGGGAGTCCGACCCAATCATGAGGATATTGAAGGATTTTCCGGTGATCGGTGCCTCGCCGGCCACATCCACTCGCGGAATCTTGTCGAATCGCCAGTTCGCGTACAGGTAGCTCCCGCCAATCACGGCCCCAGTTAAGAGGACGATGACCGCCGCAGCAATGGCAATTCTGCGCCCTACGTGCCGCGGACCGCGGCGTCGAGCCTTAGTCCCGCTCTTTTCGTCGACGGCGTCGCCGAGGGCCAGCAAGCGCTGCTGGTTGGCGAGAGACCGTTTCGAGCGGTGGCGACCAGAGTCCGGCGTGTCATCACGTCCATGGGCCATCTATGAAGTTTACCGCTGCCTCGTCGCGCGAAGTTACGCGGTCACGCCGCGAAAAGCGTCGTAGCCATCGCGCTCAAGGGTTTCGGCAAGCTCCGGACCGCCCGTGGCGACGATTCGCCCATTGCCCATGACGTGAATCTGCGTGGGCGGCAGTTCAAGCAATAGCCGGCGGAAGTGCGTGATTGCCAGCACGCCACAGTTCCATTCAGTAGTCGCCGCCACCAGACGTTGCGCCACCAAGTCGAGGGCATCAACGTCAAGACCCGAGTCGACTTCGTCGAGCAGGGCGAACTTGGGTTGAAGGATTCCCATTTGAACCATCTCCGCTCGCTTACGCTCGCCGCCAGAAAGGTCAACGTTTACGAATCGATCGAGCAGATCGGGGCGCAACTGAAGACGCCCGGCCTCTTCGAGCATGCGCGCGCGCAACGTCGAGCGGTCAGCGCCGGCGGCTTCGAGGAGGTCAAAGGCACGAACGCCAGGAATCTCAAAGGGCTGCTGGAGGACGAGCATGAGGCCCTCTCGCGCGCGCTGGGTCGCCGACAGAGTTAGCAACTCGACGTCATCGATGGTGACCGAACCTTCGAGCACCGAATATCCGGGGTGACCGGTCAACGCGTGAGCCAAGGTCGATTTGCCCGAGCCGTTGGGCCCCATGATGGCGTGCACTTCGCCTGATCGCATGGTGAGAGAGAAGCCCTTGAGGACCTCCTTGTCACCGACCGCGACCCGCAGATTCTCAATCCTCAGCGTGGAGCTCACGGCAACACCACTTCCAGGCGACCGTCGTGCAGAACCACGTCGTAGTGCGCGACTGGCTTGGTCGCGGGAAACGTCATGGGCGCGCCATCGCTCAGGCGAAACATGGCGCCATGACGCGCGCATTCGATCTCTTGGGTATCAAGATCAACTTCACCCTCAGACAGTGAGAACTCTTCGTGGCTGCAGCGATCATCCAAGACGAAGACCTGTTCGTCGACGCGAATCGCCACGAGAACGCGGCCGCCAACCTTGAGCTGACGCGGTATGCCCTGTTCATAGTCGCCCAGTTGTCCGATGTCGAACGACGTCACGCCGCCACCACCGAGACGCTCGACAACACCGAGGTGACGTCACGCTCTACCAACTCCGCGAGCCCGCTCGGGAGAGCCGAGAGCATCTCGTAGAAGAATCCTTGAATCATGAGACGTTGGGCATCCTCGCGGCTCACGCCGCGCGATTCGAGGTACCACCGCTGCAGTTCGTCCAGCGGGCCGACGCTCGATGCGTGCGCGCACATCACGTCGTTCTCTCGAATGTCGAGGTTAGGCACGCTGTCGGCGTGCGCGCCGCGCGACAGCAGTAGGTTGTGGTTCGTTTGACGAGCGTCGGTGCGCTTCGCGCCTTTTTCGATCTCGATGAGTCCGGTGTAGATCGAGCGCGACTCGTCGGCCACCGCTCCCTTGGAGAGAAGCGTCGATGTGGTGCGCGGCGCATCATGGAACTGGCGCGTTCGAAAGTCGTGAACCTGATCACCCGAGCCTAGAAAGGTGGTGCGCAGCTCGTTCGAGGCGCCAGCGCCGTATAGCTCAGCGTCATTGCGCGAGCGATCATAGTGCGCGCCGAGTCCGACTACCGCCTGATGCAGACGAGCGTCCCGCGCCAAGCGTCCGGTCGTACGCGCCACGTGCCACGCACTCGAATCGAGACGCTGGTAGGTGATGAGCTGCAAAGAGGCGTTGTCCTCCACCTGATACTCGCTCACCGGCACCACGAGCGCGCCCTTTCCGCCCTCGAAGTACTCAACGACGGTGACGCTCGCGCCACGCCCGACCACGATCTGGGTTCGAGAGAACGACGCGCTGGCCGAGGATTCATTGAGAACAACGATGGTTTCGACAACGTCGACTCCCGCTTCAACTCGGATTACCGTCGTGGCCGGCGCTAGGGCCACGTTCAAGAGAGCAAAGGTGTCGCCTTCATAGCGCCGGAGGAAGTCCTCACCGTTCAAAGAGGATTGGGAACCCAGAAACTCCACGCTCACGCCGTCGATATCCGCCCCCGCGCTCACCCCAAACCCGTCGACGACCCGCACGACGAGGCCGGCTCGCTCGCACAACTGCGCGGCGAAGGCCGAGTCGCCAACTTGTTGGGGCGAGAGAGCCACCTCAAAGAGGTCAAGGTTCAGGTCGCCCAGTGGGGCGTAACGCCATACCTCGTCACTCGGCGAGGGCAGTCCGAGGGACTCAAACAGCGTCCAGGCGAGACGACGTTCGGCCGCGTCGGACCGGCTGGCAATGAAGGAGGAGGCTGTATCAGCGAAGGATGTCATATGGAAAGAAGACCCAGGCAGTGTAACGGGCCGTCACTGCCCTGTGGCGCTACGACGTAGGCTGGCGCATCGTTGGAAAAGACCGAGTGGAGTTTTCGTCGCCCGTCATCACCCTTGACGCTGAAGGGTACGTGGCGACGCTCTGGCTGGATCGACCCGATTCGCGTAACGCTCTGGGCGGAGCCTTTTGGAACGATCTCCCCCGCGCCGCGACGTCCCTCGCCGCGAACCCAGAGATTCGCGTCGTTGTCGTTGCGGCGAGAGGACCGCACTTCAGCGTCGGACTTGACCTCAAGGAGTTCCGTGGCGGGTTCTTGTCAGGCGACGCCGCAAGCTCTCAGCCTGCGACCAGTGCCCGCGTCTACCAGAGCATCCGCGCGATGCAGGATTCGATCACCTCTCTCGCGAAGCTCGCCGTGCCCGTCATTGCCGCCGTCCACGGCTACTGCATCGGTGCCGCCATCGATCTCATCAGCGCCTGCGATATTCGTTTGGCCTCATCGACCGCCGTGTTCTCGGTGCGCGAGACCAAGGTGGCCATCGTCGCCGATCTCGGCACCCTCCAACGACTTCCGCGCATTCTGAGCGCCGGCCACGTGGCCGAATTGGCCTTTACGGGCAAGGACATCGACGCCGAACGCGCCAATGCGATTGGTCTGGTCAACTCTCTGCACGGTAACAGCGCCGAGGAGGTCTACGCGGCCGCGCTGGAACTCGCGAAGGAGATAGGCGCCAACTCTCCCCTCGCCGTTCAGGGCGCGAAGGCCGTTCTCGCCGCCAACGATGGACGCACCGTCGACGAGGGGTTGGACTTTGTGGCCCGCTGGAACGCCATGTACCACGCGAGCAACGACCTGCGCGAAGCGATGGCTGCGTTCCTCGAACATCGCGCGCCGGTTTTTCGCGGCGACTAACGACGCCAGAATTTGCGACCCTTGCGCCTCTTCTTCTCCAGTGCGTCGAGCTCGCGACGTCGTTCTTCGATCAACTCCGGCGCGATGGCGTTGACGATCTCACTGGCCGAGGCCAGCAATTCCCGTCGGTCCTCTACGGGCACGTCGGGCGGCGCAGTCTCGACGGGCCGATCGACGAGCGCACCATGGCTCCACCCGACGTCCACAAACCTCCGCTCGTAGGTCACACAGTCCTCGGGACACGACCACGGTTGGTCGGGGGCGTTGCCGAGCACGCAGAAACGGGCCACCTCGCCCGACTTGTACGTTCGGCTCTGAAAGTGCTTGCACTCCTCGCGCATTCCCACCTAGACATTGTTTCACCCCGCCGCCACTCGTAGGCTTACGCCTCATGACGGCGGGGTTTTCACTGGATCGGAGCGTATTGACGCGTGAGGATGCCGATCGCGCCGCGGGTGTCGCCACTCGAGCGTTCTTCGACGACAACTACTTCCGCTACCTGATGGCCGATGATCGCGAGCGAGCACGGGTATTACCGCTCCTCTTTTCCAGCCAACTCCGCCGCAGCGGCGCCCACGCCCACACCGTCGTGGCGCGCGACGCCGGTGAGGAGATCGTCGCGGTGGCCCTATGGATCGAGCCTGGTCACTGGCCCCCGCCCCTCGGTACGCAACTGGCTCAGATGCCCAGCTCGCTTCGCGCTCTCTACCGACATCCGCACACCTTGCGCCTCGCTAGCACGTATCTGCGAACAATCTTGAAGGTCCACCCGAAGGAGATGCACTGGTATCTACCGCTTCTCGCCGTCGATCCGTCAGCGCAGGGCCACGGGGTCGGCACGATGTTGATGGACGAGCGCGTGGCTCGAATGGATCAAGAACACGTGGGCGGGTACTTGGAGACCCAGAAAGAGGAGAACCACGCCTTTTACAATCGCTTCGGGTTCGAACTGCGCGACACCCTTCACCCCGCACTCGACGGATCGCCGTACTACACGATGTGGCGTCCCGCTCGCTAGCCGATCGAGCCTTCCATCTGCAGTTCAATCAGACGCGACCACTCAACGGCATACTCCATGGGCAACGTGCGTGTGACCGGCTCGATGAAGCCATTCACGATCATCCCCATGGCTTGGCTTTCGGTAAGGCCGCGACTCATGAGGTAGAAGAGCTGGTCGTCGCCGATCTTGGAGACCGTCGCCTCATGGCCGATGGAGGCGTCTTGTTCGCCCACTTCCATGTAGGGGCGGGTCTCGGACGTGGACTTCTCATCGAGCAAGAGGGCGTCGCACCGCACAAAACTCTTGGCGCCGGTGGCGCCCTCTTCGACTTTCACGAGTCCCCGATACGCCGTCAAACCGCCGTCTTTGGAGATGGACTTCGACACGATTGTGGACGTCGTCTCGGGGGCGCAGTGCACCATCTTGGCACCGGCATCTTGCACCTGGCCCGGTCCGGCGTAGGCGACCGAGAGCACTTCACCCGACGCCTTTGGTCCCATCAAATAGACCGATGGGTACTTCATGGTGAGTCGCGAGCCGATGTTGCCGTCAATCCACTCGACGTGAGCTTCGGACTCGGCGCGCGCGCGCTTGGTCACGAGGTTGTAGACGTTGGTCGACCAGTTCTGAATCGTCGTGTAGGTGATGCGGGCACCTTGCAGACCAACCAGTTCGACCACGGCGGAGTGCAGCGAGTCAGTTGAGTACACCGGCGCCGAGCAGCCTTCGACATAGTGGACCTGGGAGCCCTCGTCGGCAATGATTAACGTGCGCTCGAACTGACCCATGTTTTCGGTATTGATGCGAAAGTAGGCCTGCAGAGGCTGGTCAACCTTGACCCCCGGGGGGACGTAGATGAAGGACCCACCACTCCACACAGCTGAGTTGAGGGCGGCGAACTTGTTGTCGTTGGGGGGAATGATGGTGCCGAAGTACTTTCGTACGAGGTCGGGGTACTCGCGCACCGCGGTGTCCATGTCACAAAAGAGAACTCCGAGGCGCTCCAAGTCCTCGCGGTTGCGATGAAAGACCACTTCGGACTCGTACTGAGCCGTGACACCGGCGAGGTATTTGCGCTCCGCCTCAGGAATGCCCAGGCGCTCGTAGGTGTTCTTGATGGCGTCGGGTAGGTCCTCCCACGAGTTGACCTGGTGGTCGGTCGGCTTGACGTAATAGTAAATATCGTCGAAGTCGAGATCGGGCATGCGCGTCGCAAACCAGGGCAGCATCGGCTTCTTCTCGAAGCGCTTCAGGGCATCCAGGCGAAACTTGAGCATCCACGGCTCTTCGCTCTTCATGGCTGACATCTCGCGAACGATCTCTTCGTTCAAGCCCTTCTTGGGCTTGAAGACTGACAGGTGCTCGTCCGACCAGCCCAACTGATAACGGCTGAAGTCCAGATTGTCGATCGCCATCGCGCTCCTTTGGGATAATCCCTACAGACATAGTACTAACTACCCGAACGGACTTGCCCCTAAGTGCTGGCAAAGTGGGGAGATGCCTAACGCCCCTCGCGCCTCCCAGAGACCTTACGAAATCACCCGTCATGGCGACACGCGGGTCGATCCGTACTACTGGCTGATGGACCGCGAGAACGAAGAAGTCCTGGATCACCTACGCGCCGAGAACGAATACCTCGCCCAGGAACTCGCCCCCTTGAAGACCCTGGAGGAGGATCTCTTCCTTGAGATAAAGAATCGGGTCGAAGAGACGGACATCTCGGTTCCGGTGCGAAAGGGCAACTGGTGGTACTTCGAGCGAACCCGCGAAGGACTGAACTATCCCATCAGCGTTCGCGTGCCCGCCCGCGGCGACGACCTCACTCCCCCTGAGATCGACCCCGTGACGACCTTCGAGGGCGAGCAGATCATCCTCGACGAGAACGTGGAAGCTGGCGATAGCGACTTTCTCTCCGTTGGCGTGCTGGCGCTTAGTCCCGATGAGACCTGGGTGGCCGTCGGCACGGACTTCGAAGGCAACGAACGCCACCACGTCACCGTTCGCCCTCTCGCTAACCAGGAGCCGCTTTCCGACGAACTCGATGACGTGTACTACGGCTTCGCCTGGGCGACAGACTCGCGCCACTTCTTCTACACGCGCGTGGATGACGCGATGCGCCCATGGCAACTTTGGCGCCACGAACTCGACACTTCCAGTAACTCTGACGTTCTCGTGTACGAGGAGCCCGATCCCGAGTACACCGTGTCGGTGGGGCGCAGTCGCGACGATCACGTGATCGTGGTCATGTTGAACTCCTCGATGACGAGCGAAGTGCGCTATGTGACCGCCGACAGTCCGACGGACAGCTTGCACCTGCTCGAAGCGCGGCGCCACGGCGTCGAGTACGGCGTCGAACACTTCGTCGACTCTCGAGGATCGGCGTGGTGGCTCAAAGTTACCAACGAAGACGCCACGGACTTTCGTCTCCTCGCGCGTCCGGTGAGTGGCGGTCGCTGGCGCGAAATTGTGGCCGAGCGTCCCGGCAGTCGGCTCGACGGCGTGGACGCCTTCTCAACGTTCCTCGCTCTGAGTGAGCGAGAGAACGGCTGCGCCGCCCTGCGACTCGTCAACCTTCTCTCCGGTGACGACCCCTTCGGTGACGATCTGCTCGAACGTTCGACCTTGGTAGAAGCAGGCGTCTTTCCCAACACCGTGGCCATCTCTTCGAACCCCAATTTCGACACGACCCAGGTGCGCGTTCTCATGACGTCGCTCACCACGCCGCGCCTCATCGCTGACGTCGTCGTCGAGAGTGGCGAGCTCATCGTACGCAAGCAACAAAAGGTGCTCGGCGGTTACGAGGAGTCGAACTACGTCACTGGCCGCCTCTGGGTGGAGACGAGCGACCGGCTGCGCGTGCCCGTCTCGGTCGTGGCTCGACGCGACCTCGTCTCCGTCTCTGGGAATGGCGAGCTCGAACCAATGGAGCCTTCGCCCGTCCTCCTCTATGGGTACGGCAGCTACGAGATCTCCATCGATCCCGCCTTCTCATCGCTGCGACTCTCGCTGCTCGATCGAGGCATCATCTTCGCAATAGCTCACGTACGAGGCGGCGGCGAGATGGGTCGATCGTGGTACGAAATGGGTCGACTCGCCCAGAAGCCAACCACCTTCAGTGATTTCGTCGCGGTGGCGCGGGCTCTTATCGAGCGCGGTTGGACGACCCCTCAACTACTCGCCGCACGAGGTGGCTCGGCGGGCGGTCTGTTAATGGGCGCCGCGATGAATCAGGCACCGGAACTATTTCACGCGATCGTTGCCGAGGTCCCCTTCGTCGATGTCGTGACCACGATGCTGGACGACTCGCTGCCGCTGACGGCCGGTGAGTGGGAGGAGTGGGGCAACCCCGACACCAGCGCGACGAGTTATCGAACCATGATCAGTTACTCTCCCTACGACAACGTACGCACAGCGAACGACGACAGCACCCCCGTGGCCTACCCCCATCTCTACGCGACCGGGGGTCTCAACGACTCACGGGTCGGATTCTGGGAGCCGGCGAAGTGGGTGTTGAAACTGCGTGACGCCAACACCGCGAACGCTGCCGTCTTGAAGACCGAGATGGGCGCGGGCCACGGCGGCCCGTCTGGTCGTTACGACGCGTGGCGCGACGAGGCGCAGGTCGTCGCGTGGCTCCTCAATGAGATCACGAACTTGTCGTTGTCGACCCCGACGCAGTAAAGATAAGCACCAGCGTCGGGGGCAACGGAGAGGGGAAAACCACCGGGCGCCCATCCACGCTCACGGTGGCGCTGGAGGGAGAGCCGAGCGTTACACGTGAGTCGCCCGTCATCACCAGCGACTCATCGTGCCCCTCATCAACGGGCCCTTGCCATTCGAGAGTGCTCGATGGGCCCATGTTGTAGACAGCCCAGGTCTCGCCCAGGGATCCCGTCACCGTCACCCGGTACCGCATCGCGAGCAGTTTGTAGTTCGCGGCCCCGCCACTAACTGAGGTCGCGTGATACGAAATCGGCGCCGTCGTGGTCGTCACGGCCGGTGGGGTCGTGGTGGTGGTCGTGGTGCCGCTTGGGCTCTTGGACGGATGATGGTCGACGTAGTACGTCACTACGACCACCACGACGACGACAATCAAGAGAATCACGGCCATGCCGCGCGCCGCACGCGAAGCCGTCGAGCGATGTGACGAGCGTGAAAGAAACCAGTCGTCATTATGGCGAGCGTGCAGCGCGCCGGGCTCCTCCGGGTTCGGCGAGTCGCCAAAGACGTACTGACCTGCAGGGTCGAGGCGGGGTCGTTCACGCGGAGGCCGAGCAAGTGGCTCGCCCGATCCGTCCAAGAGTCGAAATCCCTTCGAGGGTGCGTAGGGCGAGGGAGGTGGTGACACGAGTCGGCGATCAAGGGGCCGCGAGAGTTCGCGCATCTCGTCGCGGCGCAACTTTCGAACTCTCAGCACTGTTCCGGCGATAAGGAGAGCTACGACAACGATCCCGACGATTTCGAGCGCCAATTTCACGCGCCCTCCTCTGCGGCGGGGATCGCCCCGCTAGCCCGGGTCACCTCTCGAAGCGTACTGAAACTCGCTACGGCGCGAGGACGCGATAGGCGCTGCGGTAGTACGCAAGAGGGCCGCCAGGCTGGGTCGAAGCAAAATCCAGTTCCGCCACGACGATGTCGTGGTCGCCGTGATTGGTGACCTCGCGAATGGCTCCCTCCAGATACGCGAGCGACCCGTCGAGAAATGGCGAGCCATTGGGCGCTGCTATCCAGGACACGCCCTCGAACTTGTCCACACCACTGACGGCAAACCCGCGGGCCAGAGGCTCTTGGTCGTCGCGCAAAATGTTGACTCCCACAACGCCGACCTGTCGTACCCGCTGCCACGAGGGAGACGTGCTGGTCGCGGCGAAAAAGACCAGCGCCGAGTCAATCGACAGCGACCCAAAGGTCTGACAGGTGAAGCCTGCGGGCCCCTCGGGAGTCATGGCCGTGACAATCACGATGCCCGTCACGTAGCGGCCGAGGACTTCCTTACAGTGCGCGTTGTCGAAGGTTGCCACGGCGCCACACTATCGGTGGTCCTTCTCTTCGCCATAGGAACGACTTGGTCTCAGCGGCGCGCCGCCGCTCAACGAATAGGCGCGCCCTACTTTGGCAACGAGACCGTCGCGCACGAGACTCTCCAACACGATCTCTGCACGCTCGGGACCAACCTCAAGATCTCTGACGAGGCGAGCCTTCGCGCGGGGTCCTTCGTGAAGCGAACGAAGCACCCGACCCCGCACCTGTCGGTCCGAGCCGGCGAAAGGATTCTGGCGTCGTGAGACTCCGGCGCTCAGCGGAGCGGGGTCCGGTCCGCCCTTTGCCCGCCACGCACACAATCTCGCGAGCGGGCACTCATCACATCGAGGAGTCGCGCGACAGTACTGTGCTCCGAGGTCCAGCATGGATTGATTGAACTGTGCCACGTCAGTCCTCGGCAGCAGATTCCGGGCGAGCTCTCTCGCGCTGCTCATAGTAAGCGGTTCGTTCGCGAGCGCCCGCGCGAGCACGCGACCAACATTCGTGTCGAGCACGGCGACGCGACGCCCATAGGCGAACGAAGCCACGGCATTGGAGGTGTACTCGCCCACTCCGGGCAGGCGACGCAGCGCTTCGATCTCGCTAGGAACCGCACCGGCGAATTCGTCGCAAATGAGGCGCGCCGCATCGTGCAGGGCCTTGGCTCGGCGGGGGTAGCCGAGGCCGCTCCACGCCACGAGCACCTGTGCGAGTGGCGCTCGCGCGCACGCGTCGACGGTCGGAAACTGATCCATAAACTTCGTCCATGGTTCGATGACCCTTGAGGTCGAGGTCTGCTGCAGCATGACTTCGCTGACCAATATGGCCCACGGTCTGGAGTCCCTGAGCCACGGCAGGTCGCGAGCCACTGTGGGCGCGGCACGGCGAAGCGCGCGACGAAAGGCGACGACGTCGCTAGTCCCAGATATCGTCACCGTAAGGGCGTTGGCGCTCTGGCACGAACCCGCGCCTCCAGACCATGACCTTGCGTCGGAAGTAGCAGACTTCAAGGCCGTCCTGGTTGAATCCCTTTGTCTCGATGGTAACGACTCCCCGGTCGGGCTTGGACGCAGACGGCGTGACGTCGAGCACTCGCGATTCGGCGTAAATCGTGTCACCATGAAACGTCGGGTTGCGGTGGATCAGAGTCTCCACTTCGAGATTGGCGATCGCCGCGCCCGAGATGTCCGGGACGCTCATCCCGAGCACGAGTGAGTAGACCAGATTCCCCACCACCACGTTTTGGTGGTGAACCGTCTCGTGCTCCGCGAACCACGCGTTTGTGTGCAGAGGGTGGTGATTCATCGTGATCATGCAGAAGAGATGATCATCGGCCTCGGTGATGGTCTTGCCGGGCCAATGTTTGTAGACGTCCCCGACAGCGAAGTCTTCGAGGCTTCGTCCGAACGGACGGTCGTACGTGGTCACGACTCTTGCTCGTCAACGTCCACGGGAACGGGACGAGTGGTGAAGGAGACCAACGCGCCGGGAAGTGTCTCGCCATCAATCACGACACGCCAGGTGTAGCGAGAGTTGCCAACCAGAGGGATCGGCCCGAAGTTCACCGCGATGGGGACTTCCACCGGCGTGCCGACAGGAACATCGTGCGGCGTCGAGGCGGAGAAGTCCCCGCGCACTTCGATGAAGTGCGGCCCATCAGGCGTCTCGAAGCCAACCTGCTGCCCGTCGGCGTCTTCGAGGAAGAGTTCCCAGTGGTGTGACGTGTTGAACTCGTGCGAGTCGACGCTTACCTTCAGAGCGACCGCCATGGGCATCGGGTCAGGACCAACGACTGACCAGCCTCCCCCCAGGATGAAGAGTTTGCCGTCAGCCACCTGGGCCGAGTCAGCGAGGAGCATGGTCACGTTCACCGTGCCAGCCTATGCGGGCGTGACCGCTTTTCTCGGTGCCGGTCTCGGCGATCGACCGTTGAATCAGATTACGAATGGAGTTGCGTCGCCCAGGCGCAGCTGGGGGCCGTCATGATGAGGGACAAGTCGACCACCTCAGCGAGCGCAGCCCGAGGCGGTGCCTTCGTGACGGCTGAAACTCGCGTCCTCGTTGCGGCGACCATGTGCCTAGCCTGTACATTTTCAGTGTGCCCGAACCTGAGTTCGACGTTGAGGTCGCCGATGACTTGATCAATCGGGCGTCGGCCGTTGTCGACGCAGCGCTTCGCGAGTTGCGCTCACGAGGCGGAATCGAGGCCAATCAAACGCTGGCGTATGATCTCTCGCACTCCGCAAGCGCACTTGCGGCGGCTCGCTCATCTCTAATGTACGCCCGAAAAGGCAACGAGGAGTCGAAATTGGTGGCCGCCTTCCTGGCCTTGTCTCTCAGCGAGCTCGCCCAAAGGATTCTCGGTCGAGAGTCGCTGTGGGGAGTGGGGTCGGACTGGTTCGATCCCTTTCGATCATTCGTCAGGACCTACCGCGATCCCTCATTCCTTGCCAACCTCGCTGAGACGCCCGGACCGCGCCACCTGGACGAAGACTTCGAGATGGTCGCTGCCACGTTTCATCGCTTCGCTGTTGAGGAGGTGCGCCCTCACGCTGAGCACGTGCACCGAACCAATGACGACATTCCTGAGTCCATCATCCAAGGGCTGAACGATCTCGGGGGCTTCGGGCTTTCCATCCCCGAAGCGTTCGGTGGTTTTTCAACTGGCGGAGAGTCCGAGTACCTCGGCATGGTGGTCGCCACCGAGGAGCTTTCCTGGGGTTCTCTCGGTATCGGGGGCTCGCTCATCACTCGGCCAGAGATCATGACGCGTGCGCTGCTACGCGGTGGAACAAACAAACAACGTGAGACCTGGCTGCCTCGGCTCGCGAATGCCCAGTCCCTTTGCGCCATCGCCGTCACCGAACCCGACTTCGGTTCAGACGTCGCCAACGTCACGACGAGCGCCACGCGAACCGGTGACGGTTGGCTTCTCAACGGCACCAAGACCTGGTGCACGTTCGCGGCCCGGGCCGAAGTACTGGCGCTGTTGGCGCGCACCGGCCCGGATCGATCGTTGACCCACCGGGGGCTCTCACTCTTTTTGGTGGAGAAACCCCGCGGTGACAGCCGCGGCTTCGTCTTTCACCAGGACGCTCCGCGTATCGGGCGCCTTGAGGGTCGGCCAATCGACACCATCGGCTATCGCGGGATGCACTCGTATGAGTTGAGCTTCGAACAGTGGTTCGTAGACGATGACCACCTGGTTGGTGGGGAGGACGGACTCGGCAAGGGCTTCTACTTCCAGATGGCCGGCTTCGAGAACGGGCGCATTCAAACGGCCGCGCGCGCCATCGGCGTCATGCAAGCCGCCTACGACTCAGCCCTCGAGTTCGCCCGCAATCGAGTGGTCTTCGACGAACCCATCATCAACTTCGAGCTCACTCGCATCAAGCTCGCCACCATGGCGGTCATCATCCAGTGCGCTCGGCAGTTCACCCTCGACGTCGCCCGCCAGATGGGTCGCGGCGACGGTTCACTCGAAGCGTCCATGGCCAAGGCCTACGTCTGTCGCGCCGCTGAGTGGGTGACGCGCGAGGCCATGCAGATTCATGGCGGCATGGGATACGCCGAGGAGTACGCCGTCAGCCGCTATTACCTTGATGCGAGGGTTCTGTCGATCTTCGAAGGGGCCGACGAGACGCTGTGTTTGAAAGTGATCGCGCGCCGTCTGCTCGAAGCGTGAAACGAGTCCTAGGACGATCGCTTCATTCCCGCGCGAACCCCGCGCGCCACGAAGGAGTTGGCAATCTTCGCGGACGCTTCGTCGATCATCTCGTCACCGAACATCACGGCTCCGGTGAGTTTCTCCTCCGTCGCCACTCGGTAGGCATCGAGAATGTCGTAAGACTTGTCAAAGAGCTCCTGGCTCGGCGAGTACACCTCGTTCAACACGATCGCCTGGTCGGGCGTGAGCGCCCACTTTCCGTCGAAGCCGTACGAGGCGCTGATGGACGCCGCGCGTCGCAGCGCGTCGAGGTCTCGTACCTTGAGAAAGGGTCCGTCGATGACGTGTAGGCCGTTGGCCCGACCGGCCATCAAGATCTTCGCGAACACGTAGCTAAAAGGGTTCGACGGGGCGTCGTGGATGGTGTCGTCAATAGTGGTGACGGGCATGCCAATCGACGCCGCAAAGTCAGCCGGACCAAAGACAATGGATTCCAGTCGCACGGAAGCGGCGCAGATTTCTTCCACGTTGATCAGGCCTTCTGCCGTCTCTATCTGGGCCTCGATCCCGATGTGGCCACTGGGCAGGCCAGCGTTCGCCTCAACCTGACTGAGGAGCAGGTCAAGGGCGACCACGTCCGACCCACGGCGGACCTTGGGCAGCATGACCTCATCGAGACGTTCACCAGCATTGCCGACGACTTCAATGACGTCGCCGTAGGTCCAAGGAGTGTCCCACGCGTTGATTCGTACGCACAGGACGCGCTCGTCCCACTCGAGAGTGCGAATTGCGTCGACGACCTTGCCTCTCGCGGCAACTTTCTCTTTTGGCGCCACGGAGTCTTCGAGGTCGAGGAACGAGAAATCTGCAATGGACGTTGGCGCCTTCGCCAGAAAGCGATCCGACGATCCCGGCGTGGACAGACAGGAGCGCCGTGGTAGGCCTCTTGATCGCTGCGACATGTCGCGAGCCTACGCGCGTCGCAACTCGTCGTTCGTATTTCGCGTTGCTTGAATGACGCCCGCGCGTCGACATGGTCGCGTTGATCAGGTACGTTGTGCTACGAGTGCGCAGCTCTTCGGAACGGACTCGTGCGATTCAACTAGCCTGTTTCGGTGACTGACGTCGAGCACATCGTGCTATCGACACGGCCGGCAGGGGAATCGATACGGTTTCGCGCCATGGTCGCCGCCATTGCGTTCGGCGCGCTCTCGTTGGGCTTTGTCGTGGTATCTCCTCACCCAGCGGGCGCGTCCAACCTGTCAAATGATCGCGCCAAGGCCAAGGTTCTTCTCAGTCAGATCAATCGCATGAACAATGAGGTCGGCCTGCTTGGACAGAAGTACGACGACGCCCTTATCAAGCTTCGCAAATTCAACTTCGAGATAGCGGACACCAAGGCCAGGGTCGCGGCGATCGAGGCGAACGAAAACAAGGGGCACCGCCAGCTGCGTGCCGACGTCGTCTTCGCCTACGTCACCAACGGCTCAAATGAGGGCGACAACCCCCTCTTCACTAAGAACGCCTCGCGCGTTAGTGCCGCTAATGTGTACTCCCAACTGGCGGCCGGCAACATTAACGCCACCATCTCCAATTTGAAGACCGATCGGATCGAGCTGATCGAAGAGCGTGGGCTCTTGAAAGACGAGGATCGAAATGCCCTCTCGCTCGCTCTCGCCGCCGCCCGCTCGCTACACAAGGGCAACGTCATTGAAGCTAACTTGAAGAACAGCCTGGCCCAGGACAAGGGTCAGATCGCCACCTTCGTGCAGCAGGCCGAAGAAGCCGCGGCGGCCGCTTCGTCGAGCACCCTGAACGGCGCTCAACCGATCGCTGGCTTCCCGGCACCGCCGCCCGACTCGGTGGCCAACATCGCCATAGGCGCCGCCGAGAGTTACCTGGGAGTTCCCTACGTGTGGGGCGGTGCCAGCAAGGCGGGCGTCGACTGCTCGGGCCTGGTCATGCTCGCCTACGAGGCCGCGGGAATTGACTTCCCTCACTACTCGGGCGCCATGTACGAGATGACCGAGCGGGTGCCGCTCTACGACATCGAGCCGGGCGACCTTCTCTTCTATGGGCCAGGTGGTGACGAGCACGTCGCCATGTACGTCGGTCACGGCCTGATGATCGAAGCTCCCGAGACCGGTCAGGTTGTGCACATCACGCCCATTCGTCTCTACGGCGGTTTTGTCGGACTGGGTCGACCGCGGGCTTAGGTGTCGGGCTTTCCCACTTCATTCCATCTCGGCCCGCTGGCCTTTCATACGTACGGCTTCGGCTTAGCGATCGCGGCCTACGTTACCTACCTGTACTCCCGTCACCGCCTGGGGGAAAAGGGAATATCGGTTGAACCCTTCGGGCGTTTCACGCTCTGGGTCATCGTTAGTGGGCTCGTCGGTGCTCGAGCCGCGAATATTGCGACGAACTGGAGATACTATGACGCTCACCCCGGCCGTTGGATCGCTGTATGGCAAGGGGGACTCGCCAGTTTCGGCGGGCTCGCTCTGGCCTTGCTGGTGGGCATCATCTTGCAGCGGCGTTGGTGGCCCGAGACCAAGCTGGCACTCTTCAGCGACGCGCTCGTGCCAGCGCTCGTCGCCGGATGGGCTTTGGGTAGGTTTCTCGGTCCTCAGTTCATGGTCGGCGGCGGCGGTCACCTCACGCACCAGTGGTTTGGCATTCACTACGTGGGCCAGGTCGGCAAACGAGTGCCGGTTCCCCTGATCCAAGGGTGCGAGGACGGACTGCTGTGGCTCATTCTCATCGCGACAGAACGCACGCGGCTGAGGAACGTGACGGGGTTCGTGACGGCCCTGGGCATGATCGTCTGGGGGATCGTGCGCTCAACTGACGAACGACTCCTGCTCGGCCAAGAGTCGCACAGTGGTTCTCTTGGGGTGCAACTCGCTGGCCTCGTTCTGGCCGCCGCCGGTGTCGTGACGCTCATCGCGCACTGGCCCCGCCGATCGCGAACCCAAACCGTTGACCCAGCGATCCCAGCCGGCTCACCCGGCGTGGATCGCTAAAACAACGAGTTCCACTCGGAGTTCGTGAGCTGGCCTAGGGGGCGCAGGGTCGCTTCGCCTAGGGCGACCACGACGCGGACGTCGTCAATGTAGGAGACGTGGTCGAGGCCCACGCGGCGCCACGGCGCGAAGATCGAACGCGTCGGTGACGTTTGGGAGTACAGAGCGCGCACCAGTAACTCGTCAAATGACGCTGCGACAACCAATACTGGGCGTTCCTTCGACGTGACTTCGGGTTGAACCGGGTCGGACGAGTCAAAGGGAACATCAACCACGACGACCGAGCCGGCCAGCGGGTGATCGGCGTTGAAGCGCGACTCCTCAAGTGGGGTCAGCAATGCGCGTCGCCGAGTTTCGGGCGCGCTCGGGGCAGTGGGCGCCACTTTGGCGCTCGGGCGCGCGAGTGTGGATCTCTTCGGTCGGGCACTGCGCGGCGCGCGCGGCGGCGTTACGATCTTCTTTCGACGCTTCTCCTCTTCGCGGCGGTGCTTTCGCTGTTCGCGGATTTCCGGACTGACTTCGCGCGGAGGCGCTAAAACCGTCGGAGCTTGAACGTCTGGAAGATCCGGCAGCGCGAACTCCCCTCGCTCGCTGAGAATTCGCCGACAATGCGCGGACGCGGGAAACGCGTCGCCAATGGCATAGGCGAGAACACTCAGCGCCTCGTCGAGGGTGCCGTCCGCCGAGAGGAACTCATCAAGCGCGTTCGCGAGTTGTTCGTACGTCGGAGTCTCGGCATGATCTCCCAGAAGTTCGATGACCTTCTCGAGTGGCGACATGGCGATCACTTCGAGCAGGGCGCGCACCGCAGCCATCGGGGCGGTTGTGGCGAAAACCTCGACGTCGCGACGCTGCTGCAATTGGCGAAGCGGCACGCCAACCACGGCACTTACTTTCGCGTTGGCGCGCAGGTCCAGCGAATCTACGAAACTGAGAACCGTTACTGGATTGATCTTCAACAGCGCCGCCCGCACGACGGTCGTGGCGTTGCTGGCGGCGTCGGTCACAGACGACCTACGAACGCGAGGCAGCGAGCGAGCACCTAGAAGCGCCAGAGGCAGTAACTCGTGTGCAGGCGACGTTCATGAAGCCATTATGCCATGTACGTTTCACGCCCGAACTTGGCGTGCTCCCCAGTGACCCGATGTCCAATTAACATCACTCCTAGTGGGACAGTGGACGCCGTACCGGAGTGAGGTCGTCGCACCCACTTTCAGAGAGGACCTCTAGTGTCGCGTCGAATATGGCGACTCGCGATTGTCGTCATGTTCCTCTTCGCACTCGTGGTCGGTCAGTCGGCGTGGGTTCAGTTCTTTCACGCCTCGGCGCTGGACAAGTCGCCACTCAATCCGCGGAACAACGTCGCGAACTCCACGTATCAGCGCGGCGAGATCGTTGCGGCCAATGGTGAGGTACTGGCCGAGTCGGTTCCCACCTCAAGCCCGACCAACCCCTGGCGACAGATCTATCCACAGGGCTCGCTCTTCTCGGGAGTGGTTGGTTTCTCATCGTCGGCCTACGGCAACTGGGCTCTTGAGGCGCAGTACAACAGTGACCTGCAGGCGCATAACCAGCCACCCCAGAGTTTCGAGCAGTTGCTGGCACCCACGCGAGCCGCCGACTCAGTGACCCTGACGCTGCAACCCGCTCTGCAGAAGCTCGCCGAAGAGCAATTGATGGGGCGTGACGGCTCGGTGGTCGCCATCGACCCGGGCACCGGCGCGATCCTCGCCCTGTACTCGAATCCGACCTACGACCCGACCCCTTTCTCCTCAACGAGTACCGCGGTCCAGGAAGCGGCCTGGAAGAAGGACAACACCAAGGACGCCGACGGTTACCCGCCGCTCGGACTCGTCGCGACCCAACAGACCATCTTTCCCGGCTCCACCTTCAAGGTCATCACCACCGCGGGGATCGTCAAGTACCAACCGTCGCTGCTCACCAAGGACTACCCCCTCATGGTCTATACAAAGCTGCCCGACACTGACAAGTTGCTGTACAACGACGGAGACACCGCGTGCGGCGGAACAGTGGCGGAGATGCTGCCAGAGTCCTGCGACCCCGGGTACGGGCTCCTCGGAATCGCACTAGGAGCGCAGTCCCTCACGGCGGAGGCGAACGCCTTCGGCTTCAACCAGATTCCACCCATTGACCTGCCCGGCGCGGTCGCGTCGTTCTTCCCAAAGGAGCCCTACCTCGCCGCCAATCCTCCGTACCTCGCCTACTCGGCCATTGGGCAAGAGGACGTCAGCGCCACGGCGCTGCAGAACGCGCTCGTCGCGGCCGGCGTCGCTGATGGCGGAACGATCATGACACCGCACCTGATGTCCTACATCACGGGTCCTGATGGCGCGATCATCCAGCGCTACAAGGACTCGGTGTGGGAGCAACCGCTCACGAAATCGCAAGCGGCGCAGATCGTTCCCTTAATGGAGTCCGTCGTGACGAGGGGCACCGCCGCCGGCATCTTCCTGCCCCAAGACGACGTGGCCGCGAAGACCGGCACGGCCCAAGTGGGCAACGACCTCACCAATGACACCGATGACTGGATGATCGCCTTCGCACCCGCGACCGATCCGGTCATCGCTGTCGCCGTGAGCGTTCCCTTCCAGGGCTACAGCCAAACCGGCGCGGTGATCGCGGGACCGATCATGAAGTGCATGATTGAAGCGGCTATCGCCATGAAGGCGGGACGGCCAATTACCGGAACCTCGACGACCTGTCCGACGCCTTCGCCAGTCACCACAACCGCTTCTCCTACGACCTAGATAAAGGTCGGCCTGGACCGTAGAATCAGATTCATGCACCTGCGCCTTCGCACCGGTCGTGCCGCTTCGTGGCTGGGCGTCCTCGTGGCCGGCGCCACGTGCGCCTGGCTCCTCCCGGCAGCCGTTGGGGCGACGAGTCTGACCTCTGGACATGAGTTCGACTACCCTGTCGGCCTCACCTTCGCGGCGAACCGACTTTGGGTGGCCAATCAAGACGGGAACTCGGTCTCAGAAATCAACCCCACCAATGGCGCGTGGATCGCCTCGCTCACCTCGGGGCTCTACGGCATCGACCATCCCACGGCCATCGCCAGTAACGGGCCGGATGTTTTCGTCGCCAACTCCGTCGGTTCGATCAGTGAGTTTCAAGCGAGCAACCGAGATCTCCTGCGCATCGTCTTCGGCCCCAAGTACCACTTTGACAATCCCGTCGCCATCACGGTGGCTGGCGGTCGAGTCCTCGTGCTGAACTTCGAGAAGGGCACCGGATCGATCACGGAGTTTGACGCGCACAGCGGGCTGCTGATTCGCACCATTTCTGGTTCCCAGTTTGCTTTTGACGAACCCACCGCCTTCACCACGTACGGGGTCGACGTCTTTGTCGCCGACAAGGGGAACAACTCGGTCACCGAGCTCAATATGGCGAGCGGTCGTCTCATTGACGTGGTCTCCCAGCAAGGCCTGAGTGGCCCCGACGGCATTGCCGTCGAGGACGGACGAGTCTGGGTCGCTGACAGCGTAACCAATGCCGCGACAGAGATCAATGCCGCGACCGACGCTGTCATGGCGACGTACACCGACGCCGACGGCCCTTACGGCTTCGGGTACCCGGGGCCAGTCATCGCTGACGCCGGCAATGTCTACATCGCAACCCCGTACAGCACGAGCCCCATGGTGACCAAAGTGGGGGCCACGGACGGCACACCCGACTGGTTCATGTGCAACACCAACGGTCCGTACTACTTCAGCGAACTCTCGGGCTTCGCGGTGTCCGGCAGCGATCTCTGGGTGGCTAGTCGCTCGGGCGCCAACAGCCAAACACCCGCGGCCGCGACGGGATCGCTGACCGAGATGAACGTGGATACCGGCGCGCTCATCGCCACGTACCCCGCTCCGCCGACCTCCACAACCACCACTACGACCACTACTACCACTACTACGACCACTACGCTCCCCTAGCGCCGTCTTGTCCTAGTGACCGAGGTGCCACTTTCCGCACGTGTCGCACCGGTATGCGCTGAGTGAACCACCCCCACGTATGGACATCGAGTGCGCGCTCGACAAGGCGTCCTCGCGGGTGGCGAAACTCTTCTTGGGCTGGCCCCGCGACGTCGTGTGAGCGCGCACTTCTCGGCGCAGCGAAGTTCCCTTGCTTCTTCGCCGATCACCATGGTGGCTCGACCAGTAGATGACAAAAGCGATCGCGCCGACCGCGATGAGCAGAACAATCGTGGTGCCCATCAACCAGGCCGTGTTGTTGAGTTCATATCGCTACGTTTCAGAACAGCCAATCACTTACTCTGCTCAAGCGCCCGCTTCAGGTTCTCCAGTGTCGTCTTGATGGAGTCAAGCGTGAACTCGTCTCGGTGCTCTCGGCCACTCGCCTTAGCACCAAATCTCTTCGCCAACGCGCTACGCCTGTCGATCCATGACTCGGTGACGCGACATCCGCCAGGCCTGGGCTCCACTGTGTACGCCCACCGAGCGACCTTCGCCGGTCCTGCGGTGACCTCAAAGGCAAACGAAGTGGAGGGGGCAAGCTCCACCACTTTCGCAGTGGTCGTCCACGACTTCGGGCCGTTCGCGTTGGTGCCCTTGAACTTGGCTCCCATTGCGGCTCCCGTGGCGCCATTCAGCCACTCACCGCCGGTGTTCTCCGGCGAGAGGCGACCCATCTGGGGAAGATCGGTAACGATGCGAAACGCCTCCTCCGGCGAAGCGCTGATATCAATTGACTCCGTCAGTTCGTTCACTGGTCCTCCAAGAGCATCGAAGACATGGTAGGTCGCGCCCTCTCACGGCGCTGGTGCGGCGTCCCTAGCGGAGCAGGTGTTTGGCCACCACCACGCGTTGAACCTGATTCGTTCCTTCGTAGATCTGAGTGATCTTCGCGTCGCGCATGAAGCGCTCCACCGGGAACTCCTTGGTGAAGCCGTAGCCACCCAGCAACTGGACGGCGTCGGTCGTCACACTCATGGCTGCGTCCGACGCGAATGACTTTGCCGACGCACCGAGGTACCCGAGAGTTCCGTCAGGATCCCCCTCGTCAATCGTCGCGCAGGCCCGGTACACCAGAGCGCGGGCCGCTTCCGTGCGCATCGCCATGTCGGCCAGCATGAAACGCAGTCCCTGCAGTTCAGCGATCGGAGCGCCGAAGGCTTTTCGCCCCTTCATATACGTCCCGGCGTAGTCAATGGCTCCTTGCGCAATGCCGACCGCCTGGGCTCCGATGGTCGGACGCGAACGGTCGAGCGTGTGCATGGCGATGCGAAAGCCTTGGCCCTCGTCGCCTATCCGGTGTGACGCGGGCACGCGAACGTTGTCGAAAACGACTTCACCGGTCGGGGACGCGCGCAGACCCATCTTGTCTTCGTATTTGGGAAACTCGAGACCCCACTGCTTTTCCACCAAAAAGCACGTGATACCCTGACTTCCGCCCGAGGAGTCAGTCTTGGCGAACACGGTGTATACGTCAGAGACCCCCGCGTTCGTGATCCAGTACTTCGAACCGTTCAATATGTAGTCGTCACCGTCTCGCACCGCGCGACAACGCATGGAGGCGACGTCGGAGCCGGCGTCGGTTTCTGACAGGCAGTAGCTCGCTTGCATCTCGCCCGTCGCTATGTGCGGCAGGTACTTCTGCTTCAGCTCCTCGGAGCCAAAGTTCATGATCGGGAGCATTCCGAGCTTCGAGATAAGAATCGTCACGGAGGTCGACGCGCATCCTCGCGCCAGCTCCTCGACCATGATCGCTTGGGTAACCATGTCGGCGCCAGCGCCACCGTACGCCACAGGCACGCCGAGGGATGGCAACTCTATCTCCACGCACGCGTCGAAACTCTCTTGGGGAAAGTTTTGCTCTCGGTCGTAGCGAGCAGCGTTTGGGGCCACTCGCTCGTCGACAAAGTCGTGCAGAACATCACGAAAACTTCGTTGTTCATCCGTGAGATCAAAACTCATCGTCGTCTTCCTTCACTTCGTCGTGTGGTTAATGCGATGATGCGGCGTCGTTCGCTCCTGAGACCAATTGCTCACCCGGCACGGCGTCGACGAAACGGCGTTGCGCCTCATAACTGTGAGCGAGGCCACTGAACGCGCTAGTCAAAGTGCGGGCTACTGGTGACACTCGTCGCAGCCCGAAGTAGTCCATGGCGACGCGCACGTCGCCCAAGGTCGGACCGCGCCCGATGAGACTGGCGCGTTTTGCCGCGACGAGACCGACGCCGATGATGACGTCGTGCTCGTCCTTGGGGCGTTCAAAGACCAGCTTTTCGCACTGGCGCTCGGCAATGGTCAGGGCGTAGCCCTCGCCCGGCGCGGGTGTTCCGTATCCCGGACCGACCGGCGGGTGGGCCGAGCGCTGGAGACCAATTTTCCTTTCGCGACCAAGTTCGGGAATCTCGGTCGGCATGAGAGGACGAACCTCGCCAGCGAGGGGAACTGGAGAAAAGGAGGGTTGGGCCACGGAACGAGGTTATCGTCCGACGTGGCAGTTACACCCTCGCGAGCCAGTCTTCGTATTGGGGACGTTCGCCCCGCACCGCCTGGTGGTACGTCGTGCGAATCGCGGACGTGATGGGACCGGGCTTGCCGTCGCCGATGAGGCGATCGTCGACCGACGCCAGAGGGACCACTTCGGCGGCCGTGCCGGTCAAGAACGCCTCGTCGGCGAGGTACAGGTCGTCACGACGCAACGCCTCGAAGCTGACTTCATAGCCAAGATCGTTGGCGATCTTGACAATGCTCGACTGAGTGATGCCGCTCAGGGCACCGGCTTCGGAGGGAGGCGGCGAGTAGAGACGACCGTCGCGAATGATGAAGAGGTTCTCGCCCGTGCACTCGCTCACCCGACCATCGGGACCGAGCATGATGGCCTCGTCGTAGCCCGCCTTGATGGCCTCGACCTTGGCCAAGCTGGCGTTCACGTACCCGCCGATCGTCTTGGAGGCGGTGGGCATGGAGTTGGGGTAGTGACGGCTCCACGAGGAGATCTTCATGCGCACGCCGCTGTCGGCGTGGTCGCCCAGATAAGGGCCCCACGACCAGGCGGCGATCGCCGTCTGCACCGGTGCACCGATCGGATTCACGCCGATCTCACCGTACCCCAAGTAGACGATCGGACGTATGTAGCAGCCCTCGTTGAGTTCGTTCACGCGAACCAGCTCCTTGGCCGCTTCGCACAGGTCCTTCACGCCATAAGGAACATCGATCATCAAGATCTTGCAGCTGCGCAGGAGCCGCTCCATGTGATCCTTCAGGCGGAAGATGGCTACGCCGTTCGGCGTCTTGTACGCGCGAATACCTTCGAAGGCGCCCATCCCGTAGTGCAGAGTGTGCGCGAGCACGTGCACTGTGGCGTCAGGCCATTCGACGAGCGACCCGTCCATCCATATCTTTTTGGTCGGGGTTATGGGCATCTACAAACTCTCCTGTAACTGTGTAATCACGCCATCGGTGCCGAGCGCAGCGACGTCACCATCAAAGTCTGCCACCGCGCGTGCGATGCGCCGTGCGGCGTCTGCTTCACCGATGTGTTCCAGCATCAGCGCGGCCGACGAGACGGCGGCCAACGGGTTGGCCCGCCTCGAGCCAGCGATGTCGTGAGCCGCGCCGTGCACCGGCTCAAAGAGGGACGCGCCGGTTCGCTCGGGATTCAAGTTGGCACTCGCGGCAAAGCCGATCCCCCCGGTGACGGCCCCGGCGAGGTCCGACAGTATGTCACCAAAGAGATTGTCGGTGACAATCACGCCGTAACGCTCTGGCGTCTCGACCATGTAGATGCACGCCGCGTCCACGTGCTGGTAGTCGACAGTCACGTCGCGATATTCAGCACCCACTTCGTCAACCACTCGACGCCAGAGATCGCCCGCATACGTCAACACGTTGGTCTTATGGACCAGCGTCAACTTCTGGCGCTCGAGCTGACTCGCGCGCATAAAGGCGTAGCGCACGCACCGTTCAACCCCGAAGCGGGTATTCACCGAGCCTTGGGTGGCGACTTCATGAGGCGTGCCAAAGCGCAGCACTCCGCCTTCGCCGGCGTAAGGGCCCTCGGTGTTCTCGCGCACTATCGCGAACTCACAGCCTTGAGCAAGTGAGCCCTCGACGCCACGAAATGGTCGGTAGTTGATGTAGAGATCGAGGCCAAAGCGCATACGGAGCAACAGCCCGCGCTCGAGCACGCCGCCGGCAATCCGTGTGTCGCCAATGGCCGGGCCGATGGCCCCGAGGAGGATCGCCTCGTACCCGCGAAGCTCTTCCAAGGTAGCATCGTCGAGGACGAATCCATCGCGAAGGTAACGCGCCGCGCCGAGATCGTATTCCGTGGTCTCAAGGTTCACCCCCGCCGCAGCCACGACGTCAAGGGCGGCCGCGATAACTTCAGGGCCGACGCCGTCTCCGCCGATCACGGCCACCCGGTGGCTCGCCTGGTCGCTCACTCGCTCTCCTCTTTTCTCTATTTTGCTCGCTGCACCGTGCGCCGAGCAACTTGGGCCCAACGGGGCAACGGTAGAATCTGGGTTCTCTACTACTTGAGGGTGCGGCATGGCCGACGACATTCACCGAATCACAAAGGAAACGCTCGAAAAGCTCGAAGCGGAGTATCTGTACCTGACGACGGTCGGGCGAACAGAGATCGCCCGGGTGATCGAGGCGGCCCGACTGCTCGGTGACCTCTCGGAAAACGGCGACTATCAAGCGGCGAAGGACGAGCAGGGAAAGATGGAGTCGCGAATCCGCCAGATCGATCAGGTGATCCGCAACCACGAGATAGTCCAGCGCGACGAGCACGCCGGCACCGTCCAGCACGCCTCCATCGTGAAGGTGGTGTACGACGGTGACGATGACAACGACTTCCAAGAGTTCTTCATCGGCTCGATCGAGGAGAAGCCCGAAGGGGTTCTGGTGGCTTCACCCACGTCGCCTTTGGGTGAGGCGTTGCTCGGCAAAAGCGTCGGCGACACGGTCGAATACGCGGCGCCCTCGGGAGTGCTGAAGGTCAAGATCGTCGGACTGCACTAGCTCGTGGCGAAGACCCTGTACGAAAAGATATGGGACAACCACGTCATCGAGGGACTCGACGGCCAGCAGCCGCTTTTGTACATCGACCTTCATCTCGTTCACGAGGTCACCAGCCCACAGGCCTTCGACGGCCTACGTCTCAACTCGCGCAGCGTTCGCCGTCCAGACCTCACTCTGGCGACGGCCGATCACAACGTGCCAACGGACCCGCTCTCAACGCCCATTACCGATCCCATCTCGCGTCGTCAGTTAGAAGCGCTTGACCAGAACTGTCGTGAGTTTGGCATTACGGTCTTCCCCCGCGGTCATGAGAATCAAGGCATCGTCCACGTCATCGGCCCCGAACTCGGCGTCACCCAGCCGGGCATGACCATTGTGTGTGGCGACTCGCACACGTCCACTCACGGGGCTCTCGGATCTCTAGCCTTCGGCATTGGCACCAGCGAGGTCGAACATGTGCTGGCCACCCAAACATTGCCCCAACAAAAGGCCAAGACCATGGCCGTCGTGGTCAACGGCACGCCTTCAGCGAATATCTCGGCCAAGGACATCGTGCTGGCCATCGTCGGACGTCTGGGAACAGGCGGCGGGGCCGGGTACGTCATCGAGTATCGGGGCGAGGCGATACGAGAACTCTCGATGGAAGGTCGCATGACTGTTTGCAACATGAGCATCGAAGCCGGCGCGCGGGCCGGTCTCGTGGCGGTCGACGAGACCACCATCGAGTATCTTCGCGGACGCCCCGGCGTTCCTGCGGGTAACGCCTTTGAAGAGTCCGCCGATCGCTGGCGCGCCTTTGTCTCGGACGAGGACGCCGTGTTCGACGAGACCATCACTCTCGAAGCCTCCGAGCTTGTTCCGTTTGTCACGTGGGGCACCAACCCCGCTCAAGTCGCTCCCCTCGACGGCGTGGTCCCCTCACCCGACGACGCCACCTCGGAGGATGAGCGCAACACGGTCATTCGCGCCCTCGAGTACATGGACCTCACCCCTGGAACGCCGCTACGCGAGATCCCCGTCGACGTCGTCTTCATCGGCTCGTGCACCAACTCTCGCATCGAAGATCTGCGCGCCGCCGCTGGCGTGGCCTCGGGCGCGCAGGTCAGCGCTGGCGTGCGCGCCCTCGTGGTGCCGGGCTCGCGCCGCGTGAAGGACCAGGCGGAGCTCGAAGGCCTCGACCGGATCTTCATCGATGCTGGCTTCGAGTGGCGCGAGCCGGGCTGCTCGATGTGCCTCGGCATGAACCCAGACATACTGAGCCCGGGTCAGCGCTGCGCCTCAACCTCGAATCGAAACTTCGAAGGCCGCCAGGGTCGAGGCGGGCGCACCCACCTCGTCTCCCCCGTCGTCGCCGTGGCGACGGCCATCATGGGCCGACTCGCCTCGCCCGAAGAGGTACTGGCGTGAAACCCGTGCGCGTGCTCGAGGGTCGTGCAGTGCCACTGGAACGCTCCGACGTCGACACCGACCAGATCATCCCCTCGGAGTGGTTAAAGCGGGTCGAGCGCACCGGATTTGGTCGCGGGCTCTTCAGCGAGTGGCGAGATGACACCTCCTTCGTCTTGAACCGGCCCGAGTACGCGGGCGCCACCATCCTGGTGGGCGGGGCCCGATTTGGCACCGGTTCGTCGCGCGAGCACGCTGTATGGGCCCTCATGGACTATGGCTTCAACGCCGTCATCGCCTCGTCCTTCGGCGACATCTTTCGCAACAACTCATCGAAGCAGGGCCTCGTGACGGTGCAGCTCGATGCGTCCGATGTGAACGAGCTATCCCAGCTGGTGAAGGATGATCCCGCTCGACTTGTCGTGGTAGACGTCGAGCAGCTCGCCGTGGAGGTTCCAGAAGCGGGTTGGCGTCGGTCGTTCGAACTCGACGCCATGACCCGGGAGCGCCTCCTTCAAGGGTGGGACGACATCGGCATCAGCCTTCGTCGCGCCGACGCTATCGGGGCGTACGAGGCGACTAGTTGCGCGCCAAGCCTGGCGGGCGTCTTCGACGCCGAAGGTCACGCTCGGCGGACCTGAGAGAGTCCGCCTCGTCGGACGATCGGGCCCTCGCCGTCATCTCCGGCGATTCGCTGCTGAGATGACGGCCTCAAGTGACGCGTCCAGAATCGACGAGCTCATCCCCACGCCCCACCAGGTCACGCCATCGTCACCCTCGGCCTCGACGTACGCGACGGCCGATGCTTCGGACCCCGCAGTGAGAGCGTGCTCGTGGTAGTCGCGGACTTTGAACGAGACGTCCATCTCGCTACGCAGCCCCGACATGAGTGCGTCAATGGGACCGTTGCCCTCGCCTTTGACGGTCACGTGCTGTCCCTTAACGACGAGCTGGGCGAAGATGCGTGTGAGGTTCTGATCGGCGGTGACCTCGCTCGAGAGAAGCTGGATCGGAGGGTTCTCTGGCTGGTAGGTGGTGGTGAAGACCTCCCAGATCTCGGCGAGGGTGATCTCAGTGCCCTTCGCCTCGGTGAGTTCTTGCACCTGCTTGGAGAACTCGACTTGCATGGCGCGAGGTAGATCCAAACCGTGCTCCGCGTTCAAGAGGTAGGCCACTCCCCCCTTGCCCGACTGGGAGTTCACTCGGATAATCGCCTCGTAGGTGCGCCCGGTGTGCTTGGGGTCGATGGGGAGATAGGGGACTTCCCAGAACTCATACTCGTCGCCAATCGCCGTCATGCCCTTTTTGATGGCGTCTTGGTGGGAGCCGGAGAATGCCGTATAGACGAGCTCTCCGACGTAGGGGTGGCGCATGTGGATCGGCAGGCGGTTCGAGTACTCGGCGACGTAGCGGGCCTTGTCGATGTCGCGAATATCGAGTTCGGGGTCGACCCCTTGGGAGAAGAGATTGAGGGCGAGGTTGACGACGTCAACGTTGCCGGTGCGCTCACCGTTGCCAAACAGAGTCCCTTCCACCCGGTCGGCGCCAGCCAGCACGCCCAACTCGGCCGCCGCCACGGCCGTGCCCCGATCGTTGTGAGGGTGCAGGGAGAGAACGACCGAGTCCCGTCGATCTACGTGGCGCAAGAACCACTCGATGGCGTCGGCATAGAGATTCGGCGTGTACATCTCGACCGTGGCCGGAAGGTTCAAGATGAGCGGACGCGACGGAGTCGGGTCAATGATCTCGATGACCGCGTTGCAGACCTCAAGCGCGTAGTCCAGCTCCGTGCCGGTGAAGCTCTCGGGTGAGTATTCGTAGAGGAACTCCGTCGCCGGCGACGTCGCCTCGAGTGACAGGCAGATCGTGGCCGCGTCGGTGGCGATCTTCTTGATGCCCTCGCGATCCAGGCCAAAGACGACCCGTCGCTGCAGAGTCGAGGTCGAGTTATAGAAGTGCACGATCGCGCGCCTGGCCCCGTGAAGCGACTCAAACGTGCGACGAATGAGGTCCTCGCGACACTGGGTCAACACCTGAATAGTGACGTCCTCGGGGATGCGATCGCCCTCAATGATCTCTCGCACAAAATCGAAGTCCGGCTGGGACGCGGAGGGGAACCCCACCTCGATGTCCTTGAATCCCATCTCCACGAGATGGGAGAACATGACGTTCTTTCGCTCCAGGTCCATCGGATCGATCAGGGCCTGGTTGCCGTCGCGCAAGTCCACGCTGCACCAGCGCGGGGCGGCGGTCAGACGTCGGTCGGGCCAGGTCCGATCGGGCAGGTCGACGGGCACGGTCTCGCGATACTTCCCAAACGACATGGGGCTGGGTTGCTGGGGACCTGAGCTCATTTCCGTCCTTTCGTCACTGCCAGAGAAAAACAAAAATGCCCCCGCATTCGCGGGGGCAGGGCGAGCGTCGGCTCGCCCCGTTACAGCAGCAGTTCGCTCTGGCTATTGGTCACGTGCACATAATACCTCGGCGTCCTCAAATGTCCAGAGCCCGCGCCCGCTAGCCTGAACATTTATGAGCCTCTTCAGGACCCTCCTCAAACTGATGGTGCTGCTCATGGTGGGAGCGATCGTCGCTGGTGTCATCTTCGCGGTCACCCGTGAGAAGGACGCCGGTCCGCTCTCCTTCGAAGAGTGGCCCAGCGTGCCACGCAATCCCGACGTTTAGCAGTCGCTGACCAACCAAGGAGCATTCATGGCCCAAATGGAGTACCGCCGACTCGGACGCTCGGGCCTCAAGGTGAGCCTCCTCTCCTTTGGCAGTTGGGTGACCTTCGCCAACGCCAATCAACTGGAGACAGCTCATCAGGCCGCTGAGTGCCTGGCCGCCGCGCACGACGCCGGCGTCAACTTCTATGACAACGCCGAGGCCTACGGACATGGCGAGTCTGAGCGCGTGATGGGCGCAGCGATCCGCGAGCTCGGCTGGAAGCGACACGACTACCTCGTCTCGACCAAGCTCTTCTGGGGCCTCAACGAGGGCCCCAACATGGCCAACACGCTCAATCGCAAGTATCTGCGCCAGGCGATCGACGGCTCACTCGAGCGATTCGGTCTGGACTTCGTGGACCTCGTGTACTGCCACCGCGCCGACCCCGACACGCCGATCGAAGAGACCGTGTGGGCCATGAGCGACATGGTCGAGCGCGGCCAGGCGCTCTACTGGGGTACGTCAGAGTGGAGCGCCGATGAGATCCGCGCCGCCTGGGACATCGCCGATCGCCATAACCTGCACAAGCCGGTGATGGAGCAACCCCAGTACAACATCCTCACGCGCGAGCGCGTCGAGAGGGAGTACGCGCGACTCTATGAGGACATCGGGCTCGGCACGACCATCTGGTCGCCTCTCGCCTCGGGCCTGCTAACTGGCAAGTACCTCAACGGCATCCCCGAGGGCTCGCGGGCGACGCTGCCGGGCTACGAATGGCTGGCCAGCATGCTCACCGATGACAAGGCCAACGAGAAGGTCGCCGCGGTCAAGAAGATCGCCGACGAGCTCGACGTCTCACTGGCCCAGTTCTCGCTGGCCTGGTGCACCAAGAACCCTCACGTCTCGACCGTCATCACCGGCGCATCCACGCCAGATCAGGTGCGCGAGAACATGAAGGCCCTGGATGCCATCCCACTGCTGACCCCTGAGATCATGGAGCGAGTCGACCTCATCAGCTTGATGTAGCTACGCCGCCGTGGTGATGCGAAAGCGCCGCAGAGCGAGCGGCACACAGATGGCGATGATCGCGATGCACCAGGCGCACATGGCCACGACTGGGTGCGTCAACGGCCACGATCCCGTGGCGTTCGTGCCCTGGGCGACGTGACGTATTGCAGCCACGAAAGGGGCCAGCGGATCCCATTCGGCGACAACTCTCAGCCACGGAGTGAGCCCGTTGATCGTCACGAAGGTGCCCGCGAGGAACGACAGCGGCAGCATGAGCGCGAAGCCAATGCCTTGCACCGCGTCGGGAGTCTTCAGCACCATGCCCATCAGTACTCCGAACCAAGTGAAGGCGAAGAGGCCGAGCAAGCTGAGACCGATGAGGGTCACGATCGTGGCGAGATTGTCGTGGGGCCTCCACCCCAGTGCCAAGCCCAGGCCGGCCACAATGGCGATGCCCAAGATCTGCTCGACCACCTGGCCGATCACCTGCGAAGAGATGACCGAGAGCCTGGTCACCGGGAGCGATCGGAAGCGGTCAATGACGCCACTGCCAAAGTCCGTGGCGGTCGCGACTCCCGCACCAATTACCCCGAAGGCCAGACTTTGGCCGATCAGTCCGGGCAGCAAGAAGTTTTTGTACGAAATCCCCGGGATGTGGATGGCCGAGCCGAAAATGTAGAGGAACAGCAGCGTGAACATGATCGGTTGAATGGTGACGTCGCTGAGACGCGTCGGCACGCGGGGGATCGTGCGCAGGCCTCGCATCACGAGCAGCCAGGTCTCTCTGACAAACCGTGTGAAGCTCGTCGGTCGTGGGGGCAGTGCCTCGTAGTTCGAGGGTGCTCGCTCTTTAGTGATGACGCTGATAACGCTCATGAGTGGGACTCCTCCAGCTCAGGGGCCCAAAGACCCAGGTCGTTTTGTTCGTTCCTTGAATCGGCCGGCTGGCCAGTGAACGCGAGAAAGGCGTCATCCAAAGTCGGTCGGCGCAAGGCGACCTCGTCGATCTCGAGGTCGACACCTTTGAGTGCCTCAGAGACCCGTGCCAAGTCCTCGACGTCGTGTGGCGCCGGGATGGAGACCATGCGCTGCTCGGGGTTGGGCGTGACGTCAAAGCGCGGCGAGAGAGTCTCGACGAGAAGTTCCATCCCGGCGAGGTCGGCGGCGATGACGTCCACCCGCTGATCGCCAATGCGGGATTTGAGCTCGTTCGCCGTGCCCGCCGCCGTGGCCCGACCGTGATCCAACAGCACGATGTAGTCAGCCAGGGCGTCCGCCTCCTCGAGGTACTGCGTCGTGAGGAAGAGAGTCACGCCGGCCCCTACGAGTTCGCGAATAGTGTTCCACACCACCTGACGGCTGCGCGGGTCGAGACCAGTCGTCGGCTCGTCGAGAATGAGAACCTTGGGCTGGACCACCAGACTCGCCGCCAAGTCGACACGTCGGCGCTGTCCACCAGAGACTGACTTCACCAACTTGTCGCGAAACTCGCCAATGTCAAAACGCTCGATGAGGTTCTCGGACACGCGAACGGCCGCGACCTTGCCGTACCCGCGAAGTCGCGCCATCAGCAAGAGGTTCTCCCTGGCGGTCAGATTGTCCTCAAGGGCGGCAAACTGGCCCGTCAACGACAGAAGGCTGCGCACGGTGTCGGACTCGCGCACGACGTCGTGTCCGCAGACCGAGGCGGAGCCGCGGGTGGGCTTGATCAGGGTGGCCAGCATGCGCACGATCGTGGTCTTGCCAGCGCCGTTCGGGCCGAGCAATGATACGACCGACCTGCCGGGCACCTCGAGGTTGAAATCGTCGACGGCGACGAAGTCACCGAACTTCTTCGTGAGACCATTTGTTACTACGACCAGGTCATTAGATGACATAGGACTCCTTTCGACAGAGAATCATACAGTAACTGAAAAGATTTAGCAACTAGAAATTTGGAGAATTATGCGGTACAATGCGGTAGTGACAGAATCCAAAGTAAATCCCCCAGGTGACATCGGCGCTCGTCGGGCGTCGCGCATCGGTGACACTGAGGCCCTCCATCAGGGACTACGCGAGCGCAAGAAGGCTCTCATGCGCCAACTGATCTCTGACACCGCCACGCTGATGTTTCTCGAAAGAGGATTCGACGAAGTCCGCGTGAGTGAGATCGCGGCCGTCTGCGACGTCTCGGAGAAGACCATCTACAACTACTTCCCCACCAAGGAGTCCCTCCTCTTAGATCGCGAGGAGGATTCCATCAGCGAAGTCCGTCAGGCACTCGGACCCGAGGGGGACCCCATCTCCCCCGTTGAAGCGATGGTCAGGATCTTGAAGGCGGAACTCGAGGACTTCCTCACCCAACTGGACTCCTTTGATCGAGTGACCTTTCCCATGGTCGCGAACTTCAATGACCTCATCGAGAGCACGCCCTCGCTCAAGGCGGCGCGCGCCGACATGATTGATCGCGTGGCGCAGGTGGCGGCGGCGTCCATGGCCGCACGGGCCGGTATCGATCCCGACGATCCCGAACCCCAGATTGCTGCGGACGCCCTCATGAGTCTGTGGCGAATCTTCTACCGCGCGATTGCCAAGTACACGACCGGCGAACTTTTGCAGGACGAGGTCCGAGAGGCCGTCATGGGCGACGTGCGTCGTGCCGCGCGCCTACTCGACACTGGTCTGTGGTCCTTCGCGACTGTCGTGCAAGGCACCAAGGGCCGCCAACAGTTCGACGCGGCCTCCGATGCGTCCGATGCGGCTCGCAAGCAGGTGCTCGCGGCGCTCAAGCAGGCGCGTGCCGCGTGGCTCGCGCTCAAGACCGAGATGGAAAGTCACGCGCACGACGGTGGCGCCCCGTCACGTCGAACGCTCAGTGATGTTCATGCGGACCATGTACGCACCCATCATCCATCGCGCCAGGAGGCCTTCGAGATCCGCGCCGAGGCCCGCACGCGGGCCCAAGAAGTCCGCGAACACGGGCGAAAGCGGCGCGAAGAGGCTCGCAAGCTCGGTGAGGAAATAAAGCAAGAGATCAAGAGAGAGATCAGAGAAGAGGCCCGCCAGCGCGGTCAAGAAATCAAAGATGCGGTGAAACGAGGTCGCCGACCGGGTCGCCCGTAGTGCTTTTATCGCAACGCTATGAAGTGGATGTCCTGAATTCCGTCGGTTCCGCGCAACTCTTCGACAACCGCACTGGGGGTGGGCGCTTCGGTAGAGAGAACCATCAGGGCGGTCTTCGTCTCGGGGTCGGGTCCCACCGCCATAGAGGAGATGGAGATGTCTGCCTGACCGAGAGCGATGCCCACAAGTCCGATCATCCCGGGTCGGTCGTCGTTGTGCACGACGAGCATTGATGCAGCGGGTGCGATCTCCACGGCGTGTCCGTCGACGCTGACGATGCGCGTCTCGACGCGGGTGCCGATGGTCATCAACGTCCCCGACACACTGTGATCGCCCGAGCGCACCGTGATGAGACTGATGTACTCCGCCGACGCCACCGAGGAAATCTCTCTAAAGGTGAGATTGTGCTCTTCGGCCAGTTGCGGAGCATTGACGAAAGAGACGCCATCGTGACCCGTCGAGCTCAACAGGCCCTTGAGCGCGCACAGCGTCAAGATTTTCGTTCCGGCACCTGCCAACTCGCCCTGGTAGATCACTTCCAAGTCCGCTGGCTCGCCGTCCAGCAGTCCGCCAATGAAACGTCCCAGTATCTCGGCGAGTCCCATAAAGGGGCTGACCGAATTGGAGACCTCCCCGGCTGAGACGTTGACGGCGTAGGGAACGAAGTCGCCCGCTAGGGCCAACTCCACTTGCTCGGCGATCGTGACGCCGGCCTTGTCCTGGGCCTCGAACGTCGACGCGCCCAGGTGGGGTACAACAACGACCGAGGGCAATTCGAAGAGCGGCGACTCGGTCGTTGGCTCCTTTTCGAACACGTCGAGAGCGGCACCTTGCACCAGCCCCTCGCGCACGGCGTCAGCGAGGTCAGCTTCATTCACGATGCCGCCGCGCGCCACATTGATGATACGCACGCCGGGCTTGACCTTAGCGAAGGCTTCCTTGTTGATAATACCGATCGTCTCTTTGTTCTTCGGCAGATGAATCGTGATGAAGTCACTCTGCGCCAGTAGCGTGTCGAGGTCAACGAGCTCCACTCCCATGTGCCGAGCCCGGTCTTCGCTGATGAAGGGGTCGTAGGCGATAAGTCGCATGCCAAAGGCGTGCGCGCGCTGAGCAACGAGAGCGCCGATCTTGCCGAGGCCTACAATGCCCAGGGTCTTGCCGTGCAGTTCGACGCCCTCCCACTTGCTGCGCTCCCACTTGCCGTTCTTCAACGCGGCGTGAGCTTGAGGAATGTTTCGTGCTTGGGCGAGGAGCAAGGCCATCGTCTGCTCGGCGGCGGATAGGATGTTCGAGACGGGAGCGTTCACGACCATTACCCCGAGTTCGGTGGCCTTGGCGACGTCGACGTTGTCCAGGCCGATCCCCGCGCGTCCTACGACGATCAGGTCACTCGCCGCTTCGAGTGTGGCGGCGTCGACGTTGGTGGCCGAGCGAATGATGAGTGCGTGCGCGCCCGGTACCGCTTCGAGGAGTTGGGCTGGGTTGAGACCCAGCTGGATGTCGACCTCGTGGCCGGCGTTGCGCAGTTTTTGCAGGCCCGACTCGGCGATCTCTTCGGTAACTAAAACTCGGGCCACGGAAAACCTTTCACTTGAAAGAGAACAGACTAAGGGAAGAGTGAGATCGCTCAGCCCGCATCGACGAGCGCCGCAAAGCGCTCAAGGCCTTCAACGAGATCGTCGTCACCAAGGGCGTAACTCAAGCGGAAAAAGCCGGGAGTGCCGAAGGCCTCCCCCGGCACGACCGCGATCTTGATGGTCTCGAGCAGCAGGTCGGCCAGCTCGTTCGAAGAGTTCGCAACCCGTCCGCCGAGCGATCGGCCGAGGAGACCCGACACGCTCGGAAAGCAGTAGAACGCCCCCTCGGGCTCGGCGCAGGTGACGCCATCCACTTCATTGAGCATGGCCACCATCATTCGGCGCCGGCGATCAAAGACGTCGCGCATCTCGCCGACGGCCATCAGATCTCCGGTCAGAGCGGCGACCGCGGCGCGCTGGGAGATGTTCGAAATGTTGGAGGTGGTCTGGCTCTGATAGTTGAAGGCCGCGTCCATGATGTCGGGCGCGCCGATCATCCAACCAACGCGCCAGCCGGTCATGGCGTAGGACTTGGCCACGCCATTCACGACGATCCAGCGATCACCCAGGTCCGGGGTCACCACGGGCAGTGAGACGTTGCGCGCGGTTCCATAGACGAGGTGTTCGTAGATCTCGTCGGCTAGCACCCAGATGTCGTGCTCTGCGGCCCACTGCCCAATGGCCACGACTTCCTCGGGTCTCAGCACGGCCCCCGAAGGGTTCGACGGAGAGTTGAAGACCAGCATCTTGGTCTTGTCCGTGCGAGCGCGCTCCAGCTCATCGACGCTGATGCGAAAGCCGTTCGTCTCACTGGTCATCACGGGCACCGGCGTCGCGCCGGTCAGGTAGACCGCTTCGGGATAGGTCGTCCAGTAGGGCGCCGGGATTAGTACTTCATCATCGGGGTTGAGCACGCTGATGAAGGCCGTCGCAATGGAGTGCTTGCCGCCGTTGGTGACGAGAACCTGGCTGGACTCGACGCTGAGACCGCTGTCGCGCATCGACTTCGCCGCGACGGCCTCACGGAGTTCAGGTAGTCCGGGCGTGGGCGTGTACTTGTAGTTGATCGGGTCGTAACAGGCCTTGGCCGCCGCTTCGACAATGTGCACCGGCGTTGGGAAGTCGGGCTCACCCACGCCGTACCCAATTACTGGTTCTCCGGCAGCCTTCAACGCCTTGGCCTTCGCGTCCACCGCCAGCGTCGCGCTGGGGGCCAGTCCGTTCAACAGGTCACTCACTCTGGCGCTCACTGAATGGCTCCGATCACTTTTCCGTAAGAATAAGTCTATGAGTTCCCCCGACACCCCCAAGATTCCCGCTGACCTTTTGCCGCGTGACGGCCGATTTGGATCAGGCCCCTCGAAGATTCGCCCCGAGCAAATCGCCGCGCTCGCCACCGACGCATCGACGTATCTCGGCACGTCGCACCGTCAAGCGACAGTGAAGAACAAGGTGGGCGAAGTTCGAGACGGACTGACCGCTCTTTTCAACCTTCCCGATGGATACGAAGTGCTGCTCGGCAACGGTGGCACCACCTGCTTCTGGGATGCGGCGACGTTTCATCTCATCGCCGAGCAGTCTCAACACTTGAGCTTCGGCGAGTTCTCATCCAAGTTCGCCAGCGCAGCCAAAGAAGCGCCGCACATCATGGATCCCTCGATCATCACGAGTGACGTGGGCACGCACCCCGTCGCCATCGCCGACGAGAGCGTGGACCTCTATGCCCTCACCCACAACGAGACTTCCACGGGTGTGATGATGCCCATCGAGCGACCGAAGGGCGCGAGCGGGATCGTCGCGGTCGACGCGACTTCTGGTGCGGGCGGCCTTCCGGTCGACCCCAGCCAGTTCGACTGCTACTACTTCGCGCCCCAGAAATCGTTCGCCTCCGATGGGGGTCTGTGGCTGGCGCTCTGCTCGCCAGCGGCGATCGAGCGCATCGAGTCGCTGGCCTCGTCGGGACGATGGACCCCGGCCTTCTTCGACCTCAAGATCGCGCTGGACAACTCACGACTGAACCAGACCTACAACACACCCGCGCTGGCCACGCTTCATCTCCTAGCGAGCCAGATCAAGTGGTTCAACGACAACGGCGGATTGCCTTTCTCATCTGGTCGTTCGCGTCAATCTTCTGAGATCCTCTACACCTGGGCGGAGGCGTCGGACTTCGCCACGCCGTTCGTGAAGAACCCCCAGGATCGAAGCAACGTGGTGGGCACCATTGACTTTCACGCGGACGTCGACGCCAACCAGATCGCGAAGACCCTGCGAGCCAATGGCGTCGTCGACACTGAGCCGTACCGCAAGCTCGGACGCAACCAGTTGCGCATCGCCATGTTCCCGAGCGTCGATCCCGAAGACGTCGCGTCGCTATGTGCCAGCATCAACTGGGTCGTGGGCAATCTATAGCAACGGACGAGCCTCCACGACCGCGCGTGGACGCACGAGAAGCTCGCCGTCGGCCGCGCTGATGACGTTGTAGGTCGAACCCGTCTGACCGGCCGCTCCCCCGTGTCGCCCGTCGGGCGTCAGGCAGAGGGTGCGCAACTCCGATCGAAAGTCGTCAGGCAGATCCCTCGCCGCGGCCAACATCACACGACAGGCCTCATCGGGCTGGTCGCCGCGCGCGAGATTGTCAACCACGACGCGAGCGCCGGTGAGTCGCATGCTCAACTCGCCGCGCCCCGTGCAGGCTGCCGCACCGTAACGAAGGTCCGCGTAGTTCCCCGCGCCAGGCAGGGACGAGTCGCCGACGCGGCCCGGGTACTTCCAGGGGTACCCACTTGTTGAGACCCCCGCCACGAGTTCACCACTTTCGTCGAGCGCGATGACGTTGATGGTGCCCCAGGGACCGTCATGGGGCCGAAAGCGAGTAACGAGTTCGAGGGCCGAGCGTCGATAGGCATCGTCGCCCGCCGACGCCTTCGTCCCCTCGCCCTCTACCGACCTCGCAGAGGGAACGAGTGACTCGCGAAAGAGTTGCCACGCTTCGTCAGTGAGCAACTCGCTTCGCTCGAAACCGCACTCGATCGCAAAGAGCTCTGCGCCTTCGCCCACCAGCAGACAGTGTTGGGGAAGCCTCTCCAGCACGGCGCGAGCGATGGAGATCGGATGCGCGAATCCCTTGACCGCGCCAACTGCCCCGAAGGCCCGCGTCGACCCGATCATCACCGAGGCGTCGAGCTCCACCTCGCCAAGGGCGTTGGGCAGTCCGCCAGTTCCCACGTAGTGGTCACTCAGATTGTCTTCGCAAAGGCGCAGCGTTGCCTCTACGGCGTCGAGGGCGGACGCGCCCGCAGCAAGTAGCGTGGCCCCTTCGAAGAGGCCCGCTTCGCTTCGCTCGCTGCCGATAATGACGGGAGTTGGACTCACCGATTTCCCCAGAGGTGCTTAGACGTCGGTGTCGCCGCCCGAGACATCGGAGACCTTTTGTTTGCCAGCTGAAACGAAGGGCATCATGTCACGCAAGGTGGCACCGATCTTCTCGATGGGGTGGTTCTTGCCCGCTTCACGCAGTTCGCGGTATCGCGGACGACCGATCTCGTTCTCCTGTATCCACTCGGCCGCGAAGGTGCCGTCTTGGATCTCGGTCAAGATCTTCTTCATCTCCCCCTTGACGGTGTCGGTGATGACCCGATTGCCCCGGGTCAGGTCGCCGTACTCGGCCGTGTCCGAGACGCTGAAGCGCATCCCGGTGATGCCCTCTTCGTACATCAAGTCGACGATCAGCTTCAGCTCGTGCAGGCATTCGAAGTACGCGCTCTCGGGCTGGTAGCCAGCCTCCACCAACGTCTCGTAGCCGGCGCGCACCAGAGCGGTGACGCCCCCGCACAGCACGACCTGCTCGCCGAACAGGTCAGTCTCGGTCTCCTCGGCGAACGTCGTCTCGAGCACACCCGCGCGAGTAGCGCCGATCCCGTCGGCGTACGCGAGGGCGATATCGAGAGCCTCACCGGTGGCGTCCTGGTACACGGCGATCAGCGAGGGCACGCCACCGCCTTCGAGATACGTGCGCCGCACGAGATGGCCCGGACCCTTGGGCGCGACCATCGCGACGTCGACGTCGCTCGAAGGGTTGATGAGGTTGAAGCGGATATTGAAGCCGTGGGCAAAGAGCAGGCACTTGCCCGCGCTCAGGTGGGGGGCGATATCGGCGTCGTAGATCTTGTGCTGCTCGGTGTCGGGCAGCAGAATCATGATGACGTCAGCCTCTTGGGCCGCCTCAGCGATGGACACCACGCGTAGTCCAGCCTCCTCGGCCTTCATCACCGACGAGGACTCCATACGCAAACCAACTCGAATGTCGTACCCGCTCTCGTGCAGGTTCAGAGCGTGCGCGTGACCCTGGGACCCGTAGCCCAAAATGGCGATCTTCTTCGCTTTGAGCAGATCGGGTTTAGCGTCCTTTTGGTAGTACATCGTAGTCATCGGGGAAACCTTCTCTTGGCTTTAGGCGTTCGCCGTCTGACTGAGTCTAGGGAGCGCCACGCGGCCAGTCCGTTGGAGGGCCACGTCGCTGAACGCTTCGAGCGCTCTCTCCAGTCGGTCGCACGCCCCGGGCGTGCCGGCCAGCATGACGGTGACCGAATCAGCATTCACGTCGACGATGGACGCACCAGTATTGGCCGCTACGTCAAGGACGCCGGCCCGGTTGGTCTCATCGAGCGCGAGGGTCGCCAGGAGCAGCTCGCGTTCGATGGCGTCCTTGGGAGCGAGGTCCGTTATCTCCACGACGTTGATCAGCTTGTCCAGTTGGCCGACGATCTGCTCCAATGGCGCACTCTGAGCATCGACAACAATGGTGACGCGCGAGAATCTGGCGTTGCCCTCGGCGGGGGCGACGGCCAGTGAGTAGATATTGAAGCCGCGACGCGCGAAGAGGCCGGCGATGCGCGCCAGAACACCGGCCTTGTTTTCGACCAGCACCGACAAGATGTGGTGGCGCACCGGCTCGCCGTCACTCTGGCCGAGAAAGGGCTCGGGGCTCACCCCTCGCCGCCGCGCAGGAGGGGATGAACCATGATGTCGTCGTTGCTGGCGCCCGAGGCGACCATCGGAAAGACCTTCTCCGAGGAGTCGGTGCGAAAGTCGATCACGACGGGCACGTCGTTGATCTCATTGGCCCGCGCGATCACCTCGTGCATCTCTTGGAGGTTGTGAGCCCGTAAGCCGACACAGCCCATCGCTTCGGCCCACTTGACGTAGTCGGGCAGGTCTGCGCTCAGGTAAACCTCGGAGTAGCGCTCTTCGTAGAACATCTCTTGCCACTGGCGCACCATGCCGAGGTAAGCGTTGTTCAAAATCGCGACTTTGATGGGAATTCCCTCGCTGCGCGCCGTGACCAGCTCCTGGGCCGTCATCTGAAAGCAGCCGTCACCGTCAATGCACCAGACCGTCCGATCGGGCCGGCCAGCCTTGGCGCCAATCGCGGCCGGAACACCGAAGCCCATGGTGCCCGCACCGCCGGAGTTGATCCAGGTGCCCGGCTCTTCGAACTGCCAGTGCTGCGAAGCCCACATCTGGTGCTGGCCCACGCCCGCGGTAACGATCGTGCCCGGCGCCGCCGACTTCGCGATCGCCTCGATGACGTGTTGGGGGCGAAGTGGCCCTTCAGCGCTCGGCTCGTCGTAGACGAGCGGATAGCGCTCCTGCCAGGTGCGAATCTCCTTCCACCACACGTCCAGGTTCTGGGGCGTGGCACCCGCGTCGTCCAGAGCGCGCAGCGCCGTCGTCACGTTGGTCTGCAGGGCGACATCGGCGAAGCGCACCTTGTTGAACTCGGCGCGATCGATGTCGACGTGGATGATCTTCGCGCCGGGCGCGAAGGTCGACAGCTTCCCGGTCACGCGGTCATCGAAGCGCGCGCCGAGTGATATCAGGAGATCCGCCTTCTGCAGCGCGGTGACCGCGCTGTACATGCCGTGCATCCCGGGCATGCCCAGGTGCTGCTCGTGCGAGTCGGGAAAGGCGCCCCTGGCCATCAGGGTCGTGACGACGGGCATCTTGGTTCGCTCGGCGAAGGCGCGCAGCTCGACGTCGGCCTGTGACTTCATCGTCCCGCCACCGACGTAGAGCACGGGACGCTCGCTGCGCGAGATCAGCTCGACGGCGCGAGCGAGGACGTCGGCGTTGAGCGCGACCTCGGGCCGATATCCCGGCAGATCCAACTCGTCTATCGTCTCGGGGTACCACCACTCCATCGTCGACTGGGCGATGTCCTTGGGCAGGTCGATGAGAACCGGGCCCGGCCGGCCGGTCGTGGCGAGATAGAAGGCCGAAGCCACGACGCGGGGAATCTCGTGGGCGGACTGAATCAGAAAGTTGTGCTTGGTGATGCCCATGGTGATGCCGGTGATGTCGCACTCCTGGAAGGCGTCCGAGCCAATGGCGGCCGTCGCCACCTGTCCGGTGATGACCACCAGTGGTGTGGAGTCCATGTGGGCGTTGCCGATCGGGGTGACGATGTTGGTTGCCCCAGGCCCACTGGTCACCATGGCGACGCCGGGTTTGCCGGTCGCCAGCGCGTACCCCTCGGCCATGTGGCCGGCGCCCTGCTCGTGACGCACGAGGATATGGCGGATCGAGGAGTCCAAGATGGGGTCGTAGACGGGCAGAATGGCCCCACCGGGCAGGCCGAAGATGGTGTCGACCCCTTCGCGTTCGAGACTCTTGATCAGTGCTTGCGCTCCGGTGAGTTGCACAACGCTCCTTTTCGTGTCAGATAAGCAAAAAGGCCTCCCTAGTTTGGGAGGCCTCCGGTATGTACGTGTACGCGTGACTACCGGCGCCAGGCGCCTACCACTACCAGAATCTCGATACGTGTCGTCACGCACCAAGTCTAAACAGATCGGCGCCGCAATTACAAACGGGGGCGCGGGTGACGCTCCGAACGTTCAATGCGATGGGTTACCCGGGGGTACTCCGCTCTGTTCAACGAGCGATACGTGACGGGCTCGGTCGATGGGGTTCAGCGTGTTGTGACGGCGCCTTTATCTGCGCCCTGGGCTAAGCGGGCGAACTTCTCCAGCACACCTGTCGCGTAGCGGGGCGAGAAGGACGCGACTTCCTTCGCCCGCTCGGCCAACTCGGCGGGATCAACCAAGAGGTCAATGCCCAACGTGTCCACGTTGATGACGATGCGGTCACCGTCGCGCACGTGCGCAATGGGGCCGCCATCGAGCGCCTCGGGTGCGACGTGTCCAACGCAGAATCCGTGAGTCCCGCCACTGAATCGTCCGTCGGTGACGAGGGCGCAGTCAGCGCCGCGACCGACGCCCGTCATGGCGCCGGTGATGGCGAGCATCTCGCGCATGCCCGGACCGCCCTTGGGTCCCTCGTAGCGGATGACGACCACCGTTTCGGGCTCAATCTCGTTAGCCATAATGGCGTCCATTGCAGCAGTCTCTCCATCGAAGACCCGAGCTGTTCCCTCAAAGTGAAGCTCGTCCAGTCCGGCTACCTTCACCACCGCACCGTTGGGCGCCAGCGAACCGTGGAGCACGGCGATACCGCCCTGGATATGAATGGGGTGATCCACCTCGTGAACCACGTCGCCGTCGGGACGCTGGGCGTGATACCCCGCGAGATTCTCCGCCATGGTGCGTCCGCTTACCGTCATCACCTCGCCGTGGAGGCGGCCGGTCTCGAGCAAGTGCGCCAGCACGACGGGCAGACCGCCGATGAGGTCGAGATCACTCATGTGGTACCGGCCGTGAGGCTTCATGTCAGCGATGTGCGGGACGCGCTGGGCGATCTTGTTGAAGTCGTCGAGTTCGAGGTCGACGCGCGCCTCATGCGCGATGGCCAATAGGTGGAGAACCGCATTCGTCGAGCCACCCAGCGCCATCACGGCCGAGATCGCGTTTTCGAAAGCCTCTTTGGTCATGATCTGGCGCGCTGTGATGCCCCGGTCGAGCAAGTTCAGCACGGCAGCACCTGAGTCATAGGCGAACTGGTCGCGTCGGGCATCTATTGAGGGCACCGACGCGCTGCCGAGAAGCGACATGCCAATCGCCTCGCCCACGCTCGCCATCGTGTTGGCGGTGAACATGCCGGCGCAACTTCCTTCGCCCGGGCAGGCAGCGCACTCGATGGCCTTGAGTTCCTCGTCGCTGATCTCCCCCACGGCATTCGCGCCCACCGCCTCGAAGACCGACACGATGTCGAGGGCACGCCCGTCGAGATGACCCGGCAAGATCGTGCCGCCATAGAGAAAGACACTGGGGACATCAACGCGAGCCGCGGCCATCAGCATCCCCGGCAGCGACTTGTCACATCCGGCGAGGGTGACCATGGCGTCGAAACGCTCGGCATGCATCACGGTCTCCACCGAATCCGCGATGACCTCACGCGAAACAAGCGACGCGTGCATGCCCTCGTGACCCATGGAGATGCCATCGGAGACGGCGATCGTGACGAATTCGAAAGGGATGCCCCCACCGTCGCGCACGGCGACTTTCGCGCGCTTGGCGAGTCTGGCGAGGGGCAGATTACACGGTGTCACTTCGTTCCAGCTCGAGGCCACGCCGATCTGCGGCTTGATCATGTCGTCATCGTTGAGCCCCATCGCTCGCAACATGGCTCTCGCCGGCGCACGGCCCTTGCCAAGGGTAACTTCGGAACTTCGCGGAGTGGGATGATTCGCCATGGGTGAAGTCTACGAAATCCTGTGAAAGCCTCGTCGCTCGCTAGCCTGGCGAAAATGCGCGTACTCTTCACCTCAACCTCGGGACGGGGCCACTATCAACCACTGCGCCCACTCATCGCCGCCTTCGTCGAGCGCGGCGATGATGTGTGCGTCGTCGTCCCGCGTTGGTGTGGCGCGTGCTAGAGGAGCCCGACTTTAGAGCCAGGGCCACGCGGATTGCTGACGAACTGCGCGACGCGCTGTCGCCAATCGTCTCGCTGACCACTCACTCGCTAGCGACGGGCGTTGAGTTCGGCGATGACGGCCTTGCCGTTCGCCTGACCCTTCGTCTCCTTCATGACCTGGCCAATGAAGAACTGCGCAAGCTTGTCGTCGCCGTCGCTAAAGCGAGACCATTCGTCGGGATTAGCCTCGATCAGCGCTGCGACGATGCCACCGAGCGAATCTGCCGACAGTTGCTCGTAGCCCTTGTCTCGCGCGATGGTCCGGGGATCTCCCCCGCTCGCTAGAAGCTCCGCAAGAACGCTCTTGGCCTGAGTGGCCGACAGCTCGCCGTTCTGCTCCATGAGAAGCGTGGTAACGAATGCGTCGCTCGCGAGCGCGGGAACATTCTGGGCGTCGGCCGCGAGCTCGTTGGCGGCGCGCGCGAGAGCAAGGCCCGCCTCGATACCGCCGTCCAACGCGGCCAGCACTAACTCGTCGAAGCCGAGATCGACCACGACCTGGAGCGCATCGAGTTGCGCCGGTGTTGGCTCGCCCACGCGCGCGCCGAGAACGGCTCGACGCTCGGCCGGCAAGGGACCGAGCTCACCTCCCACCCGCTCTTGCCACGAAACGTCGGGAACAAGATCGACTAAGTCAGGCTCGCGAAAGTAGCGATAGTCCTCAGCCTCTTCTTTGGTGCGCATCGTCGAGGTCGCGCCCGACGTCTCGTCCCAGTGGCGGGTCTCTTGACGAACGGCGCCGCCCCCGCCAATGAGCTCGATCTGTCGTAGCGCTTCGAAGTCAATGGCCCGACCCAGGCTCCGTAGAGAGTTCAGGTTCTTGATCTCACAACGAGTGCCGAAGGGCGCACCGGGGTGACGTACCGAGACGTTGGCGTCGATGCGCATCGACCCTTCTTCCATCCGACCATCCGATGCCCCCGTCGCGATCAAAATTCCGCGTAGCTCTGATGCGTAGAGGCGCGCCTGAGCCGAGGACCCGATGTCGGGGCCCGAGACGATCTCGACGAGCGGCACGCCAGAGCGGTTGTAGTCCACCAGCGACCGCTCGGCTCCGCGGATACGGCCAGTCGCCCCCACGTGCGTGGACTTGCCGGTGTCCTCCTCAAGGTGGGCCCGCTCGATCGTCACTCGCGTGCCGTCGGGCAGGTCGACGAAGCCGCCCACGTTGATCGGGAGGTCGTACTGGCTGATCTGGAAGTCTTTGGGCATATCGGGGTAGAAGTAGTTCTTGCGGTGGAAGGTCGAGGGGCTGATGGTCGAGTGAAGCGCCCAGCCAATCGCCATGGCGAGCTCGACCGTCCGCACGTTCAGTACCGGCAGGGATCCCGGCAGTCCGAGACAGACCGCACACACTCTCGTGTTGGGCTCGCCGCCGAAGAGGTTCGCGCATCCACAGAACATCTTCGTGACGGTCTTCAACTCAGTGTGCACCTCGAGGCCGACCACCATCTCCCACTCCTCGGGCAACGTCATGAGGACCCTTCCACCTCGAGCACGCGCGCGGCCGCGAAGAGTCGCGCCTCGCTGCGTCCGGGTCCGAGCAACTGCACCCCAATGGGCAGATCTCCTTCTCCTCGACCGAAGGGCACGGAGATCGCGGCGTCGCCCGCGAGGTTGGTAGGAATCGTGAAGACGTCCGAGAGGTACATCGCCAAAGGGTTGCTCGTCTTCTCGCCGAACTTGAAGGCCACCGAGGGCGCCGTCGCCCCAAGAAGGATGTCAGCCTGTTCGTAGGCGCGTCGAAAGGCGTCAATCATCTGGGTGCGCACCTTGAGCGCCTGGCCGTAATAAGCGTCGTAGTAGCCCGCCGACAGCGCGTACGTGCCCAGCATGACTCGCCGCTTCACCTCGGCGCCGAAGCCGAGCGTGCGTGTCGCCTCGTTCATCGCCGTCACATTGTCCGCGTCGACGCGCAGCCCGTAGCGCACGCCGTCAAAGCGGGCGAGATTGCTGGACGCCTCGGCCGGCGCGATGAGGTAGTAGGCGCTCAGCCCGAGGCGGCACTCGGGAATCGAGAGCTCGACGATCGTGGCGCCCGCATTGCGCAGCACTTCACTGGCGCGTTGCACTGACACCAGCACGTCATCGTCGGCGCCTTCCATCAGTTCGCGCACGACTCCGACGCGCATCCCGGCGACCCCGCCTTGAATGCCCGCCACGAGAGAGGGGGATGCCTCGGGCAGCGACGTGGAGTCCCTCACGTCGTGACCGGCAATGACTTCCAGCAGAAGCGCCGCGTCAGTGACATTTTTTGCGAAAGGGCCGATCTGGTCGAGCGAACTGGCAAAGGCGATGAGCCCAAAACGCGACACCAGTCCATAGGTCGGCTTCACGCCCACGAGACCGCACAGCGCTGCGGGCTGTCGAATCGATCCGCCGGTATCCGAGCCGAGGGCGATCGGGGTCATATCGGCGGCCACTGCGGCGGCCGAGCCGCCCGACGAGCCGCCGGGCACCCGCGAGGGGTCGAGAGGATTGCGCGTCGGTCCGAAGTAGGAGGTCTCGGTGGAGGAGCCCATGGCGAACTCGTCCATGTTGGTCTTGCCCATCACGACGGCGCCCGCACCGAGCACTCGCCTCACGACGGTCGCGCTGTAGGGAGGGCGCCACCCCTCGAGAATGCGCGAGCCTGCCGTGGTCGGACCACCTTTGTAGCAAAGGTTGTCCTTCAGCGCCAAGGGCACACCGGCGAGCGCACCCGGGTCCTCGCCGCATGACACCTGCTCATCCACGCGCTGCGCCGTTGCTAAAGCGCCCTCCTCATCGACGTGAAGAAACACGTTCAATTCCTCGTTGCGTTCTCGTATGGCTCGCAGGGAACTTTGCGTCTCGACGACGGCGCTCGTCGCGCCGCTGCGCACGTCAGTCGCAATGTCACGGGCGCTTCTCATGGCGCCTCTCCCATGATGCGCGGCACGGCGAAGCGACCGTCCTCGGCGTCGGGCGCCATGGCGAGCAACTCATCTCGGGGAAGACACGGCTCCAGGACGTCCTCGCGCACCACGTTGATGAGTCCAAAGGGGTGCGCGGTGGGAATCACGTCCTCGAGCGCCAAGGCCCCAATGTCGTTGGCATGTTCGAGGATCTGACCGAGCTGCTCGGTGAACGTGTCGAGTTCCTCGTCGCTCAAACTCAGTCGCGCGAGCTTCGCAACCTTGGCGACGTCCTCTCGACGCAGCGGCGAGGCCATCACTACAGGACTCGAACGAGAAAATCGAGCGTCAAGGACTCGACGAGCGCCTGCTCGTTGTCCAAGGTGGCCACGTGATAGGAGTCCTCGAGCCAGGTGCGCTCGACGGGACCGCTCACCTTGGAGACGAGGTCGTCACCGTTACCGCTCCAGGTGATGACGTGATCCTCTCGACTCGAGAGCAAGAGGCTCGGTGCGCTGATGAGCCGAAGGTTCTCACTGACGTTCACGAGACCGTCGAAGAGAGTCTTCAGCGGCGCGAGGGGCGTCGCGGCGTAAGAACTCTCCGCCACGCCCTCTTTCTTGATGTCCGAACCGATCGAGTCGATGGTCTCGAGCCCCGCGTCGAGGAGCGCCTCCAGTCCCTCGAGGATCTCGGCGGGCGGAGCCTTCACAAGAGGATTGATGAAGACGCATCCGGCAACCGAGTCACGCATTTCGGCAACGAAGGCGGTCAGCGTGCCGCCCATCGACAGGCCGACAATCGCCACCCGATCACAGCGCGACGCCAACTCGTCGTAGGCCTCAAGCGCCGTCTCCGACCAGTCCGACCAGGTCGTCGTCATCAGATCCTCGACCGAGGTGCCATGACCCGGCAGGAGAGGTAACTCAACGGAGTACCCCTTCTCAGCCGCGAGGGTGGCGATGGAGTTCAGGGTCGTTGGATTGCTCGTAATTCCGTGCAGGAGAAGAACACCGGAGGGTCCACCCGGATGAGAGAAGGGCTCAGCGCCCGGCAGGACGTCATGGGTCGACATAGGCCCACAAGACTACCGGGCGCTGTCACCCAGTTTGATCGCGCGCAGTTGCCCGACGGCGCCTTCTACAGCAAGGTGGGCAGCTGCGCGGCGAGCTCTTCCACCGTCCAGCGATCGTTCTTTTCGAGCGTGTCGGTCATCGTCCAGTTCTGAAACTTGCGCACGGTGCCACCTTGGACGAAGAAGATCTGACCGGTGGCGGTGCAACTCTCCATGGCGAGCGTGGCGACGAGGGGCGAGATGTTGGCGGGATCCCAGACGTCAAAGACCGAGGCGTCAGAGGGCTTGACGACATAGTCCGAGAGCCCCGGAGTCGACTCGGTCATACGCGTGCGCGCCGCCGGCGCGATCGCATTCACGCGCACACCGTAGCGACCGAGCTCTTCGGCGATGATGACCGTGAACGCGGCGATGCCGGCCTTCGCCGCGCCGTAGTTGGACTGGCCGACGTTGCCGAGCAGTCCCGAGGTGGACGAGGTGTTGATGACCGAGGCGTGCACCTTCTTCCCCTCCTTGGCTCGTTCGCGCCAGTACGCGGCGGCATGGCGGGTGGGTGCGAAGTGGCCCTTTAGATGCACGTGCATGACGGCGTCCCAATCATCCTCGGACAGATTCACGAGTACCCGGTCGCGCAAGATCCCGGCGTTGTTCACCAAGACGTGCAAGTCACCGAAGGCCTCGAGCGCGCTGTTGACGAGCGAGGCGGCGCCGTCCCACGTGGCCACATCGTCGTGGTTCGCGATCGCCTCGGCGCCCATCGCCTGGATTTCGGCGGCGACCTCTTCGGCGGGACTCGCCTGCAGCTCCGCGCCGTCGAGTCCCGCGCCCAAGTCGTTGACCACGACCTTGGCCCCCTCCGCGGCGAAGAGCAGTGCGTGCTCGCGGCCAATGCCGCGGCCGGCTCCCGTGATGATGGCGACGCGGCCGTCAAGTGCACCCATGGAGTCCCCCTAGAAAGTGACGTTGTCTCTCGATTGTAACGACGCGCGAGGACCCTTCCCTACTGACGTCGCCAGAAGTACGGCGGTCGTGCGTGCGCGTGATAGTGGTCGGGGATGTTTCTCATGTGGTCGTCGATCGTCCAGGCGGTATCGGCGAATTCATCATTCGCGACCTCGGCGAGTACCTGATGAAGATGACGCCTCACCTCGTCGGGCGGATCGGGATCGTGCACTCGCCACACCACCATTGGCACGAGGCAGATTTCGCAGTCGCCAATCCAACACGTCTCGTCTTCGAAGTATCTCTTGGAGAGGACGGCCGCCTCGCAGAGTTCGCAGCCGTTACTCACTGAACGTTGAGGGTGACCTGTGACTTCTCGGGCACCACCGTGCCGGCCGCCGGGAACTGGCTGATGACCTTGGTCCACTTGGTGGTTCCGGCATCGGTGCCCGTCGTGGTGAAGTAGAGCACCGCCTTCTTCATCGCCGCGTAGGCCTGGGCGTAGTTATCACCTACGACGTTGGGCACGGCGACCTTGACCGCACTGGGCGTCGTCGTAGTCGTGGAGGTGGCGGTCGTCGAACTGGTCGTTGTGGTCGACGGTGGCGTAGTGGTCGTCGTGGTGGTAGCGGCGGGAGTTCCCTTGGAGCGCTGCAAGATGACGGTTGCCCCGCGAGGCACGACGAGTGGGTTGACGCTGCGCTCGTAGAGAACTCGGTAAATACGGTTGATCGGGATCACGTTGGAGTAGACGCGGCGATTAGCCGGGCACTCGCTCACCACGTGCAAGGTAGTCAGCTTCGCGGCGGCTTGGTTGCAGGTCTCACCCACGAGATTCCTCGGCAACGTCACCACGGCGGGGCCCTTGGACACGTGCACGTCAATGGCCGAGCCCGACTTCGCCTTGGCGCCGGCGAGCGGGGACTGACTAACGATCTTGTTGACCGGCACCTTGGCGCTATTGACGTCAATGACGTCCAAGATAAACCCATCAGTGGCGATCGAGGATGACGCTTGGGTCGTAGTGAGGCCCACCAGATTGGGCACGGTATAGCTCGACTTGAAGACGCCCAACTTCCAGATCGCGCCCCCGGCAATCGCCAGGATGACGATGACGATGGCCGCGATCAAGAATCCTCTGCGACGACTCGTCGTTCGCGGTAAGTCGTACTGCGAGCGCTCAAAGCGAGGCGTGCGTCCTACAGGTCCACGCGGCGGTGAACCTGCTGGGACGCTTTGTGCTCGAGAGGCCCGAGGGAACGCCCCGACAACGGGCTGAGAACCCGTGACCTGCTCGGGGGACGGGGCGTTGAAGCCAATCGAGCTGCGTGGCGTCTGGGGCTCGAATTGGGAGAGGAGGGGAATCTCCTCTGAGCCGGGCCGCACGACGAGAGGGCTGGTGTCGCCCACGACCGCCCCGAGTCGTGAGGAGAACTGCTCGGCGTCAAGGCGAAGACGGGGATCGGGCACCGCGGCCTGAGCGAGCACCATGTCGAGCGTGCCCAGTTCAAGTCGCACGGGCAGCGGCGTGTCGAGGCGCGACCGCAAAATCGCCTCCGCGGTGGTCCCCTCATAGGCGGCCGAGCCGGTCACGGCCTCAAAGAGGATAAGGGCCAGTGCGTAGACGTCACTTTCGGCGCCCGCGGGCTCGCCAATGGCTTGCTCGGGTGAAAGGTACCGGGCGTCGTCAATAGACATGCCCTCGCGATAGGCGCTCGCCAGTCCCGCGAGGGTCACTTCGCTCACGCGAACCTGACCCTCGGCATCGAAGAGAAGTTTCGAAGGGGCGAGATTTCCGAGTATGAAACCTTGCTCGTGGATGTACGCGAGGGCGCTCGCCACGTCGCGACCGAGCCGAGCCCCGTCATCGATACTGAATCGCCGTCCGGCGGCGAGCACGTCGTCCAGCGAGCCGCCACTCAGATATTCGCTGATCATGAAGATGGCCCCGGACTCCTGGCCGCCATCAAAGACGCGCGCGATGTGAGGGTGGCTCAGGGTGGCGGCGCGAATGATGCGTTCGCGAAAGGCTCGCCGGATGCTCTCGTGCGCGGCGAGGTCGGCTAGGAGAACCTTGACGACGATCCTTCGCTGCAGAGAGAGGTCCTCGGCCTCGTAGACCTCGGCCGTCTGACCGACGCCCAGCAGATGGACGATGCGGTACCGCCCCGCGAGCAGGTGGTCGGGAGTAAACGTTGGCGCCATCGGCCAAACACTACTGAGGTCCGCCGTTCTAGGCGGGAACGGCGCCGCTCTCGAGCAGCGACTCGAAGTTCTCAGCGCTGACGAGAGGTATCCCGAGTTCCTCCGCTTTGCTGAGTTTGGACGTCCCGGGCGCTTCGCCCACGACAACGCAGAAAGTCTTCTTCGAGACGGACCCAGGGGACGTTCCCCCCCGCGCCGTGATGGCCGACTCGGCCTCTTCTCGGGTGAATCCCGATACGGCACCCGTCACCACCACGGCCTTTCCGGCCAGGGTCTGCTCGATCGCGGCGTCGTCACCCGGCTCGATGAGCTTGAAGCCCGATGACCCCAAACGCGCCAGGCGACCGCGATTCTCGTCTTCGCGGAGGTACTGGTACACGTTCTGCGCGATGATCGGGCCCACTCCCTCAAGCGCCTCAAGACCCTCGAGCGGCGCGCTCTCGAGAGCTGCGTAGTTGCGAAAGTGCCGAGCGAGCACGCGCGCCGCGACGGGGCCCACGTGACGGATGCCCAGGGCGACGAGCACGCGACTCAGCGGCGCCCCCTTCGCGCCGTCGATGGCGCGGACGAGCGACGCCGCCGAGAGTTCGCCGAATCCTTCCAGGGCACTCAGATCATCGACACTCAGCGAGAAGAGATCGGCCACGTCGCTGATGAGTCCACTGGCCAGCAGTTGCGCCACCCGCTGTTCGCCGAGCCCTTCGATGTCCAGGGCACCGCGAGAAGCGAAGTGGACGATCTGCTCGAGCTGCTGGGCGGGGCACGCCGGATTGACGCAGTAGGTGTCGCTCTCGTCCCCGCGGCGCACCAGCGGCTGGCCGCATTCGGGGCAGTTGAGAGGAAAGGTCCAGGACTTGGCGCGACGCTTGCCGGGCTCGGGGACCGCGGACACCACCTCGGGGATGACGTCACCCGCCTTGCGAACGATCACCAGATCGCCGGGTCGAACGTCTTTACGGGCGACCTGATCTTGATTATGCAACGTCGCCATAGAGACCGTGGATCCCGCAACGACGACGGGCTCCAAGACCGCGTAGGGGGTGGCGCGACCCGTCCGGCCGATTGACACCTCGATCGAGAGCAGCCGTGTCGTGCGCTCTTCGGGAGGGAATTTCCTCGCGATGGCCCAACGCGGCGCTCGACTCGTGGAACCGAGTTGAGCGCGCTGTGCCAAGTCGTCAATCTTTATGACAACGCCATCGATGTCGTAGGGAAGGTCGTGGCGGTGCGTTTCGAACCAGTCGCTGCGCACAACCATCGCGTTGGCGCCGGTCTCCAGGGACGATTGGGCGGCGGTGAGGAACTTCCACGTCGCCAACTGACGAATGGTCTCGGTGTACGACGCGAAGTTCAGTGTCGCGCCGAGGTCGACCAGTTGATAGGCGAGGAAGGAGAGCGGACGCCTCGCGGTCGCAGCGGGATCCTTCTGGCGCAGACTTCCCGCTGCGGCGTTACGCGGGTTGGCAAACTCCTTCGCACCAAGGGCCATCTGCTGGGCGTTCATCTCAAGAAAGTCAGCGCGGGCGAGGAAGACCTCACCGCGAACTTCAATCCTTCCCCGAGTGACCCCCACGAGGGCGGCGGGCACGTTGCGAATCGTTAGGACGTTCTCGGTGACGTCTTCGCCGACGCGACCATCGCCTCGCGTGGCGGCGCGTACCAGGCTCCCATTGACGTACGTGATGGACAGAGCCAAGCCGTCGATCTTGGGCTCGACGGCGAATGCGATCGCGCTCGCCGCGAGTCCGAGCGACTTGGCTGCTCTCGTGCTCCACGCCTCAAGCTCGACCGAGTCAAAGACGTTGTCCAGGCTCAGCATGGGCTCTTCGTGGGTCACCGGAGAGAAGACGGTCGATACCGGCGCGCCGACGCGATGGGTCACTGACTGCTCGTCCGCCAACTCGGGGTGGGCAGCCTCTAGTTCTCGCAACTCGCGCACCAGGGCGTCGTAGTCCGCGTCAGGCAGAGTCGGAGCATCGTGGGAGAAGTACGCCTCGTTGTGGCGAGCGATCTCCTCGCGCAACTGCGCCACGCGCTGCGCCGTGGTCACGAGACTGAGACGATCGCCGCGCCCTCCACGATCGTGGGATCGTCCAGTCGATACATCACGACCGACTGACCCGCCGCGACCGGGCGGGCGGGAGCGTGAAGCTCGAGCCACCAGCGATCGGCGTATCGGAGAGTCGCCTTCTGCGCACGTCCGTGGGCGCTGCACTGGGCGAGGACCGTCGTGCCGTCGACGAGAGCGTCGCCGGTGAAACTGAGCGAGTCACTGTCGAGTCCCAGTGAGGTCACGAGGATATCGTCAAGGCGACCCACTTCAACGCGCCTCGCGGCGAGATCCACGCGTGAGACGTAACGCTTCTCGCCGTCGCGTCCCGGCAGCACACCGCGTCGCTGTCCGACGGTCATTAGCTCAGCGGCGCCGCTCTCGCCCAGGGTCTCGCCGGTGCGCGCATCGACGATCGTGGCCGTGGTCAGATCGGCGCGAGAGCGAAGGAATACCTCACGCCCCTTCGAGGCTTCGATGAAACAAACATCTTGGCTGTCGGGCTTGTCCCACGTGCGTAGCCCCAGGCGCTCAGCCTCGACACGAACGTCGCTCTTATGCAAATGTCCAATCGGCAGCCGCAACATGGCGAGCTGCTCTTCGCGCAGAAAGCCCAGGACGTAGCTCTGATCTTTCTGATCGTCGGCTCCGCGTACGAGGAAGTGTCGGTCGCCTCGCGCCACGACCTGGGCGTGGTGTCCGGTCGCTACCGCGTCGAAGCCGAGCCGCTCCGCGCGCTCAAAGAGCAGGTCGAACTTTATGTGCCGATTGCACTCGATGCAGGGGTTCGGGGATCGACCCGCAAGGTGGCCCTCCACGAAGGGAGTGACCACGTGGCGTTCGAACTCTTCGGTGTAATTAAAGACGTGGTGATCGATACCAAGAGTCTGGGCAACCCGGCGTGCGTCATCGACGTCGGCCACCGAGCAGCACCCCGAATCCGACGCGCCGCCCCACAGCTTCAGCGTCGCCCCAGTGACCTGGTGACCCGCCTCGATCAACAGGGCGGCCGCGACCGAGGAGTCGACTCCCCCAGACATCGCTACGAGGACTTTCACCTTTACAGTCTGCCAGGCGACACTTACTTGTCCTCCAGTGACCTTCCTGTCGAGATCCAGTGGCGAACGACGCTGGGATACCACGCGCCGCTGTCACCCGAGTAACAACCTGACCCCTTGAGCGCCTCTTCCGTGATCGGCCGATCGGAGTCATCGGTCGTTCGAATCGCGGCTTGCCAGAAGCTGAGGACGCCGGGGGCGAATAGAGATCTCGCGTCTGGGGCCGAAAGGTCGAAGGGACGGATCTGAGAGTTCGTCTGCCGCATCTCAAGAGCGACGCGTGTGGGTTCAGAACATCGGTCACCCCCACGCGCCAGCCCCGTAACTCGGCAATGCCCGAGCTCACGTTCAGCAACGAGATGGCCGTATGTATGACGCCGTCTTCCTTCTCCAGCACGGCGCGACCCGTTTCCAGCATCGCCCGGTGGTCGTCTCCCCAGCGGATCTTCTGGTCGTGTGCCCGGGACGAAAATAAGACCGGCGCTGAGCGCTCGCTCGGCGTTTCGGGCCGCTCGATTTCCTGAGCGGACCGAGGAGAACGTGGCGACCGCCAGAACCAGCGTGCCCCTCGCCGTCGCCGCTTCAGCCCAGTTGCACCTGCAGGGTGAGCGAACCTTACCCTTCGGCGCGCAGTCGGTACACGACCGACGAGACGATCCCGATCAGAGCGTCCACTTCGTCCGCGGTCGTTTCAGAACCCATCGAAAAACGCACCGAGCCCCGCACGCACTCGGGCGCAACGCCCATCGCTTCTAGTACGTGACTCTGCGTGGCGGCGCCGCTGGAGCAACTCGCCGCCGCCGAGGCGCACACCCCCGCCTGATCCAACAGAAAGAGCAACTCATCACTCGCGAGACCCTCAAAGGTGACGTGCACCGTACCGGGCACGCGAGCGGCCGCCGAGGCGGTCACTCGACACCCCGGAAGGAAGCTCAATGCGCTCGTGAGCTTCTGCTGGTAGTCGAGGACACGGTCGTTCACTTCCTGGAGGTCGCTCGTCGTCTCGCGCAATGCGGTCGCCAGACCTACCGCGGCGGCGACGTCCACCGTTCCCCCGCGGTGACCGCGCTCTTGTCCACCCCCTGGCACGACCGCCTCAAAGACCACGTCGTTTCGCACGACGAGGGCGCCGCTATTGACCGGGCCGCCAAGTTTGTGCGCACAGATCGACACCATGTCCATGGATGCGGTCACGACGGAGAGGTCGAGCCACGGCGCTGCGGCAACGGCGTCAGTGTGGGTCACCTTGGCGCCCGGCAGAGAGTGGACGACGGAAGCAACGCCATCGAGCGGCTGGCGAACTCCCGTTTCGTTGTTCGCCGCCATCACGCTCACGAGAGCCGTATCCTCACTCAGCGCGCGTCGAAGGTCCTCGAGGTCGACCACCCCTTCTGGGTCGACATCGATGTAGTGCACGCTCACCGAGTCAAAGTCACGCGCCATCGTGGCCGCTGCGTCAAGTACAGCGTGATGCTCGATCTTCGACACGATCAACTCCGTGCGATCGTGAGCGCGTCGATGGTGATTCGTCACGCCGGCGACGGCGAGGTGGCAAGACTCGGTGCCGCCTCCGGTGAAGACCACGCCGCCGGGCTTCGCGCCAACAAAGGCGGCCACCTCGTCGCGCGCTTCTTCAACGGCCCGTCTCGCCTCGCGCGCCGCGCGGTGGCTCCCCGAAGGGTTCCCAACGATCCCGTGCTGCCAACGGGCCATGGCTTCGGTGACGGCGTCGCGTCGCGGCGCCGAGGCCGCGTGATCGAAGTAGTACTGGGATGTCATGCGACGAAGTACGACTTCACATTCGTAAACTCGCGCGCACCGAGCGCGGAGAGCTCGCGGCCAAAGCCGGAGTTCTTGGTTCCACCAAAGGGCAACTCGTTCATCGAGGCGACCATGGCGTTGGCAAAGACCGTGCCCACGTCGAGCCCGGCGATCGCTTCGTCGATTTCGCGCGCGTCTTGAGCCCAGATGGTGGCGCCCAGCCCCCAGGGCGTGTCGTTGCCGATGCGAATGGCGTCGGCTAAGTCACGAGCCACGAGCACCACGGACACGGGACCAAAGAGCTCCTCGCAGCTCGCCCGCGAGTCCGCGGGCACGTCGGTCAAGACGGTCGCGGGGTAGTAGTACCCGGAGCGCTCGGGCACGACGCCCCCGGCAAGCGCCGTGGCGCCGCGCTCGATCGAAGACGACACCTGGGCATGGAGCAGCTCGCGCTGGGCCCCCGAGACGAGTGGTCCGAGCTCCGTGGACGGATCCATCGGGTCCCCGAGTTGAACGGCGCCCATGGCCTTCGCATAGCGCTCGAGGAACTCATCGGCGCGCTCGCGCACCACGATGAAGCGCTTGGACGCGATGCACGCTTGTCCATTGTTTTGGATCCTCGCCGCGACGGCCATCGCCACCGTGTGCTCCATGTCGGCCGAGGAGGCGACCACGAACGGGTCCGAGCCACCGAGTTCGAGCACGCACTTCTTTATGTTTTTGCCCGCTTCGGCAGCGATCGAACGACCGGCCCGCTCCGAGCCCGTGAGAGTGACCGCGACAACGCGCGAATCAGCGACGATGGCGGGAACCTGGTCGACCTCCACGAAGACCGACGTCAAGATACCCGGCGCAAAGCCGGCTCGAATGAAGAGGTCTTGGAGGTAGAGGGCGCAGCCGGGCACGTTCGGGGCGTGTTTGAAGACCACGACGTTGCCAGCCATGATCGTGGGCACCGCCATGCGGACCACCTGCCACAGCGGAAAGTTCCAAGGCATGACCGCGAAGATCGCGCCGATGGGCTCATAGCGCAGGCCGCTGCGCGAGCCCTTGGTCGGCAGGTCCTCAGGCAACAGCATTGACTCCGCGTGCTCCGCGAAGTAGCGCATGGTCGCTGCGCACTTCATGGCTTCTCCCTTGGCCGCCGCAAAGGTCTTGCCCATCTCGCTCGTCATGAGTTGCGCCACCACGGGCACTTCGCTCTCGAGGAGTTCCGCGGCGCGCGCCATGCACCCGGCTCGTTCGGCGCTAGTTGCACCACGCCATTTGAGAAACGCATCGTGAGCTTGATCGAGAGCCCGCTCGACTCCCGCATGGTCCAAAACGGGATATTCGGCGATGACTTGCTCCGTCGCGGGATTGATGGCGATAAATGGCATGGCCCTAGTCTGCCAGTAAAAGGCGAGTTTCGGTCGAGGCGGCGCCCATGTCGGACCAGAACTCGGGCCGCATGATGCGAAGCGCGACGATCGCCAGCACGAGTACCAGCGCTGCGACGAAGGTCACGTCACGCACCCCAAAGGTCCTCGCGAGGTCAGCCTGGACGAAGGCCCCCAAGGGATAGAACATCGACAGGGACAGCGTGTAGAGCGAGAGGATCCTCGATCGCTCGGCCAAGGGCGCGTGGATTTGCACCGAGGTGTTCAGTCCCGCCAACGTCCCCATGTAGGCGCCGCCGAGCAGGACCATCGCGCCTAAGGAGAGCCCGAGCGACGGCGCGATTGAATAGAGGAGCAACGAGGTCGCGAGTAGCAGTATTGATCCGCGTAGGACCGCTAACCTCGACGTGCGCTTGGCCAAGATCGGAAGCGTCAGCGCGGCCACGACGGCTCCGACGCCCTGCGCCGTGACCAGCCACGTTGTGCCGATCTTTCCTGAATGCAAGACAATGATGGCCATCGCCGGTACCAGGGCGATAAAAGGGCTCACGACGAGGGCGATGGCCCCGATGGCGAGGATCGGGTTACGACAGCCTCGCACGCTCCACGCCCGACGCGCTCCGGCATAGGTTTCGGCGAAGAAACGCACGCGGGTGGTTGGTTTGGGTCGCGGACCACTGCGCACGAAGGAAAAGACGATGAGAACGAAAATGAACGAGGCCGCGTTCACCAAGAAGCACAGTCCCACCGAGCCCAGGACCAGCGCAACGGACGCCAACACCGGACCGATGATGCGTCCGAGGTTGAACTGGGCCGAGGACAGTGAGACCGCCGCCAACACTTCGTCGGCGTCGACGAGATCGCGCAGGAGCGACTGCCAGGCAGCCCACGACGCGGAACTGCACAGTCCTTCGCCGATGGCGAGGTAACACGCCAACTCCGGGGTGAGGTGATAGGTCAGTGCCGCCACGGCCAGGGCACTCGCCGTGCACGCCATGATGAAGTTGTTGCACTGGATCCACCTCTGGCGGCTCCAGCGATCGGCGACGACGCCTCCGACGGGTGAACCAATGAGGGCTGGTGTCCACGCGGACACGGTTAAAAGTCCTAGCCAGAGAGGATTTCTAGTCGTCTCGGTGAGGAAGATGCCAAGAGCCACGCTCTGCATCCAGGTGCCCACGGACGAGACGAACGATGACGTCATTGCCAGGGCAAAGCTTCTGTGTCGTAACGGAGTCAACGACGCAATTGCCACACCAACAACTTACCGAGACAACCTCAACTCTCGAACTTACGAATCGCTCTTTTTGCGACGCGGGCGCAACGCGAACCACCACACCGAAATGATGGTGGCGAGCGCACCCAGCACCCCAATGCTCGACTTCACGGCCGTCTTCTTGTTGTTCGCCATCGACACATCGTACTGACGATAAATGCCGGGAGCCAAAGCCCCCGGCATTTATCGCGAAGCTGGGGACTTAGTCCTGCTTGGACGCTTCGATGGTGAGTTGAATAACGACCTTGTTGCTCACCACCAGGCCGCCACTCTCTAGCACTGCGTTGAAGTTCACGTTGAAATCGCGACGATCGATCTCGGTCGTCGCTTCGAAGCCAACGATGGTCACGCCCGGCAGCATGGAGGGGTTGGTTCCCAGGTACTCGAGGTCGAACGTGACTGACTTCGTGACATCCTTGATCGTGAGGTCGGCGATCATCTCGTAGTCGTCGCCACCCTTGGCAGTGATCTTGGTGGACCGTAGCGCCAACGTCGGGTACGTCTCGAGCTCGAGAAAATCGGCGCTCTTCAGGTGAGCATCACGCATCTCGTTGTTGGTGGTAATGCTGGCCGCTTGGACCGTGGCTTCGACCGACGAGGTTTCGACGGAGTCGCCGATGGTCACGACGCCCGCAAATTCTGTGAAATTGCCCCGAACCTTCGACGCCACGAGGTGGCGCGCGATGAAGTCAATGTTGCTGTGGACCGGGTCAACGTTGTACGCGCCGGGAGCGGGAAGGGTCACGGTTCCCACACCGGAAGTGGAAAAGTTACTCATTGGGGGGTTTCTCCTTGTTATCGGGGCACTTTTCGTGCTGACTCCACTATAGTTGCTTATACAATTACTTGTCAAGAAGTAACTTGATCATCAGTTAATGCCTATATAATAAGGAAATGACGTTTTCCGCCAGCGCGTGCCCGTCGGGAGACGAAAAGGTGGTCCTCTTCGGTCTGCTGCTCGAGACGAACGCCCGCATGTCCAGGGAAATTGGGGGCGAGCTGGAAGGCCGGTGCGCCTTGCCCCTCGCCTGGTTCGACGTGCTGCTGCAACTTCGCCAGAGCGGCGACGGTCGTCTCAAGATGAGTCAAATGGCCAACGCCATCGTGCACTCCACGGGCGGAACCACGCGCCTGGTCGATCGCCTCGAAGAGGCAGGATTCGTGCGCCGTGAGCACTGTGCCAACGATCGTCGTGCCATCTGGGTCGCGATTACCGCTGAGGGCAGCGACAAATTGGATGAAGCGCTGCTCGTCCACCTGCGCTACCTCGAAGAGAATCTCGCCAAGCGCCTCAATGACACCGAGCGCGGCGCCTTGACCGAACTGCTCACCAAGTTGAACGCGCCGCGTTAGGCTTTCACGACCCAGGCGAATGCCGTTCGACCATCATCAAGGTCAAGCGGCGTCCCTTCCCCCACGCCCGGAGCGGTAACCACCTTGATCGCCAGCACTTCGCTGGCCAGGTCGTCGAAGCCGTCACTCAGGCCATCAAGACCGGTGACGTGCAGAATGATTCGATCGGCCACATCGAGCCCGGAGTTCTTCCTCAGATCCTGCACTTGTCGCACCAGGTCTCGCAAATAACCGCGACGACGGAGCTCGTCAGTGAGTGCGAGATCCAGTGCAACGACCTCCGCGCCGTCCCTGGACACGGCGAATCCGCCGTGACCCTTCACTCGCAGTTCTACATCGTCTCCACTCAGTTCGAAGGAACCGCTCGACAGGTTGACGGTGATGCTCCCGCCGGCTTCCAGCGCGTTGGCTGCTTGAACCGCGTCGAGCGCACCGAGGGCGCCACGCAGTTCCTTCACCGCCTCACCCAGTCGTGGGCCGACCAAGCGAAAGTTCGGCACGAGCTCAAATGTCAGCACTTCGGCGAGTTCGCGACCATATTCGAGGTCATCGACGTTCAACTCATCTTCGACTACTCCGGTCGGAGGGCGCGCCGCGTCGTTGGCCAGGAAGACGAGCGCGCGAGCCAGGGGCTGGCGGACCTTGACCCCAGCTTCGGCGCGCGCGGCGCGTCCGAGCGACGTAAGACGGCGCGCGACGGCCATCGATGCTTCTAGATCCTTGTCGCGCCGTTCGAGTTGGGCAACGGGCCAGTCGGCCAAGTGCACCGAGTCGTAGTCGGTCAATTGGAACAGATCCTGATAGAGGCGCTCGGTTAGGAGAGGACAGAACGGCGCAAGTAATAGGGTTACGCGCTGCAGGACTTCGAGCAAGGTGGCCTGGGCGGAGAGCGAGTCCGAACGCGGCGCCGTTGGGTCAGTTCGCCAGAAACGACGACGGCTGCGTCGCACGTACCAATTCGATATGTCGTCAACCAGTTCCACGAGCGCGTCGGTGCCCCCGAGTGGTTCATAACCGTCCAGCGCCGTCGTGACGACGTCGGTGACGTTCTCCAGACGCGAGAGGATCCAACGATCGATGGCGCTGCGCTCAGAGACGACGGGGATCTCATCGTCGGTCGGATCAAACTGGTTGAGTGACGCGTACGTCATAAAGAAGCTGTACGTATTCCACAGGGTGGCCAACGTTTCGCGCATCGATGAGTCGATGGCGCCGAGGCTGGCGCGCGTTGACGTCCAGGGCGAGCCCTGAGAGAACATCCACCAGCGCAGCGCGTCGGCGCCACGCGTGTCAAGGACCTCCCACGGGTCGATGACATTCCCCAGAGACTTGCTCATTTTCTTTCCGGACTCGTCCACGATGTGACCGAGGCACAGCACGTGCTCGTAGGGTGTCGCCCCAAACACGAGCGTGTTGACCGCGAGCAGCGAATAGAACCATCCACGCGTTTGGTCGATCGCCTCGCAAATGAACTCGGCCGGGAACTGCATTGCTTCCTGGCTCCCCGGGGCGTGCGGGTATCCCACTTGCGCCGCGGGCATGGAACCTGAGTCGAACCAGGCGTCGATGACCGGTTCGACGCGTCGGGCCACTTTCTGACACGTCGGGCAGGGAAAGACAACCTCGTCGATGTCGGGTCGATGTGGGTCGAGGTCGCTGAGATCCGTGCCGGTGAGGACCGAGAGCTCGTCGCGCGATGCGACGCAGGTGAGATGACCATCCTCGCATCGCCAGATTGGTAGCGGCGTGCCCCAGTAGCGGTCCCGAGAGAGTGCCCAATCGACGTTGTTGGCCAGCCACTCGCCCATGCGGCCGTCGCGGATGTAACTCGGATGCCAGTCGATGCTCTGGTTCTCGTCGATCAACTTCTGCTTGAACTCACTCGTCGCCACGTACCAGCTGGGCTTGGCCCAGTAGATCAAGACCGTTCCGCAGCGCCAGCAGTGCGGAAGGGAGTGCGTGTAGTCGAAGCGCCGGATCAACCCGCCACGGCGCTGCAGCACGTCGTTGATGGCGTGGTTGGCAACGCGCACGGGCTGACCGGAAAGCCACGGCACCGTCGCGTTAAAGGTGCCGTCAGCGCCGACCGGATTCAGCGTGGGCAGGCCGTTCTCGCGAGCAATCTGCCGGTCGATTTCTCCGAAGGCCGGCGCCTGATGCACGAGACCGGTGCCGTCCTCCACGGTCACGTAGTCACCCGCCACCACGTAGTTGACATCAACGCCCTCAGGCATCGCCACATCATCGAAGGGCCGCTCGTAGTGAAGTCCTAGCAAGCGAGATCCTGGAAAGCTCGCGCGCGCGGTAGCTCCCTCGCCAAAGACGCTTTCGACGAGGTCTTGGGCGACGACGACGCCGTCGACTGTGGCGTAGGTCAATTCAGGGTTCACCGCGACCGCGACGTTGGAGATCAGGGTCCAGGGAGTTGTCGTCCAGACCGCCAGGTACTTCGCTGCACCCAGATCGTCTCGGTCGTCGGCGTCGGTGAGCAGGAACCGAACGTACGCGCTCTCATCCACCTCGTCGAAGTAGACGTCAGGCTGGCCGAGCTCGTGCGACGATAGACCGGTCTCGCATCGCGGGCAGTAGGGGATGACCTTGTAGTCCTCATAGAGCAGCCCGCGCTCGAAGAGCTGCTTCAACTGCCACCACACTGACTCGATATAGGACGGGTGATACGTGTAGTACGCGTGCTCGGTATCGATCCAGTACCCGATGCGCGCGGTGAGACGCTCAAACTCGTCGACGTACTTGAGGACCGACTCTCGGCAAAGTCGCGCAAACTCGGCAATGCCGACCTTGTCTTCGATCTCCTTCTTTCCCGAGATCCCGAGTTCTTTTTCCACCTGGACTTCAACCGGGAGCCCGTGGGTGTCCCAGCCGGCTCGGCGCGCGACGAATCGTCCCTGCATGGTCTGGTATCGACAGAACAGATCCTTGTAGACCCGGGCCCATACGTGATGCAGGCCGGGCAGGCCATTCGCGGTCGGGGGGCCCTCATAGAAGGCCCACGGTTCTCCATCCTCGCGCAATCGAACCGATCGCTCGAAGACGTTGTTCGCCCTCCAGCGGGCGAGCTCGGCCTCCTCGATGGGCACAAACTCAAGTTCGGCGCTGACCGGGCGAAACATGGATCTCCTTCAATGAATTCAACCATGGTACTGAACGAGATGATCTAGGCGATCCGCCCTCTACTGTGTCAACCGTGTCCGAACTCACGATCGACGATGAACTCATCACGACCCACGGCGCCCTCAGCGTCTACCACGCCTCAATTGACGAGTTGAATCGACGCTACGGCGGGAGCGACGAGGACCAGCTCTTGCGCGTCGAAGAGTTGATGGCGCCCCGGGGGTTGTTTCTGGTGGCGCGTCGCGACGGGCATCCCATTGGCGGCGTCGGGCTTCGACCCATCAGCGATCCCGCTCTCGACCTTGGTGAAGTCAAGCGCCTGTGGGTCCGCCCCGACCAGCGCCGCCTCGGAGTGGGTCTGCAACTCATGCGACGAATTGAAGAGCGCGCCCGAGAACTTGGTTACCGCCAGCTCTATCTCGAATCGGGGTACGCGCAACCCGAGGCCCTGGAACTGTACAGATCGAAGGGTTGGCTCACCGTGGAGGAGTATCCGCCCGGCGCCCACTCCTACCACATGGCGATTCGCTTCATGAAGGATCTTTAGGCGAAGCGGTCGTCGAGCCAACGCGGCTCTAATTTCTCCAGCGAGCTCAGCACCAGATCCGCCAAGGCAAACTCGGCTCGCCCCGCGTCCTCGATGGTCGGCACGGCAATGACGGTCATCGTCCCCGACTTGGCGGCAAGGACGCCAGCCGCCGAGTCTTCAACCACCAGACACGCGCTCGGCGCCACGCCGAGCGACTGGGCCGCGCTCAGAAAGACCCCCGGGTGCGGTTTGCCGTACGTCTCGAACTCCGCTGAGTGGACCGCGGCGAAGCGATCGAGGAGACCAAAGTGCTTGAGGCAGCTAACGATGAGCGCCATCGGCGTCGAACTCGCCAGGGCCAGTGGTCCGCGCTCCTCTGTGAGCTCGAGCGCTCGCACTGCGCCCGGCATCAAGGCGCCCTCGGTCTCGACGAGTTCGCCCACCCGAGCGAGCAGCATCTCGACCACCTCGTCCTCGCGGAGCCCGTCCCAGGGATACCGCGAGAACCAATACTGCACGACCTCGTTGACGTACATGCCTTTCGTCGATCGGCCCTCAGCCTCGCCGAGGGGTACTCCGAGCGATCCGAAGATCTCCACTTCGGCCTTGTGCCAGAGGATCTCGGAGTCGAGCAGGAGCCCATCCATGTCGAACAACGTCGCTCGTAAGGTCACCGCACAACCTTTGCACACGTCGCGATACGGTAAGTCCATGATCGTGCGTCGGTTGGAGTCTCACGACATTGATCGAGTAGTCAGTCGAGTGAAGGATCGCCTCGCCGACGACGCAATGCGCCACGAGTTGGTCAATCCCAATTTCTCCGAGCGGCACTTCGCCGAGGCCCTCGCGCGCGCGAGGGGCCAGACCTGGGTCGCTGAGGACGCCGGCGACATCGTCGGTCATCTCTATGGGGCTCTCCTCGAAAGCTCGGAGTACGGCAAGGGAGCCTGGGTGGGCCCCGACGGCATCTCCTTCGACAGCCCCGCGATTCTCGACGCGCTCTACGCCGAGGCCGGGCTCGCCTGGATCGAGGATGAGGCCATCGAGCACTACGCCTGGATCTTTGATGACATCGTCGACACCTCGCCGTGGTACGAACTGGGTTTCGCACGCATGCACGCCAGGGGCGTCCTGGCCCTGCTCGGACCCCGTGAAGAGGCGTGGCCCCTTGGGTACTCGCTACGTCGTGGCAGACCAGAGGACCTCGACGTGGCTCTGGAGCTCGACCACATTCTCGACGAGGCGCAGCAACGCGGGCCGAGTTTCTCGCTGTTCGTTGGACACGCCTCTCGACCCGAAGAGATGCTGGACACTCTCGAGGATCCCGATGTTCGTCACTACATCGTGGACTACGACGGCGAGGCCGTTGCCCAGTGCATCACCTTTCCACTGGACCTTCGCCGAGGTTCGTTCGACGATACGTTGCACATAAGCGCCCTCGCCGTGCGCCCCGAGCACGAACACCGTGGGGTCGCCCAAGCCCTCGTGCGCCGGGCTCTCAACGACGCGCACTCCGCGGGCTTTCGCTACGCCGAGACGAACTGGCGCGTCGCCAACCACCGAGCGGCGAGCTTCTGGCTGCGGTACGGCTTTCGCACCACCTACGTGCGACTTCATCGCACGATCGGCGCCGGTTAGCCGATATCGGTCTCGATGGCGATGAGAAGTCTCGGGTCCTCGGGCGTCACCTGAGGCGCAAAGCGCATCACTGAGCCGTCACGGCCGACCAGAAACTTCTCGAAGTTCCAACGCACGTCGCCCGTGTAGCCATCTTGGTCGGGAACCTTCTCCAACTCCGCGTAGATCGGACTCTGGTTCGCGCCATTGACATCGATCTTCTCCATGAGCGGGAAGGTGACGCCGTAAGTGGTCGAGCAGAAAGTCTGGATCTCCTCGGCGCTGCCGGGCTCCTGCCCGCCGAACTGGTTGCAGGGAAAGCCCACGACAGAGAATCCTTGCGCGCCGTACGTCTCCTGCAACTTTTCGAGTCCCTCATACTGAGGCGTCAGGCCGCACTTCGACGCGACGTTCACAATGAGGATGGTGCCTCCTTTGAAGTCAGCGAGCGAGCTGGGCTCACCCGCGAGAGTGTGTAGGGGGGTGTCGTAAAAGTTCATGGTCAGACCCTAACGTCGTAGGCTCAGGCCGTGCGAGCCCTGACAATCGTTGATAAATCGCTAAAAATTGAAGAGCGCCCCACGCCCGAGCCCGGTCCCTACGACGTGGTGGTTGAGGTCCACGCGGCCGGCATCAACGCGGCGGATCTCCTGCAGCTAGAGGGCTTCTATCCCGCGCCACCCGGTTGGCCCGTCGACATACCCGGCATGGAGCTCGCGGGAGTTGTGGTCGGCGTTGGCGATCGCGTCGTGGAGCCGCTACTCAATCGACGAGTCTGCTCACTGGTCGGCGGCGGCGCTCAGGCAACTCACTGCGCCGTGCCGAGCGAGCACTTGTTGTTCATACCCGACGACGTCTCCTTTGACGAAGCGGGCGGATTTGCTGAGGCGTTCTGCACGGCGTACGACGCACTCGTCACCCAGGGCCTCACGCACGGAGATCAGCGCGTTCTTATTTCCGGCGCCGCAGGAGGAGTGGGTGTCGCGGCCGTTCAGATCGCCCATGCCCTGGGTGCTCACGTCATTGCCGTGACCAGAGACGAAGAATTCCATCCGCAGTTGCGCGACCTCGGTGCGGCGCAAACGATCACCGTGGAGGACGTCGCCTCCCTCGCACCCGTCGACGTGGTACTTGAGTTGCTAGGAGCCACTCACCTGACTCGCGCGCTCAAGGTGGTAAGCCCCTATGCGCGCATCGTCGTCATCGGCATCGGCGTGGGCAATCGCCTCGAGGTCGACTTGCTACAGATCATGCAGAAACGACTCACCTTGACCGGATCCACACTGCGCTCGAGGACGCGTGAGCAGAAGGCGGAGGTGGCGAGAGCAGTCGGTGACGCTCTCGTGCCGCGCTGGTACGCGGGCGAGATCGCGGTACCCCTTTCGAAGGTCTTCGACTTCGACGAGGCCAGCGCCGCTTATGACTACTTCGCTCAACGAGGGAAGTTTGGCAAGGTTGTCGTGAGGATCGAGGACGAGAGCGCGTTAGGTTGACCACGTGCCCAACGCAATCCCACGTCCTCACCCATCACGGTGCGATCCCGCGCGCGACGACTACGAGGACATCATCCAAGCCCACGAACTCGCCGTCACCCAGGGTCGATCGACCTACGTCGACCCGAGTACCGGGCTCGTCGTACTCACCGTGGCCACTCACCTCGACCGCGGCACGTGTTGTGACAGCGGCTGTCGCCACTGCCCGTATTTACAGCAGTGAGCCAAGCGGTGTGTAGTTCATGTCCAACGACTCGGCGACAGGTTCGTAGGTCACCTTTCCGTTGACGACGTTGACGCCCTCGGCGAGTGAGTCGTCGGCCAGCACGGCGTCGCGCCATCCGAGACGAGCGAGCTCCAAGGCGTAAGGCAGAGTCGCGTTGGACAGCGCCTTCGTAGATGTAGCGGGGAACGCCCCGGGCATGTTGGCGACACAGTAGAAGATCGAGCCGTTGACGACGAAGGTCGGATTCGAGTGAGTTGTTGGATGCGTCGCCTCAAAGCAACCACCTTGATCGACCGAGATGTCAACGAGGACCGATCCCTCGCGCATACGCGACACGAGTTCGTTACTCACCAGCTTCGGCGCCTTCGCGCCGACGACCAAGACGGCTCCTATGACCATGTCGGCCGAGAGACAAGATTCCTCGATGGCCAGCGACGAGGACGCGATGGTCTCCACGCGACCGTCGAAGTGAATGTCCACCTGTCGCAGGCGCTCGAGGTTACGATCGAGAATCTTGACATTTGCGTGCAGCCCCGCCGCCATGGTCGCCGCCGCGAGGCCCGATACGCCCGCGCCGATGACGACGACATTCGCGGGCGCCACACCGGGAACCCCCGCGATGAGCGTGCCGTGCCCCCCGCCGGGCCGCATCAAGTGATGCGCACCCATGATCGGCGCCATACGCCCCGCGACTTCGCTCATGGGTGTCAGTAACGGAAGCGAATTGTCGCGCAGCCGCACGGTTTCGTAGGCGATCGCCACATTGTTCGCGTCGATGAGGGCATCGGTGCACTGACGCGACGCGGCGAGGTGCAGGTACGTAAAGAGCACCTGGTCCTTCCTCGCTCCGAGCCGCTTGTACTCATCTTCGACCGGCTCCTTCACCTTCAAAAGGAGATCACTCTCGCTCCAGATGTCGTCGGCATTGTCGACGACGGTGGCGCCGTTCGCCTCGTAGTCGGCGTCGGCGATGGACGAGCCGACTCCGGCGCCGCGCTCGACGAGGACGCGATGACCGGCCCCCGTCAACTCCCTCGCCCCCGCGGGCGTGAGCGATACCCGATACTCGTCCGTTTTAATTTCCTTTACCACGCCGATGATCATCGTGATCTACTCCTTGTTCAGGCCGTCTTCACGCTAACAAGCCCATAGCCCTGGTGCGTCAGGATGTGAAATCAGAACTCGATGTTGTGCATCACGTGCTTGATGCGTGTGTAGTCCTCGAAGCCGTACCCCGACAGGTCCTTGCCGTATCCCGACTTTTTGAAGCCGCCATGAGGCATTTCCGCAACGAGGGGAATGTGGGTATTGATCCACACGCAGCCAAAGTCCAGATCGCGAGAAAAGCGCATCGCGCGACCGTGGTCCCTCGTCCAGACCGACGACGCCAGTCCATACTCGACCCCGTTGGCCCAGGCGAGTGCCTCGCTCTCATCGGAGAACTGCTGGACGGTGATGACGGGACCGAAGATCTCGCTCTGGATCATCTCGTCGTCCTGGTGGAGTCCCGCAACCACCGTCGGCGCGATGAAGTACCCGTCACGCTCAAGAGCCGAACCACCCGCCGCAATCGAAGCGTGCGCGGGGGTTCGCTCGAGGAAGCCCTGAACGCGCTCATACTGCGATCTGTTGTTCACGGCGCCAAAGAGCGCATCATCGTTGTCGGGCGCTCCGACTACGGTATTGTTCGCCTGCTCGGCCAAGGCATCGACGAAGTCGCCATACACCCCCGCGCCCGCCAGCACCCGCGTTGCTGCGGTGCAGTCCTGGCCCGCATTGAAATATCCGGCGATGGCGATCGCCTCAACGGCGCTGGCGATATCCACGTCGTCAAAGACCACGACGGGGGCTTTCCCGCCCAACTCCAGGTGCACGCGTTTGAGACCCTTCGCAGCCGACGCCGCGACCTCCATGCCAGCGCGCACCGATCCGGTGATCGAGACCATCGCGGGCACCGGGTGCTCCACCAATAGCCGTCCAGTGTCGCGATCCCCGCACACGACGTTGAAGACGCCCTCGGGTAGAACCTGGGCCATCAGTTCGGCCATGTAGAGAGATGACGCGGGTGTTGAGTCGCCGGGCTTCAAGACCATCGCGTTGCCCGCCGCGATGGCCGGCGCCCACTTCCACACGGCCATCATCATCGGGTAGTTCCACGGGGTCACCGCGGCGCATACCCCGACCGGTTCGCGGCGCACGTAGCTCGTCATGCCTTCCATGTACTCACCAGCGCTGCGTCCTTCCAAGAGGCGCGCGGCCCCCGCGAAGAATCGAATCTGGTCGATCATGGGAGGGATCTCTTCGCTCATGGTGAGCGAGATGATCTTGCCGGTGTTCTCCGCCTCGATGCCGACGAGCTCTTCAGCGTTCGCCTCCAGCAAATCGGCGATCTTGAGGAGGGCGAGTGAGCGTTGCGACGGCGTCGTGCGCTTCCACGAGGCGAAGGCCCTCGCTGCGGCACTGACCGCGGCATCGATATCCGCCGCGTTCGAGACGGGCATCTCGGCGAAGGGCTGGCCCGTCGTGGGGTTGATTAATTCGGCGTACCTGCCGCTCTGCGGGGCGACCGATTCGCCCCCGATGAAGTTGGCTAAACGCCCCATAGATCCCTCCCGCATTTTGGCTGCCACTTTGCAGTCCCTCGACACTCTGCCAGAGATGGCAAGGGTTGTGCAACTAAAAGGGAAGGATAGAGGCTTCTCTAAGAGGTTTCACGACTCATTCCGTCGCCAAACCTGCGTATACTGTCACTATCCGCAGCCAGGTCGACAGACCCCCGGCTAAGGAATTAACCAATGTCAGCATCCAAACCTCAACGACGGAGTAATGATCGAGCGAACATTGAGCTCGTGAACTCCGCCCCGGGAGTCCTCGACTCGCTTGACCGCAAGATTATTTCGCGCTTGCAGCGAGATGGTCGTCGAGCCTACGGCGCGATCGCCGAAGAGATCGGACTCTCCGAAGCTGCGGTGCGACGTCGCGTACAACGTCTGAAAGACTCGGGCGTGATGCAGATCGTGGCGATCACTGATCCCCTGCAACTCGGCTACGGCCGCGAAGCGCTGATCGGTATTCGCGTTCACGGCGACGTGCGCTTGGTGGCGGACAAGGTAGCGGCGATCGACGAGGCCAACTACGTCGTCATGACCGCGGGCAGCTTCGACATCATTGCCGAAGTGATTGCTGAGGACGACAACGACTTGGTGCACCTGTTGAACGATTCGATTCGATCCATTCCTGGTGTGACCGAGGTTGAGACCTTCTTATATTTGAAATTAGCGAAGCAGACCTACGCATGGGGGGAAAAGTGACACTTCACGAGACTATATCGGACGGCATAACCGTCACGGACGAGAAGCATCCGAGCCATCAGTACTCGGAGCGAGCGCGCCGACACCTGTGGCTCCAGATGTCGCGCCTCGGCGCCTACGACGAGTCAAACGAGATCCCCATCATGGTGCGCGGCGAGGGCACGCGGGTGTACGACGCCAATGGAAACGCGTACTTTGACGGCCTCGCAGGTCTCTTTACGAACTCTCTCGGACACGGACGGCGCGACATTGGCGAGGCCGCGGCTGACCAGATCAGTGAGCTCGGCTTCTTCCCCCTTTGGACGTACGCGCACCCCAAAGCCATCGAGCTGGCGGAACGCTTGTCGAGTCTCGCGCCGGGCGATCTCAATCGTGTCTTCTTCACCTCCGGTGGCAGCGAGGCGAATGAGAGCGCCTGGAAACTCGCGCGGCAGTATCACAAGATGCGCGGAGACATCGATCGCTACAAGGTCATCAGTCGCGACGTCGCCTATCACGGCACGACACTCGGCGCCCTCACTATCACCTCACTCAGCGCGTACCGTACCCCTTTCGAACCCCTCGTCCCCGGGGCGGTCAAGGTGCCAGCCACGAACTTCTACCGCGCCGAGCGCCATGGTGACGACCCCGTCGCCTTCGGACTCTGGCAGGCACGCCAGATCGAAGAGGCGATCTTGCGTGAAGGCCCCGAGACGGTTGCCGCGGTCTTCCTCGAGCCGGTGCAGAACGCCGGTGGATGCTTCACGCCCCCGCCGGGATACTGGCAGGAAGTGCGCGAGATCTGCGATCGCTACGGCGTCTTGTTGATCTCGGACGATGTCATCTGCGCCTTCGGACGAATTGGCTCGTGGTTCGGCGGTCAGAAATACGACTACGTACCCGACATCATCACGTGCGCGAAGGGCATCACTGCGGGGTACGCACCGCTGGGCGCCATGATCGTGTCGGATCGCATCGCCGAGCCGTTCTTGCACGGTGACGTTGCCTTCTTTCACGGCTTCACCTGGTCGGGCCACCCCGCATCGTGCGCCATCTCACTGAAGGTTCTCGACATTATCGAGCAGGAAGGCGTCATCGACAACGTTCGCAAGAACGAGGGTTACTTCCAAGAAGGCCTGGAATCGCTGAAGGACGTCTCTATCGTCGGCGACGTTCGAGGCACCGGCTACTTCTGGGGCATCGAGCTCGTCAAGGACCAAGGCAGTAGGGAAACGTGGTCCGGTGACGACGCGGAGCGCCTACTACGCGGCTATGTATCGCCCGAGATGTTCCGACGTGGCCTGATCTGTCGTTCGGACGACCGAGGCGACCCGGTTGTTCAACTCGCTCCACCGCTGATCTCGACCCGTGAGGACATCGACTTCATGGTGGGAGTTCTACGCGACGTGTTCACCGGAGCGTCCAAGCTCAACATCTAGTGCAGCCACCCCACTCGCTGTGGTGGTCCACTCTCGATGGACCCGTTACGCCTCGAGCGGCACTCAATGGCCACCTCGACGTGGATGTGGCCATCATCGGGGGTGGCTTCACTGGTCTGTGGACCGCGAGAGAACTCCTGCGCCGCGATCCGCTGTTGCGAGTGGTCGTTCTCGAACAGGCGGTCTGTGGCTTTGGCGCCTCAGGTCGAAACGGCGGCTGGGCATCAGCGCTCTATCCTCTCAGCGATCACGCGATCGTTTCGCGCCACGGCTACGAGGCTTTCCTCCGGCTGCGCCGCCAACTCCAAGACAGTGTCCGCGCGCTCGGCGAGGCAATCGCCGGTGACGGTATTGACGCACACTTCACCCAAGGCGGAACCCTGATCTTTGCCCGCAGCGACGTCCAATCGCTTCGCTTGCAAAAACACGTTGACGAGTCAAGAAAACTCGGGTACACCGAGCACGACCTCCAGTGGCTGAACGCGCACCAGGTCGGCGAACGTGCTCGGGTCACTAACGCTCTCGGTGCGACGTATACGCCGCACTGCGCCCGCTTGCACCCGGCCCGATTGGTGCGTGGCCTGGCCGAGGTAAACGAACGACTCGGCGTCACGATCTTCGAGAACTCCAAAGTGACCCGGGTTCTCGGCTCGCGCGGCGC
>JBOGFT010000035.1:0-43532 GCA_050701895.1 Acidimicrobiales bacterium
TGCATCATCTTCTTTGCGCTTCAACAGACGCTGGCCAACCAAGGAGCGTGGTACCTCGTCATCCTGGGTTCGGTCGCGGTGGTCGTCGCTCTTTGGTATCCGCGCGGCATCTGGGGAGCGGTGCGGGGCAAGTTTGGCATCGAACTGCTTCCGGTTGGGCACTGGGTGGGCGATCAGAGTCGCGCCCGAAGGAGTTTCTCGCCGAAGAGTAGTGTTTCCAGATTTCGTGTGGGCGATATCTTGCCGGCGTTTGCCAAGCCCCGCAGGCAATTGGGAGAAGTGTCTCGTCTCATCGCTTTACGATCGCCCGTACCGGGATCTATTTCTTCGATGGGGGATGCGGTACGAACCTAGCGGGTCGTTATCATTCGATCCAAGGCGATAGGGAGTAGATCGATGAAGCCTTTGGATGAGGCAGAACGGGTGCGACTCAACGAACGGGCTCTGTTCGTGCGCCTTGAGACTCTTCGACTGACTCGAATCGCCGGCGCAGGTCACTACAGCGGCACGTTCTCGGCCGCGGAATTGTTGGCGACCCTCTACTACCGTGAGCTTCGACTGAATCCCGCCAATGCGTCGTGGCCCGATCGAGATCGCTTTGTCTTGAGCAAGGGTCATGCCGCCATCGGTCTCTATCCGATCCTCGCCGACCTTGGCTATTTTGACGTGGCTGAGCTGGAGACGTACACGAGATTGGGTAGCGCCTTCGGTGACCATCCCGACATGCGCAAGGTGCGCGGTATCGACTTCAGTTCCGGCTCGCTAGGTCACGGGCTCTCCATCGGCGTAGGCATGGCGCTCGGGGGCCGGGTTCAAGAGAGGGACTTTCACGTCTTTGTCATGGTGGGAGACGCCGAGCTCAACGAAGGTCAGGTGTGGGAAGCGGCGATGTCCGCCGGGCACTTCAAGCTGGCCTCGCTCGTATGCATCGTGGACCGCAATCAGTTGGGTATCGACGGCCGAACCGAGGACGTCATGTCCGTCGAGCCCATCGGGGAGCGTTTCTCCTCATTCGGGTGGGACGTGCAGCGTATTGACGGGCACAACGTGGATGAGATTGCGGCGGCTTTTGACAACGCGAGGGATCCAGCGCGGGTTCAACCCCACGTCGTGATCGCCGACACCGTCAAGGGTAAGGGTGTTCAACGAATGGAGCTTGATCTGAACTGGCACGTGGGCAACCTCAATCCCGAGGACTACGAGGAGGTGTACGCAGAACTACTTGGGGGTGGACCGAAATGACTCGAGAGAATGTCATAACGACATCTGGGGACTCTGGTCAAGATCAGAGCGAAGTCTTTCGTGGAGTAAGCCAGGGCGCGACTGATCGCCGTAGTCGCACAGAAGTGGGGGTGTCCACGCGGTCCGTACCCGCCTTCGTGGCGGGGGATGAACTCGCTGACTTGGCGGAGTCTGACTCGAGAATTGTGGTGATGACAGCGGACCTGGCCTCGGCGAATCGACTGATCGACTTTGGACGCCGACACCCCGATCGATTCTTCAATATGGGCATCGCCGAGAAGAACATGATCACCGCGGCCGCCGGTCTCGCGTCGACGCGGCTCATGCCCTTCGTGGGCACCTTTGCCTCATTCGCGTCACTGCTCGGCTACGAGCAGATTCGAACCGACTGTGCGTACCCGAGGATGCCGGTGCGGGTGCTGGCGCACCACTCGGGAATGTCGCTCGGCTTCTACGGTTCGAGTCACCACGCCCTGGAGGACCTTGCGGCGATGCGCGCCGTCGCTGATCTCACGGTGGCGTGTGCCGCCGACGGCAATCAGTTGCGTGCCATGTTGCGAGCTTCTCTTGATCTTGAGGGCGCGCTCTATCTTCGCCTCGGGCGGGGGCGCGACCCCGACGTGTACTCGAGCGTTCCCACTGACTTCGAGTTTGGCCGCGCCGTCATCCTTCGAGACGGAGTCGACGCCACGATCATTGCCACGGGTTCTGAGGTTCGGCCCGCTCTCGACGCAGCAGGGATCCTAGCCGATCGTTCTCTCTCGGTGCGAGTGGTCGACATGCACACCATTAAGCCCCTCGACGTCGCCTCAGTCCTCACCGCCGCCAGAGATACTAACGCGCTCATTGTCGTCGAAGAACACAATGTCATCGGAGGACTCGGCGGCGCCGTCGCCGAGGTTCTCGCTGACCACCGCCTCGCCCCAAAATTTTTCCGACACGGAGTTAACGATGAGTATGTCCTCATCGGCCCGCCCGCGGCGCTCTACGCCCACTACCGCCTGGACGCCGAGGGGATCGCTGTGGTCGTTGAAGAAGTGTGCCGCGCGAACTGACGGGCGCCGCGGTGAATCACGGAACCTCGACGACCAGATCGAGTGGAGTTCGCCTACGTGGTTCGCCGAAACGAGTTGAGGCTGCGGTCCAGGAGTACGAGTTGCCGCGTCGGTGGTACGGACTTTGGAAAATGAACTCGCTCGACGCTGATGCCGTCGATCAGGATCAGGAGCTCCTGGGTAGCGAGTTCGATGTCAAGGTCACTTCGAAGCTCCTTGGCCTCCTTGGCCTCCAAGAGATGGCCTCGAAGTCGATCGTGAAGAAGATCGACCTCGAGGCGACCAAGGTCGACGAGTCGAGCATCACCGAGCATTCGGCCCCAGAAACTGACTTCGATTCGGGCTTCCAACTCGCGCTCCGCGTCCAACGGGAGGGCTTCGAGCATGGCAATGCGCAGTGCGGCCATGCCGCGCAGATCTTTCACCTTCACGACGGTGCGTTCTCGAACTCGTCGATGCGAGAGGAGCAGGGCTGATGCCAGTATGTCCAGCTTGTCATCGAAGTAGTGCGAAAGGATCCCGAGGGAGCAGTTCGCCTCGCGTGCGATGGCGCGCACTGTCGTGTTCTCAAGCCCATCACGAGCGATGACGCGCCAGGTGGCTTCCAGGAGCGAGTCCTTGCGAACATCCCAGTCGACGATCTTTGGCATCGGACCTCTCTTGGATTTGTCTCCGGCGCTAGCGATCTACGATAACGGTGTCTTTCATGCGGGACAACGATTCTTCATTGATTTTGATCGGTCATCCGTATAAAATCCAGCGTACCGCGCTGGTGCTGATCGGGGGATTTGTGAATGAACCATTCAGAGGCTGACGAACGCGCGCTGGATTCTGCTCGTCGGAACCTCGTCTCCTACGGCATGCGGATGGTCGAGGACGGCCTGGCTACTGGAACGTCGGGAAACCTGAGCGTTCGAATCGGCGACGCGGTGGTCATCACGCCGAGCGGCATCCTCTATCGAGAGATCACAGCAGAGGATGTGTGCGTCGTCGCTCTGGATGGAGAGAAGATGTCAGGTCGTGGGAAGGTCTCCTCGGAGTGGCGAATGCACTCAGGTATCTATAAGAACACCAACGCGGCCGCGGTTGTTCACACTCATTCGCCCGAGGTGGTTGCTCTATCCATATCGCGCAAGGAACTGCCCGCCGTTCACTACGTCATTGCGGGATTGGGGGGTCCGATTCCGGTGGTGGACTATGTGCGTTTTGGGACTGATGGTCTCGCGGAAGCTGCGATCGCGGCCCTCGAGCGCCACAGCGCGGCAATCCTTCAGAATCACGGTTCGGTGACGCACGGAACTACTCTTCAGCAGGCGTACGAGCGAGCGCTGCTGCTGGAGTGGTTGGCCAAGGTGTATCGGCTCTCGCTCGGGTACGGGGAACCGCGAATCCTCAGCGCCGAGGAGCTCGCCGAAGTCGAAGCGGAGATTCGGCGCCGTCGCTACGGTGGTCCCGCGCTTGAGGACGGTGCCTCCTGAACGATCTCAGTCGATTTGGCTCGGTGGTGTGCCTAGGAGTGCACATACTCGACATTCTTGGTCGACCGGTCACGACCATACCGCCGGGCCAGCGCTCGATCATCATCGACGAAATCAGGGCGACCGCCGCGGGCACCGCCGCAGGCACAAGTGTCGATCTCGCGAAGCTCGGGGTCCGCGTGAGAAACGTTGGCGCCGTGGGTGATGACGTCCTGGGCGACTTCGTTCTTCGGCTCCTTCAGGATTACGGCGTCGACGCGAGCCTTCTGAGGCGTCTTCCGGGTCCGACTTCGGCGACCATCTTGCCAATTCGCCCGAACGGTGATCGACCAGCGCTACACGTTCCGGGAGCCAACGCGATATTCACCGCGGCGGATATCTCGGCCGCCCAGCGCGGCGCCGTGGCGTCGTGTGCTGCGATTCACTTGGGTGGCCTTGACGCGATGCCGTCTCTCGAACACGAGGCGGTCGCGGAGATGGTCGCCAGCGCGCACCAATCTGGGGCCATGGTCCTCATGGACGTACTACGTAACGGCGACCGCAGCTCACTTGATCGCCTGACCCCGGTCCTTCGTCATACCGACTGGTTCTGTCCCAACGAGGAGCAGTTACTCGGTCTGGCGGAGTGCTCGGACGTTCTGGAGGCGGCGCGCGTCGTGCTCGACGCAGGGGCCGGCGGGGTTGCGGTCACCCAAGGCGAGCGGGGGTGTCGCGTCATTAATCACGATGTTGACGTGTCGATTCCGGCCTGGGACATCAAGGTAGTTGACACCACCGGGTGTGGCGACGGGTTTGACGCGGGATATCTGACCGGCTTGCTGTGCGGACTATCACCCGAGTCCGCGGCCTGGGTCGGTACCGTCTGTGGCGGCCTCGTCGCGACGGGCCTCGGATCGGACGCCGGCATCACGGACCTGGCGCAGGTGCTCTCACTGCTCAACGACGCTGAGGATGACGGCGCCAGGGCGGCCGCTGGTCAATTAGGCGAGTTAGTCAAAGGATAAGGGAGGTAGGCGATATGTCAGTGCAACGAAGCGTGATCGTGCCCAGCGCGGAGGAGAACGCTCGACCGCGCGATGCGGAGCTGCGAGCGAGAGCTCGAGCCGTGATCCCGGGCGGGATGTACGGCCATATGAACATGAGCTCGCTGCCGGCTGAGTACCCCCAATTCTTCGCCAGCGGACGTGGTGCACGGGTGGTTGACGTCGACGGGCGCGAGTTCGTCGACCTTATGTGCAGCTGGGGACCAGTGCTTCTCGGCCACCAGAACCTGGAAGTCGAAGAGGCCGTGGCTCGTCAAAACGCTCTCGGAGACTGCCTCGAAGGCCCTTCGGAGAGGATGGTCGAACTCGCAGAGCGACTGGTCGCGGTCGTGTCGCACGCCGACTGGGCAATGTTCGAGAAGAACGGTACTGACGCCACCACGCTCTGCTGCACGATCGCCCGTGCGGCCACGGGCAAGAAGAAAATCCTCGTCGCGCGGGGCGCGTACCACGGGTCCGCGCCGTGGTGCACCCCTAATGAAACCGGTACGACGAGCGAAGATCGGGCGAACCTGGTGCGGTACACGTACAACGACATGGAAAGCGTGCGCGAAGCGTTCTCTGACGACGTTGCGGGCGTCCTGGTGTCGCCATTTCGCCATGACGCCGGTTTCGATCAAGAGTTCGTTGACCCCGCATTCGCCAAAGGCCTGCGCGAGCTTTGTGACGCCAGAGGCGCCGCGCTGATCCTCGACGATGTGCGCTGCGGACTTCGAATCAACTTTGGCGGGAGCTGGGAGCCCGTGGGGGTCGAACCGGACCTCTCGGCGTGGAGCAAGGCGATCGCCAATGGATACCCGATGGCTGCGGTACTTGGGAGCGATCGAATGCGCGCCGCTGCGGCATCGCTGTTCACGACCGGATCGTTCTGGTTCTCGTCGGTGCCCATGGCGGCGAGTCTGGCCACGCTCGCGGTGCTCGAGCGCGACGACAGCGTGGGACACATGCGCGCAATGGGTGACGCCCTGCGCGCCGGTCTCGCGGAGCAGTCCCAGCGGTGGGGGATTGAGGTCCTGCAAAGCGGGCCGTCACAGATGCCCTACATGAGCTTCGTGGGCGACGTCGACAGGTCTCTTGCGAACCAGTTCGCCGCGAGCGCCCTCCGCCACGGTCTGTTTCTCCACCCGCGACACAACTGGTTTGTCTCTGCCGCGATGACTGACACTGACCTTGACGTGGCGTTGTCGGCCACGGAAGCGGCCTTCTCCGAGTTGCGTGGCTAAGGAGCGGGTGAAGACCTTCCCGTCCTACGACGAGTTGCCGCGTGACGTGTCGGGGGCCGGTCGTGCGTGGGATCTCTTCGGTGAGGACGACTCGCTCGGCCGCTTGAATCTCATCACCCCTCACGTCGTACGGGACGCGGCAAAACTGGTGCGCCGCGGCGAAACGTTCGGCCTAGACGCCGCGCTATGGGCCTTCGATCCGCCCCTCGATACGACCAGGTCGCCCTTGCGGCATCGAGTCTTGCGTGGAGGAGCCGGGGCTGTCGAGGACCTAGACGACGTTCTTGACGACTTCTTTCCACAGATCTCTAGTCAATGGGATTCCCTGGCGCACATCGCGGCGCGCCCCGGTGTCTTCTACAACGATCGGTCGGTCGAAGACATCGTCGATCGGGGTCTCAATACCATCGACCACTGGTCGCGTCATGGGGTCGTCACTCGCGGCATCCTGTTGGACGTCGCTCGCGGCGCACATGACGAGGAGAATCAGCTCGCTCGGGCCATTACGGTCGAGGATCTCGAATCGGCGCGAGAAGCCGCGAGCGTCGAGTACAGCGAGGGCTGTGCGATTTTGGTACGAACAGGTTTCGTCTCTCGGTATCGGAGCCTTGATGATGCTGAACGTCGCTCGCTGGCTCGAGACCTTCGCGCGCCAGGCATCGAGCACACTGAGGGGATGGCTCGCTATCTGTGGGACAGCGGCGCGGCGGCGATCGTCTCGGACTCTTTCGCGACCGAGGTCTGGCCGCCCGACTTCAGCGAGGCCGCTCGCCCCTTCGGTTTTCTTCACCGGGTATTGATCGGTCTATTGGGCTTTGCGATCGGTGAGTTGTGGGATCTTGAGGCGTTGGCCCAGGACTGCGCGCGTGATGGGGTCTATCAGTTCCTGCTCGCGAGCGCACCGTTGCACGTCACCGGGGGCATTGGATCACCCGCGAACGCCGTCGCCGTCAAGTAGCGCGTCTATTTTTTATTGGACGTCCGCCTTGCATTAACGAACTCTTTCACGTAGGCTCGCGCCCAAAGCTTTCACGAGTTGGTCAGTCGCTTCAGGGGGCGTCGGGCCGGACGGGGGTGGTCGTGTCTACAGTGATCCAACCAAAGCGCCGGGGAGGTTCGAGGCTGGCTGTCGTCGCTCTCGCTTCCGGCACGCTGATAGCAATGCTGGCGATTGCGCCGAGCACGGTGTCGTCCGCGGCGTCTCGCAAATCGGAGTCCCCCGATCCGACCGCGTCTGGATCATTCCCGAGCAGCACGGTGTCACCCCGATCAAGTTCGGGAGTGTGCAGTGGCACGCCAGTAAAGGGTGGCACTCTCACGTACGCGCGTCAGGCCGGTCCGGTCACGCTCAATCCTTTCTACCCGACCAATGGCAACGGCGACATCTTCGCGGACACCCTGCTGTATCAGGGTTTGGTAATGCCTGACCCCACCGGCAAGACCCAGGACATCGTTCCGGGGGTCGCGAGCAGTTGGACGGTATCGAAGAACGGTCTCACCTACACCTTCCATATTCGACCAGGGATCAAATTCTCCAATGGTCAGCCCGTGACGGCGGCCGACGTGGTCTTCTCGCTCGACTACTTCGCTAACCCCAAGCTCGACGAAACGGCCGTTCTCTCCGGCGGATTTAAGAGCGCGACGGCGGTCAACAACTCGACAGTCGTGATGCAACTCAGTGGACCCACACCGGGGATCCTCTACAACATGAGCATCTTCGACGCGTTCATTGTGCCAAAGAACGTCGTGGAGAAGGAGGGTTCGGCGTTCTGGAACAATCCCGTGGGTACCGGCCCTTTCAAGCTGTCCAAGTGGGTGCGCGGCTCGTCCATCACCTTCGTGCGCAACCCTTACTACTGGCAGCCGGGTCTTCCGTACCTGAACACCGTGACCTACCAGTACGCTTCGAATGACAACTCTCGACTGCTGGACGTAGAAAACAACGAAGCCCAGATGGCCGACGGCATACCCTTCTCGGACGTCAGCACCGTCAAGTCAAACTCGAGCGTCACCCTGCAGAGTGTGAAAGTTCCCTACTGGGTGGGACTATGGATGAACTTCAAGGACAAGCCCTTCCAGAACCTGGACGTTCGCAAAGCCCTGGAGTATGCGATCAACCGACCCTTGATCAACAAGACAGTGTTCGACAATTTGGGCACCATTCCCAACAGTGTGCTGCCCCAGTTGAAGTACGACGCCTCCGATAGCGTCGTGAAGCCCTACACCTATGACCTGAAACTGGCCAAGCAGTACTTGGCGAAGTCGGACTTCCCCAAGGGATTCTCGGCGACGCTGCAGTACCCGAGCGGCTACGCCGAGTACACCGACCTGGTTCTGATCCTCCAGGCGGAGTGGGCGTCGATCGGGGTCAAGATCAAGTTGGTCGCCGAGGACGAGGCCACTGAGACGTCCCTCTACATGAAGGGCCAGTACGACATGACGTTCCCCTACGCCGAATTCACGAGCGACGTGACGGTGCCCGAAGAGTACGCCACCTTTGTTACCACCTACGGCGGCGGCAACTACAGCTTTTACTCATGGTGGAACGACCCCACCATCGCCAACATGGTGACGACCTTCGACCACACGGCGAACTTGGCGAGTCAAGAGGCGCAGTGGGTGAAGATTCAGGGCGCCATGGAAGACCAGACTCCGTTCATCAACGTCATGGATCTACCATTCTTGAATGTGCATCGCGACGACGTGTGCGGCACGTTACTGGACCCTCTGGGAGCTGACTCGCTGCAGTACACGTGGATTGCGAAGTAGTCGGGGGGAAGTCTCCGAATCGACGTCGCGCGGTAGAACTGTCGTGAGGGCCGGGGGGTAGCCGATGGCGGCCTACGTTGTGCGGCGAATCGGCGTGAGCCTGGTGCAATTGCTGGGCGTGGCATTCCTTGCCTTCATGCTGATCCACTTCGTGCCTGGCAATCCCGTCGCGACCATGTTGGGGCCGAGGGCGAGTCAGCGCGAGATAATCCAAGTGAGTGCCAGTTTGGGGCTCAATCGGCCGCTGCCCCTTCAGTTTTGGCTCTTTCTCGGGCACCTGGTTACCTTTCACTTTGGCCAGTCCATCACCTTCAGCCAGAGCATCTCGTCCCTCATGGCCCAGCGAATTGTCCCGAGCATTGTCCTGATCACCTACGGCACGATTGTGGCGGTGGTGCTGGGTGTTCCACTGGCGGTTATCGCGGCCGTGAAGGGAGGGACTCCGGTCGATCACGGTATTCGGGTCTTCACCACCGTGTCCTTCGCGATGCCGACGTTCTGGTCGGGCTTGATTCTCGCGATTTTCTTCGCTCTCAAGCTCGGCTGGCTGCCGGTGTCGGGGTACGGCACGGGTTTTGGCGGAATTGTGCGCTCCCTGACGCTCCCGGCGATCGCCCTGGGACTGTCGCTGCTGGCCGTCGTGGTGCGCACGCTTCGTTCAAGCATCCGCCACACGTTGTCAATGGAGTACGTCGAAGCGGCAGAGGCGAGAGGCTTCTCGACGCGGCGCGTCCTGGCCTTTCACGTGTTTCGCAACGCCGTGATGCCGACGGTCACTGTGCTGGCGGTCAGTGTCGGCTTTCTCATCGGCGGGACCGTCGTGCTCGAGCAGGTCTTTCAAATACCGGGTTTGGGTTCGCTACTTTTCCAAGCCGTCGAGAATCGTGACTACCCGCTCGTGGAGACCATCGCGGTGCTCGCCGGCTCGCTGGTCGTCTTCTTGAATCTCACAACCGACCTCTTGCAGGCGGCTGTCGATCCGCGAGTTCGACCGGGGGCGAAGAGTGTCTGACGTCGCCACCGCCGTCACCAGGGCGCCGATGCGAGCGACGACCACACGTCGGGTCTTCTCGCTCTGGCGTCGGTTCCGCTTGGCACAGAACTGGGAGCTTTCGATCGGCCTCGGAATCATCCTGGTCATGCTGCTGGCCGCACTGCTCGCGCCGTTGATCGCCCCCTATCCTCCCAATCAAATAAATATCGTGGCGAGCCTCCAAGGCCCATCATGGCAGCACTGGATGGGCACGGACTTCGTTGGCCGCGACCTATTTTCGCGCGTGCTCTTTGGGCTGCGCATCGACCTTTTGGTGGTGGCGGTCATCACCTACCTTGGACTGTTCGTCGGCGTCATCTTCGGTACCATCTCGGGGTACGTCGGGGGATGGTTTGACGCGGTGCTCGGTCGCATCGCCGACACCGTGATCGCCTTTCCCTTCATCGTCCTGGTCCTGGCGGTAGTGGCAATTGTCGGCCCTGGACTCAAGGGCGTGGGCATCGGCATCGTTATCGTAGGTTGGGCGCTTTACTTTCGCCTGGCGCGCTCCGAGATGCTCACGATGCGAGAGCAACCTTTCATGATGGCGACCAAGGCTCTTGGATATTCGCATCTTCGCGCGATATTCCGTCACGCGCTGCCGAACCTCATTCGTACCAGCCTCGTGTATTCAACGGTGGACGTCGTCGTGAACATGCTCGTCTTGGCCGGAATGTCCTACCTCGGCCTCGGTCAGCAAGCGCCCGGCGCGGACCTCGGCTCGATTATCGCCAGTGGCCAGAGCTACTTACTGAGCGCGTGGTGGATAACGACGATCCCAGGAATCGTTCTGGTCCTCTTTGGCATCGGGGTCAGCTTGATCGGCGACGGCATCACGCGCGGCGAAGTGACGTTGGGGTCGCTGTGAGCCTGCTGACGATAGAGGATCTGCGCATCGCCTTCCCGAGTCGATCCGGTCCGATAGAGGTGGTACGCGGTGTCAACTTGGAAGTCCAACCGGGAGAGACGGTGGGTCTCGTGGGTGAGTCGGGATCGGGCAAGAGCTTGTCGTGCCGCTCCATCATCCGACTCATGGCCCCGCGCGCTCGACTCTCGGCGCAAATCACGTTCGACGGTCGCGATGTCATGTCGATGAACAAGAAAGAGCTGCGCGAACATCGCGCCCGCAATGTCGGCATGATCTTTCAGGATCCGTTCAGCTGTTTCAATCCGACGAAACGAATCGGTGAGCAGGTCGCTGAAACCTTGCGAGTGAATGCGGGAATGGAAAGCTCCGAGGCGCGCGCGCGGGCCATTGAACTGCTGGCCAACGTCGAGATCGATCGTCCCGAGCAGCGTTACCGCGCCTATCCGCACGAACTGTCCGGCGGCATGCGCCAGCGGGTTATGATCGCCATCGCCATTTCGGCCGCACCGCGATTGCTGATCGCCGACGAGCCCACTACCGCGCTTGACGTGACCACCCAGGCCCAGATCCTCACGCTGATCGAACAACGGCGTCGTGACCTCGACATGGCGGTGCTGTTGGTATCGCACGACTTCGGCGTGATTGCCCAGGCCTGCCAGCGCGTCGCGGTGATGTACGGAGGCTACGTGGTCGAAGCAGGACCGGTTGATGAGATCTGTGCGCGGCCCCGTCACCCCTACACGAGGGCTCTTCTTGAGTCCATTCCAAGCCTTGAGTCGGCGGGACGCCACGTCCGTCGCGAGGGGATACCCGGCCAACCTCCAACGCCAGGCGAGATGGGCTCGGGTTGCCCATTCACGAATCGCTGCTCGTACGCTCGCCCCGAGTGCGCCGGCGTAGACATGACCCTAGAGATCGTCGGCGAGAATCACACGACGGCCTGCCCCTTTATCCGTCTCGCCGACGTCAGCTCGACCGTTGGAGGTGGGGCATGACCAACGAGGCGATTCTTAGCGTTCAAGATCTCACCAAGCGCTTCAGATTGAGGCGCTCGTTGGGCGAGTGGGTGGCTCGACAGCCGGGCGAGAGTCACGTCGCCGTCGATCACGTGAACTTCGACCTCGCCCGTGGTGAGATCCTGGGGCTGGCGGGGGCTTCGGGCAGCGGTAAGACAACCCTGGCCCGGATGCTGATACGTCTTGTAGCCCCGGATGAAGGAGCGATCACACTCGGGGGCCGCAGCGTGCGCGACGCCGGTGGGGGGGAACTACGCGAGATTCGTCGTCGCATGCAAATGGTGTTTCAGGACCCCTACTCGTCGCTCAACCCGCGGCTGTCGGTGGGGGCTGCCATCCTCGAGGCCGGTCGCGTTCACCACCAACCGGGCAGCGAGGACGGGCCTGTATTTACTGCTCACTTTCTCGACCTGGTGCGCTTGCCCGCGTCCATGTCGGCGCGTCACCCCAGCGAACTATCCGGAGGGCAGCGCCAGCGGGTCGCCGTCGCTCGGGCGCTCGCGGTCGGACCGGACATCCTGATCGCCGATGAGGCCGTCAGTGCCTTGGACGTGTCGATTCAAACGCAGCTGCTGAATTTATTCCTGGACCTTCGCGACGAGCTGGGACTCGCCATACTGTTTGTCGCCCATCAGCTCTCCGTCATTGCCGAGGTGGCCGACCGCGTTGCCATTATGCATCGCGGTGTGATAGTGGAGATCGGCGCGACCGCCGACGTGTTCAACTCTCCAAGCAACGAGTACACCAAGACGCTGCTCGCCTCTCATCCGCGCTCCGCCATCGTAGATCCGGCTGTGGTGTATCGAGTCGAATGACCGGGTGGTTCGGAAAGTTCGTCGGTTTGCTATCGTCACGTTCATGACGCCAGAGGTGCTTGCCGATCTGGCACACCTACGCCGGGCTCGTGATCTCATCGATCGCGACTACGCGACACCGCTGGACGTTTCGACCATGGCCCGAATGGCACTCATGTCGAGCGCGCACTTCTCGCGCAAGTTCCGCGCCGCGTACGGGGAGACTCCCCACACCTATCTGATGACGCGCCGCATCGAGCGCGCCAAGGCGTTTTTGCGTCAGGGGATGTTGGTCTCTGAGACGTGTGACGCGGTGGGCTTCACGTCCCTTGGATCGTTCAGCTCACGCTTTCGCGAGGTGGTCGGCATGGCGCCCAGCCAGTACCGCGAACTCGACCACGCGGACCTAGAGCGGATCCCTTCGTGCGTGAGCATGTTCGTGACCCGACCGCGGCGCCTTGCCGTCTCCGCCTGAGTTGTCCGGATCTCTAGGTCAAGAGAAACCCAGCAGAACCACCGGCGCAAAACGAGCAGGATTGAAGAAGCCCGCCGAAGCGCGACCTTCCTATGATGACGACATGACAGTCACACTCGCCACCACATTTATCCTTGTCGACGATCCCGACGCGGCTCTCGGCTTCTACCGCGACGCGCTCGGCCTCGAAGTCCGTATGGACGTCGCGGCTGAGGGCTTCCGATGGGTCACCGTCGGCGCGCCGGGCCAGGACATCTCCATCGTCCTTTCCCAGCCGCACGGCGGGCGCTCTCAAGCCGAGGGCGACGAGATCCTCTCGCTCGTCACGCGCGGCTCCTTCCAGGCGGCGATCTTCCATACCGATGACCTCGAAGAGGCCTTCGCCAGAGTGAAGGCCTCGGGCGCGGAGATTCTTGAGGAGCCGACGAATCAACCGTGGGGAGTGCGCGACTGCGCCGTTCGCGACCCTTCGGGGAATCTCGTTCGGATTCAGGCGTCGAACAAAATACTGTAACGGGCATTCGTCACATCTGGAGCACCGCCACGGGCTCCAATCGAGAAGGGAGAGCACATGAAGACAATGACGTGCAAGCAGATGGGGGGGCCGTGCGACCACGCTCACCACGGGAGTACCGCCGATGAAGTCATCAAGGCTCAAGACGCCCATCTCAAGGAGATAGTCAAAGGTGGCGACACCGCGCACGAATCCGCGCTCAAGGATATGAAGGGCCGATGGAAGAACCCCATAGGGGGTATGGGCTGGTATCGCAAGATGAAGCGTGACTTCGCCGCCCTTGCCGACGACTGATCCGTCGCGACGGGCGAAGTACCTTTAGGCGTTGAAGGGTGTCACTGCACCACTGAAGTAGTGGCCTTCGTCGAGGTCGGCGATGAGTCCCGGCTGCACCGGACGCCAGTCCAAGAGCTCTTGGGTGAACGTGCCCGAGGCCGGCGCGTCCATCGCGACGAAGTTCGCCATCCACGCGAAGTGCTCAGGCGCGTCCTCAGGCGAAATCGAGACCTCGGGAAGGTCCAGGTGCCGCGAGATGGCGTTTGCGATATCGCGAATGGCTACTCCCTCGTCGGCGACCGCATGCAGCGTCGCGCCCGCGGGCGCCCCTTCGACGGCGAGGCGAAAGAGCTTGGCAGAGTCCAACCGGTGCACGGCCGGCCACCGATTGGCGCCGTCGCCGACGTATCCCGAGACGCCCTTGTCGCGGGCGATGTTGATGATCGACGCCATGAAGCCGTTGTCGCCGTCTCCGTGGTTGGTCGGCGGTAGGCGCACGACCGACGATCGAACGCCACGAGAGGCTTGAGAAAGGACGAACTCGGCTGTCTCCCAGCGCGTCTGGGGCCCACCGCCCAATCCCGCGTGTGCGGAATCAGGGACGTGTCCGTCGTTCTCAGTCGCCACTCGGCCAGGGGCGACGCCAAGGAGACCAGAGGCGAGCACGAAGGGCCGATCCGAGTCAACGAGCGCTTCGACCATCGCATCCACCGCGAGACGGTCGGCGTCGGCCGCCGCCTGGAAGCCTCCAGAGAACGCCAAGTCGTGCTTGAAGGCAAGATGGATGACGCCATCGGACGCAGAGGCGGCGCTTCGCAACACGTCAAGGTCGTCGAGATCGCCGAGAAGTACGTCGACGCCGGCCGCCCTGAGGGCGACTGCTGATTCCTGAGAGCGAGCGAGACCGATGATCTGGTGGTCCGCGTCGAGTAGCTCACTGACGACGGCCGAGCCGATCCAGCCGGAGGCCCCGGTAACAAAGATGCGCATCAATCCTCCATCGGTGAGACCCGCGACGGGGGGCCGCGGGAGAGCGATGTCACTCGCTGACATCAGAATAGCGGTTTTATGTCAGGTAGTGACATCAGGTCACCAGAGTTGGGAAATCTGCGTCGAAACTGCCCCGAAGCTGTCGAGCACGACCGGCGCGACGTCGGCCGCCTCCTCACCGATCACGTCGCTCAGGGCGACGTCGCTCAGGGTCGCCCGCACAGAACTGGTGAGGAACCGTGACGGCTGAGCCCACGAGTGATCGTCGCGGACGCGGTGATGGTGGTAGCGAAGGGGCACATAGATGGCCAAGTCCCGTCTCGCACGAGTGACCGCGACATAGAAGAGACGGCGCTCCTCTTCGAGCCCTTGTGGCGTCCCCAGGGCCATGTCGGAGGGGAAGTTCCCGTCGGCGGTATGGATCACGTGGACCGCGTCAAATTCGAGACCCTTGGCTGAGTGAACGGTAGAGAGTACGAGCCAGTCTTCGTCCATTAGCGGCGGACCCGCCAGGTTTCCCGTGGAGTGCGGTGGATCCAGGGCTTGCGCTGCGGCGACGTCGCTGAGCCGCGTGGCGTCCGTGCAGGCCAGGACGAGCGCGTCGAGATCTTCGAGTCTGGGCAGCGCGTCCTCGTACGCTGTCGTGATGAGCGGCGCCATCGCGATGCGCAGTCGATCGGCCCGCACGACGAGCGGTTCATCGAGCGCGAATGACATCGCGTCAATCAGTCCGCGAGACATCTTGGCGGTCTCCTCGGGCAACTCTTCTTGAAGTTGCCCCCAACGTTGAGTGATCGCCTCCACCGAGAGAGGGAGGAGGGGGTCACCGCCACGAAGTGCGTCGATCGCGCGACGCGCCTTGGCCGGACCAACGCCGGGCATCAGCTGCAGGAGCCGGAACCAGGCCATCTCGTCGCGCGGATTGTCGACGAGACGAAAGGCGGCCAGGAGGTCCTTTACGTGCGCCGCCTCGAGGTATCGGAGTCCTCCGTACTTGATGAAGGGAATGCGACGCCGCGAGAGCTCAATCTCGAGGTCGTCGCTGTGATTCGCCGCTCGAAAGAGCACGGCCTGGCGCTGCAGGGCGACGCCCTGCTCATAGAGTTCGAGGACGCGATCGGCGACCACCGTTGACTGGTGTCGCTCGTCCGTGCAGTGAATCAGTGAAGGTTGCGTGGCGCCGCTGATAGCCACCTGTTCGCGGAGCACGGAGGTGAAGCCTTCGGGGGCGTCCGCCGCGAGCGCGTTCGCCACACTAAGTATGGGAGCGGTCGAGCGATAGTTGGCGTTCAGCGTGATCGTGGTGAGCCCGTCAAAGTACCTTTCGGCGTCGAGAAGGTAACGAGGAGATGCTCCGCGAAAGCCGTAGATCGCTTGCGCGTCGTCACCGACGAGGGTGACCCGGGGATCGTGAGCACGCAATCCGCGCAGGATGTCCAGCTGCAGGAGATTGACGTCTTGGAACTCATCGACGAGGATGTGGTCGAACGCGCTCCCCAACTTCCTTCCCAGGACCTCGTGTTGAACGGCGTGGCGCCAAAAGAGCAAGAGGTCGTCGAAGTCGACGAGTCCGAGGGACTGCTTGCGAGAGACGAACGCGCGAAACAGCGTGGCCACATCGTCGCAGTGATCGACGCACCAGGGCGTGTTTTCGTTCATCACGTCTAGAAGAGGGGTCCCGGTATTGACGGTGCGCGAATACAGTGACGCCAGTGTGCTCTTTTTGGGTAGCCGCCGTTGACCGCTGAGTATTCCGAGATCGCTTCTCACCAGATCGAGAAGATCGGCACTGTCGCCTTGGTCGAGCACCCCGAATCCCTCGGGGAGGCCCACCGAGGCGTGATGTCGCCGCAGGGTGTGATGGGCGATCGAATGGAACGTACCGCCAGCGACCCGCTGAACTCGTTGGTCGTGTCGCGACGCGCGCACGCGCCCGATGATCTCTCGAGCTGATCGGCGCGTGAAGGTCAACAGCAAGATTCTCTCGGGCGCCACTCCACGTTCGAGCAGGAACTCCACTCTCGCACTGAGCGTGGTGGTCTTGCCCGTCCCGGGTCCCGCCAAGACTCGAAGCGCGCCGTCACCGAAGGTCGCCGCCTCTCGCTGGCGATCATTCAGGCGCAACTGGGATGCGGACATCGACGCGACATTACCGAGGGAGTGTCACGTCACCATGGTGCGCGGCCGCGCCCCGAGCCGATCACTCGAAAGACTGTCGCGTCGAGCGCTCACGGTCCCTCCGATATAGATTGCGACACATGGCCGATTCCATAACGCCACAGCAGTTTCGCGAGTCCCCTGGCGTCGATGAGTGGCGGGTTCATGTCAGCAGCGCGACGGCCCACTTTAAAACCCTGTCTTTTGCGCGAGGGGTGGAACTCGTCAACGCCATCGCAGTCCTGGCCGAGATGGCCAACCACCACCCCGACGTGGATCTTCGATACTCCGAGGTGACGGTGGGCCTGACCAGTCACGACATCCAGGGCCTCAGCCAGCGAGATGTCGCGCTCGCGAAGCAGATTTCGACGGCGGCCCACGACCTGGGTATCCTCGCCGAGCGGGAGTGAGACGAGCGCGCGAGTGAACAACATTGCTCGCTTTTTGAGCCATGCCTGGTGACGGCTCTCGCTCAGTCGACAAACAAGTACCCATAGCATGATCGTGAGCTTCGACGGAGACCGCCACCTGGGCCACGGTGTCGCCCCACGGCGCCGCTGTAACGACAAGCGTGCTTCGGGTGACTGTGAAGTTATAGGAAAGCGAAGGAGCCGCGATGGCAGATAAATATTCAAAGAACGAAGAGTCCTTGGCTCTTCTCACCTCCGAGCAGTATCGCGTCACCCAAGAGCGGGGAACCGAGCCGGCGTTCCGCAACGAATTCTGGGACCATAAGGACGCGGGCATCTACGTTGACGTCGTCTCGGGCGAGCCGCTCTTCGCCTCAACAAAGAAGTTTGACAGTGGATGCGGATGGCCGAGTTTCACGGCGCCCCTCGAGCCTCGGAACGTCATCGAGAATAGTGACGTCAGCTTCGGGATGGTGAGGACGGAAGTTCGCTCCACCAACGGAGACAGCCACCTGGGTCACGTCTTCAATGACGGTCCCGTCGACGAGGGGGGATTGCGCTACTGCATCAATTCTGCGTCCTTGCGTTTCGTGCCCTATGACGACCTGGACAAGGAAGGTTATGGCGAGTACACGTCGCTGTTCGAAGGGCTGAAGACCAAAGGAGAGTCGAAATGACCGAAGAGAAGGCCATTCTGGCCGGTGGGTGCTTTTGGGGAATGCAGGACCTCATTCGAAAGCGCCCCGGGATTATCTCCACTCGAGTCGGTTACAGCGGGGGAGATGTCGCGAGCGCCACGTACCGCCATCACGGCAACCACGCAGAAGCCATCGAGATCACCTTCGATCCGAGCGTGATCTCGTACCGGGACATTCTGGAGTTTTTCTTCCAGATCCATGATCCGACCACGAAGAACCGCCAGGGCAACGACGTGGGGGCCAGCTACCGGTCAGCGATCTTCTATCTCAACGACGAGCAGCGCCGAGTCGCCGAGGAAACCATTGCAGACGTCGAGGCGTCAGGGATGTGGCCCGGGCGAGTCGTTACTGAGGTCGAGCCCGCCGGGCCGTTCTGGCAAGCCGAGCCCGAGCACCAGGACTATTTGGAGCGATACCCCAACGGGTACACCTGCCACTTCCCCCGATCGGGCTGGGTCCTGCCTCGGCGCAGTGACGCCGACGCGACGAAGTCAGGATCGACCCCGACGTCTCACTGATCTACCTTCGCGCAGCGATCCCGGTCGACGAGTTCGACCGGGATCGTGCGTTGTGGAAAGAAAGTCGATGGTGCGGACATTGGTGGGTATGAAGCATTCATTCGGTGTGACGAGAAAGAGAAATCGAATCGCAATTGTCGTCATCGCGATCGCGGTCACGTCGCTCGGTGTTGCGTCGGTGCGCGCTTGGGCCGGTCCAACCACGACCACGGCGTTGTCGCCCGACACCGTCGCTGCAGGCAACGCGTACGCCGCACGGCTGCTCGCAGCTCAGCCGATTCCGACCGGGGCCCGGCCGGTCTCGGCGCTGGCGACTCCGTTATCTCCAATGAGCAGCCCCGACGAAGGTAGCGACCTTCGTACAGCGACCGAGTACTACCTCCTGCCAATGACCGCTGACGTGTCCAGCTACGTGCGCGCGAATCTGCCCGCCGGAGAGAGAATTATCGGATCGGGTTCTGGTGGCGGCGGCGGCGCACCACTCAGTTCGGGTATAGGTCTGTCGCCGACCTGCGCCAGTCGTCACATCACCTACTGCGGGGTCGAGTACGCGTGGGCGAATGATGATCAACAAGAACTGGTGGTCGATGCTCAGGTCGTGTGGATGCCGCTCGTGCACGTCGAGATGCCCACGAGCGGGGTGGTGAGCGTCACCGGCTTCGCACGGCTGTCGTTGATGTCGGCGTCGAGCGGCGCGACGTCGATCGTGCTGACTCATCGTCAAGCACTCCAGCTTCGCTCATCGATCGACGACCTGAAGGATATGAACGAGGGAGGCATCTGCGCGGAGGATGCGACGCTGTTGAACGTCAAGGTCATCGAGGGTGGGAAAGTCGTGTGGAAGGCGGTAGGCGACGAGTGCCCGGGCGCCCTCACGATCACGAGCCCGAGAGCGAGCCATTACCTAGACGATCGTTCGTGCTCGTTCTGGCGGACGGTCGACTCGTTCTTTTCCAAGGGCGAGGCCGCGGGCACGAGGTTCGCGAGCAGAGAGATTTGTGCGATCAACTAGGTGAAGTTTGCTAGGACACAACGGTGGCCTGCCTCGGACTGAGGCAGGCCACCGTTGTGTTGGGGACAGGTGTTGGGGAACTGTTACGACGGCTGTCCCGGGTTCGCCGGAGGTGCTCCGAGCGCCTCGAGGGCGGTGGCTCGAGTCACGATCGCAGTGCCGACGGCGAACTCATAGGTAAGTCGATCGGAGTGACGCTCCCACGAGGTGGTCGCGGTCGACAGCGACTGCGAGAGCACGTCCTGGGCAACGACGATGGATGCGCGGAACGCTACGTTCGCAGCTTGGATGCCTTGGACGTACGCCGTGCCGTTGTAGTCCGCGGGCGGCGCAGGCGGGTCGCCCGCGGCCGTGATCGCGGCGACGCGCGCATTGAGGTCCGCCGCGAGCGAGGCGTTGAGCGCCGCTTGCGCGGCCTGATGCGCTGCCGGGGTCGTGGCTTGCGCCTGGGCGGCCCAAAACACCGCGCGTGAGTTCGCGACGGCCGCGCGGTAGGTCAGGCGAATCGCCCGGAGACCGTCGACATAGGCCTTCCACTCTTTGTGAAAGGTGGCCCAGACCGACACGTTCGCGGTGGCCGAGGCTCTCGCGGTGAACGTCGGTGGCGCGGTGATCGTCGAGTCGGCAAACGCTACGGCCGGCGCGCTGACGCCCATGGCGGCGACGAGCGCAACTGCGGCGATGGATTTGATGCCTAGTGGCTTCATGTTCGGTTCTCCCTTCAAGAACTTGTACGACCCTACGAAGCCGAATTGTGAGATCGGTGTGAGAGAACTGTCGGATCGCTGAGAGATATCTCGAAATATCTGGGAAGCGGTCGTGGTGTCGCGAGGTCCCGTCGCGCGACGCACCGTGGTGGTCAGCGGAGCGAAACGCGGCGAAAGCGATGCGCGGCGACGGCGGACCACACGAGCTCCACGACGCCAAAGGGCCAGGCGCCCGAGAGGAACCCGTAGGCGCTCGAGAGCACGCACCCGAGGGCGAAGGACAGTATCAAGGCGCGACCGCGTCGTTCCAGCGCGTACCTCGCCATCATGAACGAGACGGCGCAGATGCCGTAGATAGTGACGCCGATAGACATGGGGTCAGTCAATCAGACTCGGGCGGGCCGGGCCCACGTCCCGGCGACTCGTACTCATTGCTACATTTCAGTTTGTGGAATTGGTGTCGTGGAACGTCAACGGAATACGGGCGGTGGAGAAGAAGGGACTGTTCACACCCTTCGTCGATGAGTTGAAGCCCGACGTCATCTGTCTGCAAGAGACCAAGGCGCAGCAGCATCAATCGGAGGTTCAGGTGCCGGGCTTTTTCGAGCACTGGAACTCAGCGCAGAAAAAGGGCTACTCCGGCACGGCGATCTTCTCCAAGACCGAGCCCGCTACGGTGACGAGCGATCTGCCCGACGCTTCGGTGGTTAGGCATGGCGTGGCGGGTGATCAGTTCGGCAATCCCAATTTGGAAGGCCGCGTGCTGGCTGCTGAGTTCAGCGACTTCTTTGTCGTCACGGTGTACACCCCCAACGCCAAAGAGGATCTCGGTCGGCTCTCATTGCGTCACAATCAATGGGACCCGGCATTCTTGCACTACGTCAAAGAACTTGAGCGAGCGAAGCCCGTCATCTTCTGCGGCGACCTCAACGTGGCGGCCACCTCCGATGACTTGGCCAATCCGAAGTCGAACGTTGGTCGCAAGGGCTTCACGACCGAAGAGCGAGCCGGGTTCCAGAACTATCTCGACGCGGGCTTCGTCGACACCTTCCGACTCTTCCACCAAGGAAACGGCCACTACTCGTGGTGGTCGCACTTCGCCAACTCTCGGGCGCGCAACGTGGGGTGGCGCATCGACTACTTCCTCGTCTCCCAGTCCCTCGTGGATCGAGTCACCGCCGCAGACATTCACCCCGACATCCTCGGTAGCGATCACTGTCCGGTGAGTCTCACGCTTCGCGATTAGCGGGTGCGTTGGGTCGCCTCCGCGTCGGGCGCCTTCACGGGGACCACTGAGACCATGTATCCAAGGATCGTCTAGAGGTCGAACGATTCGAAGGGATCGATCTGTCGCAGGACATCTTGGAGTGCATCGGAAAGACTCGTTGTGCTGACCGGGTTGTAGAGGGGTCCGGCGCCGTCGGTGAGGAGCGATACCGCCATGGCCACACCGCGCACTCTCGGCAGCGGGCCGTCGAGGGCGCCCGCGACTTCACGGATCTGCGTCTCGGCGGCGAAGACCCGACGACGTTCGACGCGGACAGTTGGATCAAAGAGAGAGGGCGGCGAGTGGGCCCGGTCTATGACGTCGAGCCAGCTCTTTGATACCGAGTGACGGGTGTCTGGCGTCCCCAATTGCTGGGCGCGGGCGCTCAACATCTCGCTCGCAGATGGGTCAGCACCGGAGGCCAACTTGGTGTCGAGGGATGGCGCGAGAATCCGTGCCGCGACGCGCACCAAGGGGGCGCCAACGTTGACATCGTTGGGGTGGTTTTCGTTGAACGTGACTTCTCCTTGGACGTACTTGCCCACCCTCATTTTCGCGGAGACTCATGAAAACCTTGTCAAAAATGGCGCCCAAATCGGGTTCTCCTCGGGTTTGTGTGGGTGGTTTTCACCTGTCAGGCGAAACTCGTCGTTGGTAGTTCGATGGTGAGTCCGCCGCAGCAGAGGTAGATCATCGCGATGACCGCCGCAGCCGAATGGTGCCCGTATCCGCGGTGGTTGATGAGTCGGATCTTCGAGTTGAGCCCCTCGAGTTTCGAGTTGGAGAGGTTTAGTTCGACCGCCGCCAAGATGCGTGCACGATTTTTGCGCACGGTCCTCGCCAGCTTGACGAATGCCGAGATGCGGCTTCGAACGGCCCAACGCAACCACCACTCAAGGTGCTCGGGTGCGTCACGGGGATGATCGAGTCGATAGAGATCGCGCAGCCCCTCTTTCAGCTGCCAGCTTCGATAGAGCACCGAGTTGTTTCTTCGCAGTTCGTGTAACACGCCGAGCTGGTCGTCACTGAGTTTGTCGGGGTCCTTTATCAGCGCCCAGCGAGTGTGCTTCGCCCAGCGCGGCTCGTTGCGCGGACGCACCTCGTCGCTCTTCGGTCGACCCCGAGGATAGGGAGCAGGCGCCCGACGGCGTTCTTCATTCCAGGACCAGCGGCGAGCCTGGTCGATGGCCTCGTTGGCGAGCTTTATGAGGTGAAACGGGTCCACGCACTGGCGCACCTGGGGTGCTTTCTCGGTAGTCGCCTTTTCGAAGGCCGTGCCCATATCGAGGCTGATGGCTTCCAATTTCGCCACTCGCTCAGCGCCGAGCTCGTCGTAAAAGGCGGCGAGGGTGGCGGCGCTCTTGCCCTCGCCCGCCCAGATCACTCGACCCTGCTGGTCGTGGTCGGCGACGACGGTGAGGTAGCGGTGACCTTCCTATAGGCAACCTCGTCAACCCCGAGGCGCGCCAGTCCTTCAAAGCGGACGACGTGGAGTTCCTCGGCGACGACGTCGACCACGATCTTGGCGACGCTCTCCCAGCTGATGCGCAGCAACGTGGTGATGGTGGTCTTGTCGGTGCGTTGGGCGAGCCAGGCCACAACCGAGCAGAAGGCCGTGGTGTGACGAGCTGCCGGTCTCGCCCAGGGCACGTCTTCGGTCGACACGGTGACAGCGTTGGCAGTTGATCCGAGCGATCTCGGTCTCGAGAAAGCACTTAGACGCCCCGAGATCGAGATGACGCCAACGCCGCACTGAACGGTCGTAGTGCGCCCTCGTCGTCCACCCGCACGGGCAGCGGTGGCGCTTCTTTCGCCGGCGGATCTTCAACACCACCCCTTCGGGGGCGAAGGTTACTCCCACCACCGCTACTTCGGGCATGGCGAGAATGCGATTGAATGCAGTGGTGGCGCGCACGTAGTTCCTCCCGTTTGGGTTGGTTAGCGCTACCGAAACTACGAGCACTACGTGCGCGCCATTTGAAGAGCACCGAGCCCTTCGAGATGTGACCGTCAACCCAAGTGGGGACTGGTCTATCGAGAACTACCGCGTCTCGATTAGGGGAAGAACGGACCCACGGGAACCCGAGGAGTCCCTCAAATCGTCATAATTTCTGAACGGGCGCGTTCGCGATAGAAAGGTTCGTGCGTGTTCGAGGTTTCTGCTGTGGCTGGCTCGAGATGGACCGCTCTAGCCTGATCAGCGGGGATGAGGGAGCAACGCGGATCCCGGTTCCCTCGTACCTGATCGAGCACGCGGGTTCGACGATCCTCTTCGATGCGGGACTGCCGCCTGAGCTTCGTGATAAAAACTCGGAACTCTCTAAGGAATTGGCCGAGCATTTTCGGTGTGATTTGCCGGTGGGTACCAATTTGGAAGAGCGACTGCGCGCGTGCCGGGTCGACCCGGGCACCGTCGACATGGTGCTGCTCAGCCACATGCACTTCGACCACGTCGGAGGGATAACTCTTGTTCCCAACGCCGAGGTCGTCGTCCAGCGCGCTGAGTGGGACGCGGCCTGCGCTGACGTCGAAAGAGGGGAGTACATAACTGCGGTTGAGCAAGACCGGCCTCGGCGCCTACTCGACGGGGAGTGGGATGTGTTCGGTGACGGCCGCGTGGTCGCGACCTCGACGGTCGGCCACACCGCGGGGCACCAGTCGCTTCGTCTCGTCACCGACGATGGCAGCGAGTTGATCCTCTGCGGCGATGCCTGCTACCTGCGCCGTTCTCTCGAGGCGCGCGCCCTTCCGCCGTCTTTCTTTGACGGAGTCGAGCAGCTTGCGTCGATGGCGTGGCTCGATGAGCGCGAGCGCCAAGGAGCCCACCTCGTCTTTGGCCACGAGGCGAGCCAGTGGCCCACGGGCCTTGTGGACGATCGCATCGTCGAACTCGCGAGTCACTCCGCCGCCAGGAAGATCGACCTCTCGGTCGCCCGGCGAACGGCTAGCGACGTCGCCCTTGAGTGGGGCCTCGAACTTGGTGAGCCATTCGTGATGAGCAACGTCTCCGTGGTTGCGCCCACCAGCGACGGCCGAGTGCTCAAGGTGGCCTGGGAGGGCGATGATGAGTCACTTCACGAACCCGACGCCTTGGAGCTCTGGGACGGCAACGGCGCGGTGCGGATGTATCGACGCTCCGGTCGAGCGGTCTTGGAGGAGCGGGCGGTTCCGGGCAGCGATCTGGCTTATCTCGATGATGACGAGGCGACCGCGATCGCCGTGTCGCTCGCTCACAGTTTGTGGCGCCCCGCCGCGGCGCCTTTTCGTTCCGTCGAATCCGACGTGCATCGGTGGCTGGATGAGGCCGAGAGCGAGGGAAGCGCCCTGGTTGAACTGGCGCGTGAGCTACTCGACGAGGTTGGCGTCGACGCGAGCTGGGTCGTGCATGGCGACTTGCACCATCACAACATCTTGCGCCACGGCGAGAGGTATGTCGCCATTGATCCCAAGCCCTACCTCGCGGACCGCGAGTATGACGTGGCGACGTTTCTGTGGAACCCGATGGGCAACGACATGGCGGATCGAGACCAGACCGAGCGCCGCATTGAGGCATTCGTGGCGAGTGGCCTTGACGACTTCAAGATTCGCGCGTGGAGTGTCATTCGCGGCTCCTACCTGCGCCCCTCAGAGCGCTTGGTCATTGCCCTCGAGGCTCTCATTGCATGAAAACTCAAGAGGGTGGCGAAAGCATCAACGGGATTCTTCCCGCGAACTGTCGCCATCGGCTTGTACGTGTTCCTGGGCGCAACAGCAAAGGAGATGGTTATGGTCGCGACGCACGACGACGCTGCACTCATGGTGCAGTTGATGCGATGGGGTACCGAGATGAATCTGGATGAGGCGTACCGCGTCATCTTTTCGATGACTTCGATCCAGATTCTGAGGAGATGAATACCTCGGTGGGGAGACTGATGGCCTTTGGAGAAACAGGGGCGCTCGTCAGGAATGAGGTCCTCAACCGCGAGCTCTTGTTCGATATCTTCTGGGCGGACGGGACCTGGGCCAAAGTAGGACCGAGTGTGAGGCGCGTGCGAGAGCGCTCCGGAGACGCGCGATTCTACGAGAACTTTGAGCTCTTGCGACAAACGCCAACTAGCGGTCGAGCCTGAGAGGCTGGTGACAAAACAGTGGAGGTACACTCCGGCTATGGCTCGAGGCGATAGACGTTCTCTCGTGCCGCGACGTGTGGAGGACCCTCGAGTGATCGGAATTGTTGCGACAGTGGTGGCGAAGAGGGCTTTAGCGGTCAAGCGTGAGTTGCCACTGAGGGCGTTCGCCACGTGATCAACCATCCCGCCTTCGACGTCGAACCCTGGCGCCTGCGTGAGGGCCAACTCGATCTCGACATCCTCTCGCAGAGCGAGTCTTTATTCACCCTCTCCAACGGTCACATCGGGTGGCGCGGGAACCTCGACGAGGGCGAGCCCCACGGACTGCAAGGCTCGTACCTGAACGGCGTGTACGAGCTTCGACCGTTGCCCTACGCCGAATCGGGGTACGGATACCCCGAGCAGGACCAAGTCGTCGTCAACGTCACCGACGCCAAGGTCATCAGACTGCTGGTGGACGACGAGCCCTTCGATATCCGTTATGGCGATCTTCACGAGCACGAGCGGATACTTGACTTTCGCACCGGTCTCTTGGAGCGCCACTCGGACTGGTCAACTCCGACGGGTCGGCGCGTACGGGTTAGCTCGTCGCGGCTGGTCTCGTTCACGCAGCGAGCCATGGCGGCGATCAAGTACGAAGTGGAGGCGGTCGACGCCGTTCGCGTCGTCGTTCAATCCGAGTTGGTGGCCAATGAGGTGGCCAGCAAGATTACCGGATTCGACCCTCGGGCTTCGGCGGCGCTGGAGGCACCGTGGCTGCCCCAAGAACACGACAACAGCGGCAGCGACACGTGGGCTGTCCTTGTCAACTCAACCAACTACAGCGACCTCACGGTGGCGGCGGCGATGGATCACGTGATTCAAGGACCCGACGGCACCGACGTGGCCTCGGTCGCCGCCGACGATGTGGCACGAGTGACCGTCTCGTGCGCCCTCGAACCGGGGGAGAAGCTCACCGTCGTCAAGTTCGTCGCGTACGGGTGGTCGGGCGTGCGATCAAAGGAGGCGCTTCGCGATCAGACGGGTGCCGCGATGGTCGTCGCCAAGAAGAGCGGGTGGGAGGGACTCGTCAAGGAGCAGCGCGGCTACCTGGATGACTTCTGGCGCGGCGCGGACGTCGAAATCGAGGGGGACGAGGAGATTCAACAGGCGGTGCGTTTCTCGCTCTTCCACGTCCTTCAGGCCGCCGCGCGAAATGAACAGCGGGCCATCCCCGCGAAAGGTCTGACGGGCACAGGATACGACGGTCACGCTTTCTGGGACAGCGAGACCTTCGTGCTCCCGGTCCTCAACTTCACCGCGCCCGAGACGGTGGCTCACGTGCTGCGGTGGCGACACAGCACCCTTCCCTTGGCTCGGGACCGCGCCGAACTGCTCGGTTTTCGCGGGGCGGCCTTCCCGTGGCGCACCATCGCCGGGGCCGAGTGCTCAAGCTACTGGCCGGCTGGAACGGCGGCGTTTCACGTCAGCGCTGATGTCGCCGACGCGGTCGTTCGCTACTTGCACGCTTCGGCCGACGCGGCGTTTGAGCACGATTTCGGCGCCGAGATCGTTATTGAGACGGCCCGGTTGTTCTCGTCGCTCGGGCACTTTGATCTCAACGGCGCCTTTCGCCTCTCGGGGGTGACCGGACCCGATGAGTACAGCGCGATCGCCGACAACAACACCTACACGAACCTGATGGTGCAGCGCAACTTTCGTGTGGCCGCCGACGCCGCAGAGAGGCATCCCGATATCGCCACAAAGCTGGCAGTCAAAAGGAACGAGATATCGGAGTGGCGCCACGCCGCCGACGTCATCGTGATTCCCTTCGACGAGCACCTCGGCGTTCACCAGCAAGCCGAGAACTACACGCGGCACCAAGTGTGGGACTTCGATGCGACCAACGAAGAGCAGTACCCCCTGCTCCTGCACTTTCCCTACTTCGATCTGTATCGAAAGCAGGTTGTCAAGCAGGCGGACTTGGTGCTCGCCATGTTCCTGCAGCCCGACTTTTTTACCGCCGAGCAGAAGAAGGCCAACTTCGACTACTACGAGGCCTTGACGGTGCGCGACTCGTCGCTCTCGGCGTGCATCCAGTCGGTCATGGCCGCTGAGGTGGGATACCTTCAACTGGCCTATGACTACTTGGCCGAGGCCGCGCTACTGGACATCGAGGACCGAGAGCACAACACGCGAGACGGTGTGCACATGGCCTCGTTGGCCGGTTCGTGGATCGCGCTCGTAGGGGGCCTCGCTGGCATGCGACCGTGGAACGACTCGCTGAGCTTCACGCCGCGCTTGCCCAAGGGCCTCACCCGGCTCGCCTTCAACTTGCACTTCCGCGGACGTCAGCTGCACGTGGAGACGAACGCCAAATCAACGATCTACGAATTACGAGGGGGCGACGCCCTCGAGTTGCGTCACGGCGACGAGACCTTCACCCTCACGGTGGCCAAGCCGGTGGTGCAAAAGGCGGTGGCGAGACTCACACCGGGCAGGGCCCCCACCCAGCCCGCCGGGAGAGCACCGGAGCGCCGACTGAGCGACGCGCAACAAGCGAAGGAAGCTTCATGAGCGATTCACCAACGTCCCAACCCTCCGTCGACCTCACCGCGTACGAGGCGTGGCTCTTCGACATGGACGGGGTCTTGACCAAGACCGCGCTGGTGCACGCCACCGCCTGGAAGGAGGCCTTTGACGCATTCCTGCTCGAAGAGACGGCGCGCACCGGTGTGAAGTACGCCCCGTTCGATCCCGTGAGCGACTACGAGAAATACGTCGACGGCGAGCCTCGCGCTGACGGGGTGCGTAACTTTCTCGCGGCGCGAGGGATCACCTTGCCCGAGGGCAACGACGATGACCCACCGACCGCAGCCACGGTGTGTGGCGTCGGCAGTCGAAAGAACGATCTGGTCTTGGAGGTCATGAAGAAACAAGGTGTTCAGGTCTACGAGGGAGTGGTGGCGCTCATCGCCGAACTCAAGAGCCACCGCGTCAAAGTGGCCGTCGTGTCGGCGAGCGAGAATACCGTCGCGGCACTGAAGGCGGCGGGCATCAACGATCTCTTCGACGCACGCGTCGATGGTCATACGGTGAAAGACCTGCACCTCGCGGGCAAGCCGGCGCCCGACTCATTCTTGCAAGCGGCCAAGGATCTGAACGTCGAGCCCGCGAAGGCGGTCGTTCTCGAGGACGCTCTCGCGGGAGTGCAGGCGGGACGCGCGGGTCACTTCGGACTGGTCATCGGAGTCGACCACCACGACGAAGGCGGCTCTCATGACTACGCCGACCAACTCCGGGCGCACGGCGCGGATGTCGTGGTCAGTGACCTCGCGGACCTCGTTGGCGACAAGGGTTCGTCCAGCGCCAACTAGCGCCTAGATCGCTCACTTCCTGCCACACTAAGGTGGAAAACGATGAGCTTTGAGGACGATTCTGACGACCTTCGGATGGCGGCGGCGTCGCTGCGCTCCAATAGCTCCGACGTGCACATTCTCTTGAAGGCGCTGTGCGATGAACTGTCCGACACCTTGGGCGACCGCCTGCGCATCGAGCGCACCGGGGGACGATTTCACAAATCCGAGGAGATCTCTTCGCTGAGCATTGCCCTGGCGGGCAGCCAGTTCGACGCGGCCGTCGACGGGGCTGCTCTGCAGTGTCACGTCGGACACGTCTCAGGGGGGATTCGCATCCGCAGCGAGGCGGTCGACGTCGATCAATGGATTCTTCGCCTGCTGGAAGCGCTGAAGGACGAGGCGGCCCACAGCGAGTCGGCCCGTCAAGCACTCGAAAATATTGTCATTGGAGGAAATCAGTGAGCGACGCAACGAACGATCTGCCTCAGGCGACCGAGCACCGGCTCGAGGAACTCGAGAAGGGGCTGTTCACATCAGACCTTTCGGTGAATGAGTTCTTGCTGGTGAAGGAGGCGGGATTCCACCCGGTGGGCTTCGTGATGGGTTCCTCGATCTATCACACGGGCATTCAGGCTCGAAAGTGGAGCCAAAGCCAAGAACTGACCAAGCTAACCGAGGCGATGTACAACGCCCGTGAGCTGGCGATGACCCGCATGGAAGAAGAGGCCGCCGAGCTCGGTGCTGATGGGGTCGTCGGTGTGCGCCTGGACGTCAACTACTACGAATGGGGCAAGGACGCCGCGGAGTTCATTGCCGTGGGCACTGCGGTCAAAGCCGAAGACGGCGTCTCTCGTCGCAACAAGAAGGGCAAGCCCTTCACCTCAGACCTGTCCGGGCAGGACTTCTGGACGCTGGCCCAGACTGGATATGGGCCTCAAGGCTTGGTGATGGGCACGTGCGTGTACCACATCGCCCACCGCGGAATCGGCCAGACTCTAGGCACGACGGGGCAGAACGTCGAGTTGCCGAATTTTACCCAGGCCCTGTACGAAGCGCGCGAGCTCGCGATGACGAGGATGCAAGACGAAGCGAATGAACTCGGCGCGTCGGGGATCGTGGGAGTGCGCTTGGAGGAGAAGTCGCACCAGTGGGGATCGCACACCATTGAGTTCCTAGCCCTGGGAACGGCGGTCACCAAGTCCTCCGATGACATCACCCTGCTCAAGCCAGTCACCACCATCTCGCTCGACAACTGATGACCACTGGCACCAACGATTTACCCGAAGCCGCGCATCGTCGTCTGGGTGAAGGGGCCTTCTCCTCGGGACTGAGCGTCTCTGACTTCGCGGCGTGCCTGGAGATGGGTCTCGAGCCAGTCGGCTTGGTGCAGGGCTTTTGCGCCATGCAGTGGAGCGCGTACGGGCAAGGCTTTCTTCGGCGGGGAATGACTCCCTATGGCGGAAGCCAAGGCGGCTACGTCGAGAACTACCAGTGTCCCCACGGCATGGTGGGCGGCGAGCACCGCATGTGGGGCCAGAACTACGAACAGACCTGGATCCAGTCGGCGTGGAGCGACGGGTTCTCCGCGGCCTACTCGCGGATGGTGGAAGAGGCGACGGCCCTAGCGGCTCACGGCGTCGTTGGCGTGGTGGACACGGAGAGCCCGCTCTCAGAGGCGGGGATCATCGAGTTCCACTTGGTGGGCACGGCGGTCACACTCAAGGGCGCTCCGCCGGCGACTACGGCCCCGTGGACGACGTTCTTGGCGGGCCAGCGTCTGGCGAAGCTGTTCGAGGCGGGCTTCGCGCCGGTAGCGGCGATTGCGGGGGTGTCGTCGGTTCGCGTCTGGGCGTACTGCATGACCGAATATCTGATGAGCGGCGGCGTTGGGTTGATGTGGGCGCAGAACACAAGGCCCAGGGAGATCGAGCAGGTCGTGCGGGCCCAAAGCTTCGCACGTTCGATTGCGCGAACGAGCGCGCGCGATCAACTTCATGGTGACTCACTGCACGGGGCCGATCTCCAAGTCATCGAGCGAGAGTTTGAGCAGGGCGACGTCGAGATCCAGACGCTGCTGCGAGGCAACCGGGTTCGACGTTTCAAGGAGTTCGAGCATTTGCCCGTGCCCCAGCCCACGGTGAAACTCTCGTGAGCCTGCGTCCCGAGACTCCCATTGACGTCGCGGCGGACGTCCGGCTCGCCGCGTCGGGTGCGTCGGTCACATCGTCTGGCGCGTCGATGACCTCGGACCTGTCGATCGATGAAGAGCTGAATCTGCACTCCATCGGCTGGGAGCCGGTCGAGTTGGTGAGTGGCGTCTCGGTGTACTCGACGCCTGCGGGCATGTGGAACTGGGGTCAAGGTGAGATCGCCGCAGCGACCGAGGCCCACGGACTGGCCTTCAAGAGCGCGCTGAGTCGCATCGAGGCCGAAGCCGGCAACGCGGGCGGTCAAGGAGTTGTCGGTGTTCACATCGAACGCACGGTCCACTCGTCGCACATTGAGGTCTCACTGCTTGGTACGGCGGTGCGTCCGGTAGGACTGGCGCGCGTCGAGCTCAACAAAGTCTTCGTATCGGATCTCTCGGCCCGCGACTTCGCCCTCTTGATGGTGGCCGGGTGGCAGCCCCTCGGCCTCGCCAGCGGCGCGAGTTTCGTCTACGCCCCGCGTCGCAGCGTCGGCGCCGCCTTCCAGCAGCAAACCCAGAACATCGAGCTGACGAATTTCACGGAAGCAATGTACTCAGCGCGCGAGTCGGCGATGGCGCGCATGCAGGAGTCGGCGCTCGCCCTCGGGGGAGCCGGTGTGGTCGAAGTCAAGGTGATCGAAGGTCCAATGTACTTTGCCGCCCATGCGATTGGTTTTGCCGCCTGGGGGACGGTCGTTCGCCTCGCTGGGTCCGCTCACCAGTTGGTGAGGCCTACCGCCGTCGTGTCGCTCAACGACTCCACAGTGGCCTTCGAGGCGTCGACGCTGGGCTAAGGCGCGGCATTTTGGTTTGTTGGAGTGGTCGCGCGAAGGCTAGTCTGCGCGGGAGAGGGGGGCGATGACAATTACCTGCAAGGTAACGGGTGAATACGCCCAGCACATCACCTGTCAGCTCGATGTCGGCCAATCAATGTTCGCCGACGCCACCAAGTTTCGTTGGAAGACGACGAACGTCACCTTGGAGACGCGTCTCACCACGCCCGGCGGTCAGGCTGAGGCCGACAGCAAGGCGGCCAAGGACAGTGGTGGCGGCTTCCTCAAGGCAGCACTCTCAACGGCCACCGAAGTCGGCAAGCGCATGCTGAGCGGTCAGAGCCTCGCTTTTCAGTGGTTTACGCCGACCGGTGGATCGGGTCTGGTCACCTTCGCCGGTGAGTTGCCGGGTCAAGTAAAGATCGTCGAACTCGATGGCCCGACGACGGGTTGGCGGGCGGAGAGCCGCGCCTTCATCTGCGCCGAGGCGAGCGTCAACTACGACATCTCCTTCGCCGGCCTGGTGACCGGGTTTCGCGCGAAGGACGGCTATATCTTCGAGCACTTCACCGGCACGGGCACCGTGGTGCTCGGCGGCGGGGGCAGCCTGCTCGAACTCAACCCCGCGGACTACGGAGGGAAGATCCAAGTTCATGGGGGAGCGCTGGTGGCCTTTTCGGACTCGGTCGCCTTCAACGTCGAGCGCATCGGCGCCCTCAACGCCCAGACGGTGATGACGGCCGTCTTTGGCGGCTCGGGTCTGAACCTCGTCACCCTCAGTGGAGACGGACCGGTTATTCTGCAGTCCACGCTGCATAAGGAATTCGAGGACGACGAAAAGCAAGACTCCAGCATGGCAAACTCCGCGCGTCAAGGTCTCCTCGGTAGGTTCTAAAGAGAAAGAAGGAAACATGGCCCTTTTCGACAAGGTCAAAGAACAAGCGAGTCAACTCGCCCAAAAGGCCCAAGAGGCGGGCAAGGCGGGACAGGCCAAGGTTCAAGACGCCCAAGCCAAGCGCAAGTCCGACGCGATGCTGCGTGACTTGGGGACGGCCGTCTACGCCCAGCGTACGACGGGGGTAGACAACGGTGCCGAGGTCGATCGAATCGTCGGCGAACTCAAGGCCTTCGAAGCCGAGCAGGGCCCGGTGGCGACGCCCGACTCGAGTGACGCCTCGGGCGCCGCGCCCGGGGCCAGCACGACCAGCGAAGCCGAGACGCCTCCCGAAGGCGGCTTCAAGCTCTGAGTGGGCCGCGTCGGGGTGAGGTAGTTCTACCTACAGAACCTTGGACAGGAATACCCGCAAGCGCTCGGAGCGCGGATTACTGAGCACCTCGCGAGGGTCGCCGGACTCCTCTATCACGCCAGCGTCGAGAAAGTAGACGGTCTTGGCTGCCTCACGGGCGAAGTTCATCTCGTGGGTGACGACGATCATCGTCATGCCCGACTTGGCCAGATCGTTCATCACATCGAGCACTTCGCCGACCAGCTCGGGATCGAGCGCCGAGGTGGGCTCGTCGAACAGCATCAACTTGGGATCCATGGCCAGAGCGCGCGCGATGGCCACGCGCTGTTGCTGCCCTCCGGAAAGTTGACTCGGATAGAACCTCTCCTTGGCGTCGAGGCCCACCCGAGCCAAGAGCGCTCGGGCCTTGGCGCGAGCTTGGTCTACGCTCGTGCCCCGGACTTTCACCTGACCGATGGTGACGTTGTCCAGCACCGTGAGATGTTGAAAAAGATTGAAGCGCTGGAAGACCATCCCGATGCGCGCCCGCTCAGCGCAGATCTGCTTGTCGTTGCGCTCGTAGAGTTTTCCATTTCGCAACTCGTAGCCGACCAGCTCGCCATCCACGCGCAACTCTCCCGTGTCGTGCTTCTCCAGGTGGTTGATGCAGCGAAGAAAGGTGCTCTTACCCGAGCCGGAGGGGCCGATGAGGCACGTCACCTCCCCCCGCGCCACGGTGAGATCGACGCCCTTTAGCACCTCGACGCCGCCGTAGGACTTGTGAACGCCGTGCGCCTCGACCATGGGCTTGGCCTCCGCCACGGTCATGACGCGACGTCCACTATCCCGCGGGGCGTGCGGAACTTCGCGAGGATCCCGCGCGCATCACCGCGAAAACGCTGCAGCGGCGTCGGTGGGGAGGTGCGAAGCGCCCCGCGACTGAAATACCTCTCGAGGTAGAACTGCCCCGTGGAGAGCACCGTGGTGACGATGAGATACCACAGGCTCGCCGTGATGAGCAGAGCCATGATCAAGTAGTTCGTCGCATAGATATTCCCGGCGGCGCCAAGGAGTTCTGTCACGCTGATGACACTCGCCAGCGACGACGTCTTGAGCATGGAGATGACTTCATTGCCAGTCGGAGGAATGATGACCCTCATGGCTTGAGGCAGAATGACTAGGCGCAGCGTTTGGCGTCGAGTCATGCCCATGGACGTCGCCGCTTCAATCTGCCCCTCGTCGACCGACAAGAGTCCCGCTCGAGCGATCTCTGACATGTAGGCACCCTCGTTCAGCCCGAGCGCCACGATGGCCGCCTCTAGGGCGGTGAACACCGTTTTGGTGACGATGGTATGAGCGTCGATGTGGGTGAACGGAACACCCAGGCTCACGGTGGGGTACAAGAGAGAGATATTGAACCAGACCAGCAGTTGAACCAAGACCGGCGTGCCACGAAAGAACCAGGTGTAGGTCCAGGCTGTTCCCGAGAGGATCCGATTGGGTGAGAGGCGCATCACGGCTACAACGAGGCCTAGCGCAATGCCGATCACCATGGAGATCACGGTCAACTCGAGTGTCAATAACAGCCCGTGAAGGATCTCGGAAGATCCGAAGTACTGAAAGACGATGTTCCAGCTGAAACGCCACTCCGTTGTCTGATGGCATCGCCGAACTCCGTCGAGCGTCCGGCACGAGTAGAGACCGGTAGGCAGCTTGGAGAAGATCGTGTGGACGAGCATCGCCACCGCGACAATCACGACCAACGCGGCGACCCAGCGCCCGACGTGACGAACGGGGACGACCTTTATCGATTCGTCCCCGTTCATGCTCACGTCACTACCCGTTGGCTCAGATTCTTAGCCGGCCGCTCCATCGATGACAACCTTGCTTGCGGGCAGCGCGCCGGCCGTCACTCCGTACTTGTTGAGAATTGCCGTGTAGGCGCCATTAGCGATCAAAGTCTTCACGGCGGCCTGGATGGCTCTGGCCAACCCCTTACCCGCACTGGTCTTGGGCGTGGCGATTCCATAGGGAGCGACCTCGATGGCGTTGCCGACGGACTCGAACTTGCCTTTAGAGGTGGCCACAATGTTCGTGGCGATCTGGCTATCCACGAAGCCGACATTGGCTTGACCCGACAAGACGGCCAGGTTGGCCTCGGTCTGGGTGGGGAAGGCCAAGATAGAAAGCGCCTTGCCCGACGGGCACTTGGCTTTTTCCGTGACGGCGTCGCTCTGCTCAGTAGTCCCGGTCTCGACCGCGACCTTGAGGCCGCAGAAACTTGGGAGGCCTCTGAAGGTGACCTTCTCGCCCTTCTTCGCGTACACGCCCTCGCCCGCCTGGAAGTAGTCGACGAAATACACCTGCTTCTCGCGGGCGACGGTGTCAGTGAACGACGAGTTCCCGATGGCGTACCGACCGCCCTCGATTCCCCCGAGGATGCTGTCGAAGGTGACGTTGTTCTCGTTCACTTTGATGTCGAGCGTGGTGGCGACGGCGTGAATGAGGTCGACGTCAAAACCCTCCATAGTCGTCCCGCTCATGTACTCATCGGGCGCGTAGGTCGCATCTGTCGCCACCTGCAAGGTCGTGTTCTTGAAGGATGATGGAACTAACGCCGCGTCGGTCTTGTTGTAGGTGCCGGTCAGCGAGGATGCCCCCGCGACGGTGGTGGACGCCACCACCAGCACTCCGATCCCGACGACCGCGAGAGTTTGACCAAGGCGTGACAATTCAAACATAGTTCCCCTTACATACGCTGCGTCGCCCTCCGACGTCAGACCCTCATTGTTACCAGAAAATTGGCGTCTGTGGTTGTTGCCAGCCGGCTTGGAGGACATTGACGCCTCGGCGCTGTTTATCCTCTTCACGGGGGTCGCAGCGTTTGGGCGACTCAGCGGTAAGGGGGACAACGGCCCCACGGCGACCTCTGTGCTTCACCTTCGGCAGCTCCGGTCGCCTACTCGAGACGCTCGACGGTCCGATCAAAGCGGTGCTGAATATCCGCCAGGTCGTTCGGCTCGTCCACGGTCTCTTCAGCGTCGCGCATGACCATCGCCGCTTGGCGCCGTAGAACGTCGCGCTGAGAGTGAGAGATTGTCGAGTTGGCCACGACGGAGATGGTGTCGAGCATGCGAATGATGACTGCAGGCATGCCACGTGCAGCTTGACGAATCTTGTCGAACGCGCGACTGATCATCCTCTCGTATGACCATCGCGCGGCTATCATGCGATCCTCGTTGTCTCGGTAGACGTCGGTCGAGAGTTGGCGTTGCGTTAGCCGACTCAGTCTCGAGGAGAGCCAATCGAGACAGGTGAGCGCGGTGAAGGTGTCATTCGCGACGAATTGATCATGCTCATCTGCGAATTGATGGACAAACCTTTCGGAGATACCTGTCGACTACGTGACCGTGACGAGCGTGCCGATCGGAGTGTGCGGCCAAAGGACTGCGGCCTCGGCAAAGGGCATCTCTACGCAACCGAGGCTCTGGGGGTAGCCGTAGGAGGAGCGAATGAAACCGTGCAGTGCGTCTCCGCCATGGAAGTACGAGACCCAGGGGATGCCGGTGTCGTCGTACTTCTGACCGTCGGGCATGACTCCCGACATCGTCGTGATGGTAAAGCGTAGATACACCGGATAGGTGCCGTTCACCGTCGGTGCGTCCGACACGCCGGTGTTGGCTAGCGTGGTGAACGTCTTCTTGCCATTCTCATAGAGCGTCACCGTCTCGGGCATATTCTTCGCGACGTAGACATAGTTGTAGGGCATCGGATCGACGGTGTGAGACACCACGGCGCCGGTGAGCCTCTGCCACGTTGGCCAATTCATCTGCCCGGTCGTGTCGAGATTGTGATCGTATTGGAATCGCATCAAGGCGCCCTGCAACACCACATTGTTCGTCCCTACCTGCCAAAGGGAGCGAAGCGTCGAAGGGAGCGAGACAAAGCGCCAGACAAAGGATCCGGCGACCAGGGCCGTCGGCCTAGTCACTTTCGTCGGCGCTTTCTTCGTTGGCGTCGTCGTCGTTGCGGTCGGCGTGAGAATGGTCGTCGTGGTCGTCGTGGTCGTCGTGGACGTGGGAATGGTCGTCGTAGTGGTCGAAGTCGTTGTCGTTGTCGTTGTCGTTGTCGTGGTGGTAGTGGTAGTGCTTGTTCTGGCGTTGGGAACGAATCGGACGGGAAGATAACGCAGCGTGGCGAGGAACTGATCTTCTAGGCGGATCGTGAAGGGCACGGCATGATTTCGTTGCGCCGAGGCCTGCGCCGAGGTGGCTTGGGCGAAGGTGCTCACCATCACCGCACTGAGGGCGAGCAGGTAAGAAGCCCGGGGAAACTTCGAAATCATTGAGCAAGGTTACTTGGTGTCGATCGTTGTCGAGTCCGCACCCGGACCGACGTTTCGGTTACGAATCGGTTACAGCGACAGCGGTCACGAACTCAAAGACTGGAATCGAATTATTACTCTCGAGTATCTGAACCTCGCGATGTAAATTGATGGTCGTGAATCACGCGCTCGCCTCGAAGTTATGGCGAGTCGCCATCTCGCTTCTCGGCATCTCGGCCGTGGTCGTTGGGCTCATCGCGGGCGCTGGTCCGGCGACGGCCAGTTCGGGTACGACCACCTCGGTCTCGACGACGACCTCGACGACGCTTCCTGGTGCGACCACGACGACCGAGATCTCCGCGCCCACCACCACCGTGACGGGCCCGCGCCCAACTCTCGCGTGGCCCGCCCAGGGCAGCGCGGCGATCATGGTCCCCCAACTCTCTGTATCTGCGGCCTCTCCCAACCAGCCACGCCAGCCCATCGCGAGCTTGACCAAGTTGATGACGGCTTGGGTTGTGCTGCATCGACTGCCTCTGAGTGTCGGTGAGACGGGGCCCTGCGAGACCGTGGACGCCAGTGACATGGAGCTCTATGAGTACGACAACGCGACGGACCAATCAGGCGTTCCCATCAGGCTAGGCGAGAGGCTGTGCGAGAGCACCCTCCTGCGCGGGATGCTCGTTCACTCGGCCGGTGACTACGCGCAACTCCTCGCCGCGTTGACGGGCATGCAACAGGCGACGTTCGTCGCCGACATGAATCTGACGGCCCTCTCGCTCGGCCTTCGCCAGACTCACTACGTTGACGTGACGGGGATTTCGGCGGGGGACACTTCGACGGCGCGGAATCAAGTGGTCGTAGCGTCCGATCTCATGACGAAAGAGTCGATCGTCCAGAGCATCGTGAAACTGACGCAGGTCTCACTTCCGCTCGCGGGCGTCGTCACGTCCTTTACTCCCTTCACGGGTCAGGGCAACGTCATCGGGGTGAAATCGGGATACACCAGCGAAGCGGGCGGATGCGACGCCATGGCGATGCTCGACGTCATTGATGGAGCGCCGTACACCACGTACGCCGTGGTCCTAGGCGAGCACAGTGACAATCCGCTCGGCACCGCGGGGAACGACGCCTTGGCTCTGTCACATTCCATTCGCGCTTCGATGGCGCGGATCGCGACTCCCACGGGCCCACAAGTCCGATGGATCGGCTCGCCGAGCGACGTTGACACGACCACGACCACCACGACATCGACCACCACGACGTCGACGACCACGACATCGACGACCAGCGCCACTTCAACGACGACCACGACGTTGATCCCATAGACATCGGACGACGATGCGAGCGACTAAGGAATGTTGACCCGAAGTGAGATCGGGAGGTTGGCCGACGACTTACCAACATTTACCTGGTACGTGCCCGGGACAACCGTGAATGCGTTGTGCAGATAGACCGACAGGCTCGAGATTGGAATGGATAGGGCTATGAGACGCGTGGCCAGCGGCGAGAGCTGCACTCGAGCGAAGGCTTTGAGCTGCTCGGGAGGTTCGCCGGCCGACGCCGGATACTTCACATAGGCCTGGAGAACATCGGTACCCTCACGTCTGCCGACGTTGGTTACGTTGAGGCGAACGACAATGTCCGAGGGGCTCTCCTGGATCGACGAAGTATCGAGCGAGAACGTGGTATAGCTCAACCCGTAGCCGAATGGAAAGAGGGGAGTCACATGGTGGGCCTGATACCAGCGATACCCCACGTCGAGCGCGGCGGTACCGGTGCCAAAGTCCACGACGTCGTTGACTCCCGGGAAGTCCTCGGCCGTCGTCACGGGCTGAGCGGCCTCGCTCGAAGGAAAGGTGAGCGGTAAATGTCCAGAGGGGTCGAAAGATCCAAAGAGCGCCGAGGCAATGGCGGCGCCGTCCTCCTCGCCGGGATACCACGCCTCAATGACGCACTGGACATCGTTGAGCCACGGCATTAACACCGGACCCTCGGTGTTCAAGACGATGATGGTGTGAGGGTTGGCCGCCGCCACCGCCTCGATGAGCTGGTTCTGGTCTCCGGGAAGACTCAGAGTCGATTGGTCTGCACCTTCTGTGCTCGGCTGGCTTGCGAACACCACGGCAACCTTCGCCGCCCGTGCGGCCGCGACGGCGGCGCGGATTCTCGTCGTCACGTCGCCCAACCCGAACTCGGGCGGTCCATTTCTCAACACCGTGAACCACGTTCCGGCGAAGGTGTAGGGCTCGCCCCTCTTCAGCTTCTCCATCGCGGTCATGGTGATCGGCTCGTGGAGTCCCGGGGAAGAGAGGATCGTTCGACCGTTCATGGAGATCCAGGTATCGCCGACCTGCTTGACCGCGACTTCGTACTCGCCTGAGGCCTTGGGCTTGAAGACGGCACTCCAGCGGCTCCACCCTCGGCCCGTCCCTGGAGCGGAGGCCGTGTTGATGGCGTTGGTGACGTTCGACGCCGCCTCGATGGACAGGTCATCATTGGCGAGTTGACTCTTGAGGGCGGTACCGGCGAGGACGGGAAGTGGCTTCAGGTACACCCTTCCAGAATCGCCAAGGCGCCCGAGAGCGACCGAATTGAGTCCGCCAGCATTGTAGGTGACCGTGCTGTCCTTGCTGAGCGCGTCGCGTATGGCCGCGAGCGGCGTGATCACGAAAGGCGCCTGTACCGCGGAACTTCCCTTCCCTGAGGTCAGGGGATTCAACGAGCCGTCGACGCCGATGACGGCGATCGAGGCGTGAGTGGCGGACAAGGGCAACTCGTTGCCGGCGTTCTTCAACAACACGATGCTCTCTTCGGCCGCGCGCAGGGCTACCTGGGCGTGGGCCGGCGTCGTTGCGGGGGCGTAGGCATTGGTGACGCGCGGGTGCGCGATGAGGCCATAGGCGAACATCTCGGTCAAGATGGCCCTCACCGCCCGGTTGAGGTCGGCGATCGGCAGCTTGTTCATGTGGACGATTCGTTCGATGAACGCGGCCGAGGCCGGCTTGACCAGATCGATGCCGGCTTGGAACGCCACCGCGGGATGCGTGGTGGCCCGTAGGTCCGAGCGAACGAATCCGTGAAAGCCCCACGACTTCAAGGTGGCGTAGACGTACGGGTCAGAACAGACGCTCTGGCCGTTGAGGAGACCAGAGGAGCACATGATCGCCGCGACATGCGCGTCCTCAACGGCGGCCTCAAAGGGGGCGTTGTAGAGCTCGGCCAACGCTCGAGCGCTCACCTCGTCGTCGAGTCGCGCCCGCGCAGTCTCTTGGCTGTAGGCGGTGAAGTGCTTGGCCAGGGCCATGACGCCGGTGGCCTGGATCCCTTCAATATCGGCGACGCCTAGTGCGCTCGTCAGGAATGGGTCTTCGCCAAACGACTCGAAGGTTCGCCCGCCAAAGGGCACGCGAGCCAGGTTGAGATCGGGCCCCTGGACGACGTCGATGCCTTTGGTGCGAGCCTCTTGGCCGAGCACGTGACCTATCGCCTCTGCGAGGGAGGGGTCGAAGCTCGCTCCCACGCCGATGGCGGCGGGGAGTTGGGTGACGTCGATCGTGCGCCCGGCGATTCCATCGGGTCCGTCGGACAACGTGAGCTGTGGAATGCATAGAGGGAGGATCGCCTGGTTGAAGTTCTCGATGTCGTGACCTTGGCCGAGCGCGACGAACTTGGCCTTCTCAGCCAGGGTCATCTTTGCGACCACCTGGTCGGCTAGCGCGGCGGGCGTGCGCGTGTGATCGCGTGATTCCTTGACCCAAGGGCACGACGAGCGGTGATTGGGAATGACGCTCAGGGAGGAGTTAGCTCCAAAACTCGGCCCCTCGGTCGCCACGAGAGTTGAGGCGGTGACGAGACACGCGGCCAACACTATGGAGAGCCGATACGAGTGGAGGGATCGGCTCATGACCGAGACGGGGCGCACATTGGACGATGAGGCGAGGGGCGATCACAGTCACTCGGAGATCGCGTGGCCGAAGGAATCGGCGTATTTGCGAGCGCTCGAATTACGATGATATCTACTCCAATCGGTGATGATCGTGTGGACCGCTCACGTTGTCGCCAGTGATCCAGGGCTCAATGACGCGCCCGACTGGTCATCACTCCGCTAAGAAAAACTAGATAGATTCCTGACCCCGTTGCCATTTCCGCGGTTAGGACTTGGCAAAGTCTGCCACCAGTAGACGAGTCCAGAAGTGCGAGACCATTTTTGGGCGTGAAGTGCTGGTGATCGAAGATGACGAACCAATGGCGTTGGCGCTGGTCAATGGACTTCGCTGAGCGGGTTTCGATGCGGAGTCGGTGGGGTCAGAGCAAGGAGACAACTCACTCCTACGTCGCTGAGTTCGGCGCTCCGCTCGTCTAGTGGTGGGGTTCGAGCCCTCGAATGTTGGACGGCTCAACGAGCGGCTGGATGGCCGCGTCGTGCCAGTTCGTGCGCGGGCACGTGAAGAGGGTGTAGAACGCTTCAATCATGGTGTCATAGTTGACTCGCCAGCCGACAAAGTCGCGCCATGCTGCCTGGCGATCGGCCAAGAGTGGGACGCCGATTCGCGCGAGACGGTCCAAGACGATGTCGAACTCCTCGCGAGTGATCGTAATTGGGACGTCCTGCTGGAAGTCTGTGGGGTATTGAACTTTGAAATAGTCAGCTATCCGCCGCAACGCGAGCCATCCGGCGCGGATGCAGAGGCCCGCCGTCGGCGACGGTTCGGCGTCGACGGACGACTGAAAGAGCGCGGCGGCGTCGAGTACGCTCGCCGCGGATCCAATCCACGTCTGTTGCGGGTTGGGGGAGCGGTAATAGTTAAGGATGACCAACGTGGTGTGAGTTTCGCCCACGTCAATGAACCACGCTTCCCATTCACGCCAGAGTTCGTCGAGGCGCTGATAGGAGTCAACGCTTTCGGCGATCTCGAGGACACCCCAGGGGGTCGCCGGAATGCCAGCGCGTACCGTGAGACGCGACACGGCGTATTCGCGACGCTGAAATGACTGGTACAAGGAGGGGATAAAGGCGATGAGGAGGGCAAGGAGCGTGAGACCGATGCCCGCTTCCATATATTCGAAGACGAATTGGGAACCCGACCGTGACTCCAGGACGCCCAGTCCGATGATCGACGAACCCGACAGTTCGAAGGCAGATGAAAAGGTGAGGATGCCAGATGAGATGTAGATGAGCCCGAATGCGATGAGACTCAGCGAGATCCAGACCACCTGGTATGCCAAGAGCACGACCGAAGGGAAAAGCGAAAGTATCTCATCCTTCGTGACGTACGACTTTCTTCCCGCGGTCATCCGAAAAACGTTGGCGATTGAACGCGACGTGTAGCGGCTGAGGCGAACGCTAGCCACTCGGGGCAAAAGAAAGGTGCGTATCGCAGCGTCGAGAACGACGAGTTGCAGGACAACTCCGCCGATGCCGCAAAGCACGCGAATCCACACGCTCACGGTCGATCCCGTCCTGAGAGACGAGGGACACGGGTCATGGTGAGGAAACTAGTCCACTGATGAACCGAACTCTCAGGTCTCGTCACTCTTCTAGAGCTTCGTCCGCTGTGATTTCGGCGGCGGGGTCCGCGTCGAGTCGATCGTCAGGAATCTCCAGTCCACTCGCCAAAGAGCGGCCGTACGTTCCATCATCCAGTCGCCCCAGCGCGCGCTCCACCATGGCTAGCCGCGCGGCCAGACCTTCGATGATCGCGTCGTCCTGCTCCTCCATCGTGAGGGAGACTTGGGGGTCCGTCCAGTCGCCCTGGTCGTTGGCCTGGACGCGGATGTCGTCTTGGTCCTCGGAGTTGGTCTCGGCCAGCAACTCTTGGAGGCGCTGCTTCTCCTCATTCAGCCGGGCCTTCGCCGTGTCGTGATCCATGGACTCTCCTCAAACTCTCGTTTAGGCGAGACTAGTTTCTGGCCCCGGATACTTCTCGAGGATGCCTCCGCGTCGCTCCTGGTCGTGGAGTGGTCGTTCGTAGTGCAATTCGTGATTATGAAAAGTGGGTGAAGTGCACACATGTTTTCGTACGGAG
>JBOGFT010000036.1:0-61468 GCA_050701895.1 Acidimicrobiales bacterium
GTGGAGTTGATGATCATCGAATGCGTCGCCCTACACCGTCATCTCGTCGTTAGTTATCGCCTCGGTCATTCCCTCAGGATGTGCGCGCGACGTGCTTGCACACGTCGCGCGCCACTGGCGAGGTCGGCTACCTCAGAGCTAAGTTGGCGCGATGACTACAGCCCACCCTGAAAGGGTGCGGGAGGTGGAAGAAGTGGTTCAGGCGTCCAAAAGGACGCTTGGAGGTGGGTCAGTCCCCCCTCGCCCACTTTTTGAATCTCCCCGATCGACTGTCATTGCGCGATCGATGGCTCGCCTAATTCGCGGGATCACCGTTCGCGCGATGGAACACCCAGTAGACCAACGCCGCGAGAACGCCACCGACCAGCGGCGCGACAATGAACAGCCAGACCTGGCGCAAAGCTGTGCCTCCGACAATGAGTGCTGGTCCGAAAGCCCGAGCCGGATTGACCGATTATCCCGCCGCTCCTTGCAGCGATATTCGACCCGCCGCGAGGGCGCCCATTTTCACCGCAGGATTGACGTGCCAGCCCGATATTGGTCCCAGGGCGTACGCCAGCGCCATCAAGATGAGTCCGAAGGCCAGCGCGGTCGCGACGACGCCCGCGACAAAACTCGTGCCGTCGCCCCGAAGCCAAAACTCAATGTCGCCACGCCAACTCCGAAGAAGACGAGGAGCGCGGTTCCCAGAAACTCGGCCAAGAGTTTGCGTGACATAGATGCCCCCTGCCAGACGCGCGAAGCGGAAACGCTCGCCCGTCGCGTCTCTGAACAACGAGCTACCAACGTCGCACGGTGCCGCTGGCCCCGACCATGCTCGACACGTCCATGACAATCTCTTTACGGAGTTCGTGACCTCCGAAGGTCTCTGGTAGATTTTCGCTCTACGTTTTCAGGCGGCGTCTCGCCCCGCCGACTTTTGGACGCATCAATGGCCAGAAAGTGTCCAACGGCGCTTCACAAAGCTGCAGAGCGAGAAGCGGTATCTCTACCAGCGAGTGCGAGGAGGTTCGGATTATGAGTGACGCGACGTCCGGTCCAATCCTCCAAGCCCACGATCTGGTCAAGAGCTTCGGAGAACTCACGGCAGTCAAGGGCGTCAGTTTCGCCATCGAGCGCGGTGAGAGCTTCGGATTCCTCGGACCCAACGGTGCCGGCAAGACCAGCACTATGCGGATGATCTCAGCAGTCTCGCAACCAACGTCGGGCTCCTTCTCGATTCTCGGCCTCGACCCGAGAGAGCACGGACCAGAGATTCGAGGTCGCCTCGGCGTTGTGCCCCAAGAGGACACTCTGGAACTCGAGTTGTCGGTGCGACTGAACCTCGAGATGTTCGGGCGCTACTTCAACCTGCGTCGCGACGTGATCCGAGAGCGGGTCAAGGAACTGCTCGAGTTCACCCAGTTGTCCGAGCGGGCCAACGACAAGGTGGATGATCTCTCCGGCGGCCTGAAGCGCCGCCTCACTATCGCACGAGCCCTCATAAATCGACCCGAGATCCTCATCCTTGACGAGCCCACAACCGGACTCGATCCTCAAGCGCGACACCTCTTGTGGGAGCGCCTCTACCGACTCAAGCGAGAAGGCGTGACGCTCATTATCACGACTCACTACATGGACGAGGCCGAGCAGTTGTGTGATCGCCTGGTGGTGATGGATCACGGCTCCATCGTGGCCGAGGGGACTCCACGCGATCTCATTGCGCGACACTCCACGCGCGAGGTCGTCGAGCTTCGCTTCGACGTCGAGTCGCACGAGCAGATCAACGCGAACCTAACGTCGTTCGCTCAAAAGATTGAAGTTCTCCCCGACCGCATCCTTCTTTATGTCGACGAGGGTGACGACACGCTGCGCGAGCTTCACGCCGCCGGCATCGAGTCCGCTAGCGCGCTGGTGCGACGCAGCTCACTCGAAGACGTGTTCTTGAGCCTCACCGGACGGACACTGGTGGACTAGGTGTCGAACTCGTCGAATGTTGATCTGAACTCGCGAGCTTGGTTCAGGAGTTGGCAGTATCACGCGACGTTCTACGCCCAAACGTGGCGAGGATCGGTGGCAGAAAGCATCCTCTTCCCGATCTTCTTTCTCGCGTCTCTCGGAGTGGGCGTCGGGCACCTCGTCACCGCCGACACCGGGTTGGTCCAGGGCCAGACGTATTTGCACTTCATCGCCCCGAGCCTCCTCGCCACGACCGCGATGCAAATGGGCGTCGGCGAGTCACTGTGGCCGGTCTTGGCCGCCGTGAAGTGGCTCCGTTCATATCACGCGGCGGCCGCGACCCCCCTCGAGCCCAAAGACATCCTTTACGGCAAGTTGACGTGGGTAGCGACGCGAGCCCTCTTACTCGGCGTCATCTATACGATCGTCATTGCCGCATTCGGAGGCATCGAGTCGTGGTGGAGTCTGACCTTGCCCCTCATCGGCGTGCTCGTGGCTCTCGCCTTCTCTGCGCCCCTCGTGGCCTACGCCGCCCGCACGCATAGGGACGGCTCGTTCATCACGATCTACCGCTTCGCTCTCGTGCCCATGTTCCTCTTCTCGGCGACATTCTTCCCCGTCTCGGCCTATCCCGGGTACCTGCGACCGCTGGTGCAGATCATGCCGCTCCATCACGGCGTGGCGCTGGCGCGTGCGGCCGCCTACGGCCACGGGGCTATTGGCGCACTCGCCTGTCACGTCACAGTCCTCGCGGCGTTGGCGGCAGTCGGCGTAGCGCTCGGCCGCCACACGTTGCGTCGGCGCTTGGTGGACTAATGCTGACGCGTTCGCTCCCGCGGTTCGGCTCTCGCCGGTCCGTACATGTCTTTGAGCGTAATTTCATGGTGTATCGCTCGCAGTGGCTCATGCTGGTATCGGGCTTCTTCGAGCCGCTGTTCTATCTACTCAGCATCGGGATCGGCCTCAACCACCTCATAACGCCCTTGAACATTGATGGTCGGTTCATCAGCTACGCAAAATTCGTGGCCCCGGGAATGCTGGCGACCTCGGCGATGAACGGTGCGGTCATCGACACAATCTTCAATACCTTCTTTCGACTCAAGATCTCTCACTCCTACGAGGCCGTCCTTTCGACTCCACTGGACGTGACCGATGTCGCACTGGGGGAAGTCTGGTGGGCGCTGGCACGCGCCACGATCTACGCCGCATCATTCATCATCTGCATGGTGCTGCTCGGTGACGCGGCGAGCCCCTGGGTCGTGCTCTGTTGGCCGGCCGCCATCCTGACGAGCTTTGCCTTCAGCTGCGCAGGGCTCCTGGCCTGTACCTTCATTCGCTCATGGCAGGACTTCGATCTCGTGTCACTGGTGCAACTGCCGCTCTTCCTCTTCTCGGCGACGTTCTTCCCGATCTCGCTCTACCCGCGTTGGCTCGGGGCCATCGTCTCCTTCTCGCCGCTCTACCAATCGGCCGCATTGCTGCGAAGCCTCGATCTCGGCCAGTTCCAATGGATCATGTTCCTACGCATCGGCTATCTCCTCGCGATAGCGATCTTTGGACTCACGTTCGCCGCGCGACGCTTTCAGCGCATTCTGGCTCCCTGAGTCGTAAGCCGGCCGCTAGCGAAAGGCTGACTGCGTCAACCAGTACTCGACCAGCGTCTCGTCACCCGAGACCGCCACGTCGGTGTTCGATCGATGACTCCGTCGCAGCAGGACCCTCAGAACGTCGCCCGCGGGCCCCGAGAGTTCGGCGTCTGCTTCGTCAGGTGAGTCAACGAAGTCGTAGCCGTCGCCCCTCAGTCGCGCGGTCCACTGCGCGCACGGTGCCGTTGAGGTGATACGGAACAGTTCGCTGTCTCGATCCTCTCGAGCGCTCAGCGAGATATCGCGATCGCCTCGCATATTCGCAAGAAACTCGTCGATGGCGTCGAGCGCCACGCCGGCATCAATGTAGGAGTCCGCGCCCGTCGCGAGTTCCAGGTCGAGGCGATGGACAAAGGTCTCGTGGAGTTGGCGCCGAGACCAGAATCGGACGTGTTGATCGACTCCCCACGCCCACATGGGCTCGTCGGGATCGGCGTCGCGCAAGGACGCGACGAGCGCGGCACCTCCGACACGCAACCACTGGGCGTCGATGGCGTCGCCACCTCTCTCAATTTCGGAGAACGATATCCGACAAGGGGATCGCTCACGCACCAATCGGGTGGCCCAGCGATGCACCATCCCCAAATGGCTCGTCAGGTCCTTCACCGTCCAGTCGGGGCACGACGGCGCGCGGGCAGAGGGGTCCGCCAACGCCAGCGCGTCGGCGAATCGATTTACTTCAATCGCTAGCTCGTCGCAGTACTCAGCATGATTCACGCATCGATGCTATCGATCTCGTGGTAGTAAGTCAGTTAGCGAAACGAGGTCGCATGGAGTCGTGGTTAACAAGCGTCGATGTCATCACCCTCTTTGTTGAGGACGTCCAACGGGCGAAGACGTTCTACCATGACGCCTTCGACCTCTCGCCGGTCTACGAGGATGATAACTCTGCCGTCGTCAATTTCGACAACCTGACGATCAATCTCTTGAAGATGTCGGAGGCGCCGGGGCTTATCGCCCCGGCGAAGGTGGCCGCGAGTGACTCGGGCTCGCGAATTCAGTTCACCATTCGAGTCGACGACGTCGATGAAGCGTGCGCTGAACTCAAGACCCGCGGCATCAGCCTCTTAAATGGACCGATAGACCGTCCGTGGGGCATCCGCACCGCGAGCTTTACCGATCCCGACGGACTCATCTGGGAGATCGCCGACGGCTGATCGTACGAAGCGTGGGCGCGAGCGAAGTCGACCACGCAGCGCGTGACGGCCGGCGTCGAAACGAGTGACGATCACGCCGACAGTCGGTACGTGCGTCATGCCATGTAATGTTGACCGAGTGTCTCTTCCTCCCCCCACTCTCGAGGTAGACGCCACGCCACCCCCGGTTTCCAAACAACGCTCTCGTCGGCGCTCTCTCATCGAGTGGCTCATCGTCATCGTCGTGGCGGTTCTGGTCTCGCTGTTGATTCGCACGTACGTCTTTCAGACGTTTTTCATCCCTTCTGGCTCGATGGAGCCGACCCTCCACATCGGCGACCGCATCATTGTCGACAAGCTGAGCGTCGAATTTGGCACGATTCACATCGGCGACATCCTGGTCTTCAAGGCCCCCAAGAAGGTCGCTGCGGTGTGCGGCGATGACGTCGCCGATTTGGTCAAGCGAGTCATCGCGGTGCCCGGTGATCACATCTACTCAAAGGGCAACCGGATCTACGTAAATGACAAACGTCTACATCAGACCTGGACGCACGAGAGGATTCTGGGAAAGGCCATACCACCGACCTACGTGACCAAGAACCACTACTTCATGATGGGCGACAATGAGAACGACTCGTGCGACAGTCGCTACTGGGGGCTCGTTTCACGTTCGGCGGTCATCGGCAAGGCCTTCGTGCGAATATGGCCGCTCTCGCGGATCGGGTGGCTCTAGCTCGAGAGCGGGTGCGCTTGAAAGAACGACCACATCACGGCGTTCGCGTTGATAGCGTTCGACTGGGGTCCAAGCAACTTGGTTAGCACCTTAGGCAACGCGGGACCACCGGGCCACTCATGCCCCTCACCCATCACCTCATACAACTCCACCGCCGCCCGGTCAGCACAGCTGGAGTAGCTCGTCAGCTTCACCCCGGTGAACGGCGTCGAGGTGGTGGACTTGGTCGAACAGTGATCCTGCTCGGACCAGTATTTCGCAGCGGTCGGCACCGAGTACGTCCAGTAAGCCTCACCGTGACCCTCGAAGGGATCGATCGGGTCGGCCGATCCGTGAAAGGAAATCACCGGCACCGCGCGGTTGGTCGGACAGGGCGTCGGGCGCCGCAGTCCACTCACGGGCGCCACGGCGGCGAAGATGCCCGACTCGTCGCAAGCGAGCTGGCTGGCTTCGCGGGCCCCACCAGAGATGCCCGTCGCGTACACCTCGTCCTTGTTCACGCAGTACTTCGACTCCAGGATTCCCACGAGCTGAGCGAGAAACTCGATGTCGTTGGCCGCACCCTTGGGCACGGCCTCACCGAGGACCAACGGCTCATTAGGCACGTTCCAGTCAAAGCCCTTTCCCAATGGTATGAGGGCCTGGGGGTAGGCGACGATGAAGCCGTCTTGGTTCGACGCCTTGTTCATGTCTGTGGTCAACTCTTGATCGAGCGCCGTCCCGCCACTGCCGTGGAGATTGAAGACCAGCGCGCGTGGCGTCGTATCTGAGGAGTCTCGCGGTACGTGGACAATGACAGTCCTCGAGAATCCATTCACCTTGAGCGTCAGCGTGGTGGACGCGCCGGGCGACGAGCACCCCGTCGTGGTGGAGCTAGCGCTAGCGAGCGACGCCACCGTCGCCGAGAGGCCCGAGAGGGAGAGGCACATCAGCGATCCCGCCAGGATGGGCACCAGTCGTCTCATCGATGCGTTCATGACCTGCTCCTCTTTTCTCCCCGACCCATGGTGGCACAGTTTGGCAAGTTATGCAACTCAGTTGCCTAATTGGTATGATGGAGCATGCCCTCGCCCACCTCGGCACTCTTTGGCGATGCCCTCGCCCTGGCCCGGGAACGTTGGGTGAGCGCCATGGCCGCCGGACTCGTGGAGAAGGGATACCCCGGATACCGACGTAGCGACGCCTACGCCCTGCGCTTTCTCAGCTCCGGGCCTCACGCGCTGGGTGCCTTCGCCGCGCCCGTCGGCGGTTCGCGTCAAAGGGCCAGAAAAGTCGTCACCGGACTGATTAAGCGCGGCTACGCGTCCCTCGAGACCGACCACGTCGACGCGCGTCGGCGACAGGTTCACCTCACCGCCAAAGGGCACGCGTACGCCGAGGCCGTGATTCAGACGCTGGGTGCGCTCAATCGCGCGGTCGCAGAGCGGGTCACGTCGAGCGACCTGGCGGCGGCCATGAGGGTCCTCGCCTTCGTGAAGGACGAATTCACGCCGGTAGCGTAGATCGCAAAGGAGGGGTCATGAAGATCTTGATCGTGGGTGGTACGTCATTTGTCGGTCGAGCCATCGCCTGGTCCGCGTGGCATCACGGGCACGACGTCAGCGTCTTTAACCGCGGCATCACGGCCAACGACCTTCCCGAGTCAATCGAGCGCCTCATCGGTGACCGCCAGAGTGACGTGTCGGTGCTCGCGGGCCGCTCCTTTGATGTCACAGTCGACGCCACGGCGTACCGGCCAAGCGAGGTCGAGCGACTGGCCGCGGCGCTCGGTGACCGCGGAGGTCACTACGTGCAGATTTCGTCGGTGTCGGCATACCAGGATCCCCTCGCCCCCGGCGCTACGGAGGCCACTCTCGCCCTCCTCGACGATCCCGCGGATCTGAAGACGGAGATGAGTGCGGAGAGCTACGGACCGCTGAAGGCGGCCAGCGAGCGAGCGGGTCTGATGCATTTCGGCGAAGGATCGACCATAGTGCGCCCCACGTACGTCATCGGCGCTTTCGACGCGACGCTGCGCTTCCCTTACTGGGTCGAACGCGTGCGGCGCGGCGGGGTCGTGGCCGTGCCCGGTCCGCGCGACACGTACCTGCAATGGATTGACGCGCGCGATCTGGCGAACTTCGTCGTTCGCATCGGCGAGGACGGACTGACCGGCGCCTTTCACGCCGCGGCGCCTCGAGTTGGCCAAGGGTTCATGGAGACGATCGAGGAGATCGCAGCCCATATTGCGCCCCCCGGCACCACGCTGCGCGAGGTCAGCGTCGAGGCCGTCGCTGAAGCGAAGCTGGGCCGCAGGTTTCCCCTGTGGAGCCCTGCCCCCGAAGCCGTTATGGCGCTGGACTCGTCGCTCGCCCTGGCGCAGGGACTCAGTCTGCGGCCACTCGAGGACAGTGTCGAGGACGTCGTGTCGTGGTGGAGCGATCAGCCGTGGCCCCCCCAGTGGTTGAACAACGACAAAGAGGTCCGACTCCTCGAGAAATAGAGCGCTCGGTAAGAATCGGTCTCGAGCGGACAGAGAGGGGACATGGGCGCTCCAGATGAGGATCGATTCGCTCGACTGGTCCATGAGCACTCCGGCGCCGTGGGGAACTACCTCCGTCGACGCCTGTACCCTCTGAGCCCCAGCGACCTCGACGATCTGGTCGAAGAGACCATGATCGTCGTCTGGCGCCGGATCGATAGTGTTCCGGCCGACGCCGAACTGCCCTGGATGCTGGGTGTCGCGCGAAACGTCCTGCGCAACGCGCGCCGATCCAAGAACCGCCGATCGGCCTTCGAGTCCCGACTCGCGCCCCTCGCCAATGACGTTTCGGCCGAAGAGCACGTCATTGCCGACGACAGTGTCGCCAACGCACTGGCTTCGCTGCCCGACGACGACCGCGAGATCCTGCTGCTGAACGCGTGGGACGGACTCGATACTCACGCTCTGGGCGCGTACTTGGTTATCAGCACCAACGCCGCCGCCGTGCGGCTCTCGCGCGCGCAGCACCGATTCCGCGAACTCGTGCGCGAGGCGCAAGTCCATTGAAAGTTCTCACGCATGACGACAGAGAACAAGTAGGAAGGAGCACGAATGAGTGACATCAACGATCGACTCGCCGCGCTCGATCCTGCGGCACGCAGCCCGTACGAGCCGCGAAGCCTCGACGAGATGATCAGCCGCATTGTGGCCAGCTCGCCTTCGGGCGCCGCTCGCGCGACGTGGTGGCAACGGGTGCAGGTGCGAATCGCGGGCATCCTGATCCTCGGCACGCTCATCGGCGCCACCTCGTTGGTCATCGTCGACGGCGGTGCGAGTCTGCCCGTGCTGGCGATCCAGAACGTCACCCAGCATCCGAACGCCTTCGCCAGCGCCAGCGCCGCTCCGATGAAGCTCTCAGAACCCATCGAGTTCACGCCCACGGCGTCGCTGGGAAGCGGCGTTCCGACAAGTCCTTCGTACGAGCTCCGGTTCCCCGAGAGCGCGGCGAGCGAAGCAACGCTCCTGGCCAAGGCCTTTGGCGTGTCCGGTGCGCTAGAGCACACGCCAGAGAACTGGACAACCACGAGCGCATCGGGTGCGGCCCTCGACTATCAGACCTCAGGGGTTCCTCAGTGGTACTACTCGTCGACAACGCCGGCGGTAGCGCCCGCCACGGCGTCGAGTTCAACCACCACCGTCATGCCGAGCCATAAGACGCTCGACGCCGACGCGCGAAAGTACCTCGGACGACTGGGGTATCACTATGGCACCTTCCCGCCCAGCTACTCGACGTCCACGACGTCCACCACTGCCGTCAACGGAGGCCCGATTCAACAGAGCCAGGAAGAAGTGACTTACGTCGTCAAAGTGGGTGGTCTGGCGACGGATCAAACGATGATCTTCACCGTCGACGCGCACAACACGCTGGTCTACGCCCAGGGTCCAGCGTTTCGGGTGGATCGCGGCATCGACTATCCGCTGGTGAGCCCTCTCGCCGGGGTAAGCATCATGGATGCCACCGAGCGCGCGGAGTTTCGCACCGCCGCCGGCACCAAGGCCACTAGACCGCCATCTGTCCGCGCCGCCGTGAGCGCCGCGTCGCTGTCGCTGGGAGCCTTTCAAGTAGAGAACGGCTCAACCTGGCTGCTGCCCCTCTACACCTACTCGGGCCTCGTCTCTCAGAACGGTGGAACGCGGACGGTCGGTGCGTGGCATGCGCTCGCGCTGGAGCCTGCGTACCTGCATCTCTCGCCGAGCGAGGCGCAGGAGGTTATCAACTACTGATCAACCCGTACCGGTCGTGACGTAGTGATAGATCTGTATCTTTCCAATCCCGACTTCGAGGTTCATCACGAGAGTCGCACCGCGGTGCTGGGTGGGCGAGATCGAGGTCGCAATATTCACGAACCTTGCGGACGTGACGTCACCGATCCCCGCGTGCGTGCGCAAGTCGACTTTCACTCCTTGGGGCAGGTCGACCTGAAGGACCCCAACGCCCTGGGTGGCTGTCACATACGTCGTGCCCGAGAACGACACGTTCGCGAGGTCGATCTTGGACGTGCCGAACGCGCCGCGATAGTCGTGCTGGATCTGCGACTGCGTAGTGGGCGTCCAGTCCTTCACCCCACTGCCACCCTTGAGTGGCACCCCCAGCTCCTGGATTGTTATCAGAAACACGCCTGAGACGACGATGAGAAGGCTGACGAAGGCGAGAAACGTCAACGCCACCAGTCGGCGAAAGGTGAGTCGGCTCGCCGGCGAGAACAACGCGAGCACGGCGACGACCATGAGAAAGATCACCCACAGAATGGCGAACGACGCACCGAAGACTGGCAGGTGACGCACCGTCGAAATGAAGAGAATGGCGAGAACCAGTACCGCGGCAGGGATGGCGTAGCGCAGCCAACGCACGCGAGGGACATCCTCGGGCTGGAGGACTTCGCCCTCGACCGGGGTCGCGCGAGGTATGAGCACCCACATCGCCACGTAGATCGCGAGACCAAGTCCGTAGACCAGCGCGAGGACGACGAAGACGACGCGCACGATGTTGGCGTCAACGTCAAAGCGGTCGGCGAGGCCCCCCGCGACACCGCCGAATACCTTCTTGGTGGCGCTGCGATGCAGGGTGGTGGCTCCGCGCTCGGGCTCGTGTTCGTGCTCGGCCTCACTGGTATTCACGTCGATGGCGTTCTGGGGTTCTTCGATTTCATCCATGTCTTCAACGTACGTTCTCACCAGCCCCGCGCTCATCAGGGCGATCCCCGAATGCGAAGCACGCGCACCGCGTAACGTCAGGGTTTTCCCGGAGGACCCGCCAGCGGACGCTCGTGGGATACTGGTTGGACGAAGTGAGAGGAGTGTCGTGGCGACACAGACGCCATCGCGCGCGATCATTGGTACTCCGGTCCGCCCCTACCGGCGAGGTGTGGAGAACGCCATCCTCGGCGGCGTATGCGGGGGTCTGGCGATTCGCCTCGGCGTGAAAGAGCGCGTCGTTCGGATCGTCTTTTGCCTGCTCGCGCTGGTGTCGGGAGTCGGCCTGCTCCTCTACATGATCCTGTGGCTCAGCGTGGCGAGGGTCGATGAGTCGCAGTCGATCGCGCAGCGCCTCGTGGGTCGTCATCGCAAACTCAGCAGTGTGGCCATCGCCATCGTCGCCATCGTTGCCATCTTCTTCTTCCTCTACCGTCTGGGTTTGCCCGAGCTCGGTGTGTACTCTTGGCCGATTTTCCTCACACTGCTCGGTGCGATCTGCGTTTGGCGCGGGGCGTCGCCCGAGGAGACCGCCCAACTGGGCGAGCTGGCAAAGTCGGCACCGTTCATCGGCGCCGCCGCGTCCAAGAAGCGCTGGAGCTTCTGGTTGCGACTCGTGCTTGGGCTCATCTTCATCGTCTTTGGACTGCGGATCTTGAGCCACCTGGGTGGCCCCTGGGGTTTCGCGACACCCGCGTTCCTCGGCACGCTCGTTCTCATCGGCGGGGTGATGATCCTGCTCGCACCGTGGTGGCTCGCGACGCTCAGCGATCTGTCGGGGGAACGACGCGAACGCGTCCGCGTGGAAGAACGTGCCAACGTCGCGGCTCACCTCCACGACTCGGTCTTACAGACTCTTACCTTGATCGAGCGAACTGCGGGCGACGAAGCGGCCGTCATTCGCCTCGCGCGCACCCAAGAGCGTGAGTTGCGCCAGTGGCTCTTCAGCCCGGACGGCACCCCCGACACCAGTAGCTTCCTCGGCGACCTGCGCGCGCTGGAGGACGAGATCGAGAGCGATTACGGCGTTCGCGTGGAGCTCGTCGTCGTGGGTGACTGCGTGAGTGACGAACGCGTCACGGCGCTTGTCGCTGCGGGGCGCGAGGCGGCGATCAACGCCGCGCGATGGTCGGGCGCGGCGCTGATATCGATCTACGCCGAGGTGGAGGAGTCAGCCCTCAGCTTGTACGTGCGCGATCAAGGCTCGGGCTTTGACCTTGACACCGTGCCCAACGATCGCCAGGGAATCGCCCTCTCCATCCGCCAGCGAATGGCCCAGCGGGGAGGCCGCGTGACGTTGAAGAGCACGTTCGGAGTCGGCACCGAGGTGGAGCTGACCATGCCGCGATCGCCCTAGATGCAACCGCGCGTCTTCCTCGTCGACGACCACGAACTCATCCGCACGGGTATTCGCAGCGAGCTCTCGGGCTCACTCGACATCGTCGGTGAGGCGGACGAGGTCGAAGCCGCCATTGAGATCATCCTCGAACGACGCCCCGACGTCGTGTTGCTCGACGTGCACATGCCCGACGGGGGCGGCCTCGCCGTGCTGCGCGCCGTCACCACGCCGGCCCCCGAGGTCCGCTTCCTGGCGCTCTCGGTATCGGACTCTTCCGAAGACGTCATTAGTATCGTTCGCGCCGGCGCGCGAGGATACGTGACCAAGAACATCTCCGCTCCCGATCTACTCGACGCGATCTATCGCGTGGCGGCTGGCGACGCGGTCTTCTCGCCGCGCCTGGCCGGATTCGTGCTGGACGCCTTCTCGCTCGAGGGGCGCCACCTCGAAGCAGGCGACGTCGACCCCGACCTGGACCTGCTCACGCAGCGCGAGCGTCAGGTTCTTCGGCTCATCGCGCGTGGGTACTCCTATCGCGACATCGCAACCGAACTGGAGATCTCCGCAAAGACAGTGGAGAGCCACGTCTCGTCGGTGCTGCGGAAATTACAGCTCTCGAATCGCCATCAGCTCTCCAACTGGGCGTCTCAGCGGCACCTCAACTGAGCTAACGCTGCTCGACGAGGTCCATGTACTCCTCGTCCCAGATGTCGAAATACTCTTCGGGCAGCAGCACCGCGTGCGTCGGCTCCAGGGCTTCGACGAATCCGCGTTCGTGACTCACCGCGACGATCGTCCCCCTCCACTGGCGCATCATCTCACCGAGCGCCTCCACGCTCGCCGGATCCAGGTTGTTCGTGGGCTCGTCCAGCAACAGCAGGTTCGACTTCGATGAGGCCAAGATCGCCAGCGCCAACTTCGCCCGCTCCCCGCCCGAGAGCGTCGAGGGCATCTGGTGGGCGGCTGAGCCCTTCAGTCCAAAGGCCCCCAGCATGGAGCGGCGCTGGACGTCAGACTCCACGGTGGAGTTGTCCAGGTTGCTGAGGACGGTCTTGGCGAAATCCAACTGCTCGTTCTCCTGGGCGAAGTAGCCCACCGTCACGTTGGCGCCAAACTTCACCACGCCGCCACTCACCTGCTGGGTACCAGCGAGACAGCGCAGCAGCGATGACTTGCCGGCGCCGTTGCGACCCACGATGACGATGCGGTCACCGCGGCGCGTGATGAAGTTCACCTCGCGCAACACCTCCAACGCGCCATAGCGCACAGCCACGTGCTCCACCGTCATCGGCACGTCACCACTGCGCGGGGGAACCGGCAGTCGAAAGACCACCTTCTTCTCCTTCTTGGTGACTTCGATGCGACTGTCTTTCAGCTTCTCGACTCGGCGGTCCAGCACCTTGGCGAGCCGCGCGCGCTTGGCCGTCTGGCCGCGCATCGAGTCGGCGAGCTGGCTGAACTGCTCGATCTTGGCGTCCTGGTGGGCGGCGACCTTCTCTTCAGACAGCCGTCTCTCCTCTTCCAGTTGCAGAAACTTGGTGTAGTTGCCTCGATACTCGCGCAACTGCCCATCGCGCAACGCCAGCACGCGATCGATCGAGCGGTCCAACAGAGGCAGGTCGTGGCTGATCACGAGCACCGAGCCGCGAAACGATTCGAGCTCGTCGAAGAGCCAGCGTTTGGCCGCCTTGTCGAGATGATTCGTCGGCTCATCGAGCACCATGGTCTCGGGCTGCTCGTAGAGGACGCGCATCAAGTCGACGCGCCGGCGTTGACCGCCCGAGAGCGAACCCAGGTCTTCAAGGAGGAGATCCTCCTTCAGACCGAGCCCGTCGGCCAGTCGAGCCACTTCGGACTCGGCCTCGTAGCCGCCACGCTCGCGGAACTCCTCTTCCAGAGAGGTGAAGCGTGAGATTGTTTGGTCAGTCGGGTCGTCGGCGAGGGCGTGACGAGCGTGCTGCATGCCGGCGTCGAGCCGGTCGATGCCCCGCGCGCTGAGCACGTGGCTGAGTCCAATGGGCTCGACGCCGAGCCCGCCCTCGACCGGCTCCTGGGGTAGATGGGCGAGCGTCCCCTGGTTGGCGACCGTGCCGCTGATGCGCAGGTGCTCGGGGTGGTAGCCCAGCAGTACCGACAGCAAAGTGGACTTGCCGGCGCCGTTACGCCCCACGAGGCCCACCTTTTCCCCGTTGCCCACGACGAAAGAGACCGGTTCGAGCAACCGTCGTGGGCCAATCTCAATACCTAAATCCTTCACGATGAGCATTAGCGGTCTCGCGACCCGGCGTCGAGCGCAGGACCGTTCGCGCCCGTGACGATAGAGAAACCGGTCGTCGGGACCTCTACGATGACGTCGGGCGTCCCATGCGACTGTGCGGCGAAGGTACTGACGATGCTTCCTTAGTGAGAGATTTTCTTGCGGTTGACCACTTTACTGGCCGCACTGGGCGACTCGCGTCGATCAATCCTCTTCGGAATCACTGGGGACCAGCGCCACCGCGGCCACCGAGTGACCCTCATCCAGGTTCATCACCCGAACGCCCGTGGCGTCGCGGCCCTGGGAGGAGACCTCGCGCACGCTGGTGCGAATCAGCACTCCCCCGTCTGAGGCGAGGAGCACGTCATCATCGAGGCGCACCATGAAAGCGGCCACCACGAAGCCGCGCGCGGCCGTCAACTTGATGGCGCGCACGCCCTGGCCACCACGACCCTGGCGATTGAAGCGCTCGGTTTTCACCCGCTTGCCGAAACCGGTGTCGGTCACGACGAAGAGATCCGCGTCATCACGCACCACGTCCAGCGATATGGCTCGATCATCCGCACGGAGCTTGATCCCGCGTACGCCGGTCGCGTCGCGACCCATCTCGCGCACTTGCCCCTCGCTGAAACGGATGGCCATTCCGCGATACGTGACCATCATGAGGTCGTCCTCACCACCGGTCGCCACCACGCGCACGACTTCGTCGCCCCCGCGCAGGTTGATGGCGATCCAGCCTTCGCGACGCGATTTGTCGTACTCACTGAAGGCGGTCTTCTTCACGGTACCGTTCGCCGTGGCGAAGACCAGGAACTTGTCCTTGGGAAAGTCGTCGGTGGCGACGATGGCCTGTATCGACTCATCGGGCTGGAGGTTCAGGAGGTTCACGATGGCCGTACCCTTGGCCGTGCGTTCCTTCATGGGAATCTCGTGTCCGCGCAGGCGAAACACTCGACCCCGGTTGGAGAAGAGCAAGAGGTAGGCGTGGGTTGTCGTGTGGATGATCTGGTCGACGAAGTCCTCGTCACGCAGCTTCGCGCCCTGTACCCCGCGACCGCCGCGACCCTGGGTGCGAAACGCGTCGGCCGCGACAGACTTCACGTACCCCGCACGCGTGACCGTGAGCACGATCTCCTCGTCCTCGATCAAATCCTCCATGCCCAGCTCGCCCGGGTCGTTAACGATCTGCGTGAGACGCTCATCGGCGTACTTGTCTCGGACGACAACCAACTCATCGGCGATCACTCCGCGCAGTTTCGCGTCACTCGCGAGGATGGCCTGAAGCTCGGCGATAGTCTCACGAAGCTTGGCCATCTCCTCTTCGAGTTCACTGCGCCCGAGCCGGGTGAGGCGACCCAACGTCATGTCCAAGATGTGATTGGCCTGCTCCTCAGAGAAGTCAAAGGGCGAGCTCATCAAGGCCGCTCTCGCCGCCGGACGATCATCCGAGGCCCGGATCGTCGCGATGACCTGATCGAGCATGTCGATGGCCTTGAGGAGACCCTCGATGATGTGGGCGCGAGACTCGGCCTTGCGCAGGCGGTACTGCGTACGCCGAGTCACCACGTCGACCTGGTGCGCGATGTAGTGCGTGAGAGCTTGAGCCAGGTTTAAGGTGCGCGGCACCCCGTCCACCAGAGCGAGCATGTTCACGGCGAAAGTGGTCTGCAACGACGTGTTCTTGTAGAGCTTGTTCAAGATGACGTTGGCGTTGGCGTCACGCTTCAGACGGATGACCAGACGGGACTTGCGTCCAGCCGAGTCATTCTGAACCCCGGCGATGCCGTCGAGCTCGCCGTTTTTCACGAGGTCGAAGATCTTCTCTTCGATGGACTCCACCGACACCTCGTAGGGGAACTCCGTGACCACGATCTTCGTGTCGCGATTGCTCTCTTCGATCTCGGCGACGGCGCGCAGTTTGATGGAGCCACGTCCGCCGCGATACGCGTCCAGTATCCCCTGTCGCCCCAGGATCTGAGCTTTGGTGGGAAAATCGGGACCCTTCACGAATTTCATAAGGTCATCGGCCGTGGCGTCGGGGTTCGCCAGAAGGTGCAGCGTCGCGTCGATGACCTCACCGAGGTTGTGCGGTGGGATCTTGGTCGCCATTCCGACGGCAATGCCCTGAGATCCGTTCACGAGAAGGTTCGGGAAGCGCGACGGCAGAACCACCGGTTGCTGGGTCGAGTTGTCGTAGTTGGCCTCGAAGTCCACCGTCTCTTCGTCGATCGAATCAAGCATCTCGAGGGCCAGCGGGGCCAAGCGGCACTCGGTGTAGCGCATGGCGGCCGCGCCCTCGTCGGGCCCCGTTCCGCCGAAGTTGCCGTGACCGCTGATGAGCGGATGACGCATCGAGAAGTCAACCACCATGCGCACCATCGCGTCATAGATCGCGGTGTCACCGTGGGGGTGGTACGTACCCATGACGTCGCCAACGACTTTCGCGCACTTGGCGAAGGGACGATCCGGTCGTAGTCCCTGGTCGAACATTGAGTACAGGATGCGGCGGTGCACCGGCTTGAGCCCATCGCGGACGTCAGGAAGCGCCCGCGACACGATGACTGACATGGAGTACTCAAGGAACGAGCGCTCCATCTCGAGGTTGATCTCAATCGGCTCGATATATCCGACGACCGCGTCGTCGTTGGGCGGCGTCGCCCCGGCGCCCGAGCTCGAAGTAGTGCGTGGCATCTACCCTCTCCTAGATATCTAGGAATCGAACGTCTTTGGCGTTCGTCTGAATGAAGTGGCGACGTTGGGGAACATCGTCGCCCATGAGAATCGAGCACACCTCGTCAGCGAGTGCAGCTTGCTCGACGGTGATCTGCAAGAGGGCACGCTTCGTGGCGTCCATGGTCGTTTCACGCAGTTCGTCGAAGTCCATCTCGCCCAGACCCTTCAGCCGCTGAAAGTCGTTCTTGTGGTCCGGGTGAGCTTCGAGGAACGCGGCCTTTTCCAGATCATCGTGCAGGTAGACCTTCTCCTTTCCCACAAGGGTGGAGTACAGGGGCGGCTGCGCTACGTAGACGTGCCCGCTGTTCACGAGCTCAGTCATCTGGCGATAGAAGAAGGTCAGCAGCAAGGTGCGGATGTGACTGCCGTCAACGTCCGCGTCGGCAAGAAGGATGATCTTGTCGTAGCGAATCTTGTCGAGATCGAACTCGCCTTCCACTCCGGCGCCAATCGCCGAGACCAGTGCCTGGATTTCGGTGTTACGCAGAATCTTGTCGGTGCGAGCCTTCTCCACGTTCAAAATCTTTCCGCGAATCGGCAGGATGGCCTGTACGCGAGGATCGCGCGCGTCCTTGGCCGAGCCGCCCGCAGAGTTGCCCTCGACGATGAACAACTCACACTCGCGCGGGTCGTTCGACGAGCAGTCCACGAGTTTTCCGGGCAGTCCCGCGCCGTCCAGCGCATTCTTGCGTCGCGTGAGATCGCGCGCGCCCTGCGCCGCCATGCGCGCTCGCGACGCGGAAACGGCCTTGGCCACGATCTGCCCGCCTTCGCGCGGGTTCTCCTCGAGCCAGTCGGCCAACTTCTCATTTGTGGCGCGCTCCACCATCGAGCGAGTCGCAACATTCCCCAGTTTGCTCTTGGTTTGACCCTCGAACTGGGGGCTCAGCAGCTTCACCGAGACAATCGCCGTCAGTCCCTCTCGGATGTCTTCGCCTTTGAGGTTCTCTTCTTTTTCCTTCAGCAAGTTGCGCTTGCGGGCGTAGCGGTTGACGACGTTGGTGAGGGCCTTGCGAAACCCCTCTTCGTGCATCCCGCCTTCGATGGTGGAGATGCCGTTCGCAAAGGAGTAGATGCTCTCGTAGTAACCGGTATTCCACTGAAACGCGAGCTCGACCTCCTGGCCCTCTTCGGACTGGTCTAAGTAGCCGACCTTTCGAAACAGGGACTCTTTCGTGTTGTTCAGGTGACGGACATAGTCGACGATCCCGCCGTTGTACCTGAAGGTCTCCTTCCCTTCGCTACCGGGACGTTCGTCAACGAATCGGATCTCCAGGCCTCGGTTCAAAAATGCGTAGATCTGCAGTCGCTCGGTGACCGTTTGCGCGCGGAACTCCACCTCTTCGAAGATCGTCGGATCGGGGGTGAAGGTAATCGTCGTGCCGGTGCGCCCCCGAGGGGCCGGACCGGTCACGATGAGCTTTCCCTGAGGCTTGCCCCCGTCGCGGAAGGTCATCTCGTAGTGCTGATCGTTGAGGTCAACCTCGAGAACAAGCTGCGAGGACAGGGCGTTCACCACCGAGATGCCCACCCCGTGCAGTCCGCCCGAGATCTTGTAGCCCTTACCGCCAAACTTTCCGCCGGCGTGGAGGACCGTCAGGGCAACTTCCGCCGCCGATTTTCCCTTGTACCGCGGGTGCTCCTCGACCGGGATTCCCCGGCCGTCGTCGGCCACCCGACACGAACCGTCTTTCAACAGCGTCACGTCGATTCGACTGCAGTACCCGGCCATAGCCTCGTCCACCGAGTTGTCCACGACCTCGGTGATGAGGTGATGAAGCCCCGCGGGCCCCGTTGAACCTATGTACATTCCCGGGCGTACCCTGACGGGTTCCAAACCTTCAAGAACGGTGATGTCGCTAGCTCCATAACTAGCCGATCCTTTGGTCTTTTCGGCCACGAAGGATTCCTTTCGATACAAAATTTTGGGCACTCCGGCGTGCCAGCATGATCAATAATTTGACGTCTTTATCCTACCCGAAACGCTGTCACGTTCGACCCGAATCGGGCGTCTAAAACGCCTGTTTCGCCCGCTTTTTTGCCCTACGTCCGCACCGTTTTCAGCGACGTCGGCGCGCCTGTTGCGAGAGAGGAAAACCCTCGCAAAATCGTCGCACTTTGCATCATGATTTGTTGGGCGAACGCACCGGAGGGAACGCTCACAATCAACACTCCATCCTTAATCATTTCCACGTGACAGCGCTCGGCAATCACCGGCTCAACAACGGTCGGCCAAAGCCGTCGGGCGTCGTCGATGGCTCGTAGATCCACTCGGCGCAGGCGCCCGGCGAGGGTGTCGAGCAACTCTGCCAACGTGCTCGGCTCTTCGTCGCTCTTCACGAGAGCACCCCGGCGAGGTCGATGACCGCAGCCGGCGTGAGGGCTCCCGGCAAGGGCGAGGCCGTCGTCACGAGCGTCTGTCCGACCGGCAAAAGGCCAAGCAGTCTGTTGCTGCGGACCGGGTCGAGCTCGCTAAAAACGTCGTCGAGCAGGAGCAAAGGATCAACGCCTCGCCGTCGGCGCACCAGTTCATGGCCCGCGAGCCGTAGCGCGAGGGCGAAGGAGCGCTGCTCGCCCTGAGAGTTTTGGCGCCGAGCGTCTCGACCCTCAAGTGATAGTTCGATGTCGTCGCGGTGGGGACCCACCGTGGTGTAGCCGCGGAAGCGGTCGTCATCGTTGGCCCGTTCGAGCGCGTGAGCCAACTCCCCCGGCCACGAGCGTTCATAGCGCACCCCCACGTCGACGCTGTTGTGGGCGAGTTCGCGGTACGACTCACCGACCAGCGGCGCTAGATCATTGATCAATGACTCACGGTACACGAGGAGGTGTTCGCTGGCGACGCAAAGGTCCCTCGTCCATTGGTCCAATTCTCGTTGCTGCGTCGCCGACGGTCGAGAGCCACCGAGAGAACGCAGAAGCGCATTTCGCTGACTCAAGACGCGGGTAAATCGCTCGATGACGTCGCCCGTGAGCGGGTCGACGTCAGTCAGCAAGGTGGTGAGAAAGTTTCGGCGGTGTTCGGGGCCACCACGAATCACCTCGACACCCTCGGGGGTAAAGATGGTAAGGGGTAGAGCCTCGGACAAGTCGGCTCTGGAGGCCGGACGCTGACCGTTCACGAGCATGCGCTTGGTCGTGTTGCGTATTCCCCTGGTCAGCGTTAGATCGACCCGAATTCTCCGCTCACGCTGGAACATCACGCCGTGGACCTCCGCTGTCGTCTCGGCGTTGCGGATCATGTCGCTTGGCGCATTGGTTCGAAAGGACGACGCTGTCGCCAGGGCGTACACGGCCTCGAGCACTGACGTCTTCCCGGTCCCATTTGGCGAGAGAAAGACGGTTACGGCCTCGGGATCGGGCTCAAAGGAGTACTCGCGAAAGAGGCGAAAGTTACGAAGTGTGAGTTCGTGGAGGCCCACGACGTCCTCGAGGCTACTGGACTCGAACGGGCATCAAGAGGTAGCGAAACCGGACGTCATCAACACCGTGCACCATGGCCGCACGCACCGAGTCGGACATTTCGAGAACCACCTCGTCCCCGGTGACCGCCTCTATTCCATCGATGAGGAATCCGGGGTTAAACGCGATCGTCATCTCGTCGCCGCTGTAGTCAGCGTCCACGTTGTCCTCCACGTCCCCCGCGTCGTGACTCTGGGTTCGGATCTCGAGGTTGCGATCCTTCATGGTGAGACGCACCGACGATGTGGAGTCTTTGGCGAGAAGTTTCGCTCTCTTCAGAGAGGTGAGCAAGGTGTCCTTGGCGATGCGCAACTGATTGGGGAAGCTCGCGGGGATGAGTTGTAGGACTGAGGGGTAGTTACCGTCGATAAGGCGCGACGCGATAGACGTGCTCCCGACCATGAAGCAGATTTCGGCGTCGCTGAGGGTCACGCCGATTTCGGCGTCCGCCGCGAGCGATGACGCCGCGCGCTGGAGTTCCTGTAAGGCCCGGGCCGGCACCAACAGATCCTCAGTATCACTAATCCCCTTCACCCCAGGTACGTCACGCACCGCGAGACGATACGAATCCGTCGCGAAAAGCCGCAGGGTGCCGTTCTCGGTTGTGAAGAGCACACCCGTCAACAGCGGCCGCGCATCGTCGTTGGCCGCGGCCCGAACTACTTGGTTGAGGCCTTGGATGAGATCGAGAGCGGCTATGGAGGTGATGGGCCCTGCGATCGGTGGAAGTTTCGGGTAATCGGTCACGGGGAACGTCCGAAGTGAGAACTTCGCGCGGCCGAGGGAGATCTCCACGTTGTCCTCGCCGCTCGACACCGTGACCGCCCCCGCCTCAAGTGATCGCACGGCGTCGACGATGAGTCTTGCGGGCACGACAGTGGATCCCTCTTCGATGCCAATCACGTCAACTGATGTTCGCGCGGTGATGTCGAGGTCCGTCCCGGTCACTACCAGTTGGTTCCCGCTCAGGGAGAGCAGGACTCCAGACGAGGCGCCAATGAGGCGAGTGGCCGCCACGCGGCTTGCCGCTGTAAGCGCCTCAACGAGGATGTCGCGCTCTGATTTGAACTTCATAGAACTACCTTTCCTTGCTACTGAGGTTACGGTGTGTTTTTCGATGTAAAAGAATGTCTTAGTAGTAGTAGGGTTGTGGATGGACGACGATGGGTCGACAATCCCTGATCGGGGTTTCTTTACTCCTATACGTTAAGCACACAGCGCTGTTTATAACTCCCTCAACTCTCAGGGTTCAACCGCTAGATGATGTGGAGTACGGGCTTGTTGTCAACGTGTAATCAACAACGCAACCCCTAAGTTGCGCACAATATCGCTTTCTAATTCTCTCCTTGGAGGCGTCGCTTCAACTGATTAATTTGCGAGAGCATCTCAGGGTTCGACGTGAGCTGCTCTCGTATCTTTTCCACCCCGCTGATGACCGTCGTATGGTTGCGTCCGTCAAAGATTCGCGCGATCATCGGATAGGAGTAGTTGTTTAGCAGGTCGCGAATGAGGTACATCGCGACATGGCGAGCGTGCACCAGCGGTCGGAGTCTCTTGGAACCCCGCACCTCCTCGACAGAGAGGCCATAGAAATCAGCAACGACTGACAGAATCGTCTCCGGTTTGAGAATTACCTGTTCCTGACCAAGATTTGTGAGGTGAGCCCTGGCGAGCTCGAGGGTGATCGGCTCTTGGCGGAGATTGGCGAAGGCGCGCAACATCGTAATAGAGCCCTCGAGCTCGCGAATGTTGTCACGCACCCGCTGAGCAATCCACTCAGCGACGTCGTCGGGTAGCGAAATGCCTTCGCGCTCGGACTTGGAACGGAGTATTGCGATGCGCGTCTCCAAGTCCGGCTGGTCGATCTCGGTGACGAGGCCTTGGAGAAGTCGACTACGAAAGCGATCTTGCAGCCCGGCGAGGTCGCGAGGTGATCGGTCTGAGGTGAGCACGATCTGCTTACCCTCGCCATGCAACGCGTTGTAGGTGTGGAAGATCTCTTCGTGAAACGTCTCGCCGCGAGTCTCCATGAACTGGATGTCGTCGATTAGCAAGACGTCATTTTCGCGGTAGCGCTCGTGTAGAGAGAGTTGCGTGCGGGTTTGGATCGCTCGAATGAAGTCATTGAGAAACGTCTCGGTGGACACGTAGAGTACTTTGCGACCGCGATAGTTTTCTTGAACGTAGTTACCAATGGCGTGCAGGAGGTGGGTCTTCCCGAGGCCCGAGTTTCCATATATCATGAGTGGGTTGTAGGCGCGACCAGGTGTTTCGGCGACCGATTGGGCGGCAGCGAAGGCTAACCGGTTCGAGGGGCCTGGTACGAAAGAGTCGAAGGTCATCCGAGGGTCGAGTCGCGCAGGTTGATCAACGCTTGGCGCGAAGGTGACTGTCGTGGGAGCGGCCTCAGGGGCCTCGGGCGGGTCGGCGAAGAGCGGGGCGGACGTCGTGTCGGTGATAGTGAGCGATACCTGTACGGGTCCACCCACCAGTTGCTGAGCCTGTTCGGTGATGAATGGGAGGTATCGCTGCTGCACGCGAAGCAACTGAATCTGATTCGGCGCACCGATCACGAGCTCATTGTCGTGGTAATCCACAAGGCGAAGTGTGCTAAGGCCGGCGGCCCAAACTGCCTCAGAAGCGTTGCCCCGTAAGGAGTCTCGAAGAGCTGACCATATTTCTTCACCGCTCTGCACAATGTTCCTCCACAGGCCACTTCTGACATTATCCACAGCCGGTTCGCCGGCGATGGGTGCCCGCTCCCTGGTAGGGACAGCCACCATACACCTATTTTCGTCGCCTCGCCGGGGCTCGCCAGGTGGTGGGGTAAGATTGCATGCTGTGGCGCGCCAGCGACCCCCAGGGGGTGACGCGAAGCGCAGAACATATTTTGAGAAGAGGTTTTCGTGAAGCGTACTTATCAGCCAAATCAGAGAAAGCGGGCCAAAACCCACGGTTTTCGTGCTCGGATGCGCACCCGGGCCGGCCGAGCTGTCCTCAAAGCTCGTCGTAACAAGGGCCGTCACCAATTGACGGTCTAGGTACAGTGCCCGGCCGGGTCAGAACCCGCCGGCAGTTCGCGCTCTTTACGGCACCGACTGGACGCGGTCAGAGTGGTCCCCTACGAATCAGTTTTGTGATCGGCTCTAGCGAAGGTTCTAGCGTTGACGTGGCCTACGCGATCAGTCGAAAGGTCGGAAACGCGGTCGTTCGTAATCGAACCCGTCGGCGACTCCGGGCACTGATAGACGACCTAAACCCTCAACCTCAACCTGGTTCGTACCTGATCAGGTGTGGTAATGAGACTGGGAACCTTTCTTATGCACAACTCCACCTCCACCTCACAAGAGCCATTGGGCGAGCCAACACCGCCTAAATCCGGGGCCGCTCGGGCGCTGCTGGGAGCGCTTCGCGCTTACCAGCGCCTCACCGCCGGGCGCCCAGCCCCGTGTCGTTTCTACCCTTCCTGCTCCAACTATGCCGTTGAGGCAATAACCATCCACGGCGCTCTTCGCGGGAGTGCCTTCGCACTTCGCAGGCTCTCGCGCTGTCGGCCCTTGGGGCCACACGGCATTGATCTTGTACCCGAACCTCAGACCACCAGGAGTTCCCACACATGCGCGCCGTGAGCAAATTTATTGGCACAATCTTTCAGCCGATCTTTCACGCTATTGGCTGGCTCATGGCTTTCTTCTACGGCCTGGTGCCAAACTATCTGTTCGCCATCGTGTTCTTGACGATCGTCATTATGGGTCTCCTGACCCCGTTGACGGTAAAGAGCACCCGATCAATGATGTCGATGCAGAAGCTTCAACCAGAGATCAAGAAGTTGCAGCAGAAGTACAAGGGCGCCGAAAACCGCCAACAGCTCAATGACGAGATGATGAAGTTGTATCGAGAACATGGTGTGAACCCCATCGGAGGCTGTCTCCCGATGCTGCTTCAAGCGCCGTTTCTCTTCATCCTCTATGACGTCATCAAAGGATTAGCCTTCACGGTCAAAAACAAGGCCGGCGTCATAGTCTCTCAACCTCGCTATATCCCCCACAATTCCACGATGTACCGGAACCTTATACATGCGAAGGGTGCAATAAAAGTGTGGGGCATGGACTTGAGCTTGAAGCCATTTCCCATCTCATCCCACGGGACTTTTCTAAAGGCACTTCCGTTCCTCGTCTTCGTGGCTCTCGCGGTGGGGCTGCAGTACTTCCAGATGGCTCAACTAAACAATCGCAGTCGCAAAACTGGACAGGTGATGCCCAGCCAACAGCAGGCCATGCAGCGCTTCCTGCCGCTTGTTTTTGCATTCTTCTATCTAGCAATCCCGTCTGCTGTTGTGGTGTATATGATTATTTCTACAGGTATACGCATAATTACTCAAGACATCATGTTCCGAACCGGGGTTTCGAATCCGCTGAAGCACGGGATCGCCCCCAGGGCCAAAGTCCCCGAAGAAGAGCGAGAAATTCCCGGAGCGAAAGAGATCGAGGCCAAGAGCGACGTTGTCGAGGCACCTAAGAAGCCTGCTCCCAAGCCCCCCGCAAACCAGTCACGTCCGAAGAGCCGGGCACAGAACCAATCTCGCCCGGCCCCAAAGCCGCAAAGCCAGCCCCGATCGCGGGCGAAACGAAAGAGAAAGGCGCGTTAACCCATGGAATGGGTCGAAACCACCGGAAGGACAGTTGAGGAGGCGATGGACCGTGCCCTGGCGCACCTGGGAGTTCATCGCGATGACGCCGAGGTCGAAGTATTGGAAGAGCCCAAAGCAGGTCTATTTGGGCGCGTGCGTGGCGAGGCACGTGTTCGCGCTCGAGTGCGACCTAGCGGACCACGTCCCAAGCGGTCGCGCCGTTCTGGCGAGCGCCCTCGCCCGGCCACGACCCGCGACGAGCGTCCCAGGGGCGAGAAGAGACCGGGCGAAGACGGGCGCCGAGAGAAGAGTTCTCCACGGTCATCCAACGCCCCAAAGAGTGCACGAGTTGTGAAGAGTCCCTTGAAGGAGGACAGTATGGCAGAAGGCATATCGCTTGCTGAGCAAGGTGCCATCGCAAAGGAGTTCCTCGTCGGGCTCTTGGCGTCGATGGAGATTAAGGCTGAAGTATCAATTAAGGAGTTGGATGAGGCGACGGTGGAACTTTCCGTGAACGCAGATCCACCGACCGAACTTGGTGTTTTGGTGGGTCCTCGCGGGACAACGCTGCAAGCGCTTCAGGAAGTGACCCGAACGGTGGTGCAGTCCAAGAGTCCGAGTCGCACGGATCGAATACTGGTAGACGTCGCCCAGTACCGAGAGCGCCGAGTAGCAGCTCTAGGTCGTTTCGCCCAGCAAGTCGCTACGGAGGTTGTTGAAACCGGAGAAGAGAGAGCCCTTGAGCCCATGTCGGCCGCGGATCGTAAGGCGGTACACGATGCGTTGTCCGAAGACTCCCGAGTGCTTACGCGGTCTGAAGGCGAAGATCCTCGACGATTCGTGGTGGTTTCTCCTGCATAATGGCAGTGTGAACGAAGAATGGATGCCCCGCGCCCTCGAAGAGTCGAGGGCGCGGGGTTTTTTAGGACCTCAGCCAATTGGGCCACAAATCGGCCACGCGAAGGGTTTTGCGTCGTGCTGGGAGGCTATTCGTAGTTCTCCTCCGGAATCGTTTCTCGACTTGGGGAGCGGCGGCGGACTTCCTGGCCTGGTATTGCTAGAACGTTGGCGCTGTCGCGGAGTTCTTCTCGATTCTATGGTCAAACGCAGCAATTTCCTGGCGCAAGTCCTTGAGTGCACTGGTTCACCCAAGGGTGAGGTGATCAATGCGCGAGCCGAAGAAGCCGCTCGTTGGCCCGAGTGTGAAGGTATTTTCGACCTCGTCACCGCTCGATCGTTCGGTCCGCCAGCCGTAACCGCCGAATGTGCGGTGAGATTTTTGAAGGTTGGGGGAGTGCTCATAGTCTCTGAGCCTCCCAACGATACGGACCGAGATCGGTGGAAGGCCTCTGGACTAGGCCTTTTGGGTTTACGAGACCTTGGTCGATCTCGCCACGTCAGTTCGTATGAGGTGTTGGTCAAGGATAATCCCACGAAGATGGAATACCCTCGAGCATCTGGCATCCCAAAGAAAAGGCCGCTCTTCTAATATTTCACGTGAAACACTGCCCGCTAGAGGTGCCAGCCCCGCGTTGAGTTTCCTTTATATGTTGCTGGGGAACCCCAACACCAGGTTTGCCAGAGATGTTTCACGTGAAACACAAAACGCCGAGCTTGTTTCGACGGTGTGGGTAATTCTAGAGGGTCCAGACAGGCGGGACCGCCTCGATTGGCGGCCGATCGCACTCGGACGACTTTGCTCCGGTTGAGAGGAGGGCGACTGAAGAAGATGTTTCACGTGAAACATACTTGGGTTAGACAGATCGTAGTTCGCATCTTTTTACGTGGAATACCCGTGATTGAAGGTTTTTCGAAGGTCGGTGCGCCCGCGTGAAACATTGCGAGAAGACTCCGGACGGGAATGTTTCACGTGAAACATCGGTACTTGACGGAGCGTCGAAAAGAGAGTTTAATGGCATGTTAAACGACGAGGCGTCGGACCAATTCCTACGGTCGGGAAGATAGAGGCTCATGGCGGATGCCAGCTCAATGAGGATTTTTGCTGTAGCCAATCAAAAAGGTGGAGTTGGCAAGACCACAACCACTATTTCTTTGGGAGCAGCGCTGGCGGAGCAGGGGAAGAGGGTCCTGGTGGTCGACCTCGACCCTCAAGGAAACGCTACAACGGGCCTTGGGGTGGATGGTCGCCAATTTGAGCGATCCGTCTATGACGTCCTTCTGAACGACGTTCCAATGGTGGATATCGTGGAACCAACTGGCTTCAATAACCTCTTTGTGGCTCCCGCAACCTTGGACCTTGCCGGAGTTGAACAGGAGTTAACGTCGGTAATCTCGCGCGAGTTGCGACTAAAGCGGGCCATTGCCTCGGTCGAGGGAGAATTCGACTTCATTTTTGTCGACTGTCCGCCGTCACTTGGTCTAATAACCATTAACGCTTTTGCCGCAGCTACAGAGATTATGGTTCCCGTACAGGCCGAGTTCTACGCGCTCGAGGGTCTCACTCAGCTTCAGCGGATCGTGGACCTCGTTCAAAAGAACCTCAACCCTGAGCTTCGAATAACCAAGGTCGTACTGACCATGTACGACTCACGAAACACGCTCTCGGCCGATGTCGCGAAGGAAGTGGAGAAGCATTTTCCCGACGAACTTTGTAAGACGGTGATTCCAAGGACTGTCCGACTGGCCGAGGCGCCATCGTTCGGCCAGCCCATCACCGTATTCGACCCCACATCCAAGGGTGCGATCGCGTACCGCGCCCTAGCAGAGGAGATCATAAATGCCTAGAAAACCAGGTTTAGGAAAAGGACTCGGCGCCCTCATCCCAGAAGGAACACCGGCTTCGCCAGAAGCGGCGATTGAAGCTCCTCCGTCAAGCCCGCTTCGAATGGTTGCCGTTGACGCGATCCGGCCCAATCAGTTTCAACCCCGCAAAACCTTCAATGATGACAGTCTCAAGACCCTCGCCGCGTCAGTGGCCGAACTTGGTGTTCTGCAACCTATCATTGTTCGTCCGGTTGACGGAGAACCCGACAAGTTCGAACTTATCGCGGGCGAGCGTCGCTGGCGAGCGGCCGGTATCGCAAAGCTCGAATTCGTGCCGGTGCTGCTCCAAGACTCGGTAAACGATCGTCTCTCACTGGAGCAGGCGGTAGTAGAGAATCTCCACCGTGTCGACCTTCACGCTCTGGAAGAAGCGGCGGCGTACCAGCAATTGGTGGACGAGTTCGACCTCACCCACGATCAAGTGGCGCAGCGGGTGGGGAAGAGCAGGGCTTATGTTACGAATACGTTACGACTTCTTCAACTAGGTGAGACCGCGCAGAGTGCGCTCGCATCCTCTCATATCACGCCTGGTCACGCCCGAGCGTTGCTCGGGATCAGCGATCCCAACGCCCAAGCAACCCTGGTCGCGAAGGTGATCAAGAATGAGTTGTCGGTGCGCGCGACGGAGGAGGCCGTCAAGGCCTTTCTCGAACCGCGGCCCCTGCCGACGGCGGAGACCGTCACGCGCACCCCCGAGAGTGCGCCTCGGCTGCGTCCCGTTCCCGACGCCAGCGTCGCCGAGCTGGAGGAGCTCCTGGAGAACTACCTGGACACTCGGGTGCACGTCGACCTAAAAGGGCGCAATGGCCGCATAATCATTGACTTTGCGGACCTGGACGATCTCGAACGCCTCTACAGCGCTATTGCGAAACCCAAGTGACCTTCAACATTAAACCTAACCCTCTTGTTGAAGTTTTCCCCAAGTTGTGGATGAAGTTGTGGGTTACTTCGATTTCGGTTTAATTCATGGGTTTTTACCAGCCAAACGCCCGGTTTTTGGTAACTTTTTTTACTCCGAACTGTGGATAACCCGCGCCGCCACCCCCTCAAATGCGGTGATGGCCTGGTGAAGTACCTGTTGAGAGAGGCTTCCGTGCTCAACGTGGACCGTGGTCATCTTCGTCTCGCGGAGTATCGGTAGCGCCATGCCGGTGACGTCGACGCGAGAGTCTTCGAGTTGTTGAGCGAGCACCGAGGAGAGCGCGCTCGCGACCAGTTCGCCGCGGTGCGAATGGCTTCGGTAACTGGCCCAGTAGTGCAGGTGGATTCCCTCGACGTGGTTGAGGGTTTGAAAAGACATGACCATCGCCACGTCGTGCGCGTTCGCGTACTGGGCGGCCTCTTCTTGTGAAGTTCCGAGCAAAGCGAGAATGGATGCCTTGTCGCGCAGATGACGCGCGAGAGCTTCGATGAGGGGGCCGGCGCCGCAGAGCAGCACCGAACCGCTCGCTAAGGGGTCGATGCCGGCGAGGTCGCGCGCGTCACCAATGAGACTCTTGCTCGCATTCGTGGCGCGAACGCGGCGAAGGGTTAACAACGTTTCCTTTGTGAGGGTCGCGCATTCTCCAAGCGCGCAGTTGCGTTGGAACTCTCCGAGTGCGCCAGCGGTGCTCAGGCCGAAGATCCCGTCAATTCGCCCGGGATTGAAACCCAGTTGGGCCAGCAAAACTTGAAGTTCCGCGACATCGTCGCCGCGCAGCATGGGGCTCGTTGAGTAGAGCAGTCGCTGTCCCAACTGCCAACTCGCTTCCCCCAGGCGTTCATAGGTGATGCGATCGACGACACCGGTCAGAGGGAGTCCGCGCGAACGCTGGAAGGACTCCACGAACGCCACGGTTTCGTCGTCGAAGACGTCATCTTCGCCCGATGGCTCAAACGCGAGCGCCCCAAGGCGCTCTTTGAGGTCGCGCACACGGGGCCCCGTGTCGCCACTGCGAAGGGGGTCAAAGCTCAGCGGACTATAGGTTCGAGGTGATCTCTTGCAGCAGCGCGCCCTTTGGCTTGGCGCCCACCAGTCGCGCGACAACCTCGCCTTCCTTGAATAGCAGCAGGGTAGGGATGCTCATCACCGAGAATTTGGTGGCGGTTTCGATGTTCACGTCAACATCGAGTTTTCCGATGGCGAACTTGTCAGACTGCTCGGTCGCGAACTCTTCAAGAATGGGCGCGATCATCTTGCACGGGCCGCACCATTCGGCCCAGAAGTCGACGAGAATCGGCTTATCTGACGACTTGACGACCTCGTCAAAGGTCGCGTCCGTCAAAGTCGTGATGCTCTCGCTCATGGCCTAACCTCCTCGAACGCCATTGATGGCATTGGACAACCACCTTAGTGACCAAGCAACAGATCCAACTCGCGCAATCGCCGCCGAGTCAAGCTGTGAGCACGAACAACAAACGCCATGGTGCCGAAAGGACGGCCTAGGCGCTCACATCCCCTGCGCTTCGAGCCACCGTTCGGCGTCAATGGCCGCGACACAACCCGAGCCCGCCGAGGTCACGGCCTGTCGGTACACGTCGTCTTGGACATCGCCAGCGGCAAAGAGCCCGTCGACGTTGGTGAATGAGCCCATCGTCGTTCGCACGTACCCGTTGTGCTCGAGATCCACCTGATCGCTCACGATGGTGGTGTTGGGCACGTGACCAATTTCGATGAAGACCCCCGTGACCAGGAGCACGCGCTCTTGCTCGCTGACAGTGTCACGCACCTTGATGCCCATCACTTTGTCGTCGCCGAAGATCTCGGTGACGTGCGTGTTCCACTCGAAGCGAATTTTTTCGTGAGCGAAGGCGCGTTCTTGCATGATCTTTGAGGCGCGCAACGAGTCACGTCGGTGGACAATGGTGACGCTCGAAGCGAAGCGGGTGAGAAAGAGCGCTTCTTCAAGAGCCGAGTCCCCGCCACCTACGACCGCGATGTCCTGGCCGCGGAAGAAGAAACCGTCACACGTCGCACACGTCGACACGCCGTGACTCAGGTAGCGCTCTTCACCGGGGACGTTCAGCATCAGCGAGCGAGCGCCGGTGGCGAGGATCACCGCGTCCGCGGTGAAGCTCGGCTCCACGTCGCCGCTGAGCCAGGCGCGAAATGGTCTCACCGTGGTGTCGAGCTTGTGGACCTTCTCCACTCGTAAGTCGGCGCCAAATCGGGCGGCCTGATCGCGCATCTTCATCATCAATTCCGGGCCGCTGATGGATTCAGGAAAGCCCGGGAAGTTCTCCACGTCGGTGGTGAGCATCAGCTGCCCGCCCGGTTGGTCGGTGGTGGAGGAGGGTTCGCCTTCGATCACGATGGGCTTCAGCATCGCCCGGGCGGCGTAGATCGCGGCGGTTAAGCCGGCCGGACCCGATCCAATGATGAGAACCCGCGTGTGCTCGGTCATTACTTTCTCAAGGTGAGCGGTCGGCGCTTACGCCAGATGAAGAAACCACCAAGTATCAACGCGACGCCAACCGCGACGTACGTGATCCATTGGTGACTCGAGAACGCGTAGACGTTGAGCAGCCGAATGAGACCAATCGCCAGCACCACAATGAAGACCACCGCGGCGAGCGCAATGATCAGCCCGAAGGCGATGGCGCGCCCGGCGAGGATGATCGGGCGAAGGACCGTGTCGTGCACGAGATCGAGTAGATGGTCGACCCCCGCGAGGAGCCGATCAACGATGTCGGTGTCGGGTCCAGCGTTGTCGGCCACGTCCTGCAGGCTAGCGGAGGACGATTGTCACTCTTGGATCCACGTGAGTCCGATGATGCCCGGACCGCCGTGAGTTCCCACGACGGGTCCGATGTCGGCCACGATGAGCGGGAACTGCGTGCTGATGTCCTTGACCAGTGCCTCAAGAGTCGCCACGTCGCTGCAGGCTCCCTCGATAAGCGCGAGGCGTCGAAGCGGCGCGTGGTTCGCCGCGACCCGGGCCACGGCGGCCAACGCCTTCGCGCGCGTTCGCTGGCGACCAGCTTCGGCGACCACGCCACCTTTGACGTCGATGAGGGGCTTTATCGCGAGTACCTGGCCGAGAAGTGCTCTCGCGCTGCCGATTCGACCGCCCTTGATGAGGTGTTCCAACGTGTCGAGGGTGGCGACGACCCCCACTTTCGCCATGACCTCTGCGCTGCGAGCTACCAGGCTGTCGAGGTCCGCGCCGTTGCGCGCCGCGTCGGCGATGTCGATCACGATGAGGCCTTCACCCATCGACACGTTCAAGGTGTCAATGACCCGGACATCAATCTGGCCCGTGACCGCCTCAGCGCCCAGCACGGCCGCTTGGTGGGTGGCGGACAGCAATGATGAGATGGTCAAGACGATGACGCCGTCAAAGCCCTCAGACTCAGCGCGTTCGAACGCAGCTTGAAAGGCTCCGGGTGACGGGGCCGACGTTTCGGGCAATGTCTTGGAGTTCTTGCATTTGCCCCAGAACGTTTCGGGGGAGAGATCGGTGAACTCCTGCTCTCCAAAGCGGATGGAGAGCGGCACGACTTCGATATTGAGTTGGCTGGCGATCTCTGCTGGTATGTCACTCGCGCTGTCGGTGATGACGCGAACTCGAGCCATGGGTCCCCCTAGAACCTTTCAAGCCTTGCATCTTTTGCGTACGCTCGTCGAACCAGACGACGCAACGCCACGACGACGAGGGTGTAGGCAACCACGCCGACGATCAGTGCGCCAGCGAATCGCGTGAGGAGACCGAGGCCGTGTGTCCAGGTGGGCACGTCGTAGGCAACGGCCACGAGCACACTCGCCACCAGTGACGCCACGAGGCTGCGACGTACGTGGACGCTCCAGACCCCCGTGATGATGTTGACCTGATAGCGCGCGAGCACGATCAAAGAAGCGACGGCCGCGACGCTGTAACCGAGGGAGATTCCCGCCATCAATCCGACGATGGAGTGGCGACCGAGCACGACGCATAGGGCGATGGTGAGGGCGTTGTCGAGAAGGTACAGCAGAAACACCTGTCGGGCGCGTTGCATCGACTGGAGTCCACGAACGCAGAGTTGGAAGATCGTGAACCCGGGCAGCCCGGCCGCAAGGACGGCCAGGACCGTGCCGACGGGCCACGAGTGACGTGCGTCCACGTGGTGCACGAGAATGCCCACGAGCGGCTGAGCCAAGACGATGATCACCAGCGTGCACGGAATGATGATGACGAGAGATTGTCGTAGCGCGAAGCGCAGTCGTTCGGTGAGCCCCACGTAGTCCTCATCGGTAGCGAATCCGGCGAGTTGAGGAGTGAGGGCGCCCAGCACCGAGACGACTACGACGGCGTAGGGCATCTGCATGAAGGCCCAGCCGTAGGTGTAGTCGCTCACGGGACCGCTGCCGCCGATACCAAAGGCGAAGGCCAGCACGACGTAGAGCGACAACTGGTTGGTGAGTACAACCAGCAGCGTCCAACTGCCGAGGCGTCCGATCGCCTTCATGGCGGAATCGGCGAGATCGAGTCGAAAGCTCAGTCGCCATAGGTCGCTGCGCATCAGTGACGGCACGAGACAGAGGAACTGAATGGCGACCCCCGCAGTAGTGCCGAGTCCCAGCCAGAGCAGATCGCGCGAACCGGCGAGGTCCGCCAACACCGGGGACGGGTCGACCAGGTGGAACCAGATCAGAATCGCGATGGCCACCAGGTTGTTGGCGACCGGCACCCAGGTCGCGATGCCAAAGCGCCGACGAATGTTGAGCAGCGCCGTGGCGATGCCGATGACTCCGTAGAAGAAGATCTGCGGCACGAAGAACCGCAGCAGGTCGGTGGCGACGGCTCGCTGCTGTGCGGCGACGAGGCGTTGGTGAAGTACGTAGGCGACGCTCTCGTGTGCCGTGGAGGTTCGCTGAATGAACGTAAACCCGTCGATGATGTACGGCGCGAGGAACCAGGCGATCACCGACGCGCCCACTAGCACGATCAGAGCACCGGTGATGACACTGGAGATCGACTTCCAGGCGCGCCGCTCGCCATCCAGGGCGAGGCGCTCGACAAAGACAGGGATGAACGTAGCAGTCGCGATGCCGCCGAGCACGAGGTCGAACAGCATGTTGGGCACGGTGTTCGACAGGTTGAAGGCGTCGGCGATCGGCGTGAAGCCGAGAACCCAGGCGAGCACCAACACGCGCACGAAGCCACTGATGCGCGAGACGAGAGTCCCGCCGGCCATAGACATGACGCGCGATGAGTGGCTGGAGGCGACGCTCATCTAACGTGACGGCCCTTCGGTCGGCGTCGAGTCGTGCGCCACCACCACAGGCCGAGTACGAAGAGCGATGCGAAGGTGAGGAGATAGCCCACCACCGACGTCCCCGCGATGTGAACCTGTACCGCGGTTCGCTCGAGGACGACCTGATCGTTCGGAGTGGTGAGGATCACCTGCAGGGTAAGCGAACTCCCGCGCGGATTCGTCGCGGGCACGCGAATCGACTGGGTCGGCGAGTCGAGCGTGACCGGCACCGCGTCACCACCAGGAAAGGTCAGACGATCGGTCACCAGGTGCACCACGGCCTTCACCGTGTAGTGCAGGTGCGAGATGATGGTGATGGGCAGCGCGGTGCCCGATCCAGCGAGTGTGATGGTGCTCTGATCGATCGAGAATTGGGCCAGTTGCGCTTTCAGCAGGTGGTTCGCGGCGTCGATGTCGTTTTGACGCGAACTGGGGCTGGCGCGAACCTCTGACTTGGCCACGGCGACGCGCAGCACCGTGGCGATGTTGCTGCTCTTCACACTCTGAGCGAAGGAGTTGACCGCGCCAATCAGCGTCAGCAGTGATGAGACATTGTTTGTCGACCACGTTGACGGTGTCGTCTCCGTGAGCGTACGCGCGCTCGGTGCTCCGTTGGTGCCCACGAGCGATGAACTGAACGAGGGGGAAAGAGAGGCCAACTGGACGAAGGGGTCGTGGTCGATGCCGCTCAAGAAGTCGGCGAAGAATGTGTCCGACGTCGAATTAACGGGCGACGCAATGACAACCGAGCGGGTGGCCGGCGCGTAGGGCGCCTCGTAGTGCAAGAACGCGAGGGTGTCGAGAGTCATCGCCGCGCGTCGTCCCGGTTCAATCGCGGTGTCGTGCGTGAGTTGTGACAGAGGCCCATCGATGCTCAGTGCGGTGAGTGATCCGGCGCCGGTCACATGAAAGGGCGCCCCCCAAGTGAGTGTGGCGGACGGCGCTTCGCGAAGGTCCTTTTCGGGCAGAACCACCTCGTTGAAGCCCGAACGATCGAGCGCCAAGAGGCTCTGGGATGACTGAGCCCCGCTCAGAAGCACCGGATCGTCGACGTAGTGACCGGTCATCGTCGTCAGCAGTTGACTCGAGAGCGTGAGTTGCTCGCCCACTTGGGTGGCGAGGTGATGGGCGGCCAGGCCGGCGAAGTCCGCGTTGCTCGGCGGTGCGTCGATCGCGCGATGTAGGGGGCTATCCAGCGCGCGCTCTAGGGCGCTCACCCAGGCCGGACCGCGTGTCGCGTTCAGCTGGATGGCCGCTAAGGCCGGATAGTCGGTGCTCACGGTCAGCGGTGATTTTGGGTAGTGCGCCAACGTGTTGAGGACGTGTATCGAGCGATCGGGATGGTGCAGGGCGCGCTGGGTGACTGTCGCCACGAGCGCGACTTGGAGTGGCTTGGAGACTTTCGCCGACTGCACGGCGAGGAGGGACCACTTGGTGACCTGGGCGCCGTTCACACTCACGACATATCGGATGGGGTAGACGCCGCCACATCCGAGATTGGAGCAGTAGAGCTTCAGATGCGGGGTAATTCCCTGACACGAGCGCGGCGGCGAGGGTAATGACTTGGTATAGAGGGTGATATTGAAGGAGGCCTTGCCCGCGTGCAGGCAGCGAAGGGCGAAGGACCCCGTCGTCGAGACCGCCCCCACGCCCGGTCCCACCCCGTCGACGATGGGCGCCAACTCGCTGCGAGCGGTGATGACGGGGTAAATGGTGACGATGGCACTCGCACTCGCGCTGGACGGCGTAATGGTGATGGTGGTGCCGAATCTCGCCGTGCCACTGGGTGAGAGGGACGCCACGGAACTTTGGTGCACCACGTCGAAGTGGGGAGTCGTACCGGCCCACGCGGCCGAAGGCCACGTCACCGTTGCGAGGCTGAGGAATACGACGCTGAGCGCCCGCCACCAGGTCGTAAATCGGTGGGACATTGCTCTTACAGGCTACATTCGGGCGAGAGCAACCTTGGGCGCCGCTACCCTTCATTCGCAGTGACTTCCTTTACGAACGCCCATGATCAACTCGGTGACCTTGCTCGTTCGTCGCGTCCGCTCGCCGAGGCGTTCGCGCGAGAGGGCTTTTCGCTCTACGCGGTGGGCGGGTCGGTGCGCGACGCACTGCTCGACGAACCGCGACGCGAGGACTTCGAGATTGACTTCACCACGAACGCGCGTCCTGAGGACATTGAGCGACTCATGACGCCGCTCTGCAGTGCTTTGTGGCAGCAGGGCCGCGCCTATGGAACGATAGGCGGCACGCTGCGCGAGAATGCGATCAAGGTCGAAGTCACCACCTTTCGCTCCGAGGCCTACGTGGATCACTCCCGCAAGCCCTCGGTCGAGTGGGGCGACTCGCTAGAGGCCGACCTCTCGCGGCGCGACTTCACGATCAACGCGCTGGCCCTTGACGTCGTCGCCCTGAACGCGGACATCCCCGATGTGCAGACGCTTTTTGACTATTTTCAGGGATTTCACGACCTCCAGGACCGAGTTCTGCGCACGCCCATCGATCCCGAGATCCTCTTTAGCGACGATCCGCTGCGGATGCTGCGAGCCGCGCGCTTCGCCGCGCGCTTCGAGATGACCATCGATCCCGCACTCGAAGCGGCCGCTACGGCCATGGCCGAGAAACTCACCAAGGTGTCCACCGAGCGCGTTCGCGGCGAGCTCGACTTGTTGCTGGTGACGCAGCGGCCTTCAGTCGGGCTCGACTTCATCGTGCGCGCGGGCCTGGCCGAGTACTTCCTTCCCGAGCTGCCCAAGCTCCAACTCGAGCAAGACCCCGTGCAGCAGCACAAGGATGTCTTTCGCCACACCCTGGCCGTCGTCGACAAGACCTCTGCGTTGTTGACGCTGCGCCTCGCCGCGCTCTTTCACGACATCGCCAAACCCGCTACCCGTGAGATCTCTGAGGACGGCGTGACATTTCGCTTTCACGACGTGGTGGGCGCGCGTATGACGCGTCAACGCATGACGGCGCTCAAGTACTCACAGGGCATGATCGACGATGTGGCGTCGCTGGTGGAGCTGCACATGCGCTTTCACACGTACAAACTCGGCTGGAGCGACCGCGCGGTGCGCCGCTACGTTCGCGACGCCGGCGACTTGCTTGATGAGCTCAATGAACTCACGCGCAGCGACTGCACGACGCGCAACGCGCGCAAGGCCGAGATGCTGGGTGCGCGCATGGACGAGCTGGAAGCGCGCATCGAGGAGTTGCGCGAAGAAGAGGACCTGAGTCGCTTGCGCCCGGCGCTGGACGGGATACGGGTGATGGAGCTGCTCGACATTCGCCCGAGCCGCGCCGTTGGCGAGGCCCTGGACTTTCTGATGGAGATCCGCCTGGATGAGGGCGAGATCGACGCCGAGGAGGCGGCGCGGCGCCTGCGCGCGTGGTGGGCGGACCAGGGCAACTGACGAGAATGCCCCCGCTTGCGCGGGGGCATTCTCTCTACAGCGGTGGACTTTTAGGGCCAGACCGGGTTCTCCGCGCCCGCGGCGAAGGTCTCAATCATGTCGTGGGCCTCGTCGTCGTGGTACTGCACGGGCGGGGACTTCATGAAGTAGGCCGACGGCCCGAGCAGGGGTCCGCCAATGCCGCGGTCCAGGGCGATCTTCGCGCAGCGCACCGCGTCGATGATGACGCCCGCTGAGTTGGGCGAGTCCCATACTTCGAGCTTGAGTTCGATATTGAGCGGCGCGTCACCGAAGTTGCGACCTTCCATGCGGATATAGGCCCACTTGCGGTCGGCCAACCAGGGCACGTGATCACTCGGACCAATGTGCACATTGTCGGGGTCCATGTTGTTGAGCTCGAGTTGCGAGGTCACGGCCTGGGTCTTGGAGACCTTCTTCGATTCCAAGCGCTCGCGGTCGAGCATGTTCTTGAAGTCCATGTTGCCGCCCACGTTGAGCTGGTAGGTGTGATCAAGAGTGAGACCACGGTCTTCGAAGAGACGGGTGAGGACGCGGTGGACGATGGTGGCGCCCACTTGACTCTTGATGTCGTCGCCGATGATCGGCACTCCGGCGTCCGCGAACTTCTTCGCCCACTCGGGGTCCGAGGCGATAAAGACGGGGATGGCGTTGACGAAGGCCACGCCCGCGTCGAGAGCGGCCTGGGCGTAGTAACGCTGGGCGTCTTCGGAGCCGACCGGGAGGTAGGAGACGAGAACTTCGGCCCGGGCGTCGCGCAGCGCCTGGGCGACGTCGACGGCCTCGAAGGGCGACTCCTCGATGACCGCGCGGTAGTACTTGTTCAGACCATCGAGAGTCGGTCCTCGCTGGACCATCACGCCGAGGGTGGGAACGTCGGCGAACTTCAACGTGTTGTTCATCCCGCCGTCGATGGCCTTGCCCAGGTCGTTGCCGACCTTGGAGGCGTCGACGTCGAAGGCCGCCACGAACTCCAGGTCGCTGACGTGGTATCCGCCCAGCTCGACGTGCATGAGGCCGGGCACGTGGTCGCCCTCCTTGGCGTCGTGGTAATACGTCACGCCCTGGACGAGTGAGCTGGCGCAGTTGCCCACGCCCGCGATCGCCACACGAATCTTCTTCATGGCTTCCTTTCCTACTTCGCTTCGTTCGCGAAGGTTTGATTACTGCGTTCGGTGTTCAACATGTCGTCGATCCACGCGAGATCCAATTCGACGCCGCGAGCGGCGTGCTCCATCACCCCGCGCGCGTAGTCATCGAGTTCTTCGTTGCGCTCTCCTGCTCGCACCTCAGCCAGTCGCTCGAGCAGATCAGCCCGGCGCCGCTCCAAGAGACCGACGCGCCGAGTCGGCGAGAGGTGCTTGGCGAGCGCCATGCGTAGCGAGAAGCTCTTGGCGGAGTCGAGGGTCGAGGGGTCGCTCAGTAGCGCGAAGAACTCCTGACGGCCGCTGTCGGTGATGCGATAGACCTTGCGGCCGCGCCGACCAATGCCCGTCGAAGCGCGAAGTGAGCGTAGAGACGCTCGCTCACCCGACAGGGAGCCAGTGGAGAGCGAAGTGAGCCGTGGCGCGACGGGCAAGACGGCTTCAACGAAACCGTGGCGCTCTAAGCGCGCGAGCGCGGGGTAGATCGAGCCGAAAGAGACATTCGCCCACATTCCGAGCCGGTCACGCAGTTGCGAGCGGACCTCATAACCGTGATGATCACGTTCCATCAGCAGTCCTAGGATGGCGATGTCTAACACGCGAACAAGCATATCACATCGATATATCGAACGTGACGGTATGCGTACAGACCTTGTTTTTAACGGATGTAGCATCACCCGTAATGGATAAGCGATTCCGCTCGAGCACCGCCGACGGGGCCGTGGTCGAGTTCGGACTCGTGCGCCACGCACTCCTCGCCAAGTTGGCCGCTGGCCTCTTGCGCTACGAGGACGTCTGTGACGCTCACCCTGAACTTCTGCGAGCGGCTCGCAATATCGGCAGGAAGACGGGCGAGACGTGCCCGGTCTGTGGAGACGCCGAGCTGGTGGAGGTGACCTACGTCTTTGGCGCCCGCCTGCCCTCAGGAGGCACTTGCCCCTCGACGCGCGCGGAGCTGTTGAAGCTCGAGCGTCGAGAAGAGCCCGTCCAGTGCTACGCCGTCGAGGCGTGCGTCGAATGCTCGTTCCACCACCTGGTGCGCAAGTGGTCGGCCGGAGGTCGCCGCTCGCGCCGGAGTGTCCCCTTCGCCCAAGAGGCGGGCGAGTGAAGCTCTCCGCGCCCCAAATCAAGGGTCGCAAGCGTCGCAACGGCGCCGCCCCGCTCGTCATGGTCACTGCCTACGACGAACCGGGGGCGCGCCTCGCCGCCGCGGCGGGCGTCGACATTCTCCTGGTCGGTGACTCGCTCGCCAACGTCGTGCTTGGTCACGACGACACTCTGCACGTGAGCGTGGAGGATATGTGCCACCACGTGCGCGCGGTAGCGGCGGCGAAGCCCGACGTCCATGTTGTCGCCGACATGCCGTGGCTGAGCTATCACCTGAGCGTCGCCGACAGTGTGCGCAACGCGGCGCTGTTGATTCGCAGCGGCGCCGACAGCGTCAAGCTCGAAGGCGGTCGGGTGCGCCGTGACGTGGTGCGGGCAATCCTCGACGGCGAGATACCGGTCATGGCGCACCTCGGACTCACCCCGCAGAGCGTGATGACCTTTGGGGGATTCAAGGTGCAGGGCAAGACCCGCGAGGCCGCCCAACAGCTTCAACTCGACGCCAAGATCCTCCAGGACGAAGGCGTCTTCGCAATCGTCATCGAGGGCGTGCCGAATGTGGTGGGCACGCGCATCACCGAGGCGCTCGACATTCCGACCATCGGCATTGGCGCGGGACCCGATACCGACGGACAGGTCCTGGTCTTTCACGATCTGCTGGGACTCACCAAGCGCCCACCGGCGAAGTTCGTGCGTCAATACGCAAACCTCAGCCCGGTTATCACCGAAGCGATCTCTCGATACGCCAGTGATGTGCGCTCGGGGGACTTCCCCGGGCCAGACGAGGTCTATCCGAACCCCGACGATCTGGTGAACTGACCCAAAGGCTCCGCTGAGTTGCTCAGAGAATGGCGAAGTGGCCGCAATTTCGCCCAGGCGGTAGACTTTCATCTCCCGCAGACGCGGGGCTGTACCAAGTGAACCCTGCTCTGTTTCCGCAGAGCCCGAACGAGTTTCGGACCAGAGGGAAAGGAAATCGGCCATGAGGCCCTATGAAGCCATGATCGTGTTTGACACGAACGTTGACGCGCAGGCGATCCAGATTGCCCTGGACCGCGCGTTAGAGACTATCCGCGCCAACGAGGGAACACCAGGAAACATCGACCGTTGGGGCAAGCGTCCCTTGGCGTATGAGATCAACAAGCGCAAGGAGGGGTACTACGTCCTCGTAGAGTTCAGCGGTGAGTCGGCGACCGTCGACGAGCTTCACCGCATCTTGACTCTGTCGGACGAAGTCCTCCGCTTCAAGATCCTCCGTCGCCACGTGCGAATGAACGCCGGCCGTGTTACGGCCCAAGCGTAGGTTCGGGCGCCAACCGCTAAGGAGAAACCATGCCTGACAACACCATCACCGTCGCCGGGAACATCACCCGCGACCCCGAACTGAAGTTCTTGAACAGCGGCCAGGCGGCCGTGCGCCTCTCGGTGGCCGTCAACCGTCGCTGGCAGAACCGCCAGACCCAGGAGTGGGAGGAGCGCGTCTCGTACTTCGAAGTGACCGGATACGGCGCGCTGGCTGAAAACGCCGCCAACTCACTCACCAAGGGCACCCGGGTCGTTGTCTCGGGTCGACTGGAGCAGCGCAGCTGGGAGACCGAGAACGGGGACAAGCGCTCCATCGTCGAGATCAACGCCGACGAGATATCGCCGTCCCTTCGTTTTGCGACCGCCGTCGTGACCAAGACCCCGCGAGCTGAGGGATCGAACTTCTCCTCCGGTGAGCGCCCCGCTCCACGCACCAACGAACCCAGCAGCTACGCCTTTGACGAGGAGCCCTTCTAATGCCACGCAGGAATAACCCCACACCGCCCAAGCGCGCGCCAAAGATCGACATTCGTCGCGGCGCCAAGAAGAAGCCGTGCTCGTTCTGCCAGCACGGCGTGGACCGGGTGGACTACAAGGATCTGGCGCAATTGCGCAAGTACATCTCGGACCGCGGCAAGATCCGCGGCCGCAAGGTCTCGGGCAACTGCCAGCAGCATCAGCGCGACGTCAGCGACGCCATAAAGACGGCGCGCGAATTGGCGCTGCTGCCCTACACGCAGCGCACCGTGACCGAGCGTCGAGGAGGACGTGGCCGCGATGGAGGGCGCGACGACCGTGGCCCGCGTGGCCCGCGTCCGAGCCGCGACAACGTTGAGGCCGTCATCGACACCCCCAACGTCGAGGGCGATCTGATCGAGGACGCCAGCGTCGCGACCGAGGTGCTTGAGGAGGCCGTGAGCGCGGAGGGAGTGGGCGAATGAAGGTCCTCTTACGAAGTGACGTTCGCGGACTTGGTCGTCGCGGCGACATCGTCGACGTGAAGACCGGCTACGCGCGCAACTTCCTGCTGCCCTCTGGTGCGGCCCTGCAGGCGAGCGCGACGACTGAGGCCCAAGCCACCTTGATGCGCAAGGCCCGCGACATTCTTGACGCGAAGAGCCGCGACGCCGCCGAAGCGCAGAAGGCGCTTATCGAGCAAGCCACGTTGACGATCGCCGGGCGTGCCAGTGCCAATGGTCGGCTGTTCGGCTCGATCGGCGAGACGGACATCGTGAACGTGATTCGCACCGCGACGGGCATCTCGCTGGACCGTCACGCCATTCATCTAGCCGAGCATTTGAAAGACGTGGGCAGCGCCACCGCGACGGCCACGCTTTTTGATGGCGTCGAGGCTACCGTCACCATCGAGGTCGTCGCGAAATAGTTTTTGAAGATTTGATGATGAGATCGTCGGGACCAAGCGTCCCGGCGATTTTCATTTTTTGGGATGTCACACCATGTTGGAAGTGTGTATTACGTGGCGGTTTCTACACAGGCTTTCCCCACGTTGTTCCTATTGCGACAAACAGCCGATATCGACAACCGTTGAGGTCTTATGACGCAGATTGAAATTGAACGAACGCGGCCCGCGTCGGGCGGTCGAGTCCCCCCCAGCGTCATCGAAGCAGAAGAGTCGTTGATCGGCGCGATGCTGCTCTCGCCCGAGGCGGTGAGCGTTGCGTACGAGACCGTGCAACCCGAGGACTTCTATCGTCCCCTTCACGGACAGATCTTCAGCGCGATCATCGCTCTGGCGCACGCGGGCGAGCCGGTTGACTACGTCACCGTTCAAGCAAAACTCCAAGAGCGCGGCGCCGTCGCGGTCGAGCTCGCGGTGCTGTCGTCGTTACAGATCAACACGCCCTCGGCTGCAAACTCATTGCACTACGCCGAACTCGTTCGCGAAAAGGCGCAGCAGCGTCGCCTCATCGCCGTTGCCGGTGAGATCGTCGATGACGCGTATGTGGCGACCGACGACGTGATCGGGCTCATCGACGAGGCCGAGCGCAAGATCAACGCCATCGGCGACGATCGCAAGACCGACTCGGTGTCGCCTCTACAGCGCCTCCTCCTTAGCGAGGCGGACATCCTCGAGCAGCGAGGCGAAACCCGCGGGCGGTTCAACGGGCTCGAAACCGGATACCGCTCGCTGGACGCAATCCTCCAGGGTCTGCAGCAGAGTTCGATGACCATCGTCGGCGCGCGCCCGGCGACCGGCAAGACAGCCTTTGCGCTCGGCATCTTGATCCACGTCGGCGCGGTCGTGAATCGTCCCGCGTTGTTCTTCTCCCTTGAGATGAGCCGCCAAGAGTTGGCCGAGCGCATCCTCGCCTCAACGGCGCGCATCGACTCATCGAAACTGCGCACCGGGGACCTCTCCGAAGCTGACTGGAATCGTGCTCACGAGGCTTTTGGATACCTCCAGTCGGCGAAAGTCTTCATCGACGACAACCCGGCGCTCACGATCATGGACGTGCGGGCTCGCGCGCGGCGGATCAAGCAACAGAACGGCGACCTCGGCGTTGTCATCATCGACTACCTGCAGTTGATGAGCAGTCGCGGGCGCGCGGAGAACCGGCAAGTTGAGGTCTCGGAGATGAGCCGCTCGCTGAAGATCCTCGCGCGCGAACTGGAGTGTCCAGTCGTCGCCCTCTCGCAACTGTCGCGCAAGCTCGAGGAGCGCGCCGATAAGCGGCCTATGATGTCGGACCTTCGCGAGTCAGGTTCGCTCGAGCAAGATGCCGACGTCGTGCTGTTCTTGTTCCGACCCGAGATCTATGGTGAAGTGTCGAACGATATGAAGGCCGACGCTGAAGTCATCGTTGGCAAGAACCGCAACGGGCCCACGCGCACGGCGCACCTCACGTGGCGCGGTGAGTTCGCGCGCTTTGACAATGTGGCGGACGCTCGCGAGATTTAGTGTGGCGAGTCGGCCAACTAGGCCAGAGATTCGCACCCATCGAGCCGAGCCAAGGCTCGGGGCTGGCTCATCGACCCGGGCAAGGATAGAGCAATGCAGAAGTTAGACCACGACTCAGTAACCATTCACATGGCCGCCGCGCCTGAAACCATCTACGAGTTGTTCGCCGACGTCACTCGCACGCCGGGCTTCAGCCCCGAAATTCTCAGTTGCACCTGGCTTGACGATGCGAGTGGCCCCAAAGTTGGCGCACGTTTTGCCGCGGTCAACAAAGTACCTGGCCGGCCTCCGTGGACCAACAAGCCGGTGGTCACGGTCGTCGAGCCCGCACGCGCTTTCGCCATTACGCGCACCGAGAGGTTTGCCGCGTTAGTCCGTCAGCGACGGGCGCGACGCGTCTTAATGAGCTGGATGAGCTTTCGAAGTAGCCAGATCACCGCATCACCTCCTTGGTAGAGCAAACATTCATCGGACTTCCCACTTGAACCAGCGGATGCCGATCACAGCGAAGACGACGCTGTAGCCGACGACGCACAGTAGGGACTCGGTGTCGTGGGCGCTCCACGCCGACAGCTTGAGCACGCCGGCGAGGATGGACATGAGGGTTTGCACGGGGCTCCATCGGGCGATCGTGCTCCAGGTGCCGGTTCCGCCCTGGCCGAAGAGCCCGAGGAAAATAAGGGCGATGTAGACGAAGCGCGCCGTCGCGTTCACGGTGTCCGAGGACTTGACGAGCGCCACCAGTGCCTGGCCGATGCACAAGAACATGATGCCGCCGAGGATGGAGACCAAGAGGACCATCGCGTACTGGCCGATCGAGAAGGACAGGTGGTGAATCCGGCCCCCGATGATCACGACGAACAGGGCGATGATGAGGTTGGCCAGGACTTGCAGCAGAAGTCGGCTCGTCATGATCGCCCACGTCGGTGCCGGGGTGACGCGCAGTCGTTGGAACACGCCTTTTTCTCGGTCGCGTGCGACGGCCAGGGGATATCCCATGATCGAGGTGGAGGCAAGGCCGAAGGTGAGAGCGAGTCCGATGACAAAGAGAGCCCCGCCCAGGTGCGCCGTCGCGGCTTCGGAGTTGGTGGACTGCAAGATGAGATAGGGCAGCAGGATGCTGATGATCAACGCCCTTCGGTTCTTCAGGAAGATAATGAAGTCGGCCCGCAGGAGCGACCTGAAGATCAGGCGAGTATTAGGCGCCGCTGTCAGAGTTGGGGCGTTAGTCACGGATCGCGCTCCCGGTCAAGCCGATAAATACGTCTTCGAGGGTCACCGCGCCGCGGGCCGCTTGGCGCACGAGCGGATCGTCTCGGTGCTTCTCAATCAATTCGTCGGGCGAATCAGTCGCCAGCACCTTGCCGTGGTCGATAATGGCCACTCGCTCGCACACGGCCTGAGCCTCCTCCATCGAGTGCGTGGTGAGAAGGATGCTGCCGCCCTCGTCGCGAAGGTGCTCCATGCGCGTCCACAGCTGGCGCCGGGACTGCGGGTCGAGGCCGGAGGTTGGCTCATCCAACAAGAGCAGCACGGGGTTCGCGATGAGTGCGATGGAGAGCGAGAGTCGCTGCTGTTGTCCGCCCGACAGTTGTTTGAACAGGTTGTGCTCTTCGCGACTAAGCCCAACAGACTCCAGTCGTTGCGTGATCTGGCTGTCCGATAACTCAACGCCATAGAGTCCGGCGTAGAGCTGGACGATCTGCTTGATGGAGAGTTGAGCCTGAAAGCTGGTTGCCTGGAGTTGCACGCCCATCTTGGACTTGGCTTGCATGGGTTGTCGCTGAACGTCGATCCCGTCGACCAGCACGGTCCCCGACTGGGGCTTGATCAAGCCTTCGATGGCGCTCAAGGTGCTGGTCTTGCCCGCCCCGTTTGGACCCAGGAGCCCGAAGATCTCTCCGCGATTGATGTGCAGGCTCACGCCGTCGACGGCCTTAGTGGATCGCTGGTACGAGACGGTCAGGTCGCGGACTTGCAAGACGGCGTTCGATGGTGATTGGTCGTCGCTCACGGGGTGTCTCCTTCCTGGACGCTGATGGCGCCGGCAAGTGGTCGTGGTTCTTGGTCCGAGAGCACCTCTGGAGTGAGCAGCCGGGCCAAGAGGTTGATCGCCGCAATCGCTTCGGAGAGTTGCCCCATATCTTGAGCCGCCAATGCGCTGGCCACGGCACCGTCGATGGACGAGTTCTCCGCCGCGCGCTCCGTGAATTTCTCGAGAGCAGGAGCAGTGCGGACAATGGTCTTTCGACGATCTGACGCGTCCAATTCAGTTTCCACAACTCCAACCTCGCGCAACTTCGCGACGGCAGTCGACACCTGGCTTTGGGGGAATCCCGTGCGTTCGGTGATTTCGCTGATCGAACTGTTTGGGTGGTAGGCGATGTCGGCCAGCACTAGTCGCACGCTCGTGGCGATCTTGCCCTTGACCTGAGGCAACGCGTGCTCGGCAATCTGCATGAGCCGACGACCCAAGAGGAACAGCCCCATGCCATTCATATCAAGAAACGATATATCAGAAACTGATGGAAATCAATAGTCTTTAATCGGTAAGAGCCGTCACGCGTCTCGACGCACGAGCAGAGCGCCACCGATGACCAGTGCGGCTACCGCGTAGAGGGCCAGCACAAGGAGGCCCACCCATGGTGAGAACGAGTTCGCTCCCAGGTTGCCGTGAACCGTGATCATGGTCGCACCGATGCGATCTGGCATGAATCGCCGCAGGTCGTTGGCAATGGAAGTCGGCAGCGCCGCGGTGATGAGGGGTAGCACGAGCAGTATGGCGATGAAGGCGCTGATCGCCCCCGCGGTGTGGCGGATGATCACCCCGAGCCCCAACGCGAAGAGCCCAAGCACGCAGACGAACAGTCCGCCGCCAAAGACGGCCCGGAATGCACCGGGGGTCGACAGCGTGGCGTGAGTCGCGGGAGCAGAGAGTAGTACTTGGCCGAGAAAGAAGGAGACAAAGGAGACAACCTCCGCGACGACGAACGCCACTAGGCCAAAGATCGCGGCCTTGGCAGCAAGCACGAGCGGTCGGTGGGGCGCTCCGGAAAACGTAGCTCGTATGGTCCCAGTTCCGTACTCCGCGCTGATGACCAGTACGCCGAGAATGCCGATGGCGAACTCCCCCACGAAAAGCCCCACCAGGCTGGTGGCCGTCGGGTCAAAGGAGAGCTGATTACCCAGTCCCATGGTTGACCAGTGCGCGCGAGTCTCGGCGGTGACCAGCGCGCAGAGTCCGATGCCAATCACCACCGTGACGCCAAGCGTCCACATGGTGGAGCGCACGGTGCGCAACTTGGTCCACTCTGATCGAATGAGCCCGCCGATGCCGTATCGCCCGGCTGGCATCTGCTTGCCCGTCTCGGTTCTCGCAGCCAACACAGTGGTCGCTCGCGCACTGGTCGGCGGTGCCGATGCTTTCGCCGGTCGCGGATCGTCAGACGCGACGCGCGAAGACGCTTGGCCGGGCAAGGGTGGAGGTGGCGTGTCATCGGGCGTCTTTCGATCGCGTCGGCGCTGCAACACCAACACGACCGCCACGATGATGATGATCAAAAGGATGAAGAAGAGGAAGGGCCCTCCGCGATGGTGGCGCTGAACGCTGGCGGCTTCTAGAACCCGCGCCGCGTCGAGAACTTGACCTGTGACTAGGGAGTTCACGAGTGGTCTCCCGTCGAGGGGAATTGATCGACGGCGCCACCGTGGTACTCGACGCTGTCCTCGGTCAACTCCATGAAGGCCTCTTCTAGCGATGCGGTCTGGGGTGCGAGCTCGTGCAGGGTGATCGATAGCTTCGCCGCGAGTTCGCCGATCGCGACCTCATCGACTCCTCGAACCGAGAGCGAGCCGTCATCCTCGGTGGTGGTCGTGGTCCCCTGGACATCGAGGGCGGCCTTGAGTTGCTCAAGTTGGGGCGAACGTACCCGCACGAACCCTTGGGAGCTCTCGGCCAGGAGTTGGTCGACGGGGATCTGGGCGATAAGTCGTCCTCGCCCAATGATGATGACTTCGTCGGCCGTCAGAGCCATCTCGCTCATGAGGTGACTCGAGACAAAGACAGTCCGACCCTCGCGAGCGAGTCCCTTCAGCAGATTGCGCACCCAGCGGATGCCGTCGGGGTCCAGTCCATTGACCGGCTCGTCAAAGAGCAGCACGTCGGGGTCGCCGAGCAGAGCCGCGGCGATGCCCAGACGCTGACCCATGCCGAGAGAGAACTTTCCGGCGCGTTGACCCGCGACGGCTCCGAGACCGACGACGGCCAATACCTCATCCACGCGCTTGTTCTTGATGTGATTGGTTTCGGCGAGCATTTGAAGGTGGGCCCGAGCGCTGCGCCCGGGGTGAATGGCTTTGGCTTCGAGCAGCGCGCCGACCTCATGCAATGGCCAGGCCAGGTCGTGATAATGGCGACCGTTCACGGTGGCGACACCACTGTTGGGCGCGTCGAGACCCATGATCATGCGCATCGTGGTGGACTTGCCCGAGCCGTTCGGTCCGAGAAATCCGGTGACGACGCCTGGACGGACGTCAAAACTGAGATCATCGACCGCCAATTTTGTGCCATAGTGCTTGGTCAAGCCCTTGGCCTTGATCATCGTCTGTATCCATTCGTGGCTGGCGGGTGAGAATTGAGACTCACCCTGCGGGGGTGTCGGTACTGGTTGGCTCATCTCCACCTTAGATAACGGCGGGTGCCCCCTTGGATCGCTTCGTACGGAGGCTGCGAAAACCCGTTGCGCGCGGGACGTTTCAGATGGAGATGAGGTCGACCTCTGACGACGTTGGCCTCAGGTTTCTTTGGACTGCAGCGCCCAGGCGATCGATTGCCGGGCCCCGAAGTGCGCCGGGATGACGGTGAGTGCGGCCATGGCGACCAGCGTTCCAATCACGGTCAGCCCCGCCCCGAGCCACAGCGTCGGTGACAGGGTGCCGCTCTTCACCGCCAGTTTGAAGAGCAGGATCCCCAGGAGGATACCGACAATGGCGCCCGGGAGGGCAGAGACCACCTGGGCGACGACCAGCCCGGAGCCGACTTGTTGGGCTCTGGCCCCGAGCGCTCGCATCAACGCCGAAGCGTCGAGCGTCGAGCACCGTCGCCCACGTGGTGAAGAGCGCGTTGAGTACGGCGAGCGTAACGAGCATGACGGTGATCACCGCGAGCATCTGCTCGTCCCGGTTGATCACCGGATCAGACAATCCCGTGGCTGACACGACGAGGGAACCAGAGGTGAGCTTGCCTTCGGCGAACGCGCGGAACGCCAGCACGGAGACGATGCCGGTGACCGTCACCGTGACGTTCGCCGTGCTCAGGAACGCCCGCCGTGCCGATCAGCGCGGCATCCGGCTTTGTGATCACTGGCGACGCCAGCCATCCGGCCAATAATCCGACCACCGCGGCGAGTAGCGCGAGAACGAGGTTTTCACTCAGAAAGGTCGCCGCGACCACGCTCGGAGGGATGACAGTGTCGAGGCAGGTCCAGTCGGGAGACGCTCTCGTCTCGATTCTGACTGAATCTAGGGTGCAGAGCTGGATTTTGTGATTATCCTGCTCGGGCCGCTGGCCCCGGAGCCGATGAAGACGTGTTGAGTAAAAGATCCTCCGCCTGGGGAAAAATTCGAAAAGTTCGGCGCGATGCCCGGCGTGGACTCGGAACGCTGCAGGTAGGCGCCGAGCCAGAGTCCGCCGCTGAGGAGCAGCAGGGCCAGCAGGATCGTGGCGAGCCACGGCGCGCGAAAGCCGCGTGACGTCTGGTGCTCGGGCCACTCCTGGCTTTCATTGTCGAACAGCGCGTCAAAGGCCTCGGGCACCGCGCCCGCGACAGGCGACTGGTCCTCGGCTTCGATGGTGTTATCGCCTGAGTCGGTCATGAAATTGCTCCTTACTCGTAACGCAGGGCGTCGATGGGCCGTAGGGACGCCGCTCGGTACGCGGGGTAGAAGCCGGCGACGATGCCCACCAGTATCGCAACACTGAGGGCGAGGGGCAATGAGTAGGACGCCAGTACCGGTTTAACGCCGTCAATAGTGAACCGCGAGACCGCGATGCCCGCCACCAGTCCTAAGACTCCGCCGAGCATCGAGATGACCATGGACTCGATCAGGAACTGTGTCAAGACGATCCCTTTGCGCGCCCCGATGGCCTTGCGAATCCCAATCTCGCGGGTGCGCTCGGTGACCGTGACGAGCATGACGTTCATCACGCCGATCGCGCCGACGAAGAGCGACACCGCCGCCACCCAACCAAGCAGCGCGGTGAACGTCTTCGAACTCGAGGTGGCGGCCCCGAGCAGACTTGCTTGATTCAACACGGTGAAAGGCAGCGCGGAGACCGTCGTGTCGTTCTGCTGGGCAAGGATGGTCTCGATCTCGTCCTGGGCGAGGGTGACCGTCGAGGCTGACTTGGCCTGTACCAAGAGCTGTGGGAAGTTCGTGGTTTCGCCCGTGAGCTGGTCCTCGACTGTGGTGTAGGGCGCGATGACCTCGGCGTCGGCGTTGGAGAATCCGCTGGCGCCTTTGGAGGCCAGCACGCCGACGACGGTGAACTCCGAATTGCCGAGCAGGATCTGTTGGCCGAGAGGGTCGGTGCCTTTGAAGAGGGCTTTTGCGACGGACGCGCCGAGATCGACCACCTCGGCGTGGGTGGCGACGTCCTTTCTGGAGATGGATCGGCCCGACGTGATGGTGTAGTCCGACGCCGGTAGGTACGACGGATTGGTGCCGACTACCTGCGCCGAATAGCTCGCGTGGTCGAATGCGGCGGTGGCCCCGGTATTGATGACCGGTGAGGCAGATTTGATGTCGGGCGCGTTGTACTTGTTGGACAGCAAGGATAGCGACTGGGCGTCCAGCACGGTGAAGCGGATTCGCGTGCCCGACGACCCGCCGTTGGGGCCCCCTTGAAAGACGGTGAGGGTGTTGGTTCCCAGGCTGTTGATGGCGTTCTCAATCGATTGCGACGAACCTGTGCCAATGGCCAGAAGCACGATGACCGACGCCACCCCGATCAAGACGCCGAGCATCGCCAGCAGGGTCCGCAACCAGTTGGAGGTGACGCCGCGCACGGCCATGAGGAAGTTGGAGAAGACGGTCATGGATCGAGATCCAACGCCGCGACGCGTGAGTCAGCGTGCGGTAGGTCTGGTTCGGAGAATCGGGGCGCCGAAGGCGTTTGCGAGTGGTCACCAGTGATGACGCCGTCGCGAAGCCGAACGACTCGAGAGGCGTACGCGGCGACGTCGGGCTCGTGGGTGATCATGACGATCGTTCGGCCATGCGCGTGGAGATTGGCGAAGATGGTCATCAGTTCATAGGAGGACGCGGAGTCGAGGTTTCCGGTGGGCTCGTCGGCGAGGATCAGAGAGGGGTTGGTGCCGATCGCTCGCGCCACCGCGACGCGCTGCTGTTGACCGCCGGAGAGTTCGCTGGGCAAGTGCGGTGCGCGGTCCGAGAGACCGACCAAACCGAGAGCCGCCATGGCGCGTTCTCGACGAACCTTTGCGGGTAATCCTTCGTAGGCCATCGGTAGTTCGACGTTGGCTAGTGCGGACATGCGAGGGATGAGATTGAACCCCTGGAAGATGAAGCCGATCTTTTTATTTCTGATCCGTGAGAGTTCGCGATCGTCGAGGTGGCGGATGTTGACACCATCGAGGCGGTAGTGGCCGCTCGTGGGCACGTCGAGGCAACCGATGATGTTCATCAAGGTGGACTTGCCTGAGCCCGACGCCCCCATGACGGCGACGAACTCTCCTCGCCGGACCGTGAGCGACACACCGCGAGTCGCCTGTACCTGAAGATCGCCTATTCGATATGACTTCACCACGTCGCGCAACACGATGATTGGCCACTTATCGCGTTGCGGCGCGTCGTCGAGTTGACCTGCGTCACTCGCCTCGATCATCGAGCTCACGGGCCGCCGCCTATCCCTACGCGCACGAACCCCCCCTTGGGGCCGCCGTTGTTCGTGTTGCCAGTCGTCGCTCCCGTCGTTGATACAGAGGGCTCTTGGACGAGTTGACCGGCGTGAAGCCCACTCGTGATCTCGGTGTAGGAACCACCCACCAAGCCGGTCTCGATGGGTGTGAGCCTCTTCTTACCCTTGGCCGTGACGACGTCGACGAACGAATGGTTCCCCAGAGTCGTGATGGCCGCGTTGGGCAACTCCAGCACGTTGGTCGCTTCCTTAACGATGACCGCAGTCTCGGCCGTCATGCCGTCACGCACAGATGAGGGGGGATGGGCGATGATGATGGTCACCGGATAGGTCACGACGTTGTTCACCACGGTCGAAATGGGCGCGATCGCACTGACCACACCGGTGACCTCGGTCCCGGGCAGGGACGCCAGGGTGATGGCGACTTTCTGGCCCACCTTGATGTTGACGGCGTCGGCTTCGGCGAAGCTGGCGACGACCTCGAGCGACTTGAGCCCCTCGATCGTGATGAGCGGCGTGGACGATCCCGACGAGGCGCCGTCGGACAACGTCGATCCACCGCCGCTGACAATCTGGCCCACCGACGCGTCGAGATCGGTCACGGTGCCACTGATGAGGGCGGTCAACCGGGTCTCGTTCAGCGTGCGCTGGTCGGAGTCGATGGTGGCCTGGTCTTGAGCCAGCGTGCCCGCATCCTGGGCCACGGTGATCTCAGCCTGCCTCACGGCGTTCTCATCTTGAGTGATCGAAGCCCGGTCCGTGCCGAGGGTTGTCGGCGACGCCTTTGCGTTGTCCTGCGCGATTTCGACCGATAGCTGCTGAGAGGTGATCGCTGCTTCGTCCTTGGTGATGAGATCCTCGTCAGTCGTAACGGTGGCCTGGTCCGTCGCCGCTGATTGCTGCTCCAATGAGCACGAACTCTGGGCTGTGGTGAAGGTGACGCCACTGCCAATCGATGAGCCGACGGAGTTCGTCGCCACGACTCGATAGAGGTACGTGGTATCCGCGCTCAAACCGGTGACGTCCACCGACACCGGTGACGAGGAAGTTCCCGACGCGAGGGAGAAGGTCGATGTGAGTAGGCCGTAGGCGCTCGTCGTGCCGTACTCGAAGTAGTACGTCGTGGCGGCGCCGTTCGGATTGATCGTCGCGTTCAAGTCCACCGACGCCGCGCCGATCGACGACGCCGAGCCGGTCGCCACCGACGGCGCGGCACCCAGAGCCGGATTCGCGATGTCCGATGACTGACCCGAGGAGCCCGAGCCCGAGTTGGGCGCCGGACATCCGAGCTGCTCATCGGCAGTCAGCGAAGACTCGGCGCTGGCGAGTGTGTTCTCATCGTCGGTGAGCGTGGCCTGATCGGTGGTCAATTGCTGCTGATCGTTTGCGAGTTGCTGCTCCGCACTCTCGAGTGCCGCCTGGGTTTGCAGCTTGTTGACCGCGGTACCGCCCGCCTCATCCCTCGCGAGCGTGGCTCGCGCGCTGGCCAAGTTCTTCTTCGCGCTCGTGACAGAGGTAGTACCCATCGCGCTGGTCATCTCGTCGACTCGAAGGGAGGTCTCAGCCTGATCGAGCGTGGCACTAGCGGCGCTCGGATCGATCGTGGCCAGCACCTCGCCAGCCTTGACGTTTGATCCGACCTTGACGTTGAGCGACGCCAGCGTGCCACCCGCGTCGAAGTTCTCCTCCGCCGTGGACACCGTGGCCAGGTTGCCCGAGGACGTCACTGATGAGACGACGTCGCCCTGGGTCACGGGGACGATTGGTCCCGGGGCGCTCGACGCTGGTGTCGAAGGGTTGTAAATGGAGTTGAGTGCCAGAGCGGCCACCAGCGCGACCGCGAGACCGAGCACGATGGTGATGACGCGTTTACGCGACCACCGCCTAAACGTCCTTATCGCCACGTCAGCATCTCCACATCGGGCATGGTGCACTCTCTTCCTCGGCTACTGCGCACACGATAGGCATCGAGGGCGCCTAATTCCGTCACCAGGTGGAGCCAATTCGGGCGTACGGCGTTGGTATGACGCGCTTGGGAGAGTCATACGCAGGTACGACCTCTGCGTGATGATGACGAACCATCGGTCGTGACGTAACTTTGGGACGTGTCCGAGCGACAAGTACACGAGCCCCGCGCCGTACCGTGGCGAAGCGCCGAGAAGGCCGCTCGCCGCGGAATTGAGGAAGTACTCATCGGCGTCGACACGCCACTGAATTCGACGCCGCGATTCTCACGACGGGTCGCGCTGAGCGTCAACCTCGTCGCTCTAGCCATTGCGCTATACATCGGTCACTTCTTTCTTAACGGGGTGTTTCAGATGAGGACGGTGACCATAAACTCGCCCGGTTTCACCGCGAACGCCGCGGGCATCTTCCTCACGCAACCCCGGTTCTTGGCGTTCGCGGGGATGACGTGCGTCGTGCCGTTGCTCTTGTCGCTTCGATACCCGCTGCTGGCTTGGCGGATCGCCTTCGGACTGTACTTCGTCGTGCCGACGATTCCGAGTCTGCCAAACGCAAGTATCACGTCGCTTGAGTTCTTGATCTTGATCCTCATGTTTGCCATAGCCGCCTGGGGAAGGAGTCGAGCCACACTCGCCTGGCTTTTGGTCCTCATGACGTTCTGCGCGTGGTGGGAGACCTCGGGCGCCTTGAAGCAGTCACCGGTTTGGCCGTCGTGGTTGCAGCCTGCGGTGTACACCATTGCGATCGTCGCCGTCGCGTTCGCGGTTGACGCCGCGAGCGCGTCCCAGCGCGCGCACCGCGAGCTCGCCGATCAGACCCAACGGGCGAACGAGGAGGAGTCTCGCCGCGCGGTGTTGGAGGAACGGACGCGCATTGCGCGAGAGCTTCATGACGTGGTCGCCCACCATCTGTCGCTGATCACCGTGCAGACCGAGACGGCGCGCTATCGCATGCCCGCCCTTCCGAGCGAGGCGTTCGAAGAACTGGAGTCGATCAGTGAGCGCGCGCGCGAGGCGCTCGTCGATATGCGTACCGTTCTCGGGGTCCTTCGCAGCGACGGTGAAGTTGAGCGCGCACCGCAACCTCGCCTGGGCGACGTGCGCGACTTGGTCGACTCAACGCAGCACGCGGGCGTCAAAGTGTCGCTGTCGATGTCCGATGAGCCCCTTCCCGTCTCGGCCAGCGTGGGCCTGTCGGCGTACCGGATCGTGCAGGAGGCGCTGTCAAATGCCAGCCAGCACTCCTCGGGCTCACCCGTGCGCGTGAGCATCGATGGTGATGCCGGTCGCCTGCAACTGCGGGTCAGCAATCGCGTCAGCGCGCATTCGCCAAAGGTTTTTGACTCGTCGCGAAAGAGCTATGGCCTCAAAGGCATGCGCGAGAGGGTCGCGCTCTTGGGCGGCACCATGGTCGCGGGTACGGACGCTAACGGTGAGTTCGTGGTCGCAGTGGAGCTCCCGCTCGCCGCGAGTGGCGTGTCCTGAGCCACGTGGCGACTTCCTGCATCATCGCTGACGACCAGTCCATCGTTCGTGAGGGTTTCAGCGCTCTTCTGGCGGCTCAAGACGATATGACAGTCGTCGGTCAGGCCGCCAACGGCGCGGAAGCGGTGGATCTGTGTCGTTCACTGCGGCCTGACGTGGTTCTCATGGATGTGCGCATGCCGGTCATGGACGGTCTCGAGGCCACGCGGGCGATTCTCGGCGGCGAGGGTTCGAGAGCGCGAGTGATCATGCTTACCACCTTCGATCTCGACGAGTACGTGTACGAAGCTTTGAACGCGGGGGCCAGTGGTTTCCTCTTGAAAGATGCCTCGGTGAGTGAACTCGTTCAAGCCGTTCGCGTCGTCGCCGCGGGCGATGCCCTCCTCGCGCCATCCGTGACCCGGCGACTCATCGCCAATTTTTCGCGCCAACGAATGGTCGAACGATCCGAGCACCCCTCACTCGAGATCTTGACTCCCCGGGAGAGGGAAGTATTGCTACTCATGGCCAGGGGCCTCTCCAACGCGGAGATCAGCGATGCGCTGGTGGTGGCCGAGCAAACGACGAAGACCCATGTCAGCCGGATTCTCTTCAAACTTGGTCTTCGCGATCGAACGCAGTCAGTCATCTACGCCTACGAGGTCGGACTCGTTACGCCCGGCGGTGCTCCCTAAAGAGAAAACCGAGCCCACGTCGATCTGAGTCTCGACGCCCCTGTTGAAGAACCCGAGTCGCTCTTTAGGGCTCTCTGTCAGGTGGGAGGTCGCCCATTTCTGCTCCGACCTTTCGCCCAATGTTGGCGACGTGAAGATGAATCTCTTCCAGAAGATCGGTGTTCTTCTTCACCTGCGAGGTGAGCTCGGTGTTCTCTTGGATGAGCGCCTTAATGTCGTCGGTGTTGTTCGATGTGTGAAGAGCCACCTCAGAGGAGATGGCGTCAGCACGCTTGGCGGCGATCAACAGGGCTGCCGCCTGCACCCCCGCGAGCATCGAGAGGAAAAGGTTCAGCAGGATATAAGGGTAGGGATCAAAGGCCTTGTGATGGAGCACGTGTTCGAAGAGAAACGTGTTGACGACGGCCCAGGCGATCATGATCGCGAAGAAGCTGAAAACGAAGGGCCAAGACCCCATCACGTTACGCATCCTGTCGGCTGAGCGCTCTCCGAGTGAGAGCTGATCTCCTGTTCGAACACCTGGGTGCTTGTGCCAATGGCTCTGCCACGGACGGTTATTCACGTCAACGATCGTCGCACAGGTTGTGCGAAATGACGGGGACTGTAGAGCCAGCGGCATTCGAGTGTCATCGCACGTGACGCAACTCCCTAGAGATGAAAGGGTCCCACCATCGAATTCGCACGACGCGCCTCTCCCAGCAGAGGTAGGTGCAGCAGAGTTTCGGTCGTTCGCAACAATGAGTAGTGGGTTAATGCGGCTCCCACGCGCGCACCCCGTGGCACGGATGGGGCGATGACGTAGGTCGGCACCTGATTCGTCGGTTCACGGTCGTTTTCGTCGAACGTGATGAACAGCGCGGTGGACCGCGACTGATACTGCGGGCTGGCAATAATTGATGGCACGATCCGGGCGAGCCAGCGATCACCGGCATTGACCGGGCAGCTGTGCATGTCATCGCAAATGTTGGGCGTGATGAAGGTGAATTTCGCGCTGAGGTTGAGCGGCAGGCTCATGAGAATGTCGTCGCGCCGACAGATTGCCCCCAGCGAAACGTAGTACACGGCGGGATTATGTCGTGCCGCGTAACTTCCGGCCGTCACGTGGTCACACGGTCCAGGCATTGACTGGACGAGGCCGCGCCAGTTTCCATCCAGCTCAGAGAAGATGCTAGGACCCGAGAGTAGATGGGCCCTCGGATCGTCGTCGTCGGTGATGCCGTGGGTCGAGCCCGAGGTGAGCGCGATGTAGTTCGGCAGACTGGGATGCGATATCGCCAAATAGTTCGTGGCGAGACCGCACCTGTCGGCTAAAGAGTTCAAGTACGGGGCACTCGGTGATCCGACAATCGAGTAGCCAACGTTTTCCAGAAGAATCCAGACGACGTGGTCGTAGGTGGGTGTCGTCACCGTGAGGCCGCAGGGATCTTGGGACGAGATTCGAGCGAGTGCGCCGACGGGCGAGATTGACAGCGGCGTAAGCCACGGACCGATGACCAGAGTCAGACCGAGCGAGAGCGCGCGAAACCTCACCACACCATTGTGGAGAGTTTCCCCAGCTTCTGGGCGTCACTCATCATCCGGTCGATTCGTTGTGGCGCGAACCTCAATCTCCGCTGAGACAGCTCTGGGTGGAGGCGTGACCCGTGGCGGACGCGCGCGAAAGATCCTGTTGGACCTCGTCGTCGGGAATCGCGTATGCCGTGCTGCGCTGGCTCAGCGAGTAGGACTCGACCACCCCCGCGACGCGGCCGTCAACCAACACCGGGCTACCCGAGTTGCCCGGATTCACGTTCACCTCGAGGTCGAGGAACGTCCTCTCTTCGAGATCCTGGTTGTAGAAGTTGCGCCCTTGCCCGCTCAACTCGCCTTCGACGTATCCACGCGCGCGCGTGCGGGTGCCGTCCAAGGGGAAGCCCACGACTTCGATCCTGGTGTCGGCCGACGGCTCCTGCGCGAGGAGACTCAGTGGTTTCCCGCTGCGGGAGACTCGCAGGATGGCGATGTCGTGGTTCGCGTCGTAGAGCGCGACGATGGCCCTGGCACCGTTGACGGTGAAGTGGAGATGTCCGGCGACGACGTGGGCATTGGTGACCACTTCATGCGACGTCACGTAAAAGGCGGTGCCTTCGCTCACCGTGTTGCAAGAGCCACTGGCGAGCACCTTGACGACGTCGCTCGGGGTCGCGACCGAGGGGACGAGCGGGGGGAGCTTGCTCGGGTTGACGGGAGTTGGCAAAGACGGCGCCACCACGTTGGCGAAGACGTCGGGGACGCCCGCCTTTCGAAGGAGGGATTGGATGCTCGACTCGAACGTGGGCACGGGGGGCATGACGTGGTCGAGACCAGAGAGAATCGACGAGCCCTGGATCGCGCTGTCGAGCGAGCTCCAAGAGGTCCCCGCCAAGAGCCCGGCAATCAGCCAGCACCCCACGAGAGCGGCCACGGCACCCACGGCGATCCCCCCGATGCGATCGAAGATGCCCAGCATGAGGGCGCTCACGACGCGGCTGATCATGTGACCGACGACGCCGCCAATGGTGACGCCAATCAAGGTGATGAGCAACACGAGGGCGAGGGCGAGAGCGGGGCGCGCGTGGCCCGTGGTGATGTGGGCGGACAGCGAGGGCGCCACCGTGGTGCCGACGATGAAACCCGCGCCCACTCCGATGAGCACGGTGACTTGGCTGATGGCGCCCTCGGCGAAGCCCCGTAGCGCGGCCAGTACGACGATCACGACGATGACGACGTCAACCCAGCTCACGAAGGCAAGGCTAAACGGTGACTCCGAGTGAGCGGGGCTCTGCTATTTGGGCTGCATACGGATGCCGGCGTCGATGCGGATCGACTCGGCGTTCATGTAGCTGTTCGCCAGCAGTTCGAGCGCGAGCGAAGCAAACTCCGCCGCGTAGCCCAGTCGCTTCGGGAACAAGACCCCGTTGCCCAGGCGCGCCTTGAACTCCTCGGAGGCCTCGCCCGTGCCGTAGATGGGGGTGTCGATGAGTCCGGGCAGTATGCAGTTCGCCCGCACCCCAATAGGCGCGATATCTCGGGCGAGGGGCAGGGTCAGACCCACGATGCCGCCTTTCGAGGAGGAGTAGGCGACTTGCCCGATCTGGCCGTCTTCGGCGGCGACTGACGCCGTGTTCACGATGGCGCCACGACAACCGTCAGCGTCAGGGGGGTTGTGGCTCATGGCCGTTGCCGCCAGCCGGCAGACGTTGAACGTGCCGATGAGGTTGATCTCGATGACTTTGCGGTAGAGGTCGAGGTCGTGCGCCGATGCGTACTCGCCGTCTTTGCCGATCGTGCGGGTGGCCCAGCCGATGCCAGCGCAGTTGACCGCGCTCCACAGGGGCGCCAGAGAGTTTGCCAACTTGAGTGCCTCGATGACCTGCTCGGTGTTGGTGACGTCACAGTGCGCGTAGGCGCCGCCAATCTCGTCGGCGATCGTGCGTCCGGCGTCGTCGTTGAGGTCCGCGAGGACCACCTTGACGCCCCGAGCGCTGAGTGCACGCGCCGTCGCCTCGCCGAGGCCCGAGGCCCCGCCGGTCACCACGGCCGATGTGTTGGCTAACTCCACGATGCTCCTGTTCTGGCACCGCCCTCGCGGGGCCCCCAACGAGTCAAGCAGAGTTTTCGCCCGCGTCTAACGCCCGGCCGCAGGGGAAACAAACCACCTACCACCTAGATTCGACCAGTTGCTAGAGCCGCTGATCGAGTTAGGGCTACGCAGTACGTGTCGACCGTTGCTTCATAGTCAGCGACGGCTCTCACGTTGGTGATCAACCTCGGCTGGGAGTTCACGATCCTGGAGTTTCGGCTTCTGAGAGCGCACCGCCCACACTGGCAGTCCCACGCCGATGCATAGTGCGAGCGCTATCAGCAATGTCGCCATACTTGCTTCGAACATGCGATTCTCCTTTCACGTGTCCACAGCCTGATCTCGCTGTTCGCAGTGTCTTCCCGATACCAAAAGATTGCAGCAAGGTGGAGGAAAGATGCAAGTAAGAATCGCCTGTGATATTCCTGTGGGTGAGACACCGTATTTACCTACATCGTGGCCACCCATTTGCTCTAGCGTTGAACGGTGCCGTCTATCTATCAATATTCGAAAGAGGAATTGACCTCTCTCCTGGAGGGACAGCCTTCGTACCGCGTCGATCAGCTCTGGCACGGTCTCTGGGACGAAGCGAGCGCCATTGGCGACATCACGCCAATCCCCAAGGCGCTCCGTGATCGTCTGATGGCTGAGTTCCCCGGCGGTCTCACGGTTGTGAACGACGTGGCAAGTGATCACGGCGCCACCCGCAAATGGGTCTTTCAACTCGAGAACGGGGCCACGATCGAGACCGTATTAATGCACTACGACGACCGCGTCACCGTGTGCGTCTCCTCGCAAGCCGGCTGTGCCATGGGCTGCACCTTCTGCGCGACCGGCCAGGCGGGATTCTCGGGCCAGTTGAGCGTCGGCCACGTCGTTGAACAGGTCATGTACGCGACGCGTGCCGCCTGGCCGGCGCGACTGTCCAACGTGGTGTTCATGGGTATGGGAGAGCCGCTGGCCAACTACGCGGTCACCGTCGAGGTCGTGCGTCGTCTGCACGAATATCGGGGGCTCTCCGCGCGCCATCTCACGGTGTCGACGGTCGGCGTGGCGCCAGCCATTGAGCGCCTCGCCCGCGAGGGGTTGGCGCTCACGCTCGCCGTATCGCTGCACGCGGCCAACGACGAGACCCGCAATGAATTGGTCCCACTGAATCGGCGCTACCCGCTCGATCGGCTCCACCAGGCCTGCGCCACCTGGATCGAGCGCACTGGCCGTCGACTGAGCTTTGAGTGGGCGCTCATTGACGGTGTGAACGACACCGATGTGGCCCTGGACGAACTCGCCCTCTACGCGCGCGATCTCGCTGCGCACGTCAACCTGATTCCCCTCAATCCCACCCCGGGGTACTTGGTGCGCGGTTCGAGCGTGACGCGCGTCCGCGAGTTCCGCGATGGACTCCTCGAGCGCGGGGTGAACGCCACGGTGCGCAACACTCGAGGGCGATCCATTGCCGCCGCCTGTGGTCAGTTGGCGCAGGTGACCAACACCAAGCGCCGCTCGATTCGGGTGCGAGCGAGCTAAAGGGAGCGCTCGCGCCAAAACGTTGGGCGCCAGCGAATGAGGGCCAGCACGCCGAGCACGCACATCACACCACCGGACACGATGGAGAACTCCGTCGAGGTGAAGTTGGCGACGGTTCCTGACTCCAGATCCCCGAGACGCGGTCCGCCCGTGACTACACCCCGGAAGGGTTGATGCCCGAAGTGCGGTCTTTTTTTGTGAGCCGGGCTTGCGCTGTGGCGTTTCAGCTCGGTGCGATGATCCAGGTCTCTTCACGGGTGAGTCCGAGGTTGATGAGTCGTCGC
>JBOGFT010000037.1:0-5000 GCA_050701895.1 Acidimicrobiales bacterium
TCACAGGAGCGGTCGCAGATCCGGCGACGTTCGGCTGCGGCGCTAACGTGTCCCCCCACATGAAGCTCGTAATCGTCGAGTCGCCGGCGAAGGCCAAGACCATCGCCGGCTATCTGGGACGCGGCTACGTCGTCGAGTCCTCGATCGGCCACATCCGGGACCTGCCACAGAGCGCCGCCGAGGTGCCGGCGAAGATCAAGGGTGAGCCGTGGGCCCGGCTCGGGGTCGACGTCGACCACGAGTTCACGCCCTACTATGTGGTCTCCCGCGACAAGCGCTCGCACATGACCCGGCTGAAGAGCCTGCTCAAGGACGCCTCCGAGCTCTACCTGGCCACCGACGAGGACCGCGAGGGCGAGGCGATCGCCTGGCACCTGTACGACGAGCTGAAGCCGAAGGTCCCGGTGCGGCGGATGGTGTTCCACGAGATCACCCCGCAGGCGATCAGCGCTGCGGTCGAGGCACCCCGCGAGATCGACATGGATCTCGTCGAGGCCCAGGAGGCCCGCCGGATCCTGGACCGGCTCTACGGCTACGAGGTCTCCCCGGTGCTGTGGAAGAAGGTGATGTCGGGGCTGAGCGCGGGCCGGGTCCAGTCCGTGGCGACCAGGCTCGTCGTGGACCGCGAGCGCGAGCGGATGGCGTTCCGCACCGCGGCGTACTGGGATCTCGAGGGCTCTTTCGACGCCGGCGAGCGGCACGACCCACGGCTGTTCCCCGCCAGGCTGAGCGCGGTCGACGGCGCCCGGGTGGCCCGTGGCAGCGACTTCACCGCGCGCGGCGAGATCAAGGTCTCGACGGGCGGGGTGGTGCACCTGGATCGCCGGCGCGCCGAGACGCTGGCCGCGGACCTGCACGACACGGCGTTCGAGGTCCGCTCGGTCGAGTCCAAGCCGTACACCCGCAAGCCGTACGCGCCGTTCCGCACCACCACGCTTCAGCAGGAGGCCTCCCGCAAGCTCGGGTTCGGCGCCTCCCGCACCATGTCGGTGGCCCAGCGGCTCTACGAGAACGGCTTCATCACCTACATGCGCACCGACTCGGTCACGCTGTCGGGAACCGCGGTCGCGGCGGCACGGGAGCAGGCGCGGGAGCTGTACGGCGCCGAGTACCTCCCCGACCAGCCGCGCACCTACACCTCGAAGGTGAAGAACGCCCAAGAGGCGCACGAGGCCATCCGTCCCGCCGGCGATTCATTTCGCTCACTGGATGAAGCGCAGAGTCAACTGCACGGTGACGAGCGCGCGCTTTACGAGTTGATCTGGAAGCGCACCATCGCCTCGCAGATGGTCGACGCTCGCCTCACCCAAGACCGCGTGCGATTGTCAGGAACCCTGACGAACATTGACGGCAAGGACGGCAACGTGGCGGTTGGTCTAAGCGCGAGCGGGTTGCGCATCGAGTTCGCCGGCTTTCGTCGCGCCTACGTCGAAGGCACAGACGATCCTGAGGCCGAGCTCGCCGATCAAGAGCGGCTGCTGCCGGCACTGGTCGAGGGCGCACGCGTCCCCGTGGCGAGCGCTGAAGCGAAGGCCCACGACACGCAGCCGCCGGACCGCTACTCCGAAGCGACGTTGATCAAGAAGCTCGAGGACCTGGGGATTGGGCGGCCGTCGACGTACGCGTCGGTGATGAGGACGATCGACCGCCGCGGCTACGTGTGGAAGAAGGGCAAGTCACTCGTGCCGACCTTTCGTGCCTTTGCGGTCGTGAACTTGCTGGAGCTCTACTTCGCGGATCTCGTTGACTACCAGTTCACCGCCGCGATGGAAGACCAACTTGACGAGATCGCCGAGGGCCGCCAAGACCTCGAACCCTGGCTGCGCAGGTTCTACTTTGGCGACGTTGACGCCGCGAGTGAGTTCGCGCGCCTCGGTCTCGAGCACATGACCCACGAGCCCCATGACTTTGACTTCGCCGCGATCAACTCACTCATATTGGGCGAAGCGCCCGACGGCGTGATGGTCTCGGTGCGCTCGGGTCGTTACGGCCCCTACCTCGTGCACGGCGACGACCGCGTCTCCATCCCTGAGGCGACCGAACCTGATTCGCTCAGCGTCGAGCACGCACTCGAGCTTCTCGCGGCTCCGAGCAACGATCGCGAACTCGGCCTGGATGCCGCCGGTGACACCATTTATCTGAAGGCTGGCCGCTACGGGCCATACGTCCAGGTTGGCGAGATGACCGACCCCAAGGACAAGCCCAAGACGGCCTCACTACTTTCGACCATGTCGCCCGAAACGGTCACGCTGGATGACGCAATACGCCTCTTATCGCTCCCGCGCGTCGTCGGACAACACCCCGAGGGCGGCGAGATCCTCGCGCAGAACGGCCGGTATGGTCCCTACCTCACGTGGGAGAAGGAGACACGCTCACTCGAGGACGAGGATCAGATCTTCAGCGTCGAACTCGACGGGGCGCTCGCGCTGTTCGCTCAGCCCAAGCAACGCGGACGCCGCGCGGCGGCGAAGCCCCTCGCGGATCTCGGCGAAGATCCCGAGACCAAGCGCCACGTGGTCGTGCGAAGTGGCCGCTTCGGTCTCTATGTCACCGATGGCGAGACGAACGCAACCTTGCGCCTCGGCGACACGCCCGAGTCGATGACGCTGGATCGGGCCGGAGAGCTACTCGCTGAACGCCGCAACGCCGAGCCCTCAACTCGGGTGCGTAGGGCCACCAAGAAGGCCGCGAAGTTGACGCCGAAAGTGACGAAGAAGGCCACGAAGTCGCCAAAGAAGACGACAAAGAAAGCGGCGGGGGCGAAGAAGGCCACTAGGGCAGCTGGTGCCACCAAGCGTGCGGCCGTCGCCAAGGGCGCCGCGGCCAACGCGGCGTTATTGCGGCCGCGCAGCGAGAACTCGTGAGTCAGCGCGGTACCTTTCTCGTCTTCGAGGGTATCGATGTCAGTGGCAAGAGCACCCAAGCGCGGCGCATGGCGGAACTGCACGACGCGCTGTTCACCTTCGAGCCGGGTGACACGTCTCTGGGTGTCAATTTGCGCCATTGGCTACTCGACGCAGATACACCAATGGAGCCCCAGACCGAAGCGCTATTGATGCTGTCTGACCGCTCACACCATGTCGCAAGCGTGATTGAACCGGCGCTGCGCGCGGGAAGGTCGGTCGTGAGCGACCGCTACTTCGCCTCGACACTGGCCTACCAAGGTTACGGTCGCGGTGTCGATCTCGCGTTGCTGCAGTCGGCCAGCGATCTGGCGATCGGCTCGTGTCGCGCGGATGCGACCGTTCTGTTGGACGTGCCCCTGGAGGTCGTCAACGAGCGACGGGCTCACAACAAAAAAGACCGCTTCGAATCTGCCGACGCCGCTTTTCACGAGCGCGTGCGCGAGGGCTACCTGGAGATCGCTGAGCGTGACGACTGGATTGTCGTCGACGGTTCGCCCAGCCCTGAGGAAGTTGCGCGAATGCTCGATGAGCAACTCGCCCACTTAGCCTGGTGAAGTGACTGACGTCTTCGACCGCCTAGTGGGCCAGGACCGCGCCGTTAGCGCCCTTCGTCAATTCGCACTGACTCCGGTTCACGCCTATCTGTTCAGCGGACCGCCCGGAGCCAGCGTGCGCGATGCGCTCTTCGCCTTCGCCGCTGCGCTGCAGTGCCCGCGACACGGCTGTGGAGAGTGTGACGTCTGTCGACTCGTGATGGATGGGCAGGACGCCGACGTCTACGTCGCGGAGCGTTCGGGCGTGTCGTGGCGCATGGAGGAGGTGCGCGAGGCCGAGCGTGTGGCGCGGCGTCGGCCCCTCGGTGCCGGCTATCAGATCATCGTGATTGAAGACGTCGAACTGACGACGACGGGTGCTTCACCGAGCGCGGCGGCACTATTGAAGTCCCTGGAAGAGCCGCCCAATCGAACAGTGTTTCTCTTGAGCGCCGAAGAGATTTCCGAAGAGCTCGACACCATTGTCTCGCGTTGTGTCGAGGTAAGACTTCGCTCCCTCTCCGAGTCCGATCTTGGGGCGATCCTCGTCGCCGAAGGAGCATCCGAGAGCGTCGCCGCGAACGCCGCGGCCGCGGCGAACGGGAACCTGCGCCGAGCTAGAGTGCTGGTTCGCGACCCCGAGTTGGCGCGACGGGTTGAACAGTGGCGCGCGGTACCCGCACGTCTCACCGGCAAGCCCGCCGACTCATCGCGAGTGGCGCGCGAATTAGCGGCGTCCCTGGATGAAGCGATGGGCCCATTACAGCACATCCAACAAGAGGAACTGGAGCGTCGAGCCAGCGACGCCCGCGAGCTGGGCGTACGCGTCGCCAAACGTGATGTTGAGGCGCAGTTCAGACGCGAGCAGCGTCGCTTTCGTCTCGACGAACTGCGTTTTGGTCTCAGTGCGCTGACCGGGGTGTATCGCGACCGAATGATTGACAACATCGAGGCGGCTGGTGACGCCCAGAGCAAGTATCGGGTGGCAGCGTCGTTGCGAGCCATTGACACGGTGAGCGAAGCCAATCGGCGTCTGGACACGAATCTCGACGAGGCGCTGCTCCTGCACGACCTGATGTTTTCGCTCATGGATTACTGAGCAAAGAGTTCAGGAAAACGATCGTGTAATGTTGCTCTCTGCGCCTGGGTAGCTCAGTCGGTAGAGCAACGCATTCGTAATGCGTAGGTCGGGAGTTCGAATCTCCCCCCAGGCTCCAATAAGGTCTTCACTGAAGTTCGCAGGCTCACTTCACCGAAACTAGCTGCAACGCGTGGCGGACCACGTCATTCATTTTAGTATGTGACGTGTGACGTTGCCGGAATTCTGGAGAGACGATTCGTGGCGACTCGTTGCGGTTGAGGATGCGATAGCGCTGTTAAGCCACGAGATCGCTCAACGTCGTTTGTCGTCGACGTCTGGTCTTGATCGGTAATCCGGCACTTCGGATATGAGCGGGGTCTAGAGGAATCTGCTTCGGAAGGCGGTGGTTCAAAGAAAAGGCGGAGGCTCTGCAATTCTGTTGGTAGTTGACACCTGCAGATTGGAAGAACCCCCGTGGAA